>NZ_JBQFWY010000001.1:0-952321 GCF_056540565.1 Ruegeria sp. AM9
CGCAAATTCCCAACCCGAAAGGGAGATAAAATGACCGCCATCGACCCGACACCCGGTGCATCAAAGCCCGTCACCCTGCGCGTGCTCTTCACTCTGAACGCGCTGAAAATCCTTTTGGCCTTTGGCTTCTTTGCCGCCTTCAAGTTCTACGGGCTGCAGGTCGGAGAGCTGGCCGGACCGCAAGCCGCCAACCTGATGCTCTATACGATGCTGGGGTACATGGTGACTTTTACCTGCATCATCACCTCCATCCTCAAGCGCAGCATGATTGGCATCCGCGCCGCGATAGCCGTTGATTTTCTGGTCTCGATCCCGGCGACCGCGGTCATCGGCTTTATCATCGCGATCATCAGCATGGGCCTGACCTTCACTGCCCCTGTCCGCGCGTATTTCGCGTATCGTGGTTAAGATGCGCGTCCCGCCCCGCGCGGCATGACGAGGCGCTGGGTTTGATCGAAGAAACAGGCAACGCAGAAAGGACGGCTCCATGACCACCGAACCGGGGATTTCAACCGACTTCCCGTTTGACTCGAAATATGTCGAGGTGAACGGCCAGCGCATCCACTATGTCGACGAAGGCGAAGGCGCGCCGGTTCTGTTTCTGCATGGCAATCCGACCTCGTCCTATCTGTGGCGCAACATCATCCCCTATGCTGCCAGGCAGGGCCGCGCCATCGCCCTGGATCTGATCGGCATGGGGAAATCGGACAAGCCCGACATTCCGTTTGGTACCTGACGAAGTTCACCCATCTCAAACCACTATGACGCATTCCTATGACGTCCCTAGCCGCCTTGTGCGCCAAACCTGCTTATTTTGCCACGACAAAACCCCAGTTTTGTTGATGTGAGGGCCTCGGTTTCTCGGCCATTATCCCCTTGGGAATTCGTTGATCGCAGCATATCACCGGATGCAGTGTGCGTTGTTTTGAGTGCAAAGCTTGTGACTGCGTTCATGAGTGGGAAGAGTTGAACTGATGCCGGCGGACCAAGGCAGAAACAGCGTTCAGGACAAGGGAAGAAAACGAATTCCCGGACATCAAGCTATAGTGGGTGCGTGAGGCGGTAAATCAATCACCGCCTCGCACAGAAGCTTAAGATTAGCTGGCAGTTTCGTGTGCCAGCGCGTCCATCAGCGTGCCGAGGTTGTGCTGGAACATCGCGAGATAGCTGGTCGCAGGGCCACCGCGTTCGGACAGGGCGTCCGAGAACAGACGACCGCCGATCACAATGCCGGTCTCCTCCGAGATTTGCTGCACCAGGGCCGGGCTGGTGATGTTCTCGACAAACAGCGCCGCCGCGCCTTCGGCCTTCAACTGATCGATCAGGACAGCGAGATCCTTGGCTGACGGCTCGGCCTCGGTGTCGATTCCAACCGGAGCCAGAAAGGTCAGGCCGTATGCGTCCGCCAGATAGCCGAACGCATCATGCGCGGTCACAACGGTGCGACGGTTCGCGGGCAGGTCGGCCAGTTTTGACTTGGTTTCGGCATCCAGCGATTCCAGCTCGGCGATGTAGGCGTCGGCGTTGGCGGCGATCTCGTCAGCGTGCTCGGGCATGGCCTCTTTCATCGCGGCGGCCACGTTGGTCACGTAGATCACGCCGTTTGATAAAGAGTTCCACGCGTGCGGGTCGGTTATCCCGTCAACCTTGACCGGCGTGATGCCGGCGGTGGCCACGTGGACGGTTGCTTCGGTTCCGGATTCCGAAATCAAAGTGTCGGACCACGTCTCGAAACCCAGGCCGTTGACGAAAATGATGTCCGCTTGAGCCACGGCGCGCGCATCCGCGACCGAGGGCTGATAGACATGCGCGTCCGCGTCAGGGCCCACGATGGTCGTCACAGTGGCCAGATCGCCCACGACCTCTTCGACCATGTCGCCCAGGATCGAAAAGCTGGCGACGATCTTGACGTCGTCTTCAGCAGCGGCCGGCAGTGCGGCCAGAGCAAAGGATGCCGTAGCAATACCGGCATAGAGGGATTTCACAAGAGTCATTTGGCTCTCTCTTCTTGATGGATTTGCGCAACGGTGAGGTCTTTTGAAACGGACGGTCTGCGCAGCCGTCTGCCAAAACCAAGGGGGCCAAAAATGGCCGAAACGAAGAAGAACCCGCCCGCGACCAGCACAATTGCCGGACCGGATGGGGTGTCCGGGAACAGGTACGACAGGGTCAGGCCAATCCAGCAACTGGACAGGGCAAAAAGGAAGCCCAGAACCAGTTGCCCCGTGATCGTGCTGGCCCAGTAGCGTGCCGCCGTTGCGGGCAGGATCATCAGGCCAACCGCCATCAGCGTGCCCAGCGTCTTGAAGGCCGCCAGCAGGTTCAGCACCAGAAGCAGCATAAAGCCCTGATCGATCAGCCACGGACGGCGCGTTTGGGTTTCAAAGAAAACGGGGTCACAGGTGCTGACGATCAAAGGCCGCAGCAAGAAGGCGAAAGCAACCAGTGTGACGGTGGCGACCCTGCCCACCAGCAGCATTGAAGCGTCGTCTATGCCGAGGATCGATCCGAACAGGAAGCTTTTCAACGGAACCGCAGACCCTGCGGCCGACAGGATGAAGATACCGACCGCAAGTGCGATCAGGTAAAGCGAGGCAAGGCTGGCATCGCTGCGCAGGATCGTCCGGCGCGCCAGAAAGGCCGTCAGAATGGCAACCCCCACGCCTGCGATCAGACCGCCAACCAGCAGCGACATGACCGACAGGCCCGCCGTGACAAACCCGATGACGATGCCGGGCGTGATGGCATGGGCCATGGCCTCGCCCGCCAGTGACAAGCGACGCAGGACAAGGAACGCGCCCACCGGCGCCACCGAGGCCGACAGGACCGTGGTCGCCACAAAGGCACGCCGCATGAAGGCAAAGCTCCACATTTCGCTGAGGAGGTCAAACATGAGCGTGCTCCGATGTTGAACGGTTGCCCCGGAACATCCAGGAGGCCTGGCTTTCCGAAAGATATCCTTGGGCCACCAGCCGGTCCGGGGTCAGCACGTCGCTGACCTTGCCGTAGGTTGCCTCTTGCCCGCCCAAAAGCAGGGCGTGGCTGCAATGATCCAGCACAGACGACAGATCATGCACCACCAACACAACGGCACGGCCCTCGCCGCGCCAGCGTTCGATGATCGACAGCAGATGCGCCTCGGTTTGTTGATCGACGGCCGCAAAGGGTTCATCCAGCAGGACAAGCGGAGCGTCCTGCATGATCACTCGGGCAAACAAGGCGCGCTGCAATTGCCCGCCGGACAGCATGTGCAAGGGCCGGTCCGCGATGTCCAGAACGCCGGCTTCATCCAGAGCAGCGGTCATCCGGTCACGCGCGGCATTGTCCAGCCCGGAACGGAGGCCAAAGCCGCGCCATGCGCCCATTGCAGCCAGATCCCGCACGCGGATGGGGAAACGCCGGTCAAACTCGGTCATCTGCGCCAGATAGCCGATTTCACGGGGGCGGCCTTGCGGCCAGTCAACGCTGCCCGAAAGCGGGTCGATCAGACCCAACAGCATCTTCACGAATGTGCTCTTGCCCGAACCGTTGGCCCCCAATACGGCCAAAGTCGTGCCGGCTTCGACATCCATGGACAAGCGGCGGAACAGGGTCAGGTCGCGGTAGCCAAGGGTCAGATCGCGGATTTGCAGAACAGCTGACATCAGATCACCGCGTAAATCGCAAGCCACAGAAGCGCCGACAGAGCCAGAGCGCCCGCAACCAGCACCGGTATGCTGTATTCCGTCAGGCAGCGGCCGCGGTGCGCAACGTCATAGTCGGTCGAACGGCGCGTCATCGGGCTGCCTCGCAGGACACAGAAATGCCAGACTGGGCCGAGGTGACATTCACCCCACGCGTTTTGCAGGGTCGGGATTCAGAATTCCGCAATGACAATGACTTCGCCTCCTCAGCTTGGACGAGGGCAAAGCGAGTGCAAGGTTCTGAACGGCAAAGGCCGCGTGAAACATTGTCATCTCCCTCTGGGACACCCCGCCCAGGTTAGTAATAATTCGGATGGCAGGTCTCCTGACTTGCGGGTCAACGCTATCCCGATCCTTCCCAGGCGTTTGCCCAGTGGCCGATCTCGGGTCGCTCACCGCCTACAGTTGCGGGGGCAGTCACGGAATTGGCCTTTTCAGTGCCGCACCGTATTCCCTTTTATCCCAAACCGCAGAACACGGTCGGGAACCATCCCGGTCACAAAACACAAATCAAGTTGATTCGACAATAGAGCGCGCTATCTACAGCGGTTGATCGCTTGAACTTCACAGGGCGTTTGAGCGGTTTTATGGCCGCCGCCATACGACCGCCAGCCCTATGCTATGCAGAGTTCTGAAGGCATTCGAAACCGCGCAGCCATGCTTTGGCCAAACGCGCCGCATCCGGCCCCGCCCGGTGCGGTGGCGGCCCCGCACTTTCCAACGTGTGATAGACGCATTCGATCGCTGCATGGTCGGTCAGGCTCATCCGGACATAGCTGTCAAAATCCAGAAGCTGGACTTTGGGAAATGGCATGTCCGTCTCCAGCAGCCGTATCAGCCACCGCCGCTCAAACTCTGGATTGTCTGTCACGGCAATTCCGGTGTTTTCTGCCTTGAACCATTGTGCGACTGCTTTGGGATCCTCGCCCTCTGCTTCAAGATATGCGCGGCTTAACCCGTGGATTCCGGCACTGACATCCGACCAGCCCGCCGCATCCCAGTCCGGATGGGGTTTGATAAGGCGTGATGCGGTGATCACCTTGCTCTGGACCACGCGCGAAATCCCGATCTCGATCGGCCAACTGATCGCGCTGAGAGAACTGGCTTCGAAATCGAGGAAATAGGCAGGCTGGGTTCGGACCAGATTCTGTGTTCGTTCAGTCAAAACGGGCTATCCAATCTTGTTGCGATAGGCTCAACGGGTAGGTGTCACGCATCAAATGTTACTTCGATTGTGTGGTGGCATGTTATTGCCATTGCGTTTCGGCGGATAGGCGTAGCATGGCTCAATCCCCGGATTTGAAAAGAACTTCCGGGTTTTCCCCTTTGCATCCGGTTAGATTTGACCCATCTCGGCGACACATTTTCCAAAGGAGAGACACATGTCGCGTACTATCGTATTAGCTGTAGCCATCGCCGCCATTGGCGCCGGCGCGTATTATTACCTTACTCAACCCGAACCCACGCCCGCCGAACAATTGCAATCGGCGGCGCAAGATGCTGGCGACGCGGTCAGCGAGGCAGCCCAGGACGCAACCGATGCGGTCAGCGAGGCTGCAAGCTCGGTCACGGAACAGGCAGCCGAAGGCGCCTCGTCCATTGCGGCACAGGCCACTGACGCGGCCGAGCAGGCCGGAGAAGCGGCCACGGACCTAGCCAATCAGGCCGGTGAGGAAGTCGCCGCATTGGCGACCCAGGGTCAGGACCTGCTGAACTCGTGGGTCGAGAACGGCGCGCTGAGCCTTGAGAATTTCGACTATGACACGATGGTGACCTCAATTCAGGAAAGCGATCTGGCGCAGGACCTGAAAACACAGGCCATTCAGATTCTGGATGACATCAAGGCTTCACCAGAAACGATCGCGGTTAAGTTCCAGGAACTTCGCGACCTGCTGTCGGGACAGTGAAGCAAACGGGTCGCCCGGTTCGGGCGGCCCCCTATTGGACGTGGCGTAGGCTCCATCCACGTCAGGGCGTCGGTCGATTGACGCGCACAGGCGCATTTGTTTGGCTGTCATCGAGTTAGAAATAAACCCAAATTCATCTGTTACACGGGGCGTCCTTATGGTGCCGCTAGTGACTGGGTTTTGGCAACGATACGCGCAGTTCAGAAACAAGGAACGACCATGACCACCCTGCCCCAGACCATGTTTGCAACCGTTCTTTTGCACGACGGTTATTCCGGTGAAGCCACCGGTCCATATATCGAAAACGCCGGAGATTGGCTGGCCGAAGCCGAACTGCCGGTTCCTGAACCCGGCCCCGGGCAGGTTCTGGTCAAGTTGCGCGCAGCCTCGGTGAACCCGTCCGATATCCATTTCATCAAGGGCGAATACGGGCAGCCCCGCGTCAAAGGGGCGGCCGCCGGGTTTGAGGGCTGTGGCGACGTCGTCGCGACCGGTCAAGGTTCCGAGGCGCTGATGGGTCAGCGCGTTGCTTTCATCACCGCCGGTTCCGGTGCCTGGGCCGATTACGTGCTGGCACCGGCGATGATGTGCATCCCCCTGCGCACCGAGATTTCCGACGAAGACGGCGCGGCGCAGATCGTGAACCCTCTGACCGCCATGGCGATGGTTGATATCGCCCGAGGCGCCGGGGACGCGTTCGTGGTTTCGGCGGCCACCAGCCAGTTGGGTAAACTGATGTGCGGCCTCGGGCGCGACCTTGGCCTGAAACCGATCGCTCTGGTCCGGCGCGGCGAAACGGTCGACATGTTGAAAGACCACGGAGCGGCAGAGGTTCTGGTGACCACCGATCCGGAGGTCGCCCAGAAATTTGCCAATGTCAGTCAGGCTCTGAAGCCCCGCGTGTTCCTGGACGCTGTGGCCGATCAACTGTCCGAGCAGGTGTTCTGCGCCATGCCCAATCAGGCGCGCTGGGTCTGCTATGGCAAGCTGAGCGCCGAACTGCCGAAACTGACGCAGATGGGCCAGCTGATCTTTATGGGCAAGCAGATCAAGGGCTTCTGGCTGACCAATTGGGTGACCTCCACCCCGCCGCAGGATCAGGCGCGTGTCGTGGCCGAGGTTCAGGCCCGCTTTGCCGATGGCCGCTGGAAAACCGATGTTTCCGAACGGCTTGCACTGAATGAGTTGGTGCCAAATCTGGCCGAAGCCCTGAAAAAGAGTGACGGAAAGGTGATTATCACGCCATAGTAGAACAAAGCCCCGGGTGACGGAGGATCTCCGGGGCGTTTAAAACGCCGGGCCCACCGGCTGGGAGGGTGAAATTGGACAATGCGCAGCTGCTGATCAGCGGGCTGGCAAATGGCTGTGTCTATGGCCTGATCGCGCTTGGTTTTGTGTTGATCTACAAAGCGACCGAGGCGGTGAATTTCGCTCAGGGCGACTTCATGATGCTGGGGGCCTTTGTCACCATCGGGCTTACCAATACCGAATACATGGGGCTGCCCTTCTGGCTGGCGCTTCCGATCTCGCTGGGGATCATGGGCGCGCTTGGGTATCTGCTGAACCGGCTGATCATCCGTCGTCTGTTTGGGGAAAGCCAGACTGCGGTGGTGATCCTGACGATCGCTCTGGGCTTTGTGATCCGCTTTGTGGCCGGGCTGATCTGGGGGCACGAGCCGCAAACCTTGCAGAGCCCTCTGGCCGGAAAGGAATTCCGGTTTGGAGGCATTGTCCTGGGCATGGAGGATGTGGCCGTCATCGTCGTCACCGTTTTGCTGACGTGGGGGATGTATGTGTTCTTCAACCGGACAAAACTTGGGTTGGCGATGCAGGGTGCTTCGCAGAACCAGTTGGCGGCTTATTACATGGGCATTCCGGTCAAACGCGTTCAGGGGTTCATCTGGGCCTTGGCCGGTGTGGTCGCCGGTATTGCGGGCGTGTTGTTCGCCGCCAAAGGCGCTGTTGATCCAACAACCGGCCTTTTGGGGATCAAAGCCTTCGCTGCTGCAGTGATCGGCGGGCTTGGCAGCTTACCGGGCGCACTGGCCGGAGGGTTGATCGTCGGCGTCATCGAACCCTTTGCCAGCCGTTACATCGCTGCGGGCTACAGTCAGATCGCGCCTTACGCGCTGTTGCTGGCGGTGCTGATCTTCCGCCCCAACGGCCTGTTCAGTCAGGTTCGGGTCAAGAAGGTCTAGGTCATGCGGATCGTGTTCAAAACCGACTATCTGCAGGATATCCGCCCCTGGAAGGATCGCTATCAGCTCAGCCTCTACCTGATCCTTCTGACCGTCGTGGCCGCCGCGCCGTGGTGGCTAGATGATTTCTATCTGGGAGAGCTGACAAACGTCCTGATCTGGGCCATCGCCGGGCTGGGCCTGATGGTCCTGACAGGCCATACAGGACAGGTCAGTCTGGGTCATGCCGCCTTTCTGGCCTTTGGGTGTTATGCCAACGTCATCCTGATCGAGGCTGGCGTGCCCTTTCTGGTCGCCTTCCCGCTGGCCGGTGTCCTGACGGGCATTGCCGGAGTGACGGTCGCCATCCCTGCCCTGCGCTTGCACGGTATCTACCTGGCGATCTTCACCATGGCCTTGTCGATCCTGATGGATGACGTGATCGTTCTGGCCGAGCCGATCACCGGCGGCGTGGCGGGTAAATATCTGGGCGGGGTCGAGGTTTTCGGCCATCTGGTTGATCGATGGGCCACGCCTGATCAGTTCTTCTGGTTGGTTCTTGGTGTGGCCGTTCTGGTCACCCTCGGCTATATCAACCTGCTGCGCGCACCATTGGGGCGGGCGTTCATCGCGGTGCGCGACTCCGAGATTTCGGCACAGGCGATGGGGATCGATATTGCCCGCACCAAGATGATCTCGTTCGCCTTATCTTGTGCCATCACCGGCTGGGCCGGAGCGCTGATGGGCATGTACGCAGGCGCGTTCAACAACGAGACCTTCAGCGTTCTGATCTCGATCCAGTTGCTGATGATGATCGTGATCGGTGGGTTGGGGTCGATCCACGGCGCATTTCTGGGCGCCATCGTGATCGGGTTCCTGCCGCAGTTCCTGTCGATCTCAAAGGAATACGTGAGTGCGCTGTTCGGTGGCAACACGGTGGCCATTCCGGGGTTGGAGTTCGGAATCTTCGGAATGATCCTGATCGCCTTCATCCTGTTCGAACCGATGGGCCTTTATGGTCGTTGGCTGAAGATCCGCACGTGGTTCGAGCTGTTCCCCTTTTATCGAAAGGACATGTTCAAGCGGCAGAAGTCCTACCTCAAGACGGAACGCCTGCGATGAGCCTGTTGGAGTTCGAAAACGTCACCCTCAAATTCGGCGGCCTGATCGCAGTCAACGATTTGTCCTTCTCGGTCGAACAAGGTGAGGTCTTTGCCATCGTCGGCCCGAACGGCGCGGGCAAGTCCACCGTCTTCAACCTGATATCGCGGTTCTATGATCCATTTGCCGGGGCGATCCGCTTTGACGGCCACGATCTTCTACAGGCCAAACCCTCGGCCGTGGCGGCCTACGGCGTGGCCCGAACGTTCCAGAATATCGAGCTGTTCGAACACGCAACCGTTCTGCAGAACCTTCTGGTCGGACGGCATCGGCATCGCCGCACCAACATGCTGTCCGAGGTGCTGTTCCTACCCTCCGCCCGGCGGCAAGAGGTCGAAAACCGCGAAAAGGTCGAAGAGATCATCGATTTCCTCGACCTGCAGGCTTACCGCGATAAGATGATCTCGGGCCTGCCGTATGGCGTGCGTAAGGTGGTCGAGGTTGCGCGCGCGCTGGCCACCGATCCCAAGCTGCTGTTGCTGGACGAACCGGCCTCGGGGCTGTCGGTCGAAGAGACCACGGATATGCGCTGGTGGATCGACGATATTCGGCGGCAGATGGGTATCACCGTGTTGATGGTCGAACATGACATGGGGCTGGTCTCGGGCGTATCCGACAGGGTTCTGGCCATGGCCGACGGCGCAAAACTGGCGCTTGGCACACCCGCAGAGGTTCAATCCCACCCCGCCGTGGTCGAAGCCTATCTGGGGAAAGCCTCATGAGCGATCCCGTCCTGACCATCCGCAATGTCGAAAGCTTTTATGGCCCGATCATGGCCATCCGCGGCGTGTCACTGGACGTGCATCGCGGTCAGATCGTCTCGATCCTCGGGGCGAATGGCGCGGGAAAGACGACCCTGATGAAAACCGTCTCGGGCGTGATGGACCCAGAAAAGGGTAAAATCACCTTTGATGGTGTCGAAATACAAGGGTCGGAGCCGCACAAGGTTGTTGAAATGGGCATCGTCCACGTCCCCGAAGGGCGCGAGGTTTTCCCCCTGATGACGGTTGATGAAAACCTCAACCTTGGCGCTTATACCTTGGCCGACAAGTCCCGGATCGATCACAACCGGGAACTGGTGTTTGCTTACTTTCCCATCCTGAAGGAACGGCGCAGCCAAGAGGCCGGCACCCTGTCGGGCGGTCAGCAACAGATGCTGGCCATCGGGCGCGGCCTGATGGCGGACCCCAAGATCATGCTGCTGGACGAGCCGTCTCTGGGCCTGTCCCCCCTGCTGGTGCAGGAGATCTTTGGCATCCTCAAGCGCCTGAACGACGAGCAGAACATGACCATGATGCTGGTTGAGCAGAACGCCAAGGCCGCCCTTGAACTGGCCCAGCACGGTTATGTGATGGAGGTCGGACGCATCGTCATGGATGGCGCCGCGGATGTGTTGATGCAGTCCGACGACATCCAGAACTTCTATCTGGGCGTGCAAGAGGAAGGCGCGCGGGAAACCCGCCGATGGAAACGTAAGAAGACGTGGAGGTGAGCGGTTGAATATCAGCACCCTGCCCCCTCAGACCAATATCAACGGCGTCTGGCTCAACGCCACTGCCGGACAGCGCCCGGTGCATGTGGATGAATGCACCACCGTCACTCAATTATTCCAGAAACGCTGCGCCGCGCTGGGGGACCGCACCGCCCATCGTGAAAAGGACCTTGGGATCTGGAAATCCTATTCGTGGTCTGACTATTGGCAACACGCCAAATGGATCGGGCTGGCGCTGCGGAAGCTGGGTCTGAAACGCGGTGAGGTCGTCTCGATCCTGTCCGAAGACCGTAAGGAATGGGCGTGGTTCGACATGGGCATTCAGGCCGTTGGTGGAATTGCATCGGGCGTCTACACAACGGACTCGGCCAACCAGTTGAAATACCTGGTCAATGACAGCGACAGCCGGTTCCTGATCGTCGAAAACGAAGAGCAGCTGGACAAGTATCTTGAGGTTGAGGTCGAGGTACCAAATCTGCTGAACGTCATCATTCTTGAGGATGAGGGTCTGCACGACCTGACCCATCCCCGCTGCATGATGATCGACGAATTGTACGCGCTGGGACAACATGTCGAGTCCGAGGACCCGACACGGTTCGAGGCTGAACTGGCGCTGGTATCGCCTCAAGACACGGCGCTGCTGATCTACACCTCTGGCACCACCGGCAAGCCCAAGGGGGCTATGCTGAGCCATGAAAACATTCTGGCCGCCATCGAAAGCGGGGCCCGCGCCCTGCCCGCCTTTGAAACCGACGAACAGCTGTGTTTCCTGCCGCTCTGCCATATCCTGGAACGCGCGGTCTCGATCTATTTCCCGCTGGCCGCCAAGTGCGTCGTGAATTTCGCCGAAAGCCCCGAGACCGTTTTCGCCAATCTGCAAGAGGTTTCCCCTACCACATTCGTTGCCGTGCCGCGCGTGTGGGAGAAGATTTACTCTCACGTCCAGATCATGGCGCAGGACGCGACCCCTGCAGGTCGGGCCGCGTATCGGATGGCGCTGAAAGCCGGGTACGCGCGGGCTGAGTACTTATGCGCAGGCCAACCCGTTCCGGCCGGTGTTTCGGCGCGGTTTTGGCTGTGGGATCGTCTGGTGCTGCGCAACCTGCGGCGAATGCTGGGGCTGGACAAAATGCGCCGGGGCGGCACCGGGGCGGCACCGATCTCGCCCGAGTTGCTAAGATGGTACTGGGCCATCGGCGCGCCGCTGATCGAAGGGTTCGGGATGACCGAAACCTCGGGGCTGGCGACCATAAACAGCATTGAGACCAACAAGATCGGCACCGTTGGCCCGGCTATTGCCAGCAATGACATCCGCATCTCAGACGAAGGTGAAATCCAACTGAAGGGGCTGAACATCTTTCAGGGCTATTGGCGCAACAACGCCAAGACGGCCGAGACCTTCACCGCCGATGGCTGGCTGCGGACCGGCGATCTGGGGCATATCGACGATCAAGGCTTTGTCACCATCACCGGACGGCTGAAAGACGTCATCATCACCGCGGGCGGCAAGAACATCACCCCGGCCGAGATCGAAAGCCGTTTGAAGTTCAGCCCCTATATCGCGGATGCGGTGATCATTGGCGATGCTCGAAAATACCTGACCGCCCTGATCATGATCGATCAGGAAAACGTCGAGAAATACGCGCAGGATCAGAAAATCCCGTTCTCGAACTTCGCCTCGCTGTGTGCCGCGCCCGAGGTCAGGGATCAGATCGGGGTCGAGGTCGCCACAGTCAACAAGGAATTCGCCCGCGTGGAACAGATCAAGGATTTCCGCCTGATCGACGTGCTGCTGACCGCTGATGACGACGAACTGACCGCGACGATGAAACTGAAGCGCAGCTTCGTGGAACAGAAACACGCCCATCTTATTGAAGACATGTATAAATAAGGAATTCACAGGGAGGAGAAGTTATGACCAAAGGGATCAAAGGCCTAGCCGCCGCAGCCGCTTTGACGGTGTCCGCGTCCTTGGCATCGGCGCAGACACAGGGCGTCACGGATGATGAGATCGTCATCGGTTCGGTCAACGATCTGAGCGGTATCTTCGCCGCTGTTGGCGTTCCGGCGACAAAGGGCGCAAACGTGGTGTTTGACCGGGTCAACGCCGCGGGTGGCGTGCATGGTCGTACCATCCGCTATGTGGTCGAAGACAACGGCTACCAGATGCCGCGCGCGATGCAGGGCTATAACAAGCTGCTGAACCGCGACAAGGTATTCGCCATGCTGCAATCGCTGGGCACCCCGATGAACCTGGCCGGGTTCAAGCTGCTCGATCCCAAGGGCATTCCGAACGTTGCCCCTCTGACGGCATCAAGCCAGATGCTGCAGGAGCCGATGAAGAACAAGTTTACCTCGTTTTCCACCTATTTTGACCAAAGCCGTGTCGGCGTGAAATATCTGGCCGGTCAGTTCGGGGCGCAAAACGTCTGCACCATGTACCTGCCGACGGATTTCGGAGAGGAGATTCTGGAAGGCAGCAAGGCCGGGGCCGAAGAGGCCGGTATCGCCTTCGTCGCCGAGACGACGCACAAGCCCGATGAGACGGACTTTGTTGGTTCCCTCAGCAAGCTCAAGGAAGAAGGCTGCGATATCGTCACGATTGCCCTGGGTGTGCGTCAGGCCATCACGGTTGTGGGTACGGCCAAAAAGATGGGCCTGACCGATATGAAGTTCATGGGCACCGCAGCAAGCTTTCTGACCGTCGTCGCGCAAGTTCCGGGCGGGGTAACGGATGGGTTCTACGCCGCCGCCTCATGGCAGGACCTGTGGGCGCGCGCCGAAGACCCTGCCCCCGCCGCGTTCATCGAGGAATACAAGACCGCAACTGGCGAAGACCCCGTCGGGTTTTCAATGCTGGGCTATTCCGCCGCTGAAATGATGGTCAGGGCGCTGGAGGCCGCAGGACCCGATCTGACTCATGAAAGCTTTATCGCTGCTATGGAAAGCCTGGACTATGATGACGAACTGGTTGGAAACCGCCTGACCTATAGCCCGGAGGATCATCAAGGGGCCGACACCGTCTTTGTCAATGTGGTCGAGAACGGGGCTTGGAAACTGATCTACGAGGAATAGGGTCAGACGGAATCGCCCGCGCTTTCACAGTGTTTGGGTCGGCTTCAGCATGTTTTGCCGTGTCACAAAACTGTTATATTTTGCGGCATGACAACCGCTCGAATCGAAAACGTACTGAAGCTGACCAACTGCGAAGTCATTGCGCAGGGCAATCGGCAATTCGTTTACCAACACCCCGACGCGCCGGATACGCTTCTGAAAATACCTCAGCCCGACACGATGGATGGGCAGGCCAACCTTTTGTCGGACACGTGGTTTGATAGAACTTTCCGTCGATCCACAGTCTTCAAAGGGTTCCTGCGCGAGTTTCACGAATCCTTTGATCTGATGGTTCGATACCAGAATAGCGATGACCCTATTCCGGTTTGCGAGGTTCGTGGCGTCATTCAAACGGATATGGGCCTTGCGCTTATGTATGAACGGATTTCCGAGCCGGATGGACAGCTTTCACCCAGCCTGAAAGAACTGGCCAACAGCAGGCGCCTTACACGTGAACATCTGACCGCACTGCACAAGCACTTTGACCAGTTGATCGAGCAACAGGTCCTGATCAGCAACAAGAACACGGGTAACCTTGTGTACCAGACGTTTCCCGACAGATCGGCACGATGGGTTTGGATCGACAGTTTCGGCTGCAAGCAGCTCATTCCCGTCCGTCGCTGGTTCGGGTTTCTGAACAGGCGCAAGATCGATCAGATCAGAGACAGATTTACCAAAGTCGCCGAGACGGCTTTGCGCCAATAGTCGGTCCTTGAAACATGCTTTGCTGGTCGTTTTACGACCCCACAAAGTAAAACGGCCGCAATCTCTTGCGACCGTTTGAAATTCGTATTCCGCAGCGATTAACGCTTCGAGAACTGGAACGAACGACGCGCTTTGCGCTTACCGTATTTCTTACGTTCCACAACGCGGCTGTCGCGGGTCAGGAAGCCAGCAGCTTTCAGAGCGCCACGCAGCGACGGATCGTACAGTTGCAGGGCTTTCGAAATGCCGTGCTTGACCGCACCGGCCTGACCGGTCAGGCCGCCGCCTTTGACGGTTGCAACGACGTCGAATTCGCCTTCGACACCAGCAACCTGGAACGGCTGGCGCAGGATCAGCTGCAGAACCGGACGGGCAAAGTACTTGTCCTGATCCTTGCCGTTCACGGTGACCTTGCCGGAACCCGGCTTGATCCAAACGCGGGCAACAGCGTCTTTACGTTTGCCGGTGGCGTAGGAACGGCCCAGTTCGTCACGCACGGGGTCGCGCACGATGACTTCTTCGGCCACGGTTTCAACGCCTGCGACGGCGCTCAGCTCTTCGAGAGTATTGATCTGATCAGCCATCGGTCATTAGCTCCGGGTGTTTTTCTTGTTCATGGACTTCACGTCCAGAACTTCGGGGGCCTGGGCTTCGTGCGGGTGCTCGGCACCGGCATAAACGCGCAGGTTGGTCATTTGCTGACGCGACAGGCGGTTACCCGGCAGCATGCGCTTGACCGCTTGGGTCACGACGCGCTCGGGGTGTGCACCCTCGAGGATCTGCTGCTTGGTGCGCGACTTGATGCCGCCCGGGTGGCCGGTGTGCCAGTAGAAGTTTTCTTCGCGCTTCTTGCCGGTCATCTGGATTTTGTCAGCGTTGATCACGATGACATTGTCGCCCATGTCCATGTTCGGGGTGAACGACGCTTTGTGCTTGCCACGCAGACGCATGGCGACGATCGAGGCAAGACGGCCCAGAACAACGCCCTCGGCGTCGATCAGGATCCATTTCTTGTCGATGTCTGCAGGTGTTGCAGAAAAGGTTTTCATGGCAGGATAGTCCTGTTTGATGTGAAAGACCGCCCCAAGACAGAGCGGCCCGAATTCGATGGATGGGGTTCTAGACGCGTGACGTTATTGCGTCAATACTTGCAATTTGCAAATTACAAATTAATAACAATGGCTTATAAAATAGGTATTATTTTACCCCACATTCAAACGCTGATTTGCTCGGGTGGATTGTCCAGCAACCTGCGCAACTGTTGCATTGCGTCCTCGAACCGCTCCAGCGACACATGGCCATTCATCGCAATGCGCACAGCATTAGGCGCCCGTCCGTCACGCAAGGCAAACTCGTCCGCGGACCGGAGTTGTATCCCCTCCCGCTCGGCCGCGCGTGAGAACGAACCGGCACGCCAGCCGGATGGCAGGTTAAGCCAGACAAAGGGCACGTCAGGCGCCCAGTTCAGGTCGAACCCACCTAGCGCATTTACGGCAACACGAACATAGTCCCCCATTCGAACGCGCACATCCCTGGCGATTTGGCGGGTTCGGGGATCGGACAGCAGCAGCCGGGTCAGCTCCGCCAGAGGCTGCGCCAGCCCGAAATACCCGTATTCAGCCGAGCGCCGCAAATCGACGCTCCGTTCTCGTGGCGCAATGGCAAAGCCAACACGCAGCGATGGCGTCAGGATTTTCGAGATCGAGGATACATGCCACCCCCGTTCGGGCGCCAAAGCCCGATAGCTGGGCTCACGCGCGTCGCCCATCCGATAGCAGTCGTCCTCGATGATCTGCAGGTCAAAGCGCCGGGCAACCTCGACAACCTCTTTCCGGCGCTCCAAAGGCGTGTGTGAGCCAGTGGGATTTTGCACCTCAGGCGAAACGCAGACAGCCTGCGCTGCCGTCTGACGCAACAGATGTTCCATCGCCTTGGGATCGATCCCCCATTTATCCATCTTCACGCCAATCACATCGGCGCGCATCAATTCCCCGGCGCGGCGGAACCCGGCGTAAGACAGGTCTTCGACCAGCACCACAGGCTTGGCCCCGCGCAGAATGGTTTGAAACACCAGACACAACCCGTTCTGACCGCCATGTGTCAGTACAATGTCGTCGTGAGTCAGCGCGCCCAGCGGCAAGTCCGACAGCCACTCGACCACCGCCTGGCGCATGGGTTGATAGACGTCCCGGGTCGGATAGTTCAGAAACAACCCCGGATCAGCTTGTGACACTTTCTGCAGGCACTCCCGGATGAGCGACACCTGCCCCACATCTGGCAAACGCGGGCTGAACAGGCTGACATTGGCGTTGTACTTGTCGTCGCGCAGATGCAACTGCCTAGCCCACACATCGTCCAGTATGGGTGATTTCGGAGGGGCCACAAATGTACCACGCCCGACCTCGGCTTGTAGCAAGCCCTCATCAGTCAGAATCGTGTAGGCCCGTGCGACGGTACCCGGTGTGATTTGTAATCGATACGCCAGTTCCCGCACCGGAGGCAGCTTTGCACCAATCTCGAGCAGGTTGTTATCAATGGCTTTTCGGATCGTATCCGCGACCAGAGTGTATTTCGGTCCCTTGGATTTCGGCAGCGCCTCTGGCCAAATTGTATCCATTACAATTCTTCCTTTGATTTTGACACAATCCTGAATGTATCAATCATTTATACCGAACAATAACATTTTGTGTCAATACAATTGGAAAGGATACCCACTATGACACGCGCAATGCACAACCCCGCCCTCATGCTGCTGAACGACAGTCCCCGGCTGCCGCTGATCGCCGCGCTGGCCGTGCGGTTTGCGGCAATCGTGACAAAGTGGGAACGCCAACGCCGCAGCCGAGTCAATTTGTCCAATCTGGACGACAGGCTTCTGAAGGATGTCGGTCTGACCAAAATTCAGGCCCGCAATGAATACACCCGCTATTTCTGGCAGGATTAAGTATTCCCCAGTCCCTTGACGGGACCTCTTCCTGGCCGGGCTTTGCCCCGGCCTTTTTTATCCGAATGACGCGGCGGCGGACCCTTCGGGCGGCAGTGAATAGGTCATCGTGGCCCGCGCAACGGGCTTGTCGGACCCTTCCGAGAACATCAGAACATCTCCGACCGCCAGGCTGCGGCCCAGCTTCAATAAGCGGCAATGGGCGATCATGTCCTTTCCGCCCTCAGGCTTGCGCAGAAAATCCAACGAACTGCTGGTGGTCACCGCCAGTGACTGACGCCCCTTGCGGGCCAGCACCAACGCATAAACGCTTACATCTGCAAGTCCGAACATGGATGGCCCGGATACGGTTCCGCCGGGGCGCAAATGCCTGTCTTCGACCACCAGCCGCATGACAATCGAATCTTCGGTCAGGTCCTCGACCACAAAATCCCGATGCACCTGAGGAAAGATCTGCCTCATATACTCCATCAGGTCGTCCCGACCCATTGCCAACGCCATGCTTCCCCTCCTCGGCTTGCCGACCTAGAGTTGGCCCGACATCAGATCGGAGGGCAAGATGGCAATTCTGGAACGTAACGACAAAGACGCGGTCGCGACCCTAAAAATGAACGCGCCCGAGCGCCTGAATGCCCTGAGCGATGAGATGCTGGCCGCGTTGCAATTCGAGTTCGACGCCCTGCGGGATGACAGCTCGATTCGCGCGGTGATCCTGTCGGGAGAAGGTAAGGCGTTTTGCGCGGGTCATGATCTGAAACAGATGACGGCCGGGCGTCAATCCGAGGATGGCGGCAAGGCCTATTTCCAGGACCTGTTCTCCAGATGCGCGCAGATGATGCTGTCGATTCAGTCCCTGCCCCAGCCCGTCATCGCGCAGGTTCATGGAATAGCCACGGCGGCGGGGTGCCAATTGGTCGCCACCTGCGATCTGGCGGTTGCGGCCGAGGGCACCCGGTTTGGCGTCAACGGGGTGAATATCGGGCTGTTCTGCTCGACGCCGATGGTTGCGCTCAGCCGGAATATCCCGCGCAAGCGCGCGTTCGAGATGTTGACGACCGGCGATTTCATTTCGGCGGAAAAAGCGGTTGAACTGGGGCTGATCAACCGCGTGGTGCCTGAAATGTTGCTGGAACACGAAACGGCAACCCTTGCAGATCAGCTTGCGGACAAGCTGGGATCAGCCGTGAAGATCGGCAAACAGGCGTTCTACACGCAATTGGATATGTCGATTGAAGAGGCCTACGCCTATACCGGCGAGGTAATGGCACAGAATATGCTGCACCGGGACACCGAAGAAGGGATATCCGCATTTATCGAAAAAAGACCGCCAAATTGGCATCAATAGGGCGATTGTTGTCAACATTTTTAAAGACTGTCCTCATTTTTGCACTTTTCAAAAAGGCGACACTGTGGCAAAGCTGGGACAGAGCGTATGCTCTGGAGACACTTTTGGGTCGCCGTGGGCGGAAGGTCCCTCCAAGCTGGTTTCTCTCACCGGCGTCGACATTCCCGCAGCGGTGACCCCAAAATCCCTTTAAATCATAAACGATGCGCCCCGTGTTGCGTTGCGCGGTGCTGTGCCCTATGTGGCAGCGCATGACACAGAAATTGCATATCGTGGGCGGCGGCATGGCCGGGTCCGAGGCTGCATGGCAGGCGGCGGAGATGGGCGTGGATGTTGTGATCCACGAAATGCGGCCCAAGGTGGGCACTTTCGCGCACCAGACCGGCAACCTAGCCGAGATGGTGTGTTCGAACTCGTTCCGCTCGGACGATGACGAACAGAACGCGGTTGGTCTTTTGCATTGGGAAATGCGCCAAGCCAACGGGCTGATCATGACAACTGCGGACGCGCACCGTCTGCCCGCCGGTGGCGCGCTGGCCGTGGACCGCGATCCCTTTGCCGAAGCGGTCACTGAAAAACTACGCGCCCATCCTCGGGTTGAGGTCACGGGCGAAGAGGTGACCTCCCTGCCCGAAGACGGGCACTGGATCTTTGCCACCGGTCCCCTGACCTCGGCCACGCTGGGTGAGGCTATTCGGATCGAGACCGGCGCCGAGTCCCTTGCGTTTTTCGACGCCATCGCCCCCATCGTCTATGCCGACAGCATCGACATGAGCAAAGCCTGGATGCAGTCGCGCTATGACAAGGGCGAGACCGAGGAAGAACGCACAGCCTATCTGAACTGTCCGATGGACCGCGAACAGTATGAGGCGTTCATCGATGCCCTGCTGGCCGCCGACAAAACCGAGTTCCACGAGGGTGAAACCGCCGGCTATTTCGACGGCTGCCTGCCGATCGAGGTGATGTCGGAGCGCGGGCGTGAAACCTTGCGCCATGGTCCGATGAAACCGGTTGGTCTGACCAACCCGCATCAGCCGGACGTGAAACCTCATGCGGTGGTGCAGTTGCGCCGGGACAATGCCCTGGGCACGCTGTTCAACATCGTGGGCTTTCAGACCAAGATGAAATACGGCGCGCAGACGGAAGTGTTCCGCATGATCCCGGGCCTTGAAAACGCCAGTTTTGCACGTCTAGGCGGCATCCACCGCAACACGTTCATCAACTCGCCCACCCTGCTGGATTCGCAGATGCGTCTGAAATCCAAGCCGAATATCCGGTTCGCCGGGCAGATTACCGGGGTCGAGGGCTATGTCGAAAGCGCGGCCATGGGGCTTCTGGCCGGTCGTCTGGCCGCGGTCGAAATACTGGGCCGTGTGTTGCCCGAAGTACCGCAGGACAGCGCAATGGGAGCCCTGATCCACCACATCACCGGCGGGGCCGAGGCCAAGACCTTTCAGCCCATGAACGTCAATTTCGGCCTTTTCCGCCCCGTTGACGGATTAAAAGGCGGACGCCGGGGCCGAAAGGACCGTTACAAGGCCTATACCGATCGGGCCAAGGCCGAATGGACAAACTGGCTGGCGCAGTGTTGACTGGACGCAGCCCGGCCTGACGTCCTAACATCCGTGAATGAGCGATAATAAAATCAAAGATAGCTACGGCTTAGAAACGCCCGAGGCTTCACGCGCGCATTATCAGAAATGGGCCTCTTCATACGATGCCGAAGTCGGTGCACACGGTTATGCCACCCCCGGACGCGTGGCCGAGGCGCTCTGGTCCAAAATGCCCGAAGCCCAGACGCCCGTTCTGGACTATGGATGCGGAACCGGCCTGTCAGGAGAAGCCCTGCACGCCGCCGGTTTTCAGGTGATAGACGGTGTCGATCCGACCCCCCAAATGTTGGAGGGGGCCGAGGCCAAGGGTATCTATCGCAAGCTCTCTACGTTCGACATAACGGACCCGGACCCGTTGGAGGAAGGGGCCTACAAGGCCATCGCCGCCATCGGCGTGATCAGTGTTGGCACGGCACCGCCCGAGGTGTTTGACATGCTGATGCGCGCCCTGCCCCAAAATGGCTTACTGGCTTTTTCCTTCAACGATCATACGCTTGTGGATAAGTCCTATACCGTTCGGTTGAACGACTGGCTGGATATGGGGGCCGCGCGGCTTCTGTTCCGGGAATATGGTCCTCACCTACCGGGCATGGACCTGAAATCTGACGTATATGTAGTTGAAAAAGCGTGACATTCAAAACCCGTTTCGCGCCATCGCCCACTGGCCCTTTGCATTTAGGTCATGCCTATTCGGCAATGCTGGCCCATGATCTAGCCAAGGTTAAGAGCGGACAGTTCCTGCTGAGGATCGAGGATATCGACCGCTCGCGGTCGCGCTCCCATTGGGAAGATCAAATCTCTGACGATCTGCGGTGGCTGGGCCTTCACTGGCCCGAACCTGTGATGCGGCAATCGGATCGCTTGGCAGAATACGACAAGGCGCTGGATGATCTATGGGCGCGCGGGTTGCTGTACCCCTGCACCTGTAACCGCAAGGATATCGCCGCCGCCGCCAGTGCGCCGCAGGAAGGCACGCCGCTGCACGGGCCAGACGGGATTATCTATCCCGGTACATGTCGGGCGAAATGGCAGCCGAGCTTTGCACATGACCCGCGCCCCAAAGACATACCGCTGCGCCTGGATGTGGCTGCGGCTGGCCAACTGCTTCTGACCCGCGGGCAATCCGACACCGTCGTGGGATCGTTTCGGGAAGACGGCGTTGGACCCAATGGCGAGGCCGGTGCCATCACGTTCACTCTGGATGAACTGACGAAAACCATCGGCGATGTGGTGTTGTCCCGGCGCGATATGGGGACGTCCTATCATCTGTCGGTGGTTTTGGACGATGCCGCGCAAGGCATCACCCATGTGATACGCGGTCAGGACCTGTTCGAGGCAACACGCATTCACGTCGTGTTGCAGGCCCTGCTTGGTCTGCAGGCACCACATTACCTGCATCACCGGCTGATCCGGGATGACGCCGGCAAACGCCTGGCAAAACGAGACGACGCGCGGGCGATCTCGAAATATCGGGCCGAAGGGGCCTCACCTGCGGACATCCGGGCAATGGTCGGCTTGTGACCGGGTCACTCCATCGGTGACATCAGCTCGACCTCGGTTCCGTCACGAACGGCAGTGTAAAAGCAGGTGCGGCGATTGGTGTGGCACGCGGCCCCGGTCTGGCGCACCTGAATCAGCAGACAATCGCGGTCGCAGTCAAAGCGGAAATCAACCAATTCCTGCACATGGCCCGAGGTTTCACCTTTGATCCAGAACGACTGGCGAGACCGCGACCAATAAGTGACGCGTCCGGTTTCCAGCGTTTTCTCAATGGCTTGGACGTTCATCCAAGCCATCATCAACACCTCGCCCGAGCTTTCATCCTGAGCGATGGCCGGGATCAGACCGGCCTCGTTGAACTTCAGCGCAGAGGGGTCAAACGTGACAGTAGCGGACATAAGAAAAACCTTTTGCATCCCGGTGGATGCTCACTATGTATGGGGAACAGACAACGAGGGAAAGCCATGTCCGGCGAGAACGATCTGATAAAGCTTTATTCCGGCCGCATTCTGGCGCTGGCCGCGGATATTCCGCATCTGGATCGGCTTGACGCCCCCGACGCCACCGTGAAAAAGCGGTCGCCCCTGTGCGGCTCGACGGTGACCGTGGATGTGAAAATGCAGGACGGTAAGGTCACGGAATACGGGCAGGACGTGAAAGCCTGCGCGCTGGGTCAGGCCTCGGCCTCGGTTGTCGGCAATGCCATTGTCGGAGCGACACGGGCGCAGGTGGAAACCGCACGCGACCAGTTGTCGGCCATGCTGAAAAAAGATGGCCCGGCGCCCGTAGCACCCTTTGACGGGCTCGAAGTGCTGATGCCTGCGCGGGAGTACAAGAACCGCCATGCCTCGATCCTTCTGGCGCTGGAAGCCGCGGCTGAGGCCATGGAACAGGCCGAACAGGCCAATTGCGCCTGAACGTAGCTTTCTGCTGCAAACCCGTCTAACCTCAGCAGAAATTTGGGGGAGAGACTGGTTTGAACAATCTGCTTGAGCATTTCGTTACCCTTTGGGTCGTTATCGATCCCATTGGCACGATCCCCGTTTTCATCGCGGTCACGGCCACCCTGACCACGTCCGCGCGCCGCAAAACCGCCCTGTTGGCCGCACTGGTCAGCGCCGGTGTTCTGCTGTTCTTTCTGATTTTTGGTCAATTGCTGATCGAGGCGCTGGATATCGGCCTGAACTCGTTTCAGGTCGCGGGCGGTATCATTCTGTTTCTCTTCGCGCTGACGATGATCTTTGGCGAAAGCAAACAGGTCGTCGAACAACACGAAGCCGAGGAAGAACTGGAAAGGCCGTCACACCGCCCCAACCCGGCTATCTTTCCTCTGGCGGTTCCCTCCCTTGCCTCCCCGGGGGCGATGTTGGCCATTGTCATCCTGACCGACAACAATCGGTACAGTGCCGCAGATCAGGGCATTACGGCCTTGGTGATGCTATCCGTTGTGTTGATCGCCTTTGTTTTGATGCTGCTGGCCGACCCGATCATTCGCCTTATTCGGTATTCGGGTGCTGCCATCATCAGCCGTGTCATGGGGATGATCCTGGCTTCGGTCGCGGTCAATTCCGTGCTGTCGGCAATGATTGAGATCATCAAAACGGGTGAACTTTAAAAAAAACCGCCGCGCCTTCCGGGCGGAAAGGGCGGCGGCAGGTTGTGCGTGTCTCGTGTGGGGTCCGGATAGCCGCGCAGGGCCGAGGCAGGCCCTTCAAGGGAAATGGGACAGGCAGGTCACCCTTGACTGAAATGGGGATGACAGCGCGGTATGATCGGCACGAGATCGCAGGCAGAAAGGGTCAGAACGTTCCCGGCAGGTGAAGCGCCACCATCAGCATGACCACCAGAGACACGGCCCCCACAGCATCCTGCAACAAAGTCGATTGCGAACGGCTAATAGCGGTCTTGATCTGGGTCAGCATGGTCTCACCTCCGGTCAGAGCTTTAATCCTTTGTTGACCTTTTGTTCTCATATTTCACTGAGTCGGTAAAGAACTTTTTGAGAACATTTGTGAACTTATGAGAACGTAGTCGCTAACCCACTGAAATCAAACGGATTGCCTGATCCTGTTTCATCAACCATAAAAGAACACGTGCCGCCTGACCCCGGTCCGATTTCAGTTGCGGATCAGCCGACAGCAGCGCGCGGGCGTCGGTTTGAGCAATGGCCATCAATCCGGCCTGTCGCTCAAGGTCTGCAATTCGGAATTTCGGCAGACCGGACTGCGCCGTGCCGATCAGGTCACCCGCCCCGCGCATTTGCAGATCGGTTTCCGAGATTCTGAAACCGTCTTCGGTTTCGCGCAGCACCTCTAGCCGTTTCCGACCGCCTTCGCTGAGCGGCGGTTGGTACATCAGCAGACAGGTGGAATCCGCCTCACCCCGTCCAACACGGCCGCGAAGTTGGTGCAGTTGCGCCAGGCCGAAAATCTCGGCCCGTTCGATCACCATGATCGAGGCATTGGGAACGTTGACCCCAACCTCAATCACCGTCGTGGCAACCAGAACCTTGGTCTGCCCCTCCTGAAACGCTTTCATCGCGGCGTCTTTGTCAGCCGACGGCATTTGGCCATGCACCAACCCGACCGTTCCTTCGCCCAGTATCGCGCGCAGGCGTTTGAACCGTTCCTCAGCCGCCGTCAGGTCGGAGACCTCGGACTCATCGACCAGAGGACAGACCCAATAGCACTGGCGCCCTTCGTCGATGGCACGGCGCAGATGGGATACGACCTCTTCCATGCGTTCGGTGCTGACAATGGCCGTTTTGATCGGTTTCCGACCGGGCGGTTTTTCGTCAAGCACCGAGACATCCATGTCGCCATACTGTGCCAGCGCCAGGCTGCGGGGGATTGGCGTGGCTGTCATGACCAGAACATCCGCGCCCTGCCCTTTTTCAGACAGTTCCATCCGCTGCCGGACGCCAAACCGGTGCTGTTCATCAACGATGGCAAGACGGAGCGCTTTGAATTCCACATCGCTTTGGAACACGGCATGGGTGCCAACCAGAATATGAATATCGCCGTTCTTCAGTGCCACCAGCTTGGCGCGGCGCTCAGCCCCTTTGTCGCGGCCGGTGAGGATATCCAAAACAACGCCAGCTTCTTCTGCCAAAGGCCGCAGCCCTTCCAAATGTTGCCGGGCCAAAATCTCGGTCGGGGCCATCATGACCCCCTGCCCGCCTGCTTCGACCGCGACGAGCAGCGCCATGAACGCCACCAGTGTTTTTCCCGCGCCGACGTCACCCTGCAGCAACCGGTTCATCCGCGCATCCGAGGCCATGTCGCCAGCAATGTCATCAATCGCCCGCATCTGCGCGCCGGTGGGCTTGTACGGAAGACTGGCCAGTACCTTGGCCTGCAACGTTCCGGTTCCGACACTGACGATGCCGCGGGCCTTCCGTTCTCGCTGCCGCGCCAAAGCCAATGTCAGTTGGTGCGCAAAAAGCTCATCATAAGCCAGGCGTTCCCGCGCGGGCGCATGAGCAGCAACATCATCCGCCCCTTGTGGATTGTGCGCAGCCGCAACTGCATCGGACCAGCTTGACCATCCCTGTTTCGACATCAAAGCCGGGTCGATCCATTCCTTTAGATCCGGCGCACGGGCCAAAGCACTGCGCGCAGCCTTGTAGGCCGTCTTTTGCGTGACCCCCTGTGTGAGATGATACACCGGCTCAAAGTCCGGAATGTCCCGCGCCTCTTCCACTGGCAGCATATGATCCGGGTGAACCATCTGCGCCATGCCGTCGAACAGTTCGAGCTTGCCCGATATCATCCGCCGTGACCCCTGTGGCAGAACCCGTTTCAAATAGTCGCCACGCGCATGGAAGAACACCAGTTGGAAATCTGCCTGACTGTCCTCGACATGCACCCGGTAGGCGCCGCCCTTGCTACGGGGCGGTCTGTGTGCGCCAACGGTCACCTCAACCGTCAGAGTCCTGGGCAGGTCGGCACCCTGAATGGTGTCACGGCGCCTGCGGTCGATGACGGCGTAGGGCAAGCTGAACAAAACGTCGCGCGGCGAGTCCGTACCGGCCTGCGCCAGAACCTGAGCCGTCTTCGGCCCCACGCCATCCAGCGTTTCAAGACCCGCGAATAACGGGAACAGCTGTTCGGGACGTCCGCTCATGCGGTTCCGATCAGCTGCAACCAGCCATCCTCGTCCAGCGTTTCAATCCCCAGTTCAGCGGCCTTTTTCGCCTTGGACCCTGCCCCGGGACCAGCCACCAGGATATCGGTTTTCTTGCTGACTGAACCCGAGACTTTGGCCCCCAACGCCTCGGCCCGGGCCTTGGCTTCGGCGCGAGTCATCTTTTCCAGCGTGCCCGTGAAGACAACGGTCTTGCCCGCAACAGGGCCGCCGGTGGTGTCGGGGCGTTTCGCTTCTTGCACGTCCAGTTGCGCAACAAGCGCGTCGATGCTGGCGCGTTCAGCCTCCTGCGCAAAGGCGGACACGAGGGCACGGGCCATGATTTCACCAACGCCATCGACGCTCAGTAGATCCTCCCATTCGGGACCTTCGAAATTCACCGCTGCCGTCACGGCGCTTTCGAAATCGGGCCAAGCGCCATAATGGGTGGCGATCAGGTTCGAGGCCGCCTCGCCCATATGTCGGATGCCCAACGCAAACAGCAACCGGCCAAACGGTATCTTACGCTTTTCATCGATCGCGGCCCACAGGTTGCCGGCACTTTGCGCTCCCCACCCTTTGCGGTTGGCCAGCTTGTTCAAATTCGCCGCATCGCGCTCTTGCAAGGTAAAAATATCAACCGGAGCTCTGACCGGCAAATCGGGATCGTCATAGAACATCTCGATCTGTTTGGCGCCCAACCCTTCGATGTCGAAAGCCTTGCGTGAGACAAAATGTTTCAGCTTTTCCACCGCCTGCGCCGGGCAGATCACGCCACCGGTACAGCGCCGGACGGCGTCACCCTCGTCGCGCACCGCATCGCTGTTGCATTCGGGGCAAGTCGTGGGAAAGTCGAAAGGCTCGGCGCCATCGGGGCGCTTTGAAATATCCACATCGGCCAGTTTAGGGATCACGTCGCCGGCGCGATAGACCTGCACCCAGTCGCCGACGCGGATGTCCTTGCCGTCGCGAATTGTACCGCCTTTGGCATCGCGGCCTGCGATGTAATCCTCGTTGTGCAGCGTGGCGTTCGACACGACCACTCCGCCCACGGTCACCGGATGCAGCCGGGCAACAGGGCTGAGCGCACCAGTCCGGCCAACCTGAATGTCAATCGCTTCCAGCCGGGTCCAGGCCAGTTCAGCCGGAAATTTATGTGCGATGGCCCAGCGAGGGGTCGTGGACCGGAACCCCAGCCGCGCTTGCAGGGACAGGTCATTCACCTTGTAAACAACACCGTCGATGTCATAGCCAAGCGTAGACCGCTGAACCTCGATATCCCGATAGTGGCCCAACATCTGCCCGGTGTCTTCACAAAGCCGGGTCAGCGGGTTGGTGGCAAATCCAAAGGTGCGCAACCGGTCAATTGCGCCGATTTGGGTGTCGGACAGCGGCTCGGACACCTCGCCCCACGCGTAGGCGAAAAACTTTAGCGGACGCGAACGCGTAACCTTCGAATCCAACTGCCGCAACGACCCAGCCGCCGCGTTTCGCGGGTTGGCAAAGGGCTTTTCACCGGCCTCTTCCTGCCGTGCGTTCAATGCGTCGAAGTCTTCATGCGACATGTAGACTTCCCCACGCACTTCCAGAACCTCAGGTGCATCCGCGATGGATTGAGGAATGTCCGAAATTGTCCGGGCATTGGCGGTGACGTTCTCTCCGACCTCGCCATCGCCGCGGGTGGCGGCCTGAACCAAAGTTCCGTTTTCATACCGCAATGACAGCGACAGGCCGTCAATCTTGGGCTCTGCGGTGAAGGACAACGGCTCTGCCTCATTCAACCCAAGGTACTTCCGGATCGAACGATCAAAGTCCTGGACATCTTCGTCATCAAACGCATTGCCCAGCGACATCATGCGCACGGCGTGGGTGACTTTGGAAAACCCGTCAGCCGGGCGCGCACCTACCTGATCCGAGGGGCTGTCGGCCCGTTTCAGCTGCGGGAAACGCGCTTCAATCTCGGCATTGCGGAGTTTGAGCGCATCATAGTCAGCATCGGAAATCTCTGGTGCGTCTTCTGCGTGATACAGCGTATTTGCCCGCGCAAGCTGTTCCGCAAGTTGCGCCAATTCTGCCCGCGCCGCGTCCTCTGTGAGGTCAGATACCGGAATCAATTTGCTCATGGCCTCGCCCTGTCACGTATTCTTGGATGTCAGTGATAGGGCGAGGTCATGGTCAGGTCCAGATGTGCTGTTCAGTGAGTGAGGGAGGCTGCCCCGGACCGCAGGCGACCGTGTTCAATTCAAGCGCCGACGGCCATCCGCGTTTCGTCGACGCTGTTGCTTTGCGGATCGCGCAGGACATAGCCCCTGCCCCAAACGGTTTCGATATAATTATCGCCGCCGGTCGCGTTGCTGAGCTTTTTGCGCAGTTTGCAGATGAATACGTCGATGATCTTCAGCTCGGGCTCATCCATGCCGCCATAGAGGTGGTTCAGAAACATCTCTTTGGTCAGCGTCGTGCCCTTGCGCAGGCTCAGCAGTTCCAGCATCTGGTATTCCTTGCCGGTCAGATGCACCGCCTTGCCTTCGACCTCAACCGTTTTGGCATCCAGATTCACCGCCACCTGTCCGGTGTGGATGATCGATTGCGAGTGCCCTTTCGAGCGGCGGATGATGGCGTGGATACGGGCCACCAGTTCCTCGCGATGAAACGGCTTGGTCATGTAGTCATCGGCACCGAAGCCGAAACCCTTGATCTTGCTTTCCGTATCATCCGCGCCCGACAGGATCAGGATCGGCGTTTCCACCCGCGCAATGCGCAGTTGGCGCAGCACTTCATGCCCGTTCATGTCCGGCAGGTTCAGGTCCAGCAGGATCAGATCGTAATCGTAAAGTTTCGCCAGATCGATGCCTTCCTCGCCGAGGTCCGTTGCATAGACGTTGAGGTTGGCGTGCGTCAGCATCAGCTCGATGCTTTTCGACGTGGTCGGATCATCCTCGACAAGAAGTATACGCATTTACTGCTCCAATTCGGGTCAATTTACCAATTTCAAATTGAGCCTGCTCAAAAATGGTTAATCTGACGTTACCGTTGAATCATTTATTCACTTTCATCTTTAGGTTGTCGATATTTTTTTAGCGCTGTGACTTTCAGAGCGTCCGTTCCGTGCTCTGCAACCGCCGAAACCCACGCGTTGAACTCCTCATCACTCAGCCCATAGCGCTTTTTGGCGTCCGACAGCGTGATCAGCCCGTAAATCACGCCCCGAACGACAATCACCTTGCGCGAGGCAACCCAACGCGTCGTATCCTCGGGCGGCAGATCGGCGCGCGATAAAACCGTTCCATCCGGCAGGGTTACCGACCTTGGTCCTTCTACTTTGTGCAAATACATCTCTCGGTCCTCTTCGTGCTGCGACAAAGCTGACACCAGCCTACTTAATGCAGGGTGAAACCGCCCCTTGAGAGTGTGTAGAATTTTCCTATATTCTGCCGGTCTTTCTTAACCCGCACTGGAATCGTCATGGCCCTTGACACCGAGACACCGCTGAACTCGCTTGGCTTTGCCAAACCCCCGTCGGAAACGCGGGTGGTTGTGGCCATGTCCGGCGGCGTGGACAGTTCGGTTGTGGCCGCGCATCTGGCCGACCAGGGTTATGACGTCGTTGGTGTGACGTTGCAGCTGTATGACCACGGCGCCGCGCTGGCCAAGAAAGGCGCGTGCTGTGCCGGAATCGACATTCATGATGCGCGTCGCGTGGCCGAGGAACGTGGCTTTCCGCACTATGTTCTGGACTACGAGAATATCTTCAAGGATGCGGTGATTGACGAGTTCGCCGACAGCTATCTGGCCGGTGCAACACCAGTGCCGTGCATTCGTTGCAACGAACGGGTGAAGTTCAAGGACCTGCTGGAAACGGCCAAGGACCTTGAGGCCGACTGCATGGCAACCGGTCACTATATCCAACGCAAGATGGGGCCGAATGGCCCGGAGTTGCACAGTGCCGAAGATGCAAACCGGGATCAGTCCTACTTCCTGTTTTCGACCACACCCGAGCAGCTGGACTTCCTGCGCTTTCCGCTGGGCCATCTGCCCTCGAAAGACGCAACCCGCGAGATGGCGGCGCAATACGGGCTGGCCGTGGCCGACAAACCCGATAGTCAGGACATCTGCTTTGTGCCCGATGGCAACTATGCCAGCGTGATTGAGAAACTGCGCCCGGGTGCTGCGGAACCGGGTGAGATCGTGCACGCCGATGGCCGTGTCCTGGCACAGCATAATGGCGTCATTCACTATACGATCGGTCAGCGCCGCGGGCTGGGGATCGGTGGCCTCAGCGAGCCGCTCTATGTGGTCAAGCTGGACGTCGACAAGAAACAGGTCGTCGTTGGGCCCAAAGAGATGCTGGCCACCCGCACCATTCCGGTACGTGAGATAAACTGGCTGGGTGACGAGCCGTTCACCTCGCGCGATGAATGGCATGTATTGGTCAAGGTCCGCTCGACCCGTCCGCCGCGCGAGGCGATCATTCGCCCGCTGTCCGACACCACGGCCGAGGTCGAATTGCTGACACCCGAGGAAGGTGTTTCGCCGGGTCAGGCCTGCGTATTCTATGCTTCGGAAGGCAGCCGCATCTTTGGAGGCGGCTGGATCTGGCGCGGCTACTAAATCGCGTCGGTCCACGAGTTGCTGAGGATATAAAGCCCGGCGCAGATCATTACATAAGGCACCAGACGCTCTAACCGCCGGGCCAAAGCACCGCTCATGAACGGGGCTTTTGATCCAAGCAGAGCAACCGTGGCCAGACAAGCTGCGGCAATCACAGCACCAATCACGCCAGCAGTTCGGAAGCTGGGGGCGGAATCCGCCAACAGCGGCGCCAGAACCGCGAAGGTGTCCATTGACAGGCTGATGAACAGCAACGTGACCATGATCACCGACGCTCCGGTATCCAGGTTGGGGTTTGCCGCGGTTTCTTTCCCGCTTTTCCTCCGGATCAGAGCCAGAATGCCAAGGCTCAGCGGGATCACCCCCAGATACCCGGCCCAGTGCGGCACCACATCTTCGACCCCCATCGCCAGCAAAAGCGCCGCACCGATCACGATCATCTGTGCCATCAGGAACCCGAAGATCGACCGCTTTGCCCCCGAGACCACCGTCAGCGCCAGAAGCGCCGCCAGATTGTCCAGATTGGTCATGATCTGAGCCATAAAGGCAGACAGACCAAAAAGCGCAAAGTCCAGCATCACGTGTTCATCCGCGACAGAACCGCTTTGGCCGCGCGCAGTCCGGGCGCTTCGCCGCCGCGTCCCAGACGCTCCATCGTTGTCACCATGGCCTCGCACTGCGCATTCGGGTTCGCAGCCACCTGTGACAGGGCGTCAGCGATCTTGTCCGGCTGACAGTCGTCCAACAGGCATTCGGGAACGGTGCGGGTCTCTGACACCAGATTGACCAGCGTCACCGTGTCCAGCTTGACCATGCGCTTGGCGATCCGGGTCGTAAGCCAGTTGAGGTTATAGGCAATCACCATCGGTGTGGCCTGCGCGGCCAATTCCAGCGAGACGGTGCCCGACGCCGCCAGCGCCAGCTCAGCCGTTGCAAAGGCGGCCCGCTTTTGCGCAACCGCTTGGTCCGAGGGCATGTTGCGCGGATCGACCACCACCGGTTTGCCCGGCCAGCTTTGCACATGCTGCGCAACGGTATCGACCATATGCGCCACCGCTGGCACCACGACCCGCACGTCCGGCCGGTCTTGCAGGTAACGCTGCAACGCTGCACCAAAGATCGGGGCCAGACGTTCGACCTCGCCCCCGCGCGAACCAGGCAGCGCCAATAAAATCGGTGCGTCGCCCAGATCATGGGCGGTGCGGAGCGTGCGGATATCGTCTTCGGTCGCAACCGGTTCAGTGGCAACCGGGTGGCCGACGAAATCGCATTCCATACCGGCGCGCTCCATATAGGGCGGCTCGAAGGGCAGCAGCGCCAGAACGTGATCGATCACCTTGGCCATCTTGTCGGCCCGGCTCGGACGCCACGCCCAGACACTCGGGGCAACGTAATGCACGGTTCGAATATCGCTCTGCGCCTTGACGATCTTGACCACGCGCAGTGAAAAATCAGGGCTGTCTATGGTGATCAGTACATCCGGCTGCGTGTCCAGAACCGCATTCGCGGTCTCGGCAATCCGGCGTTTGAGGTGGAAGAACTTGGGCAGAACCTCGACCAGCCCCATCACTGAAAGTTCGGACATCGGAAAGCGGCTTTCCATGCCCTGTGCCTGCATCAACGGCCCGCCAACGCCGTCAAACTGCACATCGGGAACGAGGGTTCGAAGCCCCTCCATCAGCGCACCGCCCAAACGGTCGCCCGACGGTTCTCCGGCGACCAGAAACACCCGCATCAGCTGGCCCGCTCGCGTACGTAGAGGAACAGACCAAGGCGGTTGCATTCGTCGAGAACACGATCCTGTTGCAGAACGATGACGCCGCCCTTTTCGATGACGATCCCCGCAAGCCCGGCGGCCACGGCAGAGGACACGGTACCCGGCCCAATGGTCGGCAAGTCCGCCCGACGATCCTGATCGGGTTTCGGAGCTTTGAACAGAACCCCGCCACCGGCATCGGGGCGTTGGGTCAAAGACTGCAACATCCAGTCGGTGCCAAAGATACTTTCAACCGCCAGTGCCTGCCCTTTGGACACGGCGCAGGCCTGCCCGATATCCGCGCCCCCCATGGCCCGCAGGATACCGGCGGCCCGATGTGCATCAGCCAGATCAGCCTCAGACGGTTGCGCTTCGGTCAGGCACCCAAGCTGCGGCAGCAACGTGGGTGCAATCTCATGGGCCGCGCGAACGGTCAGGCCGGATTCTTCGAAAATGCCGATCACGGCACGCAGGGCGCCATCATCGCCGGACATGAGCGCCTGTTGCAACACCGGCACCAGCGGCATCGTCGCCGCATCAATGCGTGAAGGATCAATCGCCGGTCGCCGGACAGCGCCTGCCAGGCAGATGTCGGTTACACCGCGCGCTTTCAGATCACCAATGAAACTGCCCAGCTGTTCCAGCGGAAACACGATATCTGCCGTCAGAGTGTCGGGCGTGAACCCCTCCATCGCACAGACCACCGGGCGATCGGCAAGGTGTTGCACCACTTCGCCCGGCAAGGCACCCGTTCCAGCAATCAGCGCCAGCATCGGTTTACTTCCTCGGTGTCAGGAAAGAGCGATCCGACTCTCCGGTCACGAAATCCACGATCCGCTGCACGTATTCGCTTTCGTTTTCTGCCCCCACCCGATGAGCGCGCTCCATGAACGTCCCCTCACCCGATGACAATTCGCGGAACGCAGCCCGCAGGGCCGCGATATCCTCGCGCGAAACACCACGCCGTTTGAGACCCACCAGATTCAGGCCGTCCAACTCACCCCGAGGGGCCTGAACCAGGCCGTAGGGGATCACATCATTGGCCACCATCGTCAGCGCGCCGATGATCGCACCACGACCCACGCGCACCCATTGGTGCAGGCCCGAGATGCCGCCGACGATCACGTCGTCCTCGATGACGCAATGCCCCGCCGCGCCGGCATGGTTGACCATGATCACCCGGTTGCCGATCTGCACATCATGCGCCACATGCACACCGGCCATCAGCAGGCAATCATCACCGATCCGGGTCACACCACCACCGCCTTCGGTGCCGGTGTTCACCGTGACATGCTCGCGGATACGGTTGCGTTTGCCGATCTCCAGCCGCGTGTCTTCGCCGCCGAACTTCAGGTCCTGCGGAATCTCTCCGATCACCGAGAAGTTGAAGATCACGGTTTCATCACCAACCGAGGTATTCCCGGTCACGACAACATGCGATTTCAGCTCAACCCGCTCGCCCAGCTTGACCTGCGCACCGACATAGCAGAATGGCCCGATGATGCAGCCTTCACCGATCTGCGCACCGTCTTCGATAATCGCGCTTGGGTGGATGCCGCTCATGTTGTTTTTTCCATGTCCCAGTCGACATAGGCCGAGAATTCGGCCTCGGCCGCGATCTCGCCTTCAACGGTCGCTTTGCCGCTGAACTTGAAAATCTTGCCGCCCTTCTTGCCGCGCACGGTTTCGACATGCATCTCAAGCACGTCGCCCGGGATCACCTTGCGGCGGAATTTGCATTTGTCGATATTCATGAAATAGATCAGCAATTCGCTGTCGATCACATCCATACCCACGCCCAGCATCACGCCAGCGGTTTGAGCCATCGCCTCGACAATGGTGACGCCCGGCATGATCGGAGTGCCCGGGAAATGACCCTGGAAATGCGGCTCGTTCATGGTGACGTTCTTGATGCCAACCGCCGACTGATAGCCCGAGATATCAACCACCTTGTCGACCAGCAGAAACGGATAGCGATGCGGCAAGATCCGCTGGATCAGCTGAATATCTGCGCTTTTGGTTTCCGTGCTCATAGTGTCGTCGTCCCGTAATGGATTTCTGTTTGCGGCGTGGTAGCAATACCGCGCCGTAAGGGCAAGCAAACCTATTCGTCGGTCTCGCTTTCGACTGTGCCGCCATCGCCGATCACCGCGTCGATCCGGCTGATGGCCGCATCGGTGATGTCGGTACGGTCCGAGCTGAGAAAGACGCTGGATCGTTCGATGATAATCGACGCGCCGGATTCGCGCAGCAGATCAATCAGAACCGGCTGTACCAGTTCAAAGAACCTTTGACGCGCCTCTTCACTGCGCCTTGCCAAAGCGTCCAGCTTGGCACGTTGCCCCTCGCGGTGGGACTGGACCTTTTCGTCGAACGCATCGGCCAGCGGGCGGAATTCATCCGCTGTCATGGTCGCACGGCGTTCAGTCAAAAGCTTTTCTTCCCGGCTCAGCTCAGCCACGATCCGTTCGTTTTCCTCACCCAGCAGGATACCTTCGGCCTCAATCTCGCTCAGGATACGCCGACCAAAGGCCGAGTCAGAAAACAACCGGTCGCTGGACAGGGTCACAACGCTGCTTTGCGGTACGCCCAGTTGCTGCGCCACGGCCGGGGCTGCGCAGGCAAGGGCCAGAAAAACACACAGGGCCCCAAAAGGGCCCTGCAGTTTCATGAACATACGCTTCACCATTCAGGATCAGAACCGGGCCTGAACCGTCAGGTCAAAGTTCTGCTCCTTGTCGAAGTCCTCTTTCTTCAACGCTTTCGAGAAGTTGAAGCGCAGCGGACCGAACGGTGTTTCCCACAGAACCGAGACACCGATCACGTGACGGATCGAGCCGTCTTCGCCAACGATGTCCGCGCCCGCGGTGTTCACGTCATTGAGGTTGTAGAGGTTACCAAAGTCATAGAACACACCACCACGCAGACCCAGCTCTTCGGGCAGGCCCAACGGGAAGTCCGATTCCAACCGCGCAACCCAATAGTAATTGCCACCGATCGCGTCATCCTGACCGTTCGACAGATCGCGCGGACCGATACCCGCAGGCTCGAACCCGCGGAAGACGCTCGGCCCCAGAACAAAGCGATCGAGTGTGCGGCTGAAGTCATCGCCGCGCCAGTGCAGTGCACCCACTTCGAGCGATGCACGCAGTACAACCTCTTCGTTCCAGACGCGGGTCTGGGCGATACCACGGGCGGTGGTCTTGTAGAACTCATTGTCTCCACCCAGACCGGCCGCATCGATACCGGCTTCGAACAGCACACCTGCGTTCGGATTCAGACCGCCAAGACGGCTGTCATATACGTAGGACACGCCCAGTGAACTGGTCGAACGCTCACCCTGATCGATTTCCGAAGAAATGACAGCGCCGTTGACCTCATCATCCTGCTGGGTCATTTCGCTGTTTTCCCAGCCGTAACGCAACTGCAGCGACGACAGCTCGCCAATGGCGTAGCTCAGCTGAGGCCGGAAGAACAGTGTCTCGGTGTCATAGCTGGCAAAGCTCGAGTTGGTCGACGACAGACCAAGCCCCAGATCAAAGCGCAGTTTGCGCCCCAGAAGATAGGGTTCGGTGAAGTTCAGCGTATATTGCTCGGCATCCTGCGCAGTCGACAGTGTCAATCCAACCGTCTGACCGCGCCCAAGGAAGTTGGTTTCCCGCAGCCCGATCGCGATCCCGAAACCGTCGGAAACCGAGTAGCTACCACCCAGGCTCAGCGAGCCGGTCGGCTGCTCTTCGACGTCAACGTCCACGATCACCTGGCTGGGCGTCGATCCTTCACGCGGCTCGACATCCGCCACCGCAAAGAACCCCAGCGCACGAATACGTTCGGCGGCCTGACGGATTTCGCGCGGGTTGAAGGGATCGCCTTCTACCGTGTCGAACTGACGGCGGATCACACGGTCCAGCGTCGTGGTGTTGCCTTCGATATCGATCCGCTCGACAAAGATACGCGGTCCGCGGGTCAGGACAAACTGAACGTCCAGCGTCAGATCTCGCGCATTGCGGGTGACGCGCGGTTCAACCCGCAGGAAATCGACACCTTGCTTGATCCCCAAACGCTCCATCCGGGCAATCGAGTTTTCAACCAGAGAAGGCGTATAGGTCACGCCCGGCCGGATTTTCAGCGCATCCTGATACGGAGCCGGGTCCACGCCCGGAATTTCGCTGACCGTGCTGATTTGACCGAACGAGAACTTCTGCCCTTCGGTGATGTTCATCACCAGGAAAAACGCGTCTCGTTCGCGGGTGAATTCGACGTTCGCGCTGTTGATTCGGAAGTCCACATAACCGCGGGACAGATAGAAATCCCGAATGACCTGTTTGTCGAACTCGATCCGGTCGGCGATGAAAGTGTCGCCGCGCAGGAAAGTCCGCAGAACGTTGGCCTGCTTGGTTTCCAGAACCCGGCGCAGGCGGCGGTCTGAATAGGCACGGTTGCCGACAAAGCTGACGCGCTCCACCTCAATCGTGGTGCCTTCGGCGACTTCGAAAACCAGATCAACCCGGTTGTCGCTGCGGCGGATGATGCGCGGAATGACCGTTGCGGACACCCGCCCTTGCGACGAGTAGATTTCTGCAATCAGATCCGCATCCGTTTCCGCGACCTGAGGCGTAAAGACACGCCGCGGCTGCGAGGTGATCGCCTCGAGCAGGACGTCGTCCTTGACCCGCTGGTTTCCCTCGATGCTGATCTGGTTGATGGTCGGATATTCCTCAACCTCGATCAGCAGCGTATTGCCGCGCGGTGTCAGTTCGACTGTCTCAAAAACACCACTGTCAAGCAAACGCTGATAGGCATCGTTCAACTGACCGGCGGTTACCGACTGGCCCGGTTCGATGCCGGTCCGTGCGATAATGGTCGAAGTTTCGATGCGCCGGTTGCCTTCGACGTCGAAGGAATTGATGACAAAGGTCTGCGCCCATGCAGCCTGCGGTGCAGGCAGGAAACTTACCAATGTCAGAAGGAAAAAAAACGTTAGTGACCGCCACAAAATCTTGTTTTCCGGCTTTTGCCCCCCGCAGGATGTGCCCGCGCCTCGCCTTTCAGTCATATTTTTCACTACCCAATTTTTTTGGACTTTATAGCTGAGTAGCGAGATTATTAATTCTTGTCAAAAGACCAAAAAAGAAAGCGGCCACTTGGGCCGCCTCGTGGGGTTTTCACAACAGGTGATGAGAATCACATGGTGATCAGGTAGGCCCAACCGCCCATCGCGACTGCGGTCGCGCCAAAAAACAGCAGCATGTCCCAGTTCAACACGAACAGGTATCGAACACTTTCGGCTGATTTACGCAAGGCTTTGGACATAACAACCTCTGACACGGTTAACATTCGGGTCTGAAATCTACGCGTGAATTGAGGCGGAATTGCGGCTTTTCCATGCACTCCCCGCCACATTCAGCAGAACAGATCGTTTGTCACCGAAAAGATCATCAGCCCTAGGATCAGTGATACGCCGACCCCCATCAGAACACCCAGAACCTTGTCGCTGGGCGGTTTGCCCGTGACGGCTTCGTAAGCGTAGAAGACCAGATGGCCGCCATCCAGCGCCGGAATCGGAAACAGGTTCAGAAGCCCAACGGCAGTCGACAGAACCGCGATGAAGAAGATAAAGCTCTGCGCCCCCTGACTGGCCATTGCGCCCGAAGTTTCGGCAATACCGATAGGACCGGACATGTTGCAGGTACTGATCGCGCCGGTAATCATGTGCCAGACGCCTGACAGCGATCCGTCAATGATGCGCCAGGTCTGCCTTACGCCTCCGGACAGCGAGTCTACAAGGCCCGCCGGTTCCGTCGCCGGTTCCAGAGCCATGCCGCCGACGATTCCGATCCGCCAATGGGTCACGAATCCGCCTTCGGGTTGCGGTTCATCGGTGCGGCGCGGAGCCAGCGCGAATTCAAGCTCGGCCCCGTCGCGCCAGACATCCAGCAGCAGGACCTTACCGTCCGAGCCTTCCACATGTTCCTTGAGCTGCCCGAAGGCAAAGACCGGCTCACCGTTGATCGCCGTGATAACATCGCCGGATTTGAGGTCGATATCCATCGCGGCGCTGCGCGGAGCAACCTGCTGGATCAGCGGTGGAAACAACCAGGGACCGGACACATCCATCGTCTGCCCGTCGCGGATCACCGTGTAATCCAGGGCGGGCTCAACCGGCAGAGCGTCGGTGAAATCGGACCAGGCCCCCTGCTGATCAAAATCAGGCACCGTGATGCCCGCAATGGCCACGATCTCATCACCGTCCTGCAATTGCTGTGCCGTCCCGGGCAAAGGATACAGCTTGCCAACAGTCAAAGGTTCCCGGGTCACGCCCTGAGAAAAGAAGATCAGGCCGAACACCAGGATGGACATCACAAAGTTGAACGCCGGGCCTGCGGCAACCGTGGCCGCCCGCGCCCACAGGGGCGCGCCATGCATGGTACGGCGCAGCTCTTCGGGGCTTTGCTTGGTGATTTCCTGCATCGCCTCTTCGTCCTTGCCGGACGCGGCGTTTGAGTCGCCCAGAAACTTGACATATCCGCCAAATGGCAGCGCGGCGATCTGCCAGCGGGTGCCGCGCTTGTCGACGCGGCTCCACAACACCGGACCGAACCCGATCGAAAACACCTCGGCATGGATACCGGACCACCGACCGACGATATAATGGCCGTATTCATGCACCGCGACGATGACGGACAGCGCGATGACAAAGGCAAAGATGGTATACAGCAGGTTGCCGAATTGAGGGATCAGAGAGAGTAGGTCCAAGTTTTTATCCTGCTGTCTGGATGGCGGCCTCATCGGCCCACTTACGTGCCAGATGGTCCGTTTGCAGCACGTTATCAAGGTTTAATGAGGCATCAAAAAGGCCGTCTGACGACTCGAACCTATTCAGAACGGCCTCGACAATATCAGCCATCTCAAGAAAGCCGACGCGACGCGCGATAAAGTGATCCAGCGCGCGTTCCTTGGCGGCGTTGAAAACCGCGCCGGACAGGCCGCCCCGCTGCATCACATTGCGGGCCAGACGCAAGGCCGGATAGCGTGCTTCGTCCGGTTCCTGAAACCGCAACTGACCCAGTTTGGCAAGGTTCAGGCGTTCGACCGGCAGGTCGCGCCGTTCGGGCCAGTGCAAAGCATAGCCGATCGCGTGACGCATGTCCGGCGCACCCATATGTGCCATGACCGCCCCGTCGTTGAACCCGACCAGCGAATGTACGATGGATTCTGGATGGACAAGCACCTCGATCTGATCTGGTGAGACGCCAAAGAACTCTTTGGTTTCAATCAGCTCCAGCGCCTTGTTGAACATCGAAGCGCTGTCGATTGTGATCCGCTGCCCCATGTTCCAGTTGGGATGGTTCGAGGCCTGCTCGACCGTCGCGCTGGCCAGATCGCTCAGCGGCCAGTCGCGGAAGGCGCCACCGCTGGCGGTGATGATGATCCGCTCGACAGCGTCCATATCCTCACCGACCAGAGCCTGAAACACCGCCGAATGTTCGCTGTCCACGGGTAATAGGCGCGCGTTATGCGCCCGCGCGGTTTCCAGCACCAGCGCCCCGGCACAGACCAGCGTTTCCTTGTTGGCCAGCGCCAGCGTCGCGCCCTGTTTCAACGCTTCAAGCCCCGGCGGCAGTCCGGCGGCCCCGACAATGGCGGACATGACCCAATCAACCGGGCGCGCCGCGGCCTCAGTCAGGGCCGCCTGCCCCGCAACGGCTTCGACACCGCTGCCGGACAATGCGGCGCGCAGATCCTCAAGCCGATCCTCATGCGCGGTCACGGCCACATCAGCATTCAGGCGGCGCGCATCTTCGGCCAGTTTTTCGATATTCGCCCCGCCGGTCAGCGCCACAACGTCGTAAGCCGACGGATTCCGGTCGATCAGATCAATGGTGTTCTGCCCGATCGAGCCGGTCGCGCCAAAAATCGAGACTTTGCGCATCACATGCCCCCGGGGGAATAGATCAGGCCCGCGATCAGAACAAACAAGGCCGCTCCCATCATGCCGTCGAACCGGTCCAGAAAGCCGCCATGGCCCGGGATCAGGTTCGAGCTGTCCTTCACGCCAAACTTCCGCTTGGTTGCGCTCTCGACGATATCACCAGCCTGGCTGGCCATTGACGCCATCACCGAGATCACGACAAACATGAAACCGAACCCGGCATGGATGGCGAACATGCCACCAACGATGGCTGCGGCAGCCCATCCGCCGGCAGTGCCGGACCATGTTTTCTTGGGGCTGACCTTGGGCCAGAATTTCGGGCCGCCAAAGGTTTTACCAACGAAATACCCGGCTACATCCGTCGCGACCACCACCGAGATCAGCCAGACCATCCAGCCAAAGCCCATATTCTCGCGGATCGAGATGAACCCCAGCCCAGCCGCTGCAATCCAGATCGCAAACAGCGCGTAGGTCGTCTTGGACCGGCTGATCTGCCCCGCCCCTACCAAGGCCGGAGCAATCAGAACCGGCAGCTTGTAAAGCGGCGGCAGATGATAGCTCAGCACAACCGCCACCCCGGTTAGAATGCCAAGCTGTATGGCTGCCCCGGTTTTGTCCGGGTCGATCATCCGCACCAGTTCCCAGGTCATCAGACCACAGGCGATCCCGATGAAGGCTTCGAACCACAAGCCGCCCAGCCAGACTTCGACAGAGCCGACAAGGACCAGCACAGCCGCAGACAGAACCCTTGCGGTCAGGTCAGACCATCGGCCGTCACTCATGCGGGAACTGCCCCGAAGCGGCGTTCACGGGACCCGAAGTTGCGGCACAACCGTTCCAGTTCCGCTGCGGTGAAATCGGGCCACAGCGTGTCGATGAATTCATATTCCGAATAGGCTGACTGCCACAAAAGAAAGTTTGAAATCCGCGCCTCACCACTGGTTCGAATGACCAGATCCGGGTCAGGAACAACGTGCGTATCCAGATACTTGGGCAGAGTTTCTTCATCCACGTCTTCGGGCCGCAGACGCCCCTCGGCCACGTCCCGTGCCAGTCGTTTGGTGGCGCGCGCAACCTCATCCCGCCCGCCATAGTTCAGGGCCACCGTCAGATGAACCAGATCGTTGTCCTTGGTTTCCTCTTCCAGCGTATCCATCAACTCGGTCAGCTTCTTATCCAGCCGCACCCGATCCCCGATAAAGCGCACCCGAATCCCGTTTTTTTTCAGGGTCCGGGTCTCCTTGATGATGTAGCGCCGGAACAGGCTCATCAGCCCTGCAACCTCGGCCTGTGTGCGTTTCCAGTTCTCGGTCGAAAAGGCAAAAACCGTCAGATACTTGATCCCAAGCCCCGGGCAGGCCTCGACCACTTCGCGCACCCGCCGCGCACCGGCGTGGTGTCCGAACAGCCTTGGCCGGCCACGCGCCTGCGCCCAGCGACCGTTCCCGTCCATGATAATAGCGACATGGCGCGGCCCGTTCGCGGGCTCAGTATGTGGGGCGTTGAGCATATCCCGGTCTCAGACCTGCATAATCTCGGCCTGCTTGGTCTCAAGCGCGGCATCAACGGATTTGATCATCTCGTCGGTCAGGTCCTGAACTTCGGTTTCCCAGAACTTCTGATCGTCCTCGGACATGCCGTCGGCCTTGGCTTTCTTGATCTGATCCATCCCGTCGCGGCGGACGTTGCGGATCGAAACCCGGGCGTGTTCGGCATATTGACCAGCGACCTTGCCCAGCTCACGGCGGCGCTCTTCGTTCAGTTCGGGAATCGGCAGCATGATGATGGTACCGTTCAGCTGCGGGTTGATCCCCAGACCGCTTTCACGGATTGCCTTTTCAACCTTGCCGACAAGCCCCTTGTCCCAGACATTGACGGTAACCATGCGCGGCTCGGGCACATTGACTGTTCCGACCTGATTGATCGGCGTCATCGATCCATACGCATCGACCATGACCGGCTCCAGCATCGAGGCTGACGCCCGCCCGGTCCGAAGCGAGGCAAATTCGGTTCTGAGATTGGACATGGCGCCTTCCATGCGCCGTTTCAGATCATCGGTATCCAGTTCGAAATCGTCAGACATGCTGCTCACTCCCCGTCTTCAGGTGCTGTTTGCATGGCTCATAAGCCATCGCAGGTGGGATGTATAGCAATCATGATGCGGAAATGCGCCAATGGCCAGAGGTGTTTCCGGCATTTTCCGGGCGTTTCAGAGACAAAAAAAGACCGATCGGCACATGGGCCGACCGGTCTCGAGGTTCGTCTTGCCGATCAGGCGTTTACGTCAACAACGACGCGGCCCTTGACCTGACCTTTCAGGATATCGGCACCCAATTGCGGCAGGTCACCCAGGGTTGCGCGGTGAACCATCGCTTCCAGCTTGCCCATGGGCAGGTCCGTTGCAATGCGCTGCCAGGCGCGCACCCGGTTTTCATAGGGCTGCATGACGCTGTCGATACCCAGCAGATTGACCCCGCGCAGCAGGAACGGAATCACCGTTGCAGGCAGGCCCGCACCGCCGGCCAGACCAACCGCGGCGACCGAAGCGCCGTATTTCATCTGACCCAGCACGCGCGCCAGCATCTCGCCCCCCACCGCGTCGATACAACCCGCCCAGGTCTCGCTTTCCAGCGGGCGTTTGGTGGTCTCGTTCAGTTCCTCGCGCGGAACGATTGTGGTCGCACCCAGAGATTTCAGGTAATCACCCGTTTCCGGGCGCCCAGTGACAGCCGCAACCTCATAGCCCAGATTGGCCAGAATGGCTGTTGCCACCGAGCCCACACCACCCGCGGCCCCAGTCACCAGAACCGGGCCATGGCCGGGCTGCATACCGTGATCTTCCAGCGCCATAACAGCCAGCATCGCCGTGAAACCGGCCGTACCCACCGCCATCGCCTGCCGCGCGTCCAGCCCCTCGGGCAGAGGCACCAGCCAATCGGCCCGAGCGTTTGCCTTTTGCGAGTAACCGCCCCAATGGGCCTCGCCCACACGCCAGCCGGTCAGAACCACCTTGTCGCCGGGCTTATAGCGATCGTCCGAGGACGCCTCGACCGTACCGGCATAGTCAATCCCCGGAACATGCGGGTACGAGCGCACCAGACCACCCCCCTTGGGAGAGGTGCATAAACCGTCTTTGTAATTCACGGTCGAGTACTCGACGGCTACCGTGACCTCACCCTGAGGCAGATCATCCAACGAAAGCTGTTTCACCACTGGGCTGGCCAGCCCGCTTTCCTCGTCCTTTTCCATGACCAATGCGTTGAACATCTTATTTCCTTTCGCTTCTTCAAGGCCAGATCGCGATCGTCACCTGGCTAAAAATACCTCGGGGGAGACGCGCAGCGACGGGGGCAGCCCCCCCGCCGCGCTCAATTCCAAAACCGCTCCTGAACCGTTGCGCGGCGCATACCGTCCGGTGTTTCGACCTCGACGACCGTTCCGGCATCCCAATGGCTCAGCCGCAGCATTCCAATTGACACATTTGTCGAAAAGTCCGGAGACCACGCCGCCGACGTTACCTGCCCCACCCGTTTACCACCCGCAAAAACCGACCACGGACGATCACAGGGAGGTACGGCATCGCCCTCGATGGAAATCGGGCGGATCTGTTGCACGGGGCCTTCCTTGGCCACACGCAACAAGGCATCGCGGCCAATACAGCCGATGGCCGTGTGCGTGTTGCAGAACTTGCCCAGGCCACATTCATGCGGCGTGTTGTCGTCGGTCATGTCATTGCCATAGGACAGCAATCCGCCTTCGATCCGTTCGATCAGATTGGGACAGCCTGCACGCACCTGCAGGTCCTCCCCCGCGGCGAACAGAGCATTCCACAGCGGCATCCCGATGTCAGAGCCTTCGACATAAATCTCGAAACCGCCCTGTTTGGAATAACCCGACCGCGCCACCGCCAGATCGCGGCCCTGAAATTCGAACATGTCGAACTTGAAGAACCGAATATCGCGTACGCGGTCGCCAAAGACCCGCGCCATCAGCTCATCCGCCTTTGGTCCCTGAATGGCCAAGGGCGACACGTCCGGTTCGTCGACCAGAACGTCCAGCCGATAGCCGTTGGCGATACCCTTGACCCACAGCAACAGGTCACTGTCCGCAATGGATATCCACCAGCGGTCATCGGTCAGTTTCACCGCCACCGGGTCGTTCAGCATCCCGCCGGTTTCATCGACGATGGGCACATAGAAACACTGCCCCGGCAGCATCCCCCGCAGATCGCGCGGTGTCAGCATCTGCATCAGCCGCGCCGCATCCGGGCCGCGCAGCTCGACCTGCCGCTCGCATGAGACATCCCACACCTGAACATGGGACTTCAGATGGCGATAGTCAGCCTCGACGCTTTCAAAAACCGTCGGCAACAGCATACGGTTGTAAACGGAGTACCCTTTGACCCCGGCGGCCTCGACCCCGTCGGAAAACGGTGTACGCCGCAACCGGCGAGACATGGAAATCTGCGGCATTCAAGCCTCCTTGGGCATAAAGACCAGATCACTGACAGGCGCGGCCGATCCGGTTTCGGTCAGCATCTGGTGTAACTGTCCCCGATGATGGGTCTGGTGGTTGAACATGTGGATCACACACTGCGCGTAAGGCAATGTAACATCAGTCTCTTTTGCGGCTGAAAACCAGGTGAATTCCCCGGTCAGCGGCGCGTCTTCCAGGGAGCCAGCCCAGTCCGAGATACGGGCATCGACGGTTTCACACAGGGGCAGCCAATCGGCCAGATCGGTACACAGCGAGACACTTTCGGGGATACCACCGCCCGGACCTTCACCCTTGTCAAAGCGGGATACCCAGATCCAGTTGCCCCACAACAGATGGTTCGCCGTCCCCATGATCGAGCCAAAGAACGCACCGCGCTCCTTGGACAGGTTCTCAGGCGACAACGCTTGCAGAAACCCCGATAACTGTTTGTTTTGCCATCGGTTATACCGCGCCATTTCCTGTGCATAGGCGCCGGTGATCATCATTTTGGACCGTGCCAGTCGATCGGGCAGATTTCCGCAGACTTGCCCCCGAAATCCCAAACACGACCATAGTCGCGCACCTTGGACTTGGTGCCGCGCGCCACAATAATGTCGGGACCCATCCAGTATTTCGAGTTCGAGACCATCACCGGGTGCTCAGGGTCCTTGCCAGCCAACATCTCGATCTCGCCCTGAATCTTGCGGCCAATCACGATCCGACGCTTGTTGCCGTCACGCTCGATCTGGACCGGAGCCCGCTCGGCCCCGATGATCTCACTCACCAGCATGGTGAACAGGCCCGTGGTGCCACCCGCCTGGCCGCTGAAGATTTGCAGCAGCCCATTATAGGCCTTGCCGCTGGCGCGCTCGTCTACGTAGGCGGCAACTTTCCACTGGCCCTCTCCCATACGGCCCGGAATATCGACCAGCAGACCCACGTTCAGGCCCGACAGGTCCTCGCCCTCATAATGACCTTCGTCGATAATGACGCCCATCCACGCATGGCAATGCCCCTCGGTCGGCGGGTGCGCGCCCAGCGACACGACGCAGGGGCAGAACACATCGCATGAACAGTTCAGGATCAGTTCACCCTTGATGGTCCAGTCTGTCGGACTCATTTCGCGCCGTTTGGGATTGGGCATACGGCTGTCAATGCGCTGGCTGATCGGCAGCCTGTCGGCCTCGGGTTTCCTGTTTTTTGCCATATACTTATCCTCCGTAAGTAAAGGGATAGACCAGCAGGGCAAGCCCCCCTGCGATCAGTGCAAACCCCATTGGCCGCGTGACCGCGTGACCGATTTGAGGCAGTTTTTCCAAAACCATGAACAGTGTCGCGAGGCCCATCCACAACAGGCTCATGACACCGCCAACAAACCCAAGCGCCATGAAGCCCCAGCAGCATCCGACGCAAAACGCGCCCAGCCCCAGCCCCATGCGCAGACCGCCCGCGAACCCGGTTTTCCAATGGCCGAGGAAATAGGTCATCGGTGCGTGGCAGACGCCGTGGCAGACCTCTTTCGCGCGGGTGAATTGAAAGGCTCCGACCGCGATCATCAGTCCGCCCGCGAACCAGCCGGATTTCGCAATGCCCAACATGTCAACGACACCGCCAAACAGCAGGCCCAGTTGTACTCCGGTGATCAATGCGGCAAACCCAACCCATACGATGAAATACCCGGTCAAAACGCCGATCCACCCCGCCCGGGTGCCATTGGCGCTGCGGATCAGGTCTTCGTAACTGCGCAGGGTCGGCACCAGCGTCGGCAGCATCATGGCCGCCATCATGATCGCCCACATCCAGAACAGTGGGCCGAATTCGGCCATGGGCATATACATGTCCATGCGCGGGTCCATCGCGGCCATCGCCTGCCCCATCGGGCCGGGCCGGCCGATCCAGTCCAAATCCATGTCGCGGCTCATGGTGAACATCATCCACCACGCCCACAGGATCAGAATGAAGAATCCCAGCCACAATCCGCTGCGTAGAACTGCGCGACTCACGCTTCCCTCCCGACTCAGTCCTTGCTTTTCAAATGTCAGACTTTTAAATGTCAGACAAATAAAAATTTCACCGACGGGCTCCGGAATATGAAAATCGACCCTCAAAAACCTGCGGATTTATCAGCCCAGATCGCTCAGGCCATACGCGATGCTATCATATCGGGAGAGTTGATCGTCGACGAACGCTTGCCATCCGAAGCTGAGCTGTCCGACCAGTTTCAGGTGTCGCGCCCAACTGTACGCGAGGCTCTCAAGCGTCTGGCAGCACAATCGTTGATCCGCACCCAGCGCGGCGCCAGCGGTGGTGCCTTCGTGAACCGGATCAGCTTTGAAGACGCCTATTCGCAGCAAATTACCACCTCGACCTTGTTGCTGTCGATGAACGCGATCAGCTTCGACACGGCCTGCGAAGCCCGCTTTGCGCTGGAACGCGCCTGCGCCCCGCTGTCGGCGCAGCGTCGAACCGCTGATCAACTGGCCACCATGCGGGCCGAGATTTTCCGGCAGGCACAACCCGGCCTGACGGATGAGGCATTCTGTTCTTCGGACGTCGCCTTCCACCGTGCTCTGGTTGATGGGGCCGGCAACCCGGTTCTGTCCTATCAACTGGCCGGGGCTGTTGAGGCGATGCAACCCTTGATGAACATGATCACCTTTACAGCACGGTCCCGCGAAGAGATCATCGGCCTGCACAATCGCATTGCCGACGCGTTGGAGGCACGCGATGCCGGAAAAGTTGACGCGGCATTGGTTGAACTTGAAAACTATACGCGCAAACTGGCGCAGGATGTGGCCCAGCAACATAGCAAGCCTGTGGTGGCGGAGGAATGATGGTAACAGCGCTGAACGTAATCGCCGCTTTGTTGACGATTGGCTTTGGCCTGTTCGGGTTCTTGGCCCCGGCGTTCACCGCCGCGTCTTTGGATCTGGCGCCGACCGACAGCAATATGGGTCTTAGCGAGATGCGCGCCTCGGTCGGCGGTTTGTTCGTGGTGACCGGTGCAGCGGTGCTGTGGCTGAACAACCCGATGGCTTACGCCATGCTTGGGGTCGTCTACGCGGGGGCAGCGCTGGGTCGCTTCGTCTCGGTCGTTCTGGACAATCCCCCCATGGTCAAGGCGGTGACATTCGGAGGAATCGAGCTGGCCCTGGCGCTGTGGCTGATCCTGGCGAACTTCAACAGAACCGCCTAAGCATTTGTTTTTAATAGAACCGAATTTCATAAATCCCGGTTTGCATCCGCGCGTCTGCTCACCTATATAGGATATGTCCTTCGGGACTATGGACATAAACGCGCTCGTAATAAGCGGATCGGACCCGGGGGCGGTACCCGGCGGCTCCACCAACCATCCTTCGTTTGAGGATTCTGGGGCCGAAACAGGATCGACGAACGTCTAAAGGGGTTAGCTTTGTCTCGGCTGTCTGCCACCGTTATCGGCGAAACTAGTACAATTGCAAACGACAATCGTGCTCCGGTTGCAGTTGCTGCGTAAGCAGTAACAAGACCGAAACTTAAGTCCTTGCGCCTAGCCGCGTAAGGCGGGGTTCGCAGGTACCTGGCAACAGAAACCTGCATTTCCCTCTTAATGTCTGCGGTTTATCTCTGATCTTGTTCACGTTCAGGGTTTCTTCACCCTTTCGTTTCATTCTCAGCCCAACAGGAAAAGGAGAGCTGGGATGTCACACGCCGATATACTCAGAAACTGGTATGCCGAGGTTTGGGAAAACGGAAACGTTGATGCCATCGACCAGTTCTTTGCCCCCGATACCATGGCCGAGGGGCTGATCCCCGAAATGCAGGTTGGCGCGGATGACTTTCGCGATCTGGTCATGGCCTTTCGGCATGTGCTGGGGGATATCAAGGTCGATCTTCCGAAGATCATCGAAGACGGTGATTGGGTGTCCGGTATTCTCCATGTCAGCACCACCCGGGCAGATAACGGGGCGCCGTTACAGGCTACCGGCAGCGTCATCGCGCGCTTCAAAGATGGCCGGATGGTCGAGGCGTATAATCAGTTCGACTTTATCTCTCTGTTCGAACAGCTCGGGCAATTTCCGCAAGACACCCTGCCCGTCTGCATGACCGGGCAGAGGCTGGATTGGGCGTGACGCACACAACGCAATCTTGACCCCTTTGGCGCTTGATCGTAAGCAGAGGTCATGGGGTAAGATTGCGAACGCCCCGTGAGGCGCCAGCCCAAGTTTCGCATGTATCCGTTTGCATCAGGAGACATGCCATGCCCGCGCCCAATTCAATCACACCGAAACAGTTGCTACGCCTGATCGGAACTCCGCAGGCGCCGGTCTTGATCGACATTTGCCTGGATCCGGATTTTGAAGCCGATCCCTTTCTGATCCCCGGTTCCGTTCGCCATCCTGCCATGGATATCGACGGCATTGCCCGCAAAGTTGGTGAACAGAACGCCGTCATCATTTGCCAGAAGGGCAAGAAGCTCAGCCAAGGGGTCGTATCCTGGCTGCGCAGCAATGGGTGTAAGGCCGAATTTCTGGAAGGTGGAATGTATGGTTGGCGTGACACAGCGGATGCGCCGCGGATACCCGCCTCGGCCTTGCCGAAGCGTGCCGATGGCCGAACCGTTTGGGTTACGCGCCACCGGCCCAAGATCGACCGGATCGCCTGCCCTTGGCTGATCCGCCGTTTCGTGGCCCCAGACGCGCAGTTCCTGTTCGTGGCCCCGTCCGAGGTCGACGCCACCGCTCAAGCCTTCGATGCGACCCCATTTGATATCGAGGATACGTTCTGGTCCCACCGAAACGACCGCTGCACCTTCGACACCATGCTGGACGAATTTCAGTTGCACAGCCCTGCCCTCGACCGGCTTGCCACGGTGATCCGCGCCGCCGATACCAATCGCCATGGCCTTGCGCCCGAGGCGGCCGGTTTACTGGCGGTTTCAGTGGGCCTCTCGCGCCAATACCGGGACGACCATCAGAACCTTGAGGCGGGTCTGCACCTGTATGACGCCCTGTATCGTTGGGCGCGGGACGGTTTCGAGGAACACCACGATTGGCCGACGGATCGCAAATCATGACTCCATCTGTTGCGGAGCTTGTCCGCGTGTTCGGTCGTATCGGCCTGCTATCCTTCGGCGGCCCTGCAGCGCAGATTTCGCTGATGCATCAGGAACTGGTCGAAAACCGCCCGTGGCTGGATGAGCAAACCTATCTGCGGGCCTTGTCGCTGTGCATGTTGCTGCCCGGCCCCGAGGCAATGCAGCTGGCGACCTATGCGGGTTGGCGTCTGCGCGGAGTGACCGGTGGTTTGATCGCCGGGACGTTGTTCGTGCTGCCCGGAGCCTGCGTTATCGCAATTTTGGTCGGTCTGTACGCAGCCTTCGGTGATCTGCCTTTGGTTCAGGCGGGATTTCTGGGGGTCAAGGCCACAGTTATCGTGATCGTCCTGCAGGCGCTTCGGAACCTGTCGCGCAAGGCGTTGACGGATACACAGCACCGCGCCATCGCCGGACTTGGTTTTCTGGCCATCTTTGCGTTGAACCTACCCTTTCCGCTGATCATTCTGGCCGCCGCGATTTGGGGGTACGTTACATTCGGCGGTCAGGCATCAACCGAAGAAAAGCCCCCCGCCCCGAAAGCCTCTGGCACGTTCCGAACCGCTGCGTTCTGGCTGGTTTTGTGGCTGGGGCCTCTGGTCGCGCTGAGCGTTACGGGGCAAAAACTGCTGAGCGATCTGGGCTGGTTCTTTGCCCGTCTCGCCGTTGTCACCTTTGGCGGGGCCTATGCGGTGCTGGCCTACATGACCCAGACCGTCGTGGACAAGTATCACTGGGTCAGCACGGACCAGATGATCGATGCGCTGGGTCTGGCCGAAACAACTCCGGGGCCGTTGATTTTGGTGACACAGTTCGTCGCCATGCTGACCGGCCAGATCAATGGCGGCGCACCACTGGCCATTGCCGCCGGAGCTGTTGCCTTATGGGCGACCTTTGTTCCCTGTTTTCTTTGGATCTTTCTTGCGGCACCGTATCTGGATCAACTGGCCGCCCGTCCCAGATTGTCCGCCGCTCTGCACGGGATTACCGCCGCTGTCGTGGGTGTGATTCTCAACCTGTCCGTATGGTTCAGTCTGAACGTTCTGTTCCAGAAAATCCCACAAGCATCATGGGGACCAGTGACATTACCCTGGCCCGACCTGACAAGCCTAAACCCGGCAGCCCTGGCCCTGACATTGCTTGCTGGCCTATTGATTTTTAAGTTTAAATTTGGAATGGCAACCACATTGGCGATCATGGCCGCAATAGGAACGGGACTGTATTTCGTTTAAACAATCCTCACACAGGCGGTCTTTCGTTTCCGATGAAATCCCCTATGCTGAGGGTAACCACTTTTGAGGATGACACATGTCGCAAGACATCGACTATGGGAACCTGATGCACACCGCCATGCGCGGGCTCATCAAGACCGTTCTGACCAGCGTTTCCGATAATGGCCTGCCTGGGGCGCACCATTTTTTCATCACTTTCGACACCCGTCAGGACGGCGTCGAACTGGCCGATTGGCTGCGTGAGCGGTACCCCGAGGAAATGACCATCGTCATGCAGCACTGGTTCGAAAACCTTGAGGTTGGCGATGACGGGTTTGCGATCACGCTGAACTTTGGCGATGCGCCGGAACCGCTGTATATCCCCTATGCGTCGATCAAAACCTTCGTCGACCCCTCGGTCGAATTCGGGCTGCGGTTCGAAAGCCCCGACGACGAGGATGAGATTGAATCGATCGTCGAGGACTCGATTGAGGTTGAAGAAGAACCCATGCACCACGATGCCGAGGTGGTCTCGCTGGACAGTTTCCGAAAGTAACCGCCCGGCGCTACTGCTTTTTCAGAAACGTCTCGACCGAGCGTGATTTCACCCCGTTGCGGAACCGCGAAAACGACAGGTTTAGACCGCCCTCGGCGAGGGTGCGGTCAAATTGCTGCAGCTCATAATCCCCGGTCTCGCCGATAAACAACGAGAACACGGTCAGAGTGTCACCTTCGATCCGGCCCCAGACAAACGGCTCGCCCTGCATCGGGTCGAGCGGGACTTCATGCCCGAACACGTTGCGCTTCATGGCTGCCGAGAAGACGTCACTCCGGTCTGACTGCTTGAAATCTATCGAGAATTTCTGATCCTTGATCCGTCCGTCCGCCTTGTAGGTTGTGGTCGTCCAACTGACGTTGAAGCCATTTTTCAACTCTTTGATCGACACGCTCATGTCACGTGGCGTTTCGCTTCCGTCTTCATCCACAACATTGGCGGACCCGACGTAGCTGCCCACAAAGGGCGCAATATCCGCAGCGTGGGCTTTTAACCCCGTCAGAGCGAACGAAAACAATATGCCCAATGAAAAGGCAATGATTTTCAGGGGATAAGCTCGAACTAATGTGCCCACCTTAGCCTCCATCAAGTTGATCCGTCTATTGTAGCTGACCCGATAGCGCGCACAATGCGTTTCGGACCGAATTTACCAATCCCTTCCGGCTATACCTCTGGCGCCCTTGAGTTTATGGTGCGCGCAACTGGCCGATTGCACGATGACTTTGTTACGGGTAAACGGCATACGACTGCATACAGACCGGAGTGACAGATGTCTCAAACCCGCACCGAATCCGACAGCTTTGGCCCGCTGGAAGTCCCCGCCGACAAGTATTGGGGCGCCCAGACGCAGCGTTCGATCATGAACTTTCCCATTGGCTGGGAAAAACAGCCCGTCGCCATCGTGCGCGCGCTGGGCGTGATCAAGAAGGCCTGCGCGATGGAGAACAAGGCCATCGGCAAGCTGGACGCGAAAATCGCGGACGCCGTCATTCAGGCCGCCGGAGAGGTCATCGAGGGCAAGTTTGACGACAACTTCCCGCTGGTCGTCTGGCAGACCGGATCAGGCACCCAATCGAACATGAACTCGAATGAGGTGATCGCCAACCGCGCGATTGAGATTCTGGGCGGCGTGATCGGATCCAAAGACCCGGTACACCCGAATGATCACTGCAACATGGGTCAGTCCTCGAACGACACCTTCCCCACCGCGATGCACATCGCCACCGCCATGAGCGTGCGTGACGTACTGCTGCCTGGCCTTGAGAAGTTCGCCGCGGCGCTGGAGGCCAAGGCGAAAGAGTTCACAGGCATCATCAAGATCGGTCGCACACATACACAGGATGCAACGCCGCTGACGCTGGAGCAGGAATTTGGCGGCTATGCGCATCAGATTCGCCAAGGTATTGCACGCGTTCACGCGTCGATGCCCGGGATTTACGAGCTGGCCCAAGGCGGTACAGCCGTTGGCACCGGTCTGAACACCCACAACGGCTGGGATGAGGCCGTGGCCAAGAACATGGCAGACATCACTGGCCTGCCCTTCGTCACCGCACCGAACAAGTTCGAAGCGCTGGCAGCCCATGACGCCATGGTCTTCCTGTCGGGTGCTTTGGCGACCATCGCAGGCTCTTGCTACAAGATCGCCAACGACATTCGCCTGCTGGGCTCTGGCCCCCGCTCGGGTCTGGGTGAACTGATCCTGCCGGAAAACGAGCCTGGTTCTTCGATCATGCCAGGCAAGGTAAACCCGACCCAGGCCGAGGCGCTGACGCAAGTCGCCGCGCATGTGATGGGCAACGACGCGGCGATGAAATTCGCCGGCTCGCAGGGGCACTTTCAGCTGAACGTCTATAACCCGATGATGTCCTACAACCTGCTGCAGTCGATCCAACTGCTGGGTGACGCCACCGACAGCTTTACCGAGCGGATGCTGCTGGGCATCAAGGCAAATGAGCCGCGCATCGACAAACTGATGAAGGAGTCGCTGATGCTGGTGACCGCACTGGCGCCGACCATCGGCTATGACAATGCCACTACCGTCGCAAAAACGGCGCACAAAAACGGCACGACCCTCAAGGAAGAAGCCATCGCGCTGGGTTTTGTCGATGAAGAGACCTTTGACGCCGTTGTCCGCCCCGAGCAGATGATCGGCCCGAAAGACAAATGAGCAAACCGGTCAATCTGAACCGGTATCGAAAAGAAAAAGCGCGGGCCGACAAAAAGGCCCGCGCGGACCAGAACGCTGTCAAATTCGGCCGCAGCAAGGCTGAAAAGATAGAAGATAAATTCAACCAAGACAAACAGCGCCGCGACATCGACAATCACGAGTTGGACGAATGAGCGGCCGCCCGGTCAAGCGATCTCTGACCCTGAAGGGGCATCGTACATCGGTGTCTCTGGAAGACGAGTTCTGGCAGGCCTTTCGCGACATTGCCAAAGAGAAGGGCATGCCGATCAACGCCTTGGCGGCTGAGATTGATGTAAATCGCGACCCCGAGATTGGTCTGGCCTCTGCCATTCGTGTTTTTATCCTGCACTGGTATCGCGACTGACCCTTGCGCCCATTACGGCGATGCGCCTAGAGTGAATGAGAACAAAAAGGGTACATTTATGAACCAGACTGTCCTCGGCCCGGATGGCCAGCCACGCTGTGCATGGTGTCAGGCGGCACCCGAGTTCTTTGAATACCACGACAATGAATGGGGTTACCCGGTGGCTGACGATCGGCGCCTGTTCGAGAAACTGTGTCTGGAAAGCTTTCAGTCGGGCCTCAGTTGGCGCACAATTCTCGCCAAGCGCGAGAATTTCCGTAAAGCGTTTAATCACTTCGATTTCAACGCGGTAGCCGAATTTGATGAATCGGATGTCGAACACCTGCTACAGGACGCGGGCATCATCCGCCATCGGGGCAAGATCGAAGCCGTCATCAACAACGCCCGTCGCGCGCAAGAGCTGATTGCAGCCGAAGGGTCCATCGCCGCTTATGTCTGGCGATACGAAGCTGACAACCCGCCTGAGCCACAAACCGCGTCGACCTCACCCGAGTCCATCGCAATGTCGAAAGATTTGAAGAAACGCGGCTGGAAATTCGTCGGACCGACCACGGTATTTGCCTTCATGCAGGCCATGGGGCTGGTGAACGACCACGCCATCGGGTGTTCCATGCGTGAAAAAGCGGCGCAAATGCGCCGCGAATTCACCAAACCGGTTTAGCGCCCCTTAGACCGAGGCGCGGAAGATTTTGTCGATATTGCCGCCAAGCGCGGCATTGAACTCGGCATCCGATTGCTGTTTCGACAGCCCCTCGGTCAGGGCGCGCGAGAACGAGGCGATCATCTTGCCGTTCTGGTTCAACAGATCGCAGGCTTGCTCGGTCGAATAGCCACCCGACAGCGCCACGACGCGCACCACGCGCGGGTGATCGGCCAGTTCGTCATACAGGTTCGCCTGGCTGGGAATGGTCAGTTTCAGCATGATGTCCTGACCCTCGGCCAGTTGGTCAAGGTTCTGCAGGATTTCGGCCTTCAGGATATCTTCGGCCTCGGCTTTGCTGGCCGAGTTGATGTTCACTTCGGGCTCGACAATCGGGACCATGCCGGCAGCGACAACTTCGCGGGCCACGTCGAACTGCTGAGCCACAACAGCGGCAATGCCCTCGGCGTTGGCTTCATGGATCACCGAACGTTCTTTGGTGCCGAAGACGCCATTCGCCTGGGCCAATGTCTCGGTTAGGCCCGGGATCGGTTTCATCATCTGGACGCCGTTGGCCTGATCCTCCAGCCCTTTGTCGATTTTCAAAAAGGGCACGATACCCTTCTGCGACCACAGGTATTCGGCAACCTTGCGACCGTCGATCTCTTCACCCAACGTGCGTTCGAACAGGATCGCGCCGATCACTTTTTCATTGGTAAAGTCGTTGGCCAGAATGATACGAGCGCGCATTTTCTGGATCTCGCCGAACATTTCCTCGTCCGAGCTGTATTCCGAGGCCTCAACCCCGTAAAGCGCCAGCGCCTTGGGTGTCGAGCCGCCACTTTGATCCAGGGCTGCAATGAAACCCGCGCCGTTGGACATCTGCTCGCGCTGTTCTGCTTTGGACATATGACTTTCCCGTTCAATGATGATTCCGCGTTTGCTCATCGCATACAGCAAGGCGCGGGGTGATGGTAGGTTGTTAGCGCTCAACCACGCGCACCCAAATGCCGTCTTTTGACCGCACCGTCAGATGTGCCACGGGAACGGGCGTGCGGCCTGCAACCAGCTCAAACCGAAAGTGCCGCAGCAACATCGACAACAACAGCGGCCCCTCGACCATGGCGAACCCGGCCCCGGTGCAGACGCGGGGGCCGGCAGAGAACGGGATATAAGCTTGCCGCTGGCAGGTCTTGCCGTTTTCGGTGCTCCAGCGGGTGGGGTCAAAATCGTCCGGGCGGTCCCAAAGACGCTCTTGCCGATGCAGATGCCAGGGGCTGATGACGATCTGCGACCCCTTGGCGACCTCCCTGCCCCGGAACTGTTCTGGACAGGTCGCCTCGCGCACCATCATCGGCACCGGAGGATACAGGCGCAGGGCCTCGCGGAAAACATCCCGGCTAAGGCGCAATCTTGACGCAATGGCAAAGCTGGGATCGTCCAGAGCGCACGCCTCGGCGCTCAGCTTTTCCTGCCAACCAGGGTATAGCGCCATCAGGTACAGCGCCCACGCCAGCGCCGAGGCGCTGGTTTCGTGTCCCGCCAGAAAGAAGATGGCGACCTGATCGACCATCTCTTGCGTATTGAAACACTGCCCGGTTTCGGGATCGGGCGTGGTCATGATCTTGGTGGCAAGATCGTCGGGCGCCTGCCCCAGTGCGATCAGTTCAGCCCTTTCCGCCGTTAGCCGCTTGATCAGCGCCCGGATATCCCTTGCGTTCCGGCGTGTACTCCGCGCGTGCAAGCGCGGCATCCAGCGCGGTACCGGGACAAACGCCGCCAGATTCAGCAAAGGTTGTTGCCGCTGATAGGCTCGAAACTTTTCGAACACCTGAGCGGCCACCTCATGTTCTATCGGGACCGAAAACAGGGTGCGGAAAATCACATCCGCCGCGGCGTGGCTGGTAAGTTCTTCGCATTCGATCACCTGACCCGCTTGCCCTCGTAACCGCGCAACGCAGGCTTCGGCGGCCTGCAGCATCGCCGGAAAGGTGTCCTTTAGCCGCCCGCCTTCAAAGGCCGGATCGATGATCCGGCGTTGCCGTTTCCACGTCTCTCCGTTGGTCAGAAAGACCGAGTCACCCAGCAACGGGCGCAACCCTTCGCTGATGCGGCCGGACTTGGGAAAATCGTCGGGGCGTTTCTTGAGAACCGTGTCCACAAGCTCCGGCTGGTTGATCATGTAAGATCGGAAGAACGGCGTACGAAACTCGGCCATCCACGCGCGGTAGAGCCGCTGCGGTTGCGCCGACAACAAATCCTTGCGGAACAGTTTCAGGTAGCGCCACAACGAAACCTTGTCCGGACGGGGCGTTGGCTTTGGCGGCTTCATTTTCGCACCGACCTATATTTTGAGATTGGCTGCTCGATTCGTGATTTCGAAGGCGCGCGCCCGTTAAACCGTTGGCCCAGAGTCAAAGGGCCTGCTGTGATACGGAAATAATCATAATCTCTGGGGCGATCAAACGCGCAGAGATACTGGAAGTGCAGCCGGAAAAAGCGCCAGCGCAGCTCTTGCCAGCGCTCCGGTGACAGGGTTTGCGTGAAAGCGGCTGACAGTATCAGGGGCCAGCGTTTCTGGTCGGTCGCAACACCGCTGACACCCACCGGATCACATAGGGCAAACGCGCAGCCATCACCCGGCGCCGACACGTCCACCCAGGTGATGTCAGATTGCTCGGACAGGAATTGCAGATCGGTGCGCAGGTCCTCGGCCTCGGGCAAAAACGAAACCATCGGCACCACCTGTCCCAAAGTCAGAAAAGACAGCGCCGGGCCGGTATCGGCCAGCCCGCCTTCGCGGATCAGGTCGGCCAGAACCGTCACCCCGAGATGCGCGCCCGAGGAATGGCCGACAACCAGAACCTCGTCCACATCGGCTGCAAGCGCGTGCCGAATATGGGAGGTGAACACCTGCAACCGGGTCTTCAGTTCCACCGGAACAGCGCCCTTCTGCGCGGCGGAATAGGCGTAGTCGTGCATCAGGTAATAGGCAAACAGACGGTTATCGATTGTGCGGAACCAATGTAGCAGAGCGTATGCGGCGGCAATCGCCGGCACCAAGGACAACGACCCTGCAATCGACCAAAGCAGCCCGGCCACAGCCCAGACCACAAGAAGCGCCAAAGCCAATTGTCCCAAGAGCATCCCAACGGGATATAGCGCGGCGATCACCGGCCCCTTACGCAATCGCATCAGGCGCCACAACGCTCCGGACCCGATGTAGGTCCACGCTGTCCGCAACAGCTGGAGGTAAGTCGCGGGGATCGAGTTCGACATGCTGCCGCGCACGATATCCGACCAGACCAGAACATCGATATCCGCTTCAACGTCCACGCCGTCCTGATGCGAACGAACGTGCCAGCCAAATGGCCCCTCATCCGACTTCGGGGAAATTGAGATATCATATCCGGAAATCTCGGCCTGCGCCCTGCTTTCCTTGCGGTACAGCTCGCGATAGCGGCGCGGGTGAATCGGGTCATAGCCGGGGATGTAGAATACCCGACGCCTGCGCACCCGAGGCTGATTTGTGTGACTGCTCATGCCCTTACCTTCTGCGGCGCAGGTTAGCGCAGCCTTACGGCCAAGGTAAGGCGGATCGGCACGTCACCCGAAATTGGCCAGCGCCGGGAAGGTTTCCAACAGCCACCAGCTGAACTCGGTGAACAGGCCAGTGATCAGCATGATGCCGACGAACAGCAACAGACCGCCCATGACCTTCTCGATCGTGCCCATATGGGGCTTGATCCGGTTCATCACCGTCATCGACCGGTTCAGGAACATAGCCGCCAGCAGGAACGGAATCCCCAGCCCTGCGGCATACACACCCAGCAGCAAGGTGCCGCGCGCAACCGAGGCCTCTGACGCGGCCAGCGACAGGATCGCGCCCAGCTGAGGCCCGATGCACGGAGTCCAGCCAAATGCAAAGGCCAGACCCAGAATATAGGCACCAAAGACCGAGCCGCCGGAATCACCCGCGTCGATCCGTGCTTCGCGATCCAGGAACGGAATGCGGAACACATTCAGAAAGTGCAGGCCAAAGACGATCACGACCGCACCGGACAGTTTGGCAAACAGAACCTGATTCTGCAGCACAAACGCCCCAAAGGCCGAGGCCGTGAAGCCCAGCAACAGGAACACCGTCGACAGGCCCAGCACGAAAAACAGCGCGGACAGAGTGGCCTTGCGCCGCGCCGCTGTCTCATCCTGCATCTCATTGATCGTCACGCCGCTCATGTAGGCCAGATAAGGCGGCACAATGGGCAGCACGCAGGGCGACAGAAAGCTGATCAGCCCGCCCAGCATCGCGATGAACATGGCAGGCAGCAGGCCCGCGTCGATGATTTCAATTCCGAACATGGTTCAGCACATAGGGTATCCAAGCGGCGGCGTCACGGGGCCATTCGGTCACATCCCCGTGCACGGGTGCTGGACAGTCAAGCAAAGTGGAAATATCTGAACCTCATGTCAAATCCCACCGAAACGCTGGACGCGCTGGGTCTGCTGTGTCCCTTGCCCGTCCTGAAAGCCAGAAAACGCCTTAAATCCATGCCTTCTGGGGCCGTATTGCGCATACTGGCCGATGATCCAGCGGCCGTCATCGACGTTCCGCATTTCTGCGCCGAAAGCGGGCACCAACTGTTGTCGCAAGAGGATGCGGACGGGCATCAGGTCTACCTCATCCAAAAAGCAGGTTGAGGCGGAAACGCATCCGTATCAAAAAAGGCGGGTCCGAAGCCCGCCTTTTCCATTTATTGTCCCAATGACCACCAGCCACGCCGTTTCGGCTTGTCGGGTTCGCTGGGCTGTTCGGGCTCTTCCGCCACAACCTCAAGCACCGGTTCGGGGGTCTCCTCGACCACCTCTTCCACGGTGGCTTCAACCTCGACCGTTTCCACAACCTCAACCGCGTCCGCAGTTTCAGCAACGGGTTCAGCCACCTCTTCGGGTGCTGGTTCGCTGGTCTCTTGCGCTTCAGGCTCAGAGGTCTCTGCCGCAGCCTCAACAGGTTCGGGCTGTTCGCCTACCTGCTCTGCCTCGGACTCAGCTTCTGCGGCAGCAGTTTCCTCTGTCGCCTCAGCCACGGCCTCAACCGGGCTTTCTTCGGCCGCTTCGACAGGTTCCACGTCCTTCTTCTTGCGGCGCGGGGCTCGGCGACGCTTGGGCTTTTCGGTTTTCTCTTCCGAAGCAGCTTCTTCCGCCTCGGGCTCGGACGCGGGTTCTTCATCCGCCTCAGCGGATGCCTCTTCCTCGGTCGTGGCCTCAGGCGCATCACCAACAGCACCGCCCTTCTTGCGGCGGCGGCGGCGACGCTTGCGCTTGGGTTTGGTCTCTTCTTCGGCCTGAACGGCTTCTTCGACGACGGCCTCTTCTTCGTCAGCGTCCACCAGATCCATCAGCGAGGCATCCACAGACACAACCGGCGCGCTGGCCTCGGGCACGGAGCGGCTGGCGGTCTTGAACTTCTCCATCGAGAAATCAGGGCTGACCAGATGCACATCACCCTCAACCCGAACCGACAGGCCATAGCGGGCTTCGATCTGCGCGATATGCTCGCGTTTCTGGTTCATCAGGAAGTTTGCAATGCTGACCGGGCAGCGCACCAGAACCTCGCGCGAGCGGCGGCGGGTGCCTTCCTCTTCGATCTGACGCAGAATGGTCAGCGCCATGTTGTCATCCGAACGGATCAGACCGGTGCCGTGACAAGACGGGCAAGGCTGCGTCGTCGCCTCAAGCATACCGGGGCGCAGACGCTGACGGCTCATCTCCATCAGGCCAAAGCCGGAAATCCGGCCCACCTGAATGCGCGCGCGGTCGGTCTTCAGCTTTTCCTTCAAGCGCTTTTCGACGGCCGCGTTGTTCTTGCGCTCGTCCATATCGATGAAGTCGATGACGATCAGACCAGCGAGGTCGCGCAGACGCAGTTGGCGCGCCACTTCCTCGGCCGCCTCAAGGTTTGTTTTGAGCGCAGTTTCTTCGATCGAACCCTCTTTGGTCGCCCGGCCCGAGTTCACGTCGATCGCCACCAGCGCTTCGGTCACACCAATCACGATGTACCCGCCGGATTTCAGCTGCACGGTCGGGTTGAACATACCCGTCAGGTAGCTTTCCACCTGATAGCGCGCGAACAGCGGCAGCGCATCCTCATACCGTTTCACGTTTTTGGCGTGGGACGGCATGATCATCTTCATGAAGTCCTTGGCGATGCGGTAGCCGCCCTCGCCCTCAACCAGAACCTCGTCGATATCGCGATTATACAGGTCGCGGATCGAGCGTTTGATCAGGTCGCCTTCTTCATAGATTTTCGCAGGCGCGATGGATTGCAGCGTCAGTTCGCGAATCTGCTCCCACATGCGCTGCAGGTATTCATAGTCGCGCTTGATCTCGGATTTGGTGCGCTTGGCACCTGCGGTCCGGATGATCAGGCCCGCGCCGGTCGGAACGTCGATTTCCGAGGCGATTTCTTTCAGTTTCTTACGGTCCGGCGCGTTGGTGATCTTGCGGCTGATCCCGCCACCACGTGCGGTGTTCGGCATCAGAACGCAGTAGCGACCGGCCAGCGACAGGTAGGTTGTCAGCGCTGCACCCTTGTTGCCGCGCTCTTCCTTGACAACCTGCACCAGCAGGACCTGACGAACCTTGATGACTTCCTGAATCTTGTAGCGACGCGGGCGCGGTTTGCGCGGCGGACGAATGTCCTCGCTGTCATCTTCGTCAGCGACCGACTCGATGCTGTCATCCTTGGCGGATGCATCCGGACGAGGCTCTTCCTCGGCCTCGTCGTCAGCCTCAGTTTTGTTCTCGTCTGCTGCGGCCTCTTCCGCCGGTGCGTCCTCGGCAGCGCCCGCGTCATCTGCGGCAGATGCCTCAACCGCTTCACCCTCGGGCTCATCGGTTTCCGCAGAAGCCTCCTCCGACGGTTCAGTCACGCCTTCTTCGGCCTCAGCGGCGGGTTCTTCCGCAGCTGCAGCTTCCTCAGCGGGGGCTTCACCCTCCTCCGGCGCCTCATCCGAGGGCTCTTCGACCGGGGTCTCAGCAACGTGGTCCATCGGAGAGGTACCTTCGGGAACCGACAGATCAGCCCCCTCTTCCCCTTCATCCAGCCCTTCATCCAGATCGATCGTTTCCATGCCCGAAGGCTCGGAGGAAACCTCGATCGTTTCGACCGGATCGTCCGATTTCACATCCGCTGCCTTGGTGCGCGACCGTGAACGGCGCTTTTTGGGCTTGGCCTCTTCGGCCTCATCCCGCGCTTTCATCGCCTCGGCATAGGCGCGCTCTTCTTCCATGAGCGCTTCGCGGTCGGCGACCGGGATCTGGTAATAATCCGGGTGAATTTCCGAAAACGCGAGGAAACCATGCCGGTTCCCGCCATAATCCACAAAGGCCGCCTGCAGCGACGGTTCGACCCGTGTTACCTTTGCCAGATAGATGTTGCCAGCAAGCTGGCGTTTGTTTTCGGATTCAAAGTCGAACTCCTCGACCTTGTTTCCGTCGACCACCACAACGCGGGTTTCCTCCGCGTGGGTGGCATCGATAAGCATTTTCTTAGCCATTTGTCCTTGGTGCACCGCGCCAAACGCGTTGTCCTGACCCGTCCGGGCGGACAGGCGCTTTTGGGGTGGTGTCTTGTCAGGGCGATATCGGACGGCGCGCGGCAGGGTCTGGCGCTGTGGCCCCCTGCCCGTACTCTCGATCGTTGCGCGCGCGTCATCGCGGTTCTTCTCCGACAGGCGCGGTTCGCCGCGTCCTGCCCATTTGTTCCTTTCGCCCGCATAAACGGGCTCAGGCGTTCATCTGCCCCAATCTGGGGCACAATCGGTCTGCTTTGCCTCGTGGGATTGTCACCATCCGCGGCAGAGCAGCGAAACTCAAAGATTCGGGGCTTAGGGGCACAAAAAGGCCCAGCCCGTCCGGACACAATAAAAGCAGTCCTGTGGAAAAGACAATGGGCAAACTGCATCATGGGACCTGAACACCGCTCAGGATCCCTTCATCTGGCCAAAAATACCTCAGGGGGGGCGCCTGAAAGGCGGCGGGGGCAGAGCCCCCTGCCCAACTACAGGTAATCCGAACGCTGCAGGCCGTATTTGGCCATCTTTTCGTTCAGTGTCCGCCTCGGCAGACACAGCTCTTCCATGACCGACGCAATCGAGCCCTTGTGACGGCGCATCGTGTTGTCGATCAGCATCCGCTCGAACGCTTCGACATATTCCTTGAGCGGTTTACCCTCGGTCGTCATCACTGGCTGCATTTCTTCGTGATCCGACATCAGCAGCGACGCAATCGTCCCGGACCCGCGGCGCGACTGCAGCACCGCGCGTTCGGCGATGTTGATCAGCTGCCGCACGTTGCCCGGCCACGGCGCTTGCAGCAGCTGCGCCGCCTCCTGAGCGCTGACCTGCGGCGCATCACAGCCGTATTCCTCGGCAAACTGCTCACTGAGCCGGGTGAACAGCGTCAGGATGTCCTCGCCACGCTGGCGCAGGGGCGGCATGGTGATCCGCAGCGCCGCCAGGCGATAGAACAGGTCGGGGCGCAGCACATCTTCGCTGGTCTTTCCGGCCTCTTGCAGGTTGGAAATCGCCACGATCCGGGTTTCCGCCGGCGTGCCCTGATCATTCATGACGCTCAGCAAACGGGCCTGAAGCGTGTCGCTCAACGCTTCTACATCCTCCAGAACCAAAGTCCCCCCGCGTGCCTCTTCAATGGCAGGCAGTTGGGTATCTTCGGGCATCATCGGGCCAAAGAGGCGTTTCGACAGAACGTCTTCTTCAAGCGCCGCGCAGGAGACCAGAACGAACTTCTTGCCCGCCCGGCTGCCCACCGCGTGCAGCGCATGCGCGACCAGAGTTTTCCCGGTGCCCGTCTCGCCATCAATCAGAACATGGCCGTCCGCCTGCCCCAGGTCCAGAATATCTTCGCGCAGACGTTCCATCACCGGGCTGGCACCGATCAGCTTGTTCATGATCTGGGTGCCACCGGACAACTCACGCCGCAGGGCCCGGTTATCCAGTGTTAGACGGCGGGCATTGCTGGCACGCTTGGCCAGTTCGGACATCCGGTCTGGGTTGAAGGGTTTTTCAAGGAAATCAAACGCACCGACGCGCATCGCCTCAACCGCCATCGGCACGTCACCGTGACCGGTGATCATGATGACCGGCAGAGTGCTGTCGGCCCCCATCAGCTTTTTCAGCAGCTGAATGCCGTCCATGCCGGGCATCTTGATGTCCGAGATGACAATGCCCGGATAGTCCGGCCCCAGCACCTTCAGCGCGTCCTCGGCGCTCGAGAAGGTTTCGGTGTCATAGCCCGACAGTGCCAGCCACTGGCTGATCGACTGGCGCATGTCCTGTTCGTCATCCACAATGGCGATTTTCATGGCCTGTGCCATAGTACTTCCTTTGTTATTCAGCGGCCTCGAGGCCGTCGCTTCCCAGTATCGGCAGCTGCATCTCAAACACCGCGCCACCGTGCTGGCTGTTGCGGGCGGTCAGTCGCCCTCCATGGTCGTTTACGATACCCGAAGAGATGGCAAGTCCCAAACCGACGCCGTCTCCGGGCTGCTTGGTGGTGTAGAACGGCTCGAACAGGTTCTCGATATCCTCGATCCCATAGCCGTTGTCGCGGACGGTCAGCACCGCCATATCGCCTGCGGCCAGAATGATTTCCACATCCGGCTCTGATACAGATTTGGTGGCGTCCAGCGCATTGCGCAAGAGGTTCACCATCACCTGTTCAATCCGCATCCGGTCCCCCATCACGATAACAGGTTCTTCGGGTAGAATCTGAGTGATCTTCACATGCCGCTGACGCAGCTGCGGTTCCATCATCGACAGGGATGAGGCCAGCGCTTCGCCAAGATTCACAGGGGAAAACGCATCCGCGCCCTTGCGCGCATAGGATTTGAGCTGCCGCGTAATCGCGCCCATCCGTTCGATCAGACCGTCGATGCGGCCAAAGCTTGCCAGCGCCTCTTCGGGGCGGTTTCGGCGCAGCAATAGGCGCGCCCCGGCCAGATAGGTTTTCATTGCAGCCAGCGGTTGATTCAACTCGTGGCTGACAGCGGCGGACATCTCGCCCAAGGCGGCCAGTTTCGAGCTTTGGGCAAGCGTCTGCTCGGCAACTTCCAGCGTCTTTTCAACCCGTTCCCGCTCAGCAATTTCCCGCTGTAGCCTTGCATTCAATGCGCGAAGCTCTGCCGACTCACGCTGGAACAAGGCCATCCGCAACGTCGCCCTGCGGCTGAGCGCGTAGAAGGCCAGCGCCAGCAGAATCGCAAAGCCCATAATCTCAAGCGCGAGAACGCTGTTCACCTTTTCCCGGATCGAGGCATAGGTCGTGAAGGATGTCATCTGCCAACCGCGGAATGGAATGCGCGTCTCCATCCGCATCACGGCCTCGCCCTGCAGATAGGCATCCGGCGGCAGCGCCGTCCAATCCGCCGTGGCCCGGATTGCACGTTGGATCGCGCCTTCCGGAGGCTGCCGCAGCATGGCTGCGTTTTCGCCGAGCCCCCGCCACTGCGGTTCGGTCGACAGGATGATCGTACCGGTGCTGTCGGTGACCATCACCGCATCGGAAATACCAGCCCAGGCGAGTTCGAACTTGTGCAGATCGACCTCGACAACAATCACACCAAGTATATCGGCGTTGGCATCGATGCGGCGGGAATAGACAAAGCTGTAACCACCGGATTCTTTCGGGATCACGGTGAAGATCGTGGCATTCGAGCGGACAGCGTCAATAAAATAAGGCGAACTGCGATGCGCCTCACCCAATCGGTTGCGATCGGTGGACGCAACCAGACGCCCGTCCCCGTCCAGCAACATCAGGGACGCGGCCCCGATCTCTTCGACGAAAGAGATCAGGCGCTGGGTGGACAGCGAAAAGTCACCGGATTGCAGCGCCGAGATCAACGTGGGATCGCGGGACAACAGCTGCGGCACAATTGCATTTCTGCGCAGCTCGCTCAGCAGGTTGCCGGAATACAGCGCAAGGCGCACCTCGGCCCGGTTGCGGGTCGACTCGGTGAACCTGTCTGTCAGCAGACGGTTCGTGATCCAGATCGTTGCAACTGCAGCGACCAGCAATGCGATCACGGCAAACCGCAGGCGCCACCCAAGGGGCGCGCCGCGGAAAGGTTTTGTCAGATTGGACCAGCCGAAACTCATCCCGGGAAATTACGCGGGCTTCGTTGCAACCTCAAGTCACGCAGGCGCGAGGACACCCGACAATGCGCGGAACAATGCCGTACCGTCGGTGCCTCCATGCCCATCATCCGCCGCGCGCTCAGGGTGCGGCATCATCCCAAGAACCCTGCGGTTTTCCGACAGGATACCGGCGATGTCCCCGACCGAACCGTTCGGATTCTCGGTATAGGTGAACGCAATCCGGTCCTGATCCTGAAGCGCGGACAATGTGGCGTCATCGGCGAAATAGTTTCCATCATGGTGCGCAATCGGAATTCCGATCACATCGCCTGCGTTGTAGCCTTGGGTAAAGGCGCTGTCGCTGGTGGCCACCTTCAGACCCACGGTTTTGCAGATGTATTTCAGACCTGCGTTGCGCAGCAGCGCGCCGGGCAGAATGCCAGTTTCAGTCAGGATCTGGAATCCATTGCAGATGCCAACAGCGTAACCGCCCCGGTTGGTGTGATCGACCACGGCCTTGCAGATCGGCGACTGTGCCGCGATGGCACCGCAGCGCAGGTAGTCGCCGTACGAAAAACCGCCGGGCACGCCCACGATGTCGATCCCCTCGGGCAGCGCGGCATCCTTGTGCCAGACCATATCGACCTGAAACCCGGCCTGCTCAAAGGCCACTGCAAGGTCCCGGTCACAGTTCGAACCGGGGAAAACGATGACGGCTGCGCGCATTGCGGACCCTCCTAACAGACAAAATCGGTGACCACGGCAACACCGGGCGGCGTTGGATGGTCAAAGGCGGCAAGCTCTTCACTCACCTGGTTCAGAGTTATTTTTCGCGTGACCAGCGGGCTAAGATCAACGCTGCCCCCGGAAATCAGCGACAACAGAGACGGATAGCGCCAGCTTGGCATCCCGCGGGTACCGTAAACAGCCAGTTGCCCGGAATACAGCACATCCATCGGCAGAGACATAGTCGAGTGCTGTCCGGCCGGCATACCGATCTGTACCATTCGGCCCAGCTTGCGCAGGGATTTCACCGCCGCGACGGTGGTGGTTTCGATCCCCAGCGCCTCAATCGCGACATGCGCGCCGCCGCCGGTGATCTCTTTCACGGCCTCGGGCGCATCGCTGGTGGCGGCATTGACCACCGCGTCGGCGCCAAGACTTTTGGCATAAGCCAGCTTGTCGTCGGCGATATCGACCACGACGACACGCGCCCCAAGCGCCTTACCCAGCAAGAGCGTTGAGACGCCTACGCCGCCGCCGCCAAAGATGGCCAGCCACTCACCGCCCTGTATCTGCGCCCGACCAACAAGAGCCTGCCACGCGGTGGTCACGCGGCAGCCCAAGGCGGCCGCGATTTCAGGGGCGAGCGTGTCCGGCAGAGCCGTCAGGTTGGCGTCAGCATGCGCAACGGCGATGTATTCGGCAAAAGCGCCATCACATGTGAAACCGGGCACCACCTGATCCGCGCAGATTGTCTGATGACCTTGCGCACAGTCCGGGCAGTGACCACAGGACAGAATGAATGGCGCTATCAACCGATCTCCGACCTTCCACCGGGTCACCCGTGCACCAACCGCGACAACCTCGCCGCAATATTCATGCCCAGGCGTCATCGGCAAGATCACATCCGGGTCCGACCCCGACCACGCGTGCCAATCCGACCGGCAAACGCCGCAGGCCAGCACCCGGACGACAACACCGTCCTCGGCCGGTTCCGGGTCAGGAATGGTCGTCACCTCAAGCGGCTGACGATAGGTGATCAGACGGGCAGCCCGCATCAAGTCAGACCAGTTCGATCTCGTAACGCTCGATGACGGTGTTGGCCAACAGCTTTTCGCACATCTCGGTGATGTCGGCTTCGGTCGCGCCTTCGGCCAGTTCAAGGTCGATCACCTTGCCCTGACGCACGCCTTCGACCTGATCAAAACCCATGGCGCCCAAAGCGTGCCGAACGGCCTCACCCTGCGGGTCGAGGACCCCGTTCTTCAGCATCACATGCACCCGTGCTTTCATTCCTGCAACTCCAGCTGAGGGCCGTGGTTCCGGGCCCGTTCCGTTGCGCGGGGGATAGCGTGTGAAGCGGCGTTCGACAACCCTTGTCCGCACACAGTTTGACGCAGGTTGACCGATCAGCTTCCGCCAGTCAGACCGGGATAGCGCGCATCTATGGCGTTGAATGTGCCGGTCAGCACCATCTCGACCGCGACGGCGACAAGAATGATCGCCATGACGCGGGTGATGACATTGATCATGGTCGGCCCGAAAAACCTTGAGATCGGGTCCGCGAACAGCAACCCCAGCCCCACAATCGCGCAGGCGATCAGCACAGCGGACCCCAGTGTCACAATCTCGGCCCCGTCCGACAGCGTGTGGGCAAAGACAATCGTGGTCGCAATAGTCCCCGGCCCGATGGTCAGCGGAATTGCCAGCGGCACAACGGCGATGTTGCTTTTCTTCCGCGCGCCCTCTTCCACCGCCTGCTGATCGCCCTGCGGCCGATCAGACGCGTTCAGCATCGACATACCAACCCCAAGAATGATCAACCCACCCGCAATGCGGAACGAGGGGATATCGATGCCAAAGATCGCCAGCACCTCTTCGCCCACCAGCACGGCGATCAGAGCGACGACCACAACGGTACCCGTCACGATTAACGCCACGCGCTTGCGCTCAGACGTTGAATAGCCCTCGGTCATGCTCAGGAAGATCGGGATGCCGTAAAGCGGGTTGAAGATCGCCAGCAGCGCCGCGAGAAATTTCAGAAAGACAGCCTGATCAAACAATTCGGCCATGTCGGGACCACCCTGGTTGTACCTGCCCCGACAATGCGAAGGACCGGGCGCGCTGTCAAACCACCAGAGGAAAAAGAAAAAAAGCGCCGCCTTTGCAGACAGCGCTTTCAATATTCACTGCACCGAAACACTTAGTTGATCAGCGTCGGCTTGGTCACGTTGCTTTTCGGCAAAACGCCCAGACGGCGCGCAACCTCGGAATAGGCATCGGTCAGGCTGCCGAGGTCGCGGCGGAACACGTCCTTGTCCAGCTTCTGGCCGGTCTCTATATCCCACAGGCGGCAGCTGTCGGGGCTGATCTCGTCCGCGATAATCAGACGCTGATAGTCGCCATCATAGACACGCCCGATCTCGATTTTGAAATCGACCAGACGGATGCCCACGGCCAGCATCACACCGCTCATGAAGTCATTCACACGCAGCGCGAGGCTGAGGATATCTTCCATGTCCTGCTGGCTGGCCCAGCCAAAAGCGGCGATGTGTTCCTCGGTGACCAGAGGATCACCCAGTGCATCGTCCTTGTAGCAGTATTCCACGATGGGACGCGGCAGCTGCGTGCCCTCGGCAATGCCCAGACGTTTCGACATCGACCCGGCGGCATAGTTGCGCACGATCACTTCCAGCGGCACGATCTCGCAGCTGCGCACCAGCTGTTCGCGCATGTTCAGGCGGCGAATGAAATGGGTCGGCACGCCAATTTGCGCCAGGCCGTTCATGAAGAACTCGCTCAGGCGGTTGTTCAGCACGCCCTTGCCGTCGATCACGTCCTTCTTCTCGGCGTTGAACGCGGTGGCGTCGTCCTTGAAATACTGCACGATTGTACCCGGCTCGGGTCCTTCGTACAGAATCTTGGCTTTACCTTCATAGATTTTCTTGCGACGCGCCATAAGCGACCTTTCCACTCTGCACAGAGGGAATGAGTCCCCTCACGTTGGCGTTCTCATAGTGCAAGCCCCCCTTTCCCGCAAGTTTACTGACCCGAGAGGCTTTGACGCAGCGCAAATCCCTTGCGAACGGGCGCACGTATAGTCATATCATCAGGAAAGAAGTTGTAATCCAAGAGGTCCCCAACCAATGACCACATTTGACGAGCGTGAAGTCGCGTTTGAAAACATGTTCGCGCATGACGAAAAGATGCAATTTATTGCCCGTATGCGCAGAAACCGCTTTATGGCCGTTTGGGCCTCGACCCTGAAAGGTGAGACCGTTGAAAAAGCCCGCGCTTACGGTCAGGAACTGGTTCGCACCGATTTGCAGAACGTCAGCGAAGAAGATGTCGTGGAGGCTGTGAAGGGGTATCTGGGCGATCTGGCTGATGAAGCAAAAATCCGCGAGAAGATGTCGGAATTGCTGATCGAAGCCAAAGAGCAGGTTATGGCAGAGTCCGAAATCTAAAACCTGAAATGCAAGGCTCATGATCTTCATGAGATTTATGAGTTTGATTTGACGCCCCGGTCATGAGACACGGGGCGTCTCGATACTTATCAGGCCTGTTGTGCCTTTTTTCGGAACACCCCAATGACAAATGCACTGAGCAAGCTTCTTGAAACCACCGATGCCATTCTGGCGGATGGCGCGACGGGCACCAACCTGTTCAACATGGGCCTTCAGTCCGGCGATGCGCCCGAGTTGTGGAACGTGGACGCACCGGACAAGATCCGCGCGCTGTATCAGGGCTCGGTCGATGCGGGCAGCGATCTGTTCCTGACCAACACCTTCGGTGGCACTTCGGCGCGCCTGAAACTGCACGACGCGCAGAACCGTGTGGCCGAGCTGAACCGTATCGGCGCAGAGCTGGGCCGCGAGGTCGCCGACAAGGCCGGACGTCCGGTCGTTGTTGCTGGTTCGGTCGGCCCAACCGGCGAGATCATGGAACCCGTCGGCAGCCTGTCCCACGCCGCAGCGGTCGAGATGTTCCTCGAACAGGCAGACGCGCTCAAGGCCGGTGGTGCCGACGTTCTGTGGCTGGAAACCATCAGCGCCCCGGAAGAGTTCCGCGCCGCAGCCGAGGCCTTTGCCCTGGCCGATATGCCCTGGTGCGGCACCATGAGCTTTGACACTGCCGGGCGCACCATGATGGGCGTCACCTCGGCCGATCTGGCGCAGCTGGTCGAAACCCTGCCGAACCCGCCGATTGCCTTCGGCGCCAATTGCGGCACCGGCGCCTCGGACATTCTGCGCACTGTGCTGGGCTTTGTGGCACAAGGAACCGAGCGTCCCGTGATCTCGAAAGGCAATGCAGGTATCCCGAAATATGTGGACGGCCACATCCACTATGACGGCACGCCGGATCTGATGGGTGACTATGCGGCCATGGCGCGCGATGCCGGAGCCACGATCATTGGCGGTTGCTGCGGCACCATGCCCGACCATTTGCGCAAAATGCGCGAAGCGCTGGATACCAGACCGCGCGGCTCGCGTCCGACGCTGGATCAGATCACCGATGCTCTTGGGCCGTTCTCTTCGGCATCGGATGGAACTGGCGACGATGCCGCGCCCGAGCGGCGCACACGCCGCCGCCGCCGCGCCTAAGCTTCACCGCCCCTCGAATTTCGGGGGGCGTTTTTCCATGAAGGCCACGACGCCTTCGGCAAAATCGCGGCTGCGACCGCAATCGCCCTGCAGATGCGCCTCAATCGCCAACTGCTGCGGCAGTGTTTTCTCATACGTCCCGCGGATCGCCTTTTTGATCGCACCAAATCCGGCTGTAGGCCCGTTGGCCAGATACGCTGCGCGCTTTCGCCAATGGGCGTCGAACGCGTCGTCTGGCACGGCCTCCCAGATCAAGCCCCAATCATCCGCCTGCCGCGCGCTGATCTTGTCGGCGAACAAGGCGGCCCCCATGGCCTTGGCGAACCCCATCTGGCGGGGCATGAACCATGTACCGCCCGCATCCGGCAACAGGCCAATCCGGGCAAAGGCCTGCAGGAAATAGGCACTTTCGGTTGCGATCACCACATCGGCGCTCAGCGCAAGGTTCGCCCCTGCCCCGGCGGCCGGGCCGTTGACGGCTGCAATGGTGGGAACCGGACAATCATAGATCGTCTCGAGCATCGGCTCGTATTCATCGCGCAGCGTCCGTTCCAGATCAATCTTGCCGGTGCTGGACGCATCCCCAAGATCCTGACCCGAGCAAAACGCGCCGCCAGATCCGGTCAGAACAACCGCCCGCGCGTGCCGGGCGGCGTGTTTCATAGCATGCGTGACCTCGGCCCGCATCTGCGCCGTCATCGCATTCATCTTGTCGGGACGGTTCAGGGTCACAACCGCCAAATCATCCGTGATGCCCAACAGGATCGTTTCGTATTCCATGAACCCCTCCCCAAAATTCCGGTCTTTTCGAAACCCTGACCGAAATGCAGGGGAAGGAAAAGCGGAACCCTGGGTCAGTCTTCAAGAATTTGGCGCAAACGCTCTTTTTCAGCTTCGGTCAGCTTGTCCTTTTCACCGCTGACCTGAACCTGAGATCGCTTGCGCAAAAAATTCCATCCCATCGCGGCGGCGATCAGCAACATGATCGGACCCGCCAGCCACAGCATCAGGTTCGAGCCCGACGTGGTCGGTTTCAGCAATACGTACTCGCCGTAACGATCCACGATGAAGGCAATCGCCTCCTGGTCCGTATCGCCGGCCACCAGTCGTTCCCGCAGCAGCAGGCGAAGGTCGCGCGCCAGTTCGGCGTTGCTTTCATCGATGCTCTCGTTTCGGCAGACCAGACAGCGCAGCCCGGTGCTGAGGTCCCGGGCCCGTTGTTCCAGAACCGGATCGTCCAGCACCTCGTCGGGCTGCACGGCGAACAGGGGTGACGCAATCAGCGTCAGGATCAGGATCAGACGTTTCATTCCGCAGGTACTCCGCCCGTTGGGGCCTTGCGCGCACCGGCTGCAACCCGGAACCGGCGGTCCGACAGGCTGAGCAACCCGCCCAGAGCCATCAGGATACACCCACCCCAGATCCAGTTCGCCAGCGGTTTGATATAGGTCCGCATGACCCAGCCGCCATCGGCCTGCTGGTCTCCGATCACCACATAAAGGTCACCAAGGAACCGATAGTCGATCGCCGCCTCGGTGGTAGGCATCCGTGCAACCGGATAGTCGCGTTTTTCAGGATGAAGCGTGCCCATAGGCCGCCCGTTCTTTTCAACCCGAACATCAGCCATGGTCGAGAAATAGTTCGGCCCCTGCACACGCTGCACATCTGTCAGGGTCAGGGTGAACTGCCCAACCTCAAACGGCTGACCGGGTTGTGCGACGCGAATGTCTTCGACCTCCCACGCCGTCAGGCCGGCGATCGCAAACATGGTCACGCCCAGCCCCGTATGCGCCACAGCCTTACCCCAATCTGCGCCCGGCAGACGGAACAGGCGTTTGAGGCTGCCTTTGCGGCCCGTGCGGCTCCACAAATCGACGGCGGCGCCGAAGGTGATCCATGCGCCCAGGAACAGCCCAACCGGCCCCAGCGCACTGCGCCCTGTCTGCATCGCCCAGACCAGCAAGGCCAGAGCCAGTGCCAGCAGGAAGGCGTAGCGCAGGGAATAGGCGGTTTTGCCAAGCTTGCCGCGCTTCCACGGCAGCATCGCACCCACAGGCAATGCAATGCCCAAAGCAACCATGAACGGCGTGAATGCTGCATTGAAGAACGGCGCACCGACCGAAAGTTTACGGTCAAAGGCCATCTCGGCCACCATCGGCCACATCGTCCCGACGAACACGACGAAACAGCTGACGGCCAGCAGAATGTTGTTCAGAACCAGCGCGCTTTCACGGCTGACCATACCAAATACGCCCTTGGCCTCCATCGCCTGCGCACGCGCAGCAAACAAGGTCAGCGAGCCACCGATGAAGATCACCAGAATGAACAGGATGAACACACCGCGCTCGGGATCATTGGCAAACGCATGAACGGAAGTCAGCAGCCCCGACCGCACGATGAACGTGCCGATCAGCGAGAAACCAAAGGCAATAATTGCCAGCAGAATGGTCCAGCTTTTCAACGCCTCGCGCTTTTCCACCACGATGGCCGAGTGCAGCAGTGCAGCAGCCAGCAACCACGGCATGAACGAGGCATTTTCGACCGGGTCCCAGAACCAGAACCCACCCCAACCAAGCTCGTAATACGCCCACCAGGATCCCAGCGCGATACCGATAGTCAGGAACACCCACGCGGCCAGCGTCCAGGGACGCACCCAGCGGCCCCATGCAGCATCCACGCGCCCTTCGATCAGGGCGGCGACGGCAAAGCTGAAGGCCATGCTCAGGCCCACATAGCCCAGATACAGGAACGGCGGGTGGAAGGCCAAACCGGGGTCCTGCAACAGCGGGTTAAGATCGCGCCCGTCAAATGGCGCCACTATTAGCCGGTCAAACGGGTTCGAGGTGAACAGGATGAAGGCAAAGAACGCCACAGCAATCGCGGACTGAACCGCCAAAACCCGTGCCTTCAACGTGGGCGGCAGGCCGCCTCCGAAAAAAGCGGCCATCGCCCCGAACAACGACACGATCAGCACCCACAACAGCATCGAGCCTTCGTGGTTCCCCCATGTGCCGCTGATCTTGTATAGCATCGGCTTGGCCGAATGACTGTTTTCAACCACCACCCGCAACGAGAAATCCGAGGCCACAAACGCCCAGACCAGCGCCAGGAACGAGAATCCCACCAGCAGGAACTGCAATATGGCTGCAGGTTCAGCAAAGGACATCCAACCGGGCCACCGTTTGGCAGCACCTATCAGCGGAACAACTGACTGCACGATGGCAACCAGAAAGGCGAGGATCAGGGCAAAATGGCCAAGTTCTGTAATCATGGCCCCGGATATAATCCTGTTGCCCGGCAAGCACCAATCACTTTCGCCCCTTTGGGGCGAGCATAGTGTCGCGGGTCAGGCCGCGCGTTTGCGCCGCCAGTCCTCCAGCGCAGGGTTATCACCGGTATGGCTCGCGTTTTCGGCCAGAGCAACATCGGTCCCCGGATCGGCAGCCCCGATTCCATCACTGCGCAGGGCTTTCAACGCCCGCAGATTGTCCAGCACCTGTGGGGTGCGCTTCATCGTAGCCGTGATCTCTCGCTGCATATCCTGAACCTTGGCCTGATGACGAGCACCGAAATAGAACGACACAATCACTCCAAGCAGCCACCACAACGGCTCGGGCACCAAGGCGATCCCCTGCATCCGCGCCGCGAACCACAACGGATCAACCATGGCAGCAACGAACAAACCCAACGTCCCCAGCGCCATCGCCGGGCGCGGCAACCGGTTGAGCCCGTCCATGAACCGATCAAACGCCCCTTTTTGCGACGCCTGAAATTCCTGACCAAACTGAACCATCGCCTGTTGCTGCAACACCTGGCCGCGCTCGGCCCCCTTTTCGGCATTTTCGCGAAACATTTCAGCAGTTTCGCGAACAACATTCCGCCCGCCTCCAAACAGAAACGTCAAGACATTCGAGATCAATCCCATCCCGCAACCCTCCTTTGAAAATCTGCATCGCTCAGGTGATAAGCTGGCGAAACGAACTCCTCAGCCCGCTTAATCCATCCGCCTTTACCACCCGCCCGATTCCGAGCGTATTTGCGAGAGGCCGGCCGGTGGTCGGCCAAGCGGAAATAAAAATTGCGCCGCGCAACCCCATAGGCATCGCGCAAGGTAACCGGATCAGGGTCTGCCGCGTTCTGACAGGCCCGCGCAGTTTTCGGCCCAACGACACCGTCCACCGCGACCCCGAATCCCATTTCCCGCAGCAGCCGTTGAAGGATCTTGACCGCATGACCGCCCGCGTTGACGTACATGTCAAAAACCGATGGGTGCAGAACCTTCGGCAGCAGGCTTAACCGGGGCAACTCAAAGTAATGCTTCACAAAAATATCGACGGCCTGCGATTTACTGAGCAACCGCACATCGGCGCCGTTGATCACCCCATCGTCCGACAGGTCAAGCCCGAGGCGCCGCATGGTGTGAATGGTTACACCGAATTTGGTCGCCCCGCCGGGATCGTCCGGATCGTCTACAAACCCGCCTTCACGCGTCACGATCTCAGTTGCAATCTGTCGTACCGTCTGCATTGCACCCTCCGCATTTGGTGCGACACACGGTTTCCCAACCCGGTTAAATTCCAACAATGAAACAGGGCGCTGCCCGCCTGTTGCGCGCAACGCCCTATTTCACCTTTTCCGAAATACTCCCGCCGGAGGCACGCAGCGCAGCTGCGTTCAGCTTTCGTCAGCCTCCTGATAAACGCCTTGCTCTTTCAGCGCGTCCACAACCTCTTTCGGCATATAGGTTTCGTCATGTTTAGCAAGAATTTCAGTGGCTTCGAACACACCGTTCACATAGGAGCCTGTGCCCACCATGCCCTGATTTTCGGCAAACAGATCAGGCAATACACCGGTGAAAGCCACCGGCACGCTCTCGCCCCCATCGGTCACGACAAAATGCACGGTCTCGCCCTGCCCGCGAATGATCGAGCCCTCTTCAACCAGACCACCAATGCGGAACACTTCGGTTGGTTTCGGAGGTTCTGCGATCACTTGGCTGGGCGACCGGAAGAAGTTGATGCCATCCTGCAACGCATACCCGATCAACCCCGTGGCCACAAAAAGGGCCACGACGGCCAGCAGAATGACTTGGACTCGACGGCGTTTCTTGAGCGTTTTCATTTCGTCCTCACGGGAACAACGGGGCCATCATCAGACCCGCGGTTTCATCCTCACCTAACATCAGGTTGGCGTTCTGCAAGGCTTGGCCACTGCTACCTTTTGTCAGGTTATCCAATGCGCCGATCACGATGGCGCGACGTTCGATCCGGTCACCAACCACACCGATATGGCAAAAATTCGAGCCCCGCACATGGTGGGTCGAAGGCGTCTCGCCAAACGGCAGAACCCGGATAAACGGTTCATTTTCATAGGCTTTAGCCAGAGCCTCATACACGCTGGCCGGATCACCCTTTACATAAGTGGTCGCCAGAATACCCCGGTTGGCCGGGATCAGATGTGGCGTGAACTGCACATGCACAGTACGGCCGGCCAGAGCCGAGAATTCCTGATCGAACTCACCCAGATGCCGGTGCGTGCCACCCACAGCATAGGCATTGTAGCCCTCGCTGAGTTCTGCATGAAGCAGGTTTTCTTTCAGCGACCGCCCTGCCCCCGACACGGCGCATTTCAGGTCCAGAACGATATCATCCAGATCAATCACGCCCGCCATGATCAGCGGCCGCAGCACATACTGACCCGTTGCCGCGTTACAGCCCGTGCCGGCCACCAGCCGCGCGTTGCGGATGTCATCGCGGTAGAACTCGGACAGGCCGTAAACCGCCTCTTCCTGCTGCTCCAAAGCCACGTGCGGGTTACCATACCACTTTTCATACTCTTCCGCGTCCCGCAGACGGAAATCCGCAGACAGGTCGATGATCTTCAGGTCTTTCGGCAGGTCGCGAATGACCTCTTGGCTGGTTTTATGGGGCAAAGCGCAGAAGCACAGGTCGATTTGCGAAAAATCGATCTCTGAGATTTTGCACAGGTCCGGCAGGTCCATGTGGCGCAAATGCGGGAAAACCTGCGCCATCGACATCCCGGCCTTGCGCTCGGCAGCCAAAGCCGTGATTTCCATGTTCGGGTGCTCGGCGATCAACCGCACCAGTTCAGCGCCGGTATAGCCGGAGGCACCCAGAATTGCGATTTTATGGGTCATGTCAGACCTCTTGTTTCATGGTGTCACATATCACGACCGCCGATGCGACGGCCTTCGAATAAAGGAGATTGCGCTGAGCCGTCCTTGACCTAAGTCACGCGGCCTCGAACGTGATTTGTCGTCGGAGGAACTGCGTGGCCCGGTCGCTGACGGTGCCGGGTTTTCCGGTGGTCAGAAATCCGCCCTTGCCCTCACCCTGCATCTTCGGGTGCCGCTGCAGGTAATCCGCAAGGCTTTCAGCCACCAGAGCACCCTGGCTGAACACCTGCACATCCGAGCCCAAGGCGGCCTGAAAGGCCTCGGCCATCAGCGGATAGTGGGTGCAACCCAGAATCGCGGCCTGCGGCTCTGGCATTTTACGTTTCAACGCATCCACATGGCTGCGCACCAGGGCCTCGGCCAGGATCATGTCGCCGTCTTCGATGGCATCGACCACACCGCCACAAGCCTGCGCTTCGACATCCACACCAATGGCGCGAAATGCGAGTTCACGCTGGAAAGCGCGGCTGGACACCGTCGCTGGTGTAGCAAACAGCGCCACATGTTTCACGGCCACCTCACGCGGAGGGCTGTTGTCACCCCATTGCCGTTCAGTCAGCGCTTCGATCAGCGGCACAAAGACGCCGAGAACGCGTTTGCCTTCGGGCACGCCCTCTTCCTGCATCCGGCGCAACGCAGCGGCACTGGCAGTGTTGCAGGCCAGAATCACCAGATCGCAGCCGCGGTTCCACAGGTCGTAAACAGCGCGGCGCGTCAGGTCATAGATATTCTCGGCATCGCGCACGCCATAAGGCGCATGGGCGCTGTCCGCAAAATACAGGAAATCCACGTCCGGCAGACGTTTCTGCGCGGCGTCCAGAACGGTCAAACCGCCCAAACCAGAATCAAAGATGCCTACTGCCATTTGCCCCTTTAGGCGCGATGCCGTTCCTCAAACTCATAGCCATAGTCGTAAGACTTCAGCGGCGTTGGGGAAAGCTCATACGTGGCTTTGCGCAAGAAATCCATCATCTTGCGCGTGTCCTTTGCCAATGGATTCAGAACGTCGCGCCCTATGGGCTCTCCGATCACAACTTTGACCGGAGTATCGACGCGCTTTTTGAACTCTTTGATCAGCAAACCCATGCGCAAGGTATTGTGCAGATGGCTAGCAATCTGGAACAGGCGCGAGGTGTGGCCGTCAAAGAAAACCGGAACGACTGTGGCGTTCGACTTGGCCACCATCCGCGCCGTGAAACCGCGCCAGCCCGGATCCATCGGATGTGAGAACGGTTTGACCCCGGTGCTGACCGTGCCGCCCGGGAAAATCCCGATGGCGCCGCCCTCACCCAGATAACTCAGCGCCGTTTTCCGGGTTTCAAGGTTCAGCTTCATCGCCTCTTTGGTCTCGTCAAACGAAATCGGCAGGATGATGCGGTCAATATCCTCGGCCTTGCGGAACACGCGGTTGGCCAGAATACGGAAATCCCCGCGGGTCTGAGACAGCATGTGACCCATCATGAGCCCATCCAAGATTCCATACGGATGGTTGGCGATCAGGATGAGCGGGCCGCCCTTTGGAATGTTCGACAGCGCCCCGCCGACTACATCCAGCGACAGACCATAGCGATCCACCATCACAGACCAGAAATCGCGTCCCTTGGCGACCTCTTGCTCATACCCGTCCGCACGCTTGATCAGACGCAAGCGACCCGTGGTGTTTTCCATCAGCTTGATCACCATCTTCCCGCCTCTGGTTTCGGCGGAATGGGCATAGGAAATGTCACGAGCGACGTGCCGGCGCGAGGGCATTCGAGTCTCCGAGGTTTGCTGCCTGCAAGATAGGTTTAAGCAACAACTTTGCCTAGGCTTCGTGACAAGCCCGTGACGATTTACTCGGCAGCCTCGCGCAGTTCGGGCCCTCCGTCACGGATCACGGCCAACAGTTCCTCGCGCCGTTTGGCGGCTTTGGCCTCGTTGGCGCGCAACACTGGCCCGAACCCGCGAATGTCCAACGGCAATTGCGCAAGGGCAATAACCGCATCCCGCGTCTGCGGCGTGACAAGTGGCGTTATCTCTTTGATATCACGCTCATATTGCTTGATCAGCTTTCGCTCCATCCGGCGTTCGGCATTATAGCCGAAAATGTCCAGCGGCGTCCCGCGCAGGGCTTTCAGCCTAGTCAAGAGCTTCATCGGTTTCAGCAACCATTCCCCATAGGCCCGTTTCCTCGCACGACCATCCGACCCGGTGCCACCCAGAATGGGCGGGGCCAGATAGAAGGTCATTTTGAAATCCCCATCGAACTCGGCGGCCGCTTTTTCGCGGCTGTCCAGCATCAATCGGGCAACCTCGTATTCATCCTTATAAGACAACAGCTTATGATACCCTTTTGCCACCGCTTTTCGGATACCCTCGTCCTCAAACCCATTGACCAGCTTGAGATAGCGATTGGCCAGACGACCACTTTGATAGGCGGTCAGGTGCTGCACGCGGAAATCAATCATCTGGTCCAGAGTTTTCGGCAACTCCGCCGTGTTAGGCTCGAGAATCCCGGTAACATCCTGCGGGTGCAGGACGGCCCAGCGACCGATATCGAAGGCGCGTTTGTTGCGTTCGACTGCCGTGCCGTTCAATTCAATGGCCGACAGTATGGCGTCATGACTGACCGGCAACAGGCCACGTTGCCACGCCGCGCCAAAGATCATCATGTTGGAATAGATCGAATCCCCCATCACCGCACGCGCCAGTTCGGTGGCATCGAACAGTGAGACATCTTCCTTCAACCGCGCCTGTAGCGACAGTTTGAGCCGGTCGCCGGGAATTCGGAACTCGGTATCGCGGGTGAAATCACCGGTGACGGTTTCATGAGAGTTCACGACAGCCCCGGTTTGCCCGGCCCGTGTCAGTCCCAGCGTCTTGGCGCCTGCGGACACCACCAGATCCCCACCGATCAACGCATGCGCCTCGCCCGTGGCCACGCGAATGGCGCTGATATCCTCGGGGCGGTTGGCCAGACGGCAGTTGATATGCACGGCTCCGCCCTTTTGGGCGAGGCCTGCCATCTCCATCATTCCCGCACCTTTGCCGTCGATCTGCGCCGCCTGGGCCAGAATTGCGCCCAAGGTCACGACGCCAGTCCCCCCGACCCCGGTGATCACCACATTATGCGTGCCCTTGATTTCCGGCAGCACGGGTTCGGGCAGATCCGGCAGGTCAATCTCTGTGGTGGCTTCCTTGCGGATTTGCGCGCCTTCCAACGTTACGAACGACGGGCAAAACCCGTTGAGGCAAGAGAAATCCTTGTTGCAGCTGGATTGGTCGATGGCCCGTTTCCGACCCAGTTCGGTCTCTTTCGGAACAATCGAGACGCAGTTCGATTGCACGCCGCAATCGCCGCAGCCTTCGCAGATATCGGTATTGATAAAGACCCGTTTGTCCGGATCCGGGAACGCGCCCTTTTTGCGCCGACGTCGTTTCTCGGCTGCGCAGGTCTGGACGTAGACGATGACCGAGACGCCCTCGATCTCGCGGAATCGTTCCTGAACCTGCATCAGCTCGGCGCGTTCAAATGTTTCAACTCCGGCAGGCAAAGCCTTGAAGTTCAAGTCTTCTTTTTCATCATAGACCACTGCGACATGCTGAACGCCCATAGCCTTGACCTCCGCCACGATCCGCTCGGCTGTCAGGTCACCTTCGTTTTCCTGCCCGCCAGTCATTGCGACGGCGTCGTTGTAAAGGATTTTGAAGGTGATATTCGTACCCGCCGCCAAAGCCGCCCGGATCGCTTGCACGCCCGAGTGGTTGTAGGTCCCGTCACCAAGGTTCTGGAAAACGTGTTTGGTGGTCGAGAATGGAGCCTCACCAATCCAGTTTACGCCCTCACCCCCCATTTGGGTAAAGCCTGTGGTGTCACGGTCCATCCACTGCACCATGTAGTGACAGCCGATGCCGGCATAGGCGCGACTACCTTCGGGCAGCCGGGTTGAGCTGTTATGCGGACAGCCTGAACAGAAATATGGCAGGCGCGTCGCAATTTCCTGGGCATTATCGGCGCGGCGAGCTTCGGACAAGCTGTTCAGACCGGCGCGGACACCGTCTGTCTCACGGCCCTCTTCGATCAGAATCTCACCCAGTTTCTCGGCGATCATGATCGGATCCAGCGCACCCCGTGTCGGGAACAGTTCCTCGCGGTGCAGAGTCCCGGCCCCGCCCTTGTACCAGCCATATACGCGGCGGCCCCGGCGGTCGTCAAAGATGGCCTCTTTGACCTGCACCTCGATCAGTTTTCGTTTTTCTTCAACGATAACAATCAGGTCCAACCCTTCAGCCCAGTCGTGGAACCCGGCCATATCCAAAGGAAAGGTCTGTCCGATCTTGTAGGTGGTGATGCCCAAACGTTCGGCTTCATCCTCGTCGAGATTCAACAGAGACATCGCATGGGTCAGGTCCAGCCAGTTCTTCCCTGCGGCGACAAAGCCAATCTTCGCTCCGGGCTTACCCCAAACCCTGCGGTCCATCTTGTTGGCGTGCGAAAACGTTTCAGCGGCAAAACGCTTGAAATCGATGATCCGCCCTTCCTGCAAGTGCGGCGTGTCGCCCAGGCGGATGTTCAGCCCACCCTCGGGCATGTCGAACTTAGGCAACATCAGGTTCATCCGGTCGACACTGCCATCCACAACCGAAGTCACCTCGATCGTATCCTTCATCGTCTTCAGACCGACCCAAAGCCCCGAAAACCGGCTGAGCGCAAACCCGTAAACACCATAGTCCAGAATTTCCTGCACCCCGGCCGGGCTGACGATCGGCATGTACATGTCGACCAGCGACCATTCGGATTGGTGCAGAACGGTCGAGCTTTCGCCGGTGTGGTCGTCGCCCATCGCCATCAGCACCCCGCCATGTTTGGCCGTGCCCGCCATGTTGGCGTGGCGCATCACGTCGCCGGACCGGTCTACTCCGGGTCCCTTGCCGTACCACAGACCGAATACACCATCGAACCGCCCGTCCCCGCGCAGCCCAGCTTGCTGGCTGCCCCACAGCGCTGTGGCGGCCAAATCTTCGTTCAAGCCGTATTGAAAAGTGACGTCGCTTTCGGACAGTTGCTTTTGGGCCCGCGTCATCTGCTGGTCCACGGCACCAAGCGGCGATCCGCGATATCCGGTTACCAGACCGGCGGTATTCAGCCCCGCCTGCATGTCCCGCGCCTTTTGGATCAGCATCAGGCGCACCAGCGCTTGCGTGCCATTCAAAAGGATCGGGTTCTTTTTCAGATCGAAGCGGTCATTCAGTGATATTTGTGGCTGACTCATCAGACGCCTCCCCTCGTCAGATCAGTGTGCTACTTTCTCACCCATTTTAGGTCATAATTTCTGACCTGCATAGGGTTTATACTCTGAATCCTAAGGATTTCAGCCTTTGATTGTGGAAGTTGTTACCTATTTCATATAGGCGTTCCGAAAGATAACGAAAGTTGCGGCGATGGATTGGGACAAGCTTAGGATATTTCACGCGGTGGCGGATGCAGGCAGCCTGACTCATGCAGGTGACAAGCTGAACCTGTCGCAATCGGCCGTCAGCCGACAGATAAGGGCGCTGGAAGAGTCGCTTGATTCGACTCTGTTTCACCGCCACGCACGCGGGCTGATTCTGACCGAACAAGGAGAGTTGCTGTTCGATGCGACCTCGGCCATGTCCAAACGTCTGGACGCCGCCGCCGCCCGTATCCGCGACAGCGAAGAAGAAGTCTTTGGTGTGCTGCGGGTCACCACCACGTTCGGCTTTGGAACGCTTTGGCTCGCCCCGCGCCTTCCGAAACTGTATGAACAATACCCCGATCTCAACATCGACCTGATGCTCGAGGAACGCGTACTCGACCTGCCAATGCGCGAGGCCGACGTCGCCATCCGCATGAAAGAGCCCAGCCAAGCCGATCTTGTCCGCAAGCGGCTGATGACCGTGCAGATGACGCTCTATGCAACTCAGGAATACATCGAAACCCATGGTGGGATGCTGAAAACTCTGGACGAGATTAAAGACCACCGGCTGATCTGCCAGACACCCTCGGCCCCGCAGGTTGGCGCAAGCGCGTCGATGGTGCGGCACCTGATGACCTACAATCCCGGCTCACTGCTGACGGTGAACAACTATTTCGGCGTTCTGCAGGGCGTGTTGCACAATCTGGGAATCGGTGTGCTGCCGGACTACGTCACGCAGGATTTCCCGCATCTTGTGCCGGTTCTGTCGGATATCGAAACCGCAGACGTTCCTGTCTACCTCGCCTACCCCGAGGAATTGCGCCACTCCAAGCGCGTCGCCGCCTTCCGTGACTTTGTTCAGGATGAGATCATCGCGCAACGCAAACAGTTGAAGCAGATGGGAAAACTCTAGCTATGCGCATTTAGCATAGCGGACATGATCAGCAATCAGTCTGAAAAATCTTGATCGTTCATAAACTGATCCCTAAATGAGCACTCGAAGGCGATGATGCTGAAACGCTCATCATCTTCATACCTCCCTGTTGGACTACGGCCGAGCTTAGTGCTCGGCCTTTTTTTTGCTTTCGGGCAACGCACGCAGGTTCGATTGGTAAAACATCTGTGAAATTCGGGCACTTAGACCTATGATCGCAAAAAAATCATGAAGACTTGCGTTCGAGGACAGATTCTATGTTTCACCCCTTTCGCCTATTGTTGGCGATAATCTCCGTCATTTGCCTGACTGGGCCCGTTTTGGCCCAAAGCAGCGGCACCACAGGTTCCACAGCCCCTGTCAGTATTCCCGAAGACCTGACACCCGAGCAGGTGGACGATCTGGTCGCGCGGATGTCGGACGATCAGGTTCGCGCCATTCTTCTCGAACGTCTGGATGCGGTCGCCGAACAAAAGGCAGCCGAAGCCGCGGACCGCGAAGATCCGATCACGGAAATAAACGAAATCTGGGCGGAAATGGTGGCGTCGTGGACGCATGTCGCCGTCACCGTGCCTAACCTTTTCAGCGCGCAGGTACATGCAGTCGACAATTTCGTCGGCACGTTCGGAACCAACGGCGTGTTTGTCCTTATGGGGCTGGTGCTGAGCGTACTGATCGTTGGTTACATCGCCGAAAAGCTGTTCGGTTTCCTGACAAGAAAGTGGCACAGCCAGACCGAGGCCGCCGATGAGAATGATCTGTGGGGGGCTGTCAGCTATCTGTTCCGCCGCTTCTGTCACGAAATCGCGGGCTTGGTGGTTTTCTATGTTGTCATCCGCGCCCTCGGACGCGGTCTTCTGACGCCGGAACAAGTGACCTATGCCGCGCCATTCGTGTTCTATCTGATCTGGATTCCGCGACTGGGCGCCGCCGCCTCGCGGTTTGTCCTGGCGCCGAACAAACCTCATTTCCGCCTTGTGAACATAGACGATCACTGGGCGAAATACCTGCACCGAAATCTGATCGGCCTGTTGCTGTTGATCGGGTTTACACTGTTCATCATCCATTTCAATGAACTGAACGGGGTTACCGGTGGCGAAACGCGCATCGGGTTCTGGCTGAATGCGGCAATCCACATCTATATCGGCGTCATCGCCTGGAAGGCCCGCGAAGGCCTGTCGCAGATGATGCTGGGCACCGACCCCGATCACACCAAGTTCGACGAGGAAGTGGCGCATTATTATCCATACTTCGCCATTGGTGTGTCTGCCGCGATATGGCTGCTGGTCGAGTTTCTGGTGGCACAACGTAACCCCTCATCCCTGGCGTTGCTGGTTCAGGGTGCACATTTCACGACGATGTTCTGGCTGCTGATCGCACCGGCGCTGGACACGTTGATCCGCGGTCTGGTGCGCCATCTTCAGCCACCGATGATGGGCGAAGGCCCGGTGGCGGAGAAAGCCTATAAATCCACCAAGCGCAGCTATATTCGCATCGGTCGGGTTTTGGCCGGCATCCTGGTCATTCTGATGATTGCAAGGGCCTGGGATCTCGACCTTCGGGAAATCGCAGGTGGTGGCGCCGAATCCGGCAGCCAGCTGATCCAGTTCTTCATCATCATCGCCGTCGGTTACATCCTGAACGAGGTCGTCTCGCTCTGGATCAACCGCCGCTTGGCGAAAGAGCAAACCGCTGCAGAACAAAGCCCGGATGAAGAAGCCGGCGAAGGCGGTGGCTCGGGCGGGTCGCGACTGGCGACGGTTCTGCCCCTGCTGCGTGTGACCGCTCAGGCCGCCATTGCGGTGATCTTCGTCCTGCTCGCCTTGGGTGCGTTGGGGATCAACATCACGCCGCTGCTGGCCGGTGCCGGCGTTCTGGGCCTGGCCATCGGCTTTGGTGCGCAGAAACTGGTGGCGGATATCGTCGGCGGGGTTTTCTTCCTGATCGACGATGCGTTCAGGGTGGGTGAATACGTAGATGTGGGCGGCACCACCGGCACGGTCGAGAAAATCTCGATCCGGTCGATGCAGCTGCGCCACCACCGCGGCCCGGTTCACACCATTCCCTACGGCGAAATTCAGAAGCTGACCAATTACAGCCGCGACTGGGTCATCATGAAGCTGAAATTCACCGTGCCCTTCGACACCGACCCCAACAAGGTGAAGAAGATTTTCAAGAAGATCGGCGCCGAGATGATGGAGGACGAGACCCACAAGGATGGTTTCCTGCAGCCCTTCAAGTCGCAAGGCGTGTTTGACTTTGATGATGTCGGCATGATCATCCGCGGTAAATTCATGGCCAAACCGGGCAAGCAGTTCACGCTGCGCAAAGAAATCTTCAATCGTGTCAAAGCCGCGTTCAAAGAAAACGGCATCGACTTTGCCCGCCGTGAGGTACGCGTTGCGATCCCAGGTCTGGATGACGCAGATCACCTGTCCGAGGAACAAAAGGCCGCCATCGGCGCAGCCGCCGGAGAGGCCGCCAATCAGCAAGCCGAGCAACAGGCCCAGAAACCTGGCTCTGCGCACGGCGCTCCGGAATAAACCCCGGACCTTCCGAAACCACAATGGCCGCCCAGCCGAACCAGCCGGGCGGCCATTTTTTTATCCGTAGCCCGCGTCAAACTATGCCTTGCGGGTCTTAACCCTTTCCACGGGCGCGCCCTTGCCTTACAAGGCGCGCAATCTCGGCCCACTTGGACACAGGACAGAAGATGCAAGAGCCCGCAATCACCCCCGACCTGATCGCCGCACATGGGCTCAAGCCCGACGAATACGACATGATCCTCGAGATCATCGGGCGTGAGCCGACATTCACCGAACTCGGCATCTTTTCGGCCATGTGGAACGAACATTGTTCCTATAAGTCATCCAAGAAGTGGCTGCGTACCCTGCCCACCTCGGGGCCTCAGGTGATCTGCGGACCGGGTGAGAACGCGGGCGTGGTCGACATTGGCGACGGTCAGGCCGTGGTGTTCAAAATGGAAAGCCACAACCACCCGTCCTACATCGAACCCTATCAGGGCGCGGCAACCGGCGTGGGCGGCATCCTGCGCGACGTCTTCACCATGGGCGCACGTCCTATTGCCTCGATGAATGCCCTGTCCTTTGGTGAGCCTGGCCATCACAAGACCCGGCGGCTGGTCAACGGCGTAGTCGAAGGTATCGGCGGCTATGGCAACTGCTTCGGCGTTCCCTGCGTGGGTGGCGAGGTCCGGTTCCACCCGGCCTATAACGGCAACTGCCTTGTGAACGCATTCGCCGCCGGTCTGGCCGACAGCGACAAAATTTTCTACTCGGCTGCCTCGGGCGTTGGGATGCCCGTGGTCTATCTGGGCGCCAAAACCGGCCGCGACGGCGTGGGCGGTGCAACTATGGCCTCGGCCGAGTTTGATGACACCATTGAGGAAAAACGCCCCACCGTTCAGGTTGGCGATCCCTTCACCGAAAAACGCCTGATGGAGGCGACGCTGGAGCTGATGCAGACCGGCGCCGTGATCTCGATCCAGGACATGGGCGCCGCGGGCCTGACCTGCTCCGCCGTTGAGATGGGCGACAAAGGCGGTTTGGGCGTGCGTCTGGACCTTGAGAACGTTCCCCAGCGCGAAGAGAACATGACAGCATACGAGATGATGCTGTCAGAGTCTCAGGAACGGATGCTGATGGTTCTCAAGCCCGAGCTTGAAGCCGAGGCCCGCGCCGTATTCGAGAAATGGGATCTGGACTTTGCCATCGTCGGAGAAACGATTGCTGAGGACCGCTTCCTGATCGTCCACAATGGCGAGGTCAAAGCCGACCTCGTTCTGTCGAAGCTTTCCTCAACCGCGCCGGAATATGACCGCCCTTGGGTGGCGACACCCGAGGCAGAAGAACTGTCCGAAGTGCCTCAGATCGATCCGATCGACGGTCTGCGCGCCCTGCTCGCCTCGCCCAACTATGCGGGCAAACAGTGGGTCTATGAACAATATGACACGATGGTCATGGCCGACACCGCCCGCACGCCGGGTCTGGGGGCTGGCATGGTCCGCGTGCACGGCACTGACAAGGCGCTGGCTTTCACCAGTGACGTGACCCCGCGCTATGTGCGCGCCAACCCGGTCGAGGGCGGCAAGCAGGCTGTGGCCGAAGCCTATCGCAACCTGACCGCTGTGGGCGCCAAACCGCTGGCCACCACCGACAACCTGAACTTCGGCAACCCCGAAAAGCCCGAAATCATGGGCCAGTTCGTTGGTGCCATTCAGGGTATTGGTGAGGCCGTCGCCGCGCTGGATATGCCGATCGTTTCGGGCAACGTGTCGCTGTATAACGAAACCGATGGTCAGGCGATCCTGCCGACGCCCACCATTGGCGCGGTCGGCCTGCTGTCCCACACCGATGAGATCATCGGCAACGAAGTCCGCGAAGGCCACGTTGCCCTTGTCATCGGCGAAACCAACGGCCATCTGGGCCAATCCGCCCTGTTGGCCGAGGTCTTCAACCGCGAAGACGGCGACGCGCCGCATGTCGATCTGGACGCGGAAAAGCGCAACGGTGACTTCATCCGCGCCAACCGCGAGATGATCAAAGCCTGCACTGATCTGGGCGATGGTGGTTTGGCGCTGGCGGCTTTCGAACTGGCCGAGGCCGCTGGCGTCGGTGTTCACCTCGACGACGCTACGACCGAGTTCCTGTTCGGTGAAGATCAGGCCCGCTATCTGGTCGCCTGCAACTTCGATCAGGCCGAGGCGCTGATGATCGCAGCTGGTCAGGCCGGTGTTCCTTTGGTTTCCGTTGGACGCTTTACCGGTGACAGCGTTCGCATCGGCAACTCCGAGGCCGCGCTTGAGGAACTGACCGCCACTTTCCGTGGCAGCTTTGCCGAAGCCGTGGCCTAACCACTGATCACGTTTTAATTGCAAAACCTGCGTCCCCGACGGGCGCAGGTTTTGTCGTTTTCAGACCCCTTTCACACCCTTGCGCGCCCCGCCTTGGCGCTCTACATCTTGGGAAAGACCTTCAGGAGTTACCTACATGCCGATGAGCGCCCACGAAATCGAACACCTGCTGCGCGAAGCCTTTCCGAATGCGGAAATTCAGGTCGGCGGGCATGACGGCGTGCATATGTCCGCCATGGTCGTGGACGAAAGCTTTCGCGGGAAAAACCGGGTGCAACAGCAACGCGCGGTCTATGCGGCGCTGAAAGGCAAGATGGACGGCCCGGATGGAGAGCTGCACGCGCTGGCGTTGACGACGAAAGCGCCTGAATAGTGGATGAACCGATCGGATGGGTTCTGCTACGACTAACCTTTCTGGTCTTTGACATTGCCTACTCGTTAGCGATCTTGTTTTGTGATCTACCAAGATTGCTAAAATACGGGCCCAGGTATTGGCGTGTCACAAGAAAATGAGACGGCGCGAGTACGAACGACGCAAAAGGTGAGTGCCCGAAATGAGCGGTTGGCTGTTCTGGATAGGCGTAATCGCAACATTGATAGTTGCCGCCGCTCTGATCGAAGCCTATGTGAAGCGAAACAGAAAACGTAACCTCGCTGACATGCGTCCGGACCCGGACAAAATCAGCAAGGTTGGCGGCATCGAAAGATACGGGCTGGATCCGCTGGCCCTGGCGCAAGCCGAACACCGGCGGTTAGAGGAAGAAGGATGGTCCTCTGACCCGTCACAGAATGAAACGACCGCCCCGGATGCGGGTGAAGAGGACAAGCAAGATGAGCGACGTTAAAACTCAGATCGACGAAACCGTCAAAGCCAACGACGTGGTGCTTTACATGAAAGGCACCAAGGAAATGCCGCAATGTGGGTTCTCGTCCCGTGTGGCCGGTGTGCTGAACTACATGGGTGTGGATTACACCGACGTGAACGTTCTGGCCGATGAAGACGTGCGTCAGGGCATCAAGGATTATTCTGACTGGCCGACCGTGCCGCAGCTTTACGTCAAAGGCGAATTTGTCGGCGGTTGCGACATCATCACCGAGATGACCCTGTCGGGTGAGCTGGATACGCTGTTTGACGACAACGGCGTCGGCTACAACAAAGAAGCCGCGGACAAAATCCGCGAAGCGAACGCCTGATCAGCGGCTACTGCAGTTTTGTAGAAGAACTTGCTCACTGGCGGCATCTGAGCCCGCCGCCAGAAAGCCCACATTGGCATCCCAGCCCTTGGAGCGCAGGACATAGGTTCCTGCTCCGCCCTCGGATTCATAGCGAATACCCGACCCGCTTACGACTTGCCGCAACGTGACCAGTTGATCGTCCACCATCATCGCGGCCGCACTGGATCCGTCGGGCGCGTTGAAATAGGCGACTTGCAGGGGGACCCCACCCTCGCAGGTGAATGTGACCGGCAGGATGTCGATCTCAGCCCAGGCCAAACCGCCCGGCAGCGCCAGAACTGCGGCGCAGGCGAGGGTTCGGGTCGAGTTCATCCCCCCGACCTTTCTTCGACCACCGAGGCCAGGGCCTCGGCCCGCGCGGCCAGTTCCGCCAGCGTGTCCGTCACCGAGGGTGGCACCACGGCAACCTCGATCCGCTCGGGTTCCGGCTGCGGCATGTTTCTGAGCGCTTGCATCTCTGCCTCGACTGCGGCCAGCTTCGCCTCGAGCGCATGTATCTTTTCTTCCGTCCCGGCTGTCTTGTCCGCCAGCATCAGGCCAGCCATCAACAACATCCGCGATTCAGGCATCCGGCCGATCTGATCGGACAGAACCTGCGCCTCATCGTCCAGCATCTTGGCGGCGGAATGCAGAAACGCCTCCTCGCCTTCCTGGCACGAGACATCAAAGCCGCGCCCACCGATTTGAATGGTCACTTCGGGCATTATTCAACCTCTCCTTCCGCCAGTTTCGCCTGCGACAACAGCGGTTCAAGTCGGGCCAGTACCGCGTGCGCCTCGGCCGCGTCTGTCGCCTGCGCGGCACGCGTGGCTTCAAGCTCGGCCACCGTGGCGCGGTTGAGCAGATCGGCATCGGGCAAGCCATCTTCGGCCGCAGCCCGCAATTCATCCACTGACTGGCGCAGTTGCTCGTTCGCTTTGCGCATCCGCTGCAAATCATCGTCCAGCCGCGACATCGCCGCCCCATGGCTGGCGCGTTCCGCGCGCAGCATATCCAACTCGGCGCTCAACTCGGCCATGCGCTCGCTGTCGGCCAGTTCCGACCGAAGGCGCGCATTTTCAGCCTCGACCTGTTGTGCCGCGCTGACAGCAGCTGTCAGTTTTGCGTTTTCAGCCTTGAGCGCCTCAAGTTCATCCTGGTTTTCCAGCGCCGCCTTGGCCGCTGCCAGTTCGGCGCGGGCAGCCTCGACCGAGGCCAGCTTCGCCGTCGCCGCGGCCAACTGTTCCCGCAGCGCGCCGTTTTCAGGATCTTCCACCGGTGCCGTCCGCAGGCTTTCCATGTCGGCGCGCATGGCGTCGACTTCCTGTTCGTGGCGATCCTTCAGTGTTTTCAGACGCTCTTCCAACTGCGCATTTGCAACGCGTTCATCATCCAGCGCCACGCGCAGGGCGTCATCGGCACCGCCGCCGGTCGGTGCGGCATCCCGCAGCGCGTCAACGCCGGTTCCGATCCGATCCATTGCGGCAATGATACGGCGCTGTAATTCTTCGATCTGGCTCATGCCCCTGCCACCTCTTTATCAAGGTTCCTTGTGTCGCGGCTGTATCCGAATCAACATTCACCGCGTCTTGCCCTAGTCTAACCTAACGGGACGGAAAATACCCACTGTTTGCTTTCAACAACTTGGGCCGCTTTCTTGAACCACACCTTGGTCAGAACGCCCGGTTCTGCTTGCACTTTGGAGGGCGGATGGTATTGAGCGCCCATCTGCCTGTAATCCAAAGGAACAACGCCCGTGGACCTGACTGCGCTGCGCAATGCAAACCCCGAACACTGGGACAAAGCTGCGGCAATCCGCACTCTGACCCTTGACGCCGTCGCCGCCGCCAATTCCGGCCATTCCGGTATGCCGATGGGCATGGCCGATGTTGCGACTGTGCTGTTCGAAAAGCACCTGAAATTCGACGCTGCGGCCCCGAATTGGCCTGATCGCGACCGGTTCATCCTGTCGGCGGGTCACGGCTCGATGCTGATCTATTCGCTGCTCTATCTCACGGGTCATGCCGACGTCACGCTGGATGAGATCAAGAACTTCCGCCAGTTGGGCGCGAAAACCGCTGGCCACCCAGAGAATTTCCTGGTCGACGGGATCGAGACCACAACCGGCCCGCTGGGTCAGGGCATCTCGAACGCGGTTGGCTTTGCCATGGCCGAGGAAATCCAGCGCGCGCATTACGGCAAGAAGGTCGTAGATCACTATACCTATGTGATTGCGGGCGACGGCTGCCTGATGGAAGGCGTCAGTCAAGAAGCGATTACGCTCGCGGGCCGTCATGAGCTGAGCAAGCTGATCGTGTTCTGGGACAACAACAACATCACAATCGACGGCACGGTCGACATTGCCGACCGCACCGATCAGGTGCGCCGTTTCGCGGCCTCGGGCTGGCATGTGATTGAAATCGACGGCCATGACCCCAAGGCCATCGACGCCGCCATCATCGACGCAAAAAAGTCGAACAAGCCGACCATGATCGCGTGTGAAAGCCATATCGCGCTTGGTCACGCTGCACAGGACACCTCGAAAGGGCATGGCGCGCTGACCGATCAGGACCAGCTGAAAGCGGCCAAGGAAGGTTACGGCTGGCCGCACAACGCGTTCGAAATCCCCGCCAATGTGAAATCCGCATGGGAAGCCATCGGCGCCCGTGGCGCCGCCGAGCACGCCGCATGGCAAGAGCGTTTCGCGCAACTGTCCGAGCGCAAGCAGGCCGAGTTCAACCGCGCCTATGTGTTTGAAGCACCCAAAAAGCTGGCCGGTGCGATCCGCGCCTTTAAGAAACAGGCCGCGGAAGACCAGCCAAAACTGGCCACCCGCGCCTCGTCGGAAAAGGTTCTGAACGTCGTCAACCCGATCATGACCGAGACCGTTGGCGGCTCGGCTGACCTGACGGGTTCGAACAACACCAAATCGGCCGATATGGGCGTGTTCCTGCCGGAAAACCGCAAGGGCCGTTACATCCACTACGGTATCCGTGAACACGGCATGGCCGCCGCGATGAACGGCATGGCTCTGCATGGTGGCATCCGCCCCTATGGCGGCACGTTCATGGCCTTCACCGACTATGCGCGTCCGTCCATGCGTCTGGCCGCACTGATGAAAGTGCCGTCGGTCTTCGTGATGACCCACGACTCGATCGGACTGGGCGAAGACGGCCCGACCCACCAACCCGTCGAACATCTGGCCATCTCGCGTGCGACGCCGAACACCTATGTGTTCCGCCCCGCCGACACGGTTGAAACCGCCGAAGCCTGGGAGCTGGCGCTGACCTTCAAGGACAGCCCCTCGGTCCTGTCGCTTACCCGTCAGGGCGTGCCGACCGTTCGCACCCAGCACAAGGCCAAGAACCTTGTTGCCCAGGGCGCCTATGTTCTGGCCGATGCCGAAGGCAAACGTCAGGCCATCCTGATCGCCACTGGGTCCGAAGTATCGCTGGCGATGGAAGCCAAGGCGACGCTCGAGGCCGAAGGCATCGGCACCCGCGTCGTTTCCATTCCCTGTATGGAACTCTTCGCCGAGCAGGACGAAGCCTACCGCAAGCGCGTTCTGCCCGCAGGTGCCGTCCGCGTCGGTATCGAGGCCGCAGTTCGCGCCGGTGGCTGGGACCGCTGGCTGCTGGGCGAGCGTGGCCGCGAAGCCAAGGCCGGTTTCATCGGCATGTCAGGCTTTGGCGCGTCTGCTCCGGCAGGTGAGCTTTACAAGCATTTCGGCATCACCGCCGAGGCAACGGTTGCCAAGGTCAAGGAACTGCTGGGGCTGTAAAACAGACCCAGCTAATCGAGCAAAGGGCGGCCTTGGCCGCCCTTTTCATTTGGCTTTAGCTTCAACCTTCAACTTTAACGCGGCATAGGCTTTCAGAGCGTAGTCCAATCGCAACTCATACCGTCCCTGCACCACCACTTTCTCGGGTGGTTGCAAGCCAATACAAGACAACGCTTGACGAAGATGGGTACCTGATAGGGGAACGTAGGTTGCCGATTGCCCGGTCAAAGTGTTGTAGATTCGTCCGCCCGACCAATGACTACGCTTCTGCGCCTTGAGGGCCGTATCAATACGAAAGTGCAAAAAACCATAGAGTTCGCCTTCGTCGAACGGCACTTCGTCGGCTGCAATGCTCAGCGCTGAGAGAAGCGAAGATGCACCGCTCCGAGACGACCCACGTGATCCGATCTTTCGGATGATAGGCCCATCAATTGAGGTTTCTAAGCGGAAGTGCTTCATCTTAGTGGTCAGCTTTCCTGTTGAACAAAGGCCCGATCACCTTGGTCGCAACCGGGATCAAAACAAGCCCCCAGGCCAGACCGAAGACACCGTCCATCGCGGCTTTGGAAATCCATTCCACGGCGCCCACCCACTGCGCAGAGACCGAATGCCCGATGGCATAGGCCCAATCGTGGATGTGATGGCCCAGCCAGCCAAACCCCAGCACTTCCATCCCGTGAATGACAATCGACCCGCCGACCCACAGCATTGCAGCAGTTCCGACGATCGACAGGGTCTTCATCACGCCCGGCATTGCCTTGACCAGGCCACGTCCCAACCCGCGCCCGATAGGCGTCGGCGCGTTCTGTGCCAGGTACAGGCCCACGTCATCCATCTTCACGATCAGCGCCACCGAACCATAAACGGCTACAGTCACACCAATACCCACAACCGCCAGCGTCGCCGCCTGCATCCACAGGTTCGGAGCCTCGATTGCGGCCAGTGCAATGGTCATGATCTCAGCCGAAAGAATGAAATCGGTCTTGATTGCCCCCCTGACCTTCTGCTCCTCCAGATGACCCGGGTCGCGCACGTTCATGTCTTCGTCGATGGCGTGACTGCCATGCGGGAACAGAACGTGGAATATCTTCTCGGCCCCTTCAAAACACAAATACGACCCGCCCAGCATCAGCAACGGCGTGATCAGCCACGGTGCAAAATTGGCCAGCAACAAAGCGACCGGCAGCAACAGCACGATCTTGTTGAAAATCGACCCACGCGCGATGCGCCAGATGATCGGCAACTCGCGCGCCGGAGCAAAGCCCTGAACGTATTTCGGAGTGACCGCCGCATCGTCGATGATCACACCCGCCGTCTTGGCCCCGGCCTTGCCCGCTGCCGCCACCACGTCGTCCACCGAGGACGCCGCGACCTTGGCGATCCCCGCCACATCATCCAAAAGGGCCAACAGACCGCTCATCGCGCATCCTTTCCTGTCTCCTGCCGCAAACGGACCCTACCCGATCCCTCAGCTAGCGCAAGCGTTAGCGCAATCTGGCAGGGTTTGCGCTAACACCTTAAAAATATGCCGCTTTTACTCTTTTGAGATTCAGAAATCGCCGTTATATGGCCTGCAACGCAAGCGCATTTGGAGACGTCATATGACCATCAAGGTCGGTATCAATGGTTTTGGCCGCATCGGCCGCTGCACCCTGTCGCACATCGCCGCGTCAGGCCGTAACGACATCGAAGTGATCAAGGTCAACGCGACCGGCCCGCTGGAAACAACCGCGCACCTGCTGAAATATGACAGCGTTCATGGCCGTTTCCCCCGTGATATCGCGATCAATGGCAACACCATGGATCTGGGCCGCGGCCCGATGGAGATGTTCTCGACCTACGACATGAACGAGCTGGACTGGGAAGGCTGCGACGTCGTTCTGGAATGCACCGGCAAGTTCAATGACGGACTGAAGGCCAAAACTCACCTTGAGCGTGGCGCTGCCAAGGTTCTGCTGTCCGCACCGGGCAAGAATGTCGACAAGACCATCGTGTTCGGAGTGAACCACAACACTCTGACCGCAAACGATAATATGGTTTCGAACGGGTCCTGCACCACGAACTGCCTTGCTCCGCTTGCCAAGGTTCTGGACGAAGGTGTCGGCATCGAAAACGGCATCATGACCACGATCCACGCCTACACCGGCGACCAGCCGACGCTGGACCGTCGTCACAGCGACCTGTACCGCGCCCGCGCTGCGGCGATGTCGATGATCCCGACCTCGACCGGTGCCGCCAAGGCTCTGGGTGAGGTTCTGCCGAACCTCAAGGGCCGTCTGGACGGCTCGGCCATCCGCGTTCCCACTCCGAACGTGTCGGCCGTTGACCTGACTTTCCGCGCCTCGCGCGAAGTGTCCGTCGAAGAGGTTAACGAAATCGTCCGTGAAGCCGCGCAAGGCCCGATGCAGCGCGTTCTGGGCTATGAGCCCGCACCGCTGGTCTCGACCGATTTCAACCACACCGAAGAAAGCTCGATCTTCGCACCGGATCAGACCCGCGTTGTTGATGGTCGCCTGGTTCGCGTTCTGGCTTGGTATGACAACGAATGGGGCTTCTCGGTCCGTATGGCCGACGTCGCCGTTGCCATGGGTCACCTTAACTAAGACCGGTTTGAAATCTTGAACCTTTTTGCCCGCTCAGGTTATCTGGGCGGGCATTTTCGTTCGGGACCGCAATGACCAACCAAATCGCTATCTGGCTCGGCCTCTTGATCTTGGGTGCGGTCATAATCGACTACGCATTCGTTGGCCCGGAACATCTGATCTTCCTCGGCAAAAAGCTGTACGCCTTTCTGGACTGGGTCGCCGTCTGGCGCTGATTGAGGTTTTGCTTGACATTTCCGCTTATCTGGCGATGTTAGCGCTAACCTTATTTAGCCGATATTCGGACGGAGCAGAAAATGACACTCAAGCTGGCAATCAACGGATTCGGGCGGATCGGACGCGGCGTTCTGCGCGCGGTGATGGAGACCGGACGCACCGATGTGGAGATCGTCGCGATCAACGATCTGGCTAAGCCCGAAATGAACGCGCATCTGTTCGAATTTGACAGCGTGCACGGTCGTTATCCCAAAACGGTCACCCTGACCGACGCAGGCCTGGATGTCGGTGCCGGCCCCATCCGCCTGACCAGCGAGCGCGACCCCGAGGCGTTGAACTGGTCTGATGTGGATGTGGTTCTGGAATGCACTGGCGTGTTCCGCACGCGCGAGGCCGCTGAACGTCATCTGAAAAACGGTTCGAAGAAAGTACTGATCTCGGCGCCAGCGCGCGGCGATGGCGCGGTTAAGACGGTCGTGTTCGGCGTGAATGAACACGAACTGACCGCCGAGGACACCGTGGTCTCGAATGCTTCCTGCACCACGAACTGCCTGTCTCCGGTAGCCGCCGCGCTGGATGCCGAGCTGGGCATCGTGCATGGCAACATGACCACCGTTCACGCCTATACCGCCAGCCAGCCGGTTCACGATACTGCGGGCAAGGACCCGTACCTGTCGCGGGCGGCCGCGTTGTCGATGATCCCAACCACGACCGGCGCAGCGGCTGCCGTGGGTCTGGTTCTGCCGCAACTGTCCGGAAAACTGACCGGCCAGGCGATCCGAGTCCCCACTCCGAACGTATCGGTTGTTGATCTGGTGGCCGAGGTCTCGCGCCCCACCACCGAGGAAGAGGTCAACGCGCTGTTCATTGAGGCCGCCGCAAAGATCCCCGGTGTTCTGGCGGCGGAAAGCCGTCCGCTGGTATCGATGGATTTCAACCACGACGCCCACAGCTCGACCGTGTCTCTGGCGGAAACCAAGGTCACTGACGGCACGCTGGTTCGCGTGCTGGCTTGGTACGATAACGAATGGGGTTTCTCGAACCGGATGCTGGACACAGCCGCCGCAATGGGTGCCCTAACCTAACTTCTGGCGCAGTGCATCATTGACCCGGGGCGTGACGAATTTCGACACGTCCCCGTTCAGCCGCGCGATCTCTTTCACCAGTTTAGATGCGATGGCCTGATGTCGGGCCTCTGCCATCAGGAACACGGTCTCGATCGAGTTGTCCAGCACGCGGTTCATACCAACCATCTGGAATTCATACTCGAAATCCGCCACAGCCCGCAGACCACGCACGATGATCTGAGCGCCCACATCGCGGGCACAGTCAATCAGCAGGTTTTCGAAGGGATGGGCAACGATCTCGGTCCCGGTTTGATCGGACAAATGCGCACATTCCGCCTCGATCATGGCGACACGCTCTTCCAGAGAGAACATCGGTCCCTTGTCCCGATTGATGGCAACGCCGATCACCAACTTGTCCACCAACGCCGAGGCGCGGCGGATAATATCGATATGACCCAAGGTGATCGGATCAAAGGTTCCAGGATATAACCCCACCCGCATCACGCCCTCCTGCGCAACAAAATTTCTGCGCAAGCAAACATAAACGAGTTGCAGGTGCAAGCGAACTGTTCAGAGGTCCGGGCCGTCAGTGGCCCATAATCATGCCTTGCAGCGCGTCTTTTTCCATCGCCAGTTCCGCCAGCTGGGCCTTGACCACGTCGCCAAGCGTTACAATTCCAACCAGCTTACCCTCTTCAACCACCGGCATGTGGCGAAAGCGGCCTTCGGTCATGCTGGCCATGATATCCTGAACGGTGGCCTGCCGCGTCGTCGTGATCAGGTCTTGCGTCATATAAGCGCTGACCGGCTGGTTCAGGCACCCACTGCCGCTGGCGGCCAGTTCGCGCACGATATCCCGTTCGGACAGGATGCCGGATGCCGTCTGCCCGCCATCTTCGGACACGACAACGGTACCGATGCGTTTTTCCGCCAGTATCTTCGAAGCTTCCGAGACCGTCGCTGAAGGTTCGACCGTCACCACGCCTTCTGTTGCCTTGGATTTCAGAATGGCCTGAACGAGCATGAAGAACACCTCCGAAATAATAATCTTATTCCAAAGCGTTGCGCGATTGAGCCGACCTGTCAAGCGTCGGCATCCGCTTCTAGCCGCGCAACTTCGTCACGGATGCCCTGAGTCAGGGCGTCGGCAAAGCGGTTCAACCGTTCGTTGCGCTGATCGCCCTGGTGCCGGACAAGATAGAAACTGCGGGTCAAACTTACTTGATCCGTCAGGATTTTCCGTAGGTTCCGGTGGAACGGCAGCGTAAAGTCATGGGCCACACACACCCCGGTGCCAAGCGTCACCTGACGCAGTTGAACCGAGACGGAATTCGATGCAAGCGCGACACGGTCAATGCCGATATCGTTGAGATAGTCCAATTCGCGGTCGAAGATCATGTCCGGGATGTAACCAATCAACCGGTGCCCCTTCAGGTCTGCGGCGGTGCGAATGGGGTCGTGGCGTTCCAGATAATCATGGGTCGCCACCAGATGCAGTTTGTAATCGCTGACCCTTTTGACCAGCAGCTTTCCTGCCGTTGGCGCACTGACGGTCAACGCCATGTCCGCTTCACGCCGGGACAGATTGATGATCCGCGGCAAGGCCAGAATCTGGATATCCAGATCGGGGTTGGCATCGCTGATTTTCGCGCAGACCTGCGGCAGCAGATAATTCGCGCTGCCATCGGGCGCACCGATCCGGATCTGACCGCTCAGCGATTTGGTCGAGCCCACCACAGCCCCTGCCGCCGCACGCATCGCTTCCTCGGCCTGCAGACCGTGATCCAACAGGCGCTCCCCTGCAGCGGTCAGCAGATAACCCTGCTGGGACTTCGTGAACAGTGTCGCGTCCAATGTCGCCTCAAGCCGGGCAATGCGCCGCCCGACCGTGGCGGGGTCGATCTTAAGTATACGCCCGGCCGAAGACAGGCTTTCCTCGCGCGCCACGGCCAGAAAAACCCGCATGTCATCCCAGTTCGGGTTCATGTGTCACCTTTTGCATTTTTGCAAAGCTCTTTTGAGACATTGCCTCTGTTCGCGCGATTTCTGCAAGCCTATTGTGCGCTCAAATCTATCGGAGGAGCTATCGATGCAAGACCTGACCCACTTCCTGAATGGCGAGATGACCGCCGGAACCTCTGGTCGTTTCGACGACGTGTTCAACCCGGCAACTGGTGAAGTTCAGTATCGCTGCCCGATGGCCAGTGTTGCGGAAACCACAGCTGCCATCGAGGCCGCCGCTGCGGCTCAACCCGCCTGGGGCGCCACCAACCCGCAGAAGCGCGCACGCGTGATGATGGCCATGGTCGGCCTGATGAACCGTGACATGGACAAGCTGGCCGAAGCGCTGAGCCGCGAGCACGGCAAAACCATCCCCGACGCCAAAGGCGACCTGCAGCGTGGTCTGGAAGTGATTGAATACTGCATCGGCGCGCCGCAGATGCTGAAGGGTGAATTCACCGACAGCGCAGGCCCCGGGATCGACATGTATTCCATGCGTCAGCCGCTGGGTGTTGTCGGTTCGATCATGCCGTTCAACTTCCCCGCCATGATGCCGCTGTGGCACGTTGGTCCGGCTCTGGCCTGCGGCAATGCCGTGGTTCTGAAACCGTCCGAGCGTGACCCGTCGGTGCCGCTGATGTTGGCCGAACTGTTTGTCGAGGCGGGTCTGCCCAAGGGCGTCTTCCAGGTTGTAAACGGTGACAAGGAGGCCGTGGACACCATCCTCGACAGCGAGATTATCCAGGGCGTCAGCTTTGTGGGTTCGACCCCGATCGCGCAATACATCTACAGCCGCGCAACCGCCAACGGCAAACGCGCGCAATGCTTCGGTGGTGCCAAGAACCACATGATCGTCATGCCCGACGCCGATCTGGATCAGGCGGCTGACGCGTTGGTCGGTGCAGGCTTTGGCGCGGCGGGCGAACGCTGCATGGCCGTGTCGGTCGCTGTTCCGGTCGGGGAAGAGACCGCTGACGCGCTTATCGAAAAGCTGATCCCGCGCATCGAGAAACTGAAAGTCGGCCCCTACACCGCAGGCGACGACGTGGACATGGGCCCCGTTGTGACCGGCGCCGCCAAAGAGCGTATCCTCGGCCTGATCAATTCGGGCGTCGAGCAAGGCGCAAAACTGGTTGTCGACAACCGCGACTTCAGCCTGCAGGGCTATGAGGATGGCTTCTTTGTCGGTCCGCACCTGTTCGACCACGTCACGCCCGAAATGGACATCTACAAGCAGGAAATCTTCGGCCCCGTTCTGTCGACCGTCCGCGCGGGGTCGTACGAAGAGGCGATTGGCCTGGCGATGGATCACGAATACGGCAACGGCACTGCGATCTTCACCCGTGACGGTGACACCGCGCGCGACTTTGCCAGCCGGATCAACATCGGCATGGTCGGCATCAACGTTCCGATCCCGGTTCCGCTGGCATACCACACCTTTGGCGGCTGGAAGAAATCCATGTTCGGTGACCTGAACCAGCATGGTCCGGACAGCTTCAAGTTCTACACCCGCACCAAGACCGTCACCGCGCGCTGGCCCTCGGGCATCAAGGAAGGTGGCGAGTTCAACTTCAAGGCAATGGACTGATCCACTGCTGAACTCGGAAACACCCGAACCCGGCCTTTCACAGGCCGGGTTTTTTCGGCAAAGCACCGCCAAAACAGTCATTTTCACGATAAATTCAGCTTGCGCACCCTAGAAAATCGGGGAGATGGCCAATACTTTACGGCAAATTATTGCTCGAGCAGTTCCTGAACCGGAGGCCAATTTGTCAAATCCCCGCATGACTCGCCGCTCTGCATTGCTGGGCGCTGCGTCTCTTCTGGCGACGCCCGCCATCGTACGTGCGCAAAGCAGCGACGCTTTCCCATCCGATGAAGAAGCCATCAGCACGCAGTTGCCGGTACGCCGCAACGTGTCGTCGTTCTCTCAGCAGAACTGGCAGGACCATTTCGACGAGCTGGGCGTTGGCTGTCTGTTGGCCGACATCACCAGCCGCGCGGTGCATTACTGGGGGCCGGACGGCACCTATAAGCTGTACCCAAGTTCGGTCCCGATGAGCGAAGAGCTGACCAAGCGCGGTTACACCAAAGTCGTACGCAAGACGGAATTCCCAAGCTGGACCCCGACCGCATCCATGCGCGAGCGTGACCCGTCCCTGCCCGTTCGGATGGAAGGTGGCGATCCCGGCAACCCGCTGGGCACGCGCGCCATGTATCTGGGCTGGCCAGCTTACTTGGTGCATGGCACCCACGACACGCGCAAGATCGGGCGTCAAAGCTCGTCCGGCTGCATCGGCCTTTACAACCAGCATGTCGAGGAACTGTATCCTCTGGTCCAGATCGGAACGCAGGTCAGGCTGACCTGAAACACAAAGCCCCGGCCATAAGGACCGGGGCTTATTTCTTATCCGGGCGGCGTTATTCCGGCAGGATCACCGCGTCGATCACGTGGATCACGCCATTGGTGGCCTCGATATCGGCCTGCACCACTTCGGCGTCATTGACCTTTACGCCGTTCCGAGCATTCACGCTCAGACGGTCACCCTGAACGGTCAGAACCTTGGCACGCTTGCCGGCGATATCACCTGACATCACCTTGGCCGGAACCACGTGATAGGTCAGGATTTCGACCAGTTGATCCTTGTTTTCCGGCAGCAGCAATGTTTCCACCGTTCCTTCGGGCAGCGCGGCAAAGGCCTCATCAGTCGGCGCGAACACGGTGAACGGCCCATCCCCCTTCAGCGTATCGACCAGCCCGGCGGCCTGCACGGCAGCAACCAGCGTGTTGAACGATCCGGCCGAAACGGCGGTGTCCACGATATCAGCGGCCTGCGCCTTTATAGGCAGAGCAAGGGCAAGTGCGGCGGCGGCGCCCATGAATGTACGGCGAAACATGGCTGTTGTCTCCTCTCCAGCTTGTTATGGAAAGGGGTACGGAGCCTCAGCCGGCCCGGATCACTTTTCTTTGATCTGCACCCAAATGCTCTGCGCGCGGCCATCCTTCAGAAATGGTAAGGCCTCGACCGCATCCGGACGGTCCTGTTGCAGGTAGTATCCGGGCCAAAGCATTGAAAAGGAACCGGATTGCAGCAAGGCGTGCAGCATGTACTGCTCACCCCAGCCCGGACAGTCGTAAAAGAACCGCTTGGGGTATTCATAAGGCAGAAAAACATCGTGGACATGGATCACCACGCCCGCTTTCAGTGCCGGGATGATGCGGCAGAACAGATGCGCCACGTCGTTGCTCATCCGGACCACATGGCTGGAGTCGATGAACAACACATCGCCCGCCTCAAGCTGGTCGAACAGCGCCGGATCAACTTCTTCAAGCCGTTTCTGTTCAAAGTGGTCCACGACATGCGCGATATCTGCGCGGGGGTACGGATCGATTGCGGTGATCTTCGTGTCCAACCCGCCGTCGATGATCGCCTGACGGGTCACGCGGGTCGAGTTGCCACAGCCGACCTCGATCACCCGCTTCGGCGCAAACCGGCGGATCATCAGATACAGCGCGTCGGCGTCGGGGCTGTCGTAATAGCCATTGCCGATCCGATAGCCGGTCTGATTGCGCGCCGGGTCCTTCAGGGCCTCCAGCGCCTCGGCATGTTGGCCGTACTCGGCAACCAGCTGGCCGATATCGAACCCTTCCATCCCCGGTGACAAGGCATAGGCCGGACGGGTCAGCCCGCCTGCCCGTTCGAACGCCTCAAGCCGGGCGCGCTCGTCTTTTTCAGCGGTCTTGTCGATCAGCTTTACCCCCAACTCATCCAGGGCCTCATTGATCTTGGGGAATTTTCTGAGTTTCACGGGCGGCTCCACTTTCCTGTCGCCTGTTCCTTACCGCTGCTTGCCGGGCCTCTGCAAGACGGGCTGCGTCAAACGCTTGGCAAAACAGGAATTTCCGTATTCACTGGTTGGAATAGTTATACGAGGGCCGCCATGCAGCAAGAATACACGCTGGGCATCGAAGAAGAGTATCTGCTGGTCGACCGCGACAGCCTTGAACTTGCCGAAGCCCCCGCCGCATTGATGGAGGCCTGCCAGGCGGATTTCGAAGGGCAGGTCAGCCCCGAATTTCTGCAATGTCAGATTGAGGTCGGCACCCGGCCCCACACGACGGTCAAGTCGGCCCGCGAGGATTTGAAACGCCTGCGCTCGTGCGTGGCCGAACGGGCCGCCGAATACAACCTCGCTCCGATTGCGGTATCCTGCCACCCGTTTGCCGACTGGAAGAAACAGCACCACACCCGCAAGGATCGCTACGACGCGCTACAGCACGCGCTGGGCGGCGTCGCGCGGAGGATGCTGATCTGCGGGATGCACGTTCATGTCGGGGTCGAGGACTCGGCCCTGCGTGCCGACCTGATGCCGCAGCTTTCGTATTTCCTGCCACATCTGCTGGCGCTCTCGACCTCCTCGCCCTATTGGAACGGAGAGGATACGGGGCTGTCGTCCTATCGCCTGACCGTGTTCGACAACCTGCCGCGCACAGGGCTGCCGCCGGTTCTGGCCAGTTGGTCGGATTACGAACGCACCACTGGCATTCTGGTCGAACTCGGCGTGATCGAAGATACGACGAAAATCTGGTGGGACCTGCGCCCGTCTCATCGGTTCCCGACGCTGGAAACCCGGATCATGGATGTGCAGCCAAGGCTGGAACATACGCTTTCGCTGGCCGCTCTGGTGCAGGCCCTGACCCGCATGCTGTGCCGTTTGAAGGACCGGAACTTGCGCTGGCGGCATTACGACCAGTTTTTGATCAGCGAAAACCGCTGGCGCGCGCAGCGGTACGGCGTCGGCGAAGGGTTGATCGATTTCGGAGATCGCTCGATCAAACCCATGCCCGAGCTGATGGGCGAACTGATGGGCCTGCTGGCCGAAGATGCCGAGGCGCTGGGCACCATGACGGAACTGGCCCGCCTGCAGCAGATCGCGCAGACCGGCACCTCGGCCACCCGACAGCGCCGCATCCATGCCGAGGCCGAGGCAATGGGCGATGATCCCGGCAAGGCGGTGGTTCGGCATCTGATCGAAGAGTATCACCTGGACCTTTGACAAATCCGCACGTGATTGCTGGCCCTGCAAAACTTCTGTAAGAATTCAGAAATAAACAGTCGTTCAATTCGTTTGGCAGCGTGGGAGGCAAGCCTTGGATTTTGCACTGACGGAAGAGCAAACCGCGATCTTCGATATGGCCTATGGTTTCGGGCAGGACAACATCGCACCCAACGCCTGCCAATGGGAGGCTGATGGAACCATCCCCAAGGATCTCTGGCCGCAGATCGGAGAGCTGGGGTTTGGTGGGCTTTATGTTTCCGAAGACAGCGGCGGGTCTGGCCTGACACGTCTGGACGCGACGCTGGTGTTCGAGGCGCTTTCGATGGCATGCCCATCAGTCGCGGCGTTCCTGTCGATCCACAACATGTGCGCCAAGATGCTGGACAATTTCGCCAGCGACGACCTGAAATCCCGCATCATGCCCGATGTGCTGAGCCTGAACACCGTGCTTAGCTATTGCCTGACCGAACCCGGATCGGGCTCAGACGCCGCTGCGCTGAAAACCCGCGCCGAACGCACCAATGAAGGCTATACGCTGAACGGCACCAAGGCGTTTATCTCGGGCGGCGGCTATTCCGACGCCTATGTCTGCATGGTGCGCACCGGGCAGGATGGCCCCAAGGGGATCTCGACGGTCTATGTCGAGGACGGCGCGCCCGGCCTCAGCTTTGGAGCACTGGAACAGAAGATGGGCTGGAAAAGCCAGCCAACGGCGCAGGTGCAGTTCGACGATTGCAAAATCCCGGCAGGCAACCTCGTGGGCACCGAAGGTGACGGTTTCAAATACGCGATGATGGGCCTGGATGGCGGGCGGTTGAACATCGCCTCCTGCTCGTTGGGGGCCGCGCAGGCCGGGTTGGACATGACGCTGCAATACATGTCGGAACGCAAGGCCTTTGGCCAATCCATCGACCAGTTTCAGGCGCTGCAATTCCGGCTGGCCGACATGGAGATCGAACTGCAGGCCGCCCGCACCTTTCTGCGGCAAGCCGCATGGAAGCTGGATCAGGGCGCACCCGATGCCACCAAGTTCTGCGCCATGGCCAAGAAATTCGTGACCGAGACCGGGTCCAAGGTTGTGGACCAATGCCTGCAACTGCATGGTGGCTACGGGTATCTGGCGGATTATGGAATCGAGAAACTGGTCCGCGATCTCCGCGTGCATCAGATTCTGGAAGGCACGAATGAAATCATGCGGGTCATTGTCGCCCGACAAATGCTTGCCGAACGCTGAGGGGCCCATGCCTGACATCGACATCCGCATCACTGGCCGCGCCGGGCGTATCACGCTGACCCGCCCCAAAGCACTGAACGCACTGACCTATGACATGTGTATGGCGATCGACACCGCGCTGCGGAACTGGCGCGAAGATGACGCCGTGGATCTGGTCATTCTGGATGCCGAGGGCGACAAGGCCTTTTGCGCAGGCGGAGACATTGCCGACCTCTACGCAACCGGTATCAAGAGTGACTACGATTACGGCCGCACCTTTTGGCAAGACGAATACCGGCTGAACGCGCTGATCTTCGAATACCCCAAACCGGTTGTCAGCTTCCTTCAGGGCTTCACCATGGGCGGCGGCGTTGGCATCGGTTGCCACGGTAGCCACCGCATTGTTGGTGAAAGCTCGAAAATTGCTCTGCCTGAGTGTTCCATTGGACTGGTGCCGGATGTCGGCAGTACCTTGATGCTGGCACTGGCCCCCGGTCGGTTGGGCGAGTATCTGGGCACCACCGGCCACCGCATGGGACCAAGTGATGCGATCTTTGCCGGTTTTGCCGACCACTACATCCCCCTCGCCGAGTGGACCGATCTGATCGAGATGCTCGAGGCGTCGGGTGACACCGAAATGCTGCAAAAACACGCGGCGGCGGCACCCGCCAGCGAACTGGAACGTCAGCAGCCTGAAATTGATACCTGTTTTGACGGTGAAAGCCTCGGGGACATCCTGAATACCCTGGCTCATTCACAACACGAGGTGGCTAATGAGGCGCGCAAACTCATGGACCGCAACTCGCCGCTTTCCATGGCCTGCACGGTCGAGATGCTGCACCGGTTGCGCACTCCCAGCCTGACACAGCGCAAAGCGCTGGAGCTGGAGTACCGCTATACCTTCCGCGCGATGGAGCACGGGGATTTTCTGGAAGGCATTCGCGCCCAGATCATCGACAAGGACCGCACGCCGCACTGGCAGTTTGCCGATCAGGCCGTGCCTGCGGTCGCGGTGTCCAAGATGTTGCAGCCGCTGGGCGCAGACATGCTGACTTTTGAGGAGACATAAGAGATGAAAATCGGGTTTATCGGCTTGGGCAACATGGGCAATCCAATGGCCGCCAATCTGGCAAAGGCCGGACATGAGGTGACGGGCTTTGACATGGCCGATGTCGAGGTTGCCGGCGTCACCCTGGCCGGATCGGGCGTCGATGCCGCCGCCGGTGCCGAAATCGTTATCACAATGCTCCCGAACGGTCAGATTCTGCGCGCGGTCGCGAATGAGATCATCCCCGTGATGCAGTCGGGGTCTGTGTGGATTGACTGCTCGACCGTCGATGTCGACAGCGCCCGCGCCGTCGCGAATCAGGCGAAAGAGTCCGGTATCCTCGCGGTTGATGCTCCGGTGTCAGGCGGGATCGGTGGCGCGGCGGCTGGCACGCTTACCTTCATGGCCGGCGGCAGCGACGACGCTTTTGCCAAGGCCGAACCCCTTTTCGAAATCATGGGCCAAAAGGCCGTGCATTGCGGAGAATCCGGCGCCGGTCAGGCCGCGAAAATCTGCAATAACATGATCCTGGGCGTCACCATGATCGCCACCTGCGAAGCCTTTGCGCTGGCCGACAAACTTGGGCTGGACCGGCAAAAGATGTTCGACGTGGTCAGCACCTCTTCGGGCTATAGCTGGACGATGAACGCCTATTGCCCTGCCCCCGGCGTCGGCCCGACCAGCCCGGCGGATAACCAGTACCAGGCCGGCTTTGCCGCCGAACTGATGCTGAAGGACCTGCGGCTCAGCCAACAGGCTGCGGAAAGCGCGGATGCCGACACGCCGATGGGTCAGGCCGCAACCGCACTTTATGAGCAGTTTGTCGAGGCTGAGGGCGGTCTGGGAATGGACTTCTCGGCCATGCTGCCACGGTTCGAAAAACGCGGGCGCAGCTAAGAGCTGTCCCCGTGGGCGGCTTCCTGCCCATGGGGTTGACCCTTGGACCAGCCACGGCCATCTATTCTTAGCCCCAGTGTTCACGCGAAAGGAAGTAAGATGTCGCGCGTTTTGACCATCTCGACGACAATTCTCGCGCTTGCGTTTAGCTCGGGCATGGCCTTGGCTGGAAACGGAAAAGGTAAGGCCGGATACTGCCCGCCGGGTCTGGCGAAGAAAGCCGTGCCTTGCGTGCCGCCGGGACAGGTCAAAAACCTGTATCGCACGGGTGACTATATCAACAGCGATTATCGCTGGATCAATGATCCGTACAGCTACGGGCTGAATCGCGGCAGCTACATCCGCGCCGGTGACTATGTCTATCGTGTCGACCCCGACACACGAAAGGTGCTGAACCTGATCGGTGCGGTGGTTGATATCCTCAACTGAGGATCAGCCCCTTTACTCCGCCGCGACCCGCGCGCCATCCAACATCTGCTTCAGATACCGACCGGTATGGCTGCGCTCGACTGCGGCCACGCCCTCGGGCGTTCCGGTTGCCACGATCTCTCCCCCGCCATCGCCGCCCTCGGGGCCAATGTCGATGATATGGTCGGCGGTTTTCACGACGTCCAGATTGTGTTCGATCACAACGACCGTGTTTCCCTGATCCACCAATTCGTGCAGCACTTCCAAAAGCTTACGCACATCTTCGAAATGCAGACCGGTGGTCGGTTCGTCCAGGATATACAGCGTCCGCCCGGTTGAGCGTTTGGACAATTCCTTGGACAGCTTCACCCGCTGCGCCTCACCACCAGACAGGGTGGTCGCCTGCTGGCCAACCTTGATATAGCCCAGCCCAACCCGCGCCAGAGCATCCATCTTGTCACGGATCGACGGCACGGCCTTAAAGAACTCCTGCGCGTCTTCCACTGTCATATCAAGGACATCGGCGATGGACTTGCCCTTGAACTTGATCTCCAAAGTCTCGCGGTTATAGCGCGCGCCCTTGCAGGTTTCGCAGGTCACATAAACGTCGGGCAGAAAGTGCATTTCGATCTTGATGACACCGTCACCCTGACAGGCCTCACACCGGCCGCCCTTGACGTTAAAGCTGAAGCGACCGGGTTTGTAACCGCGCGCCTTTGCCTCGGGCAGACCGGCGAACCAGTCTCGGATCGGGGTGAAGGCCCCGGTGTAAGTCGCTGGATTCGAACGCGGAGTCCGCCCAATCGGGCGCTGGTCAATATCGATGACCTTGTCCAGAAGTTCCAACCCTTTGATCGTTTCACAAGGCGCTGGCGTCTGGCGCGCACCATTCAGACGCATCGAGGCGGTCTTGAACAGCGTCTCGATGGTCAGCGTCGACTTGCCGCCGCCGGACACACCGGTCACGCAGACGAACTTACCCAACGGGAAGTCAGCGGTGACTTTCTTAAGGTTGTTCCCGGTCGCCTTGACCACCGAGACCTTTTTCTTGTTCCCCTTGCGCCGTTTCGACGGAACCGGAATCTCGCGCGTACCGGCCAGATATTGTCCGGTCATCGAGGCCGCATCGGATGCGATCTGATCCGGCGTGCCCTCGCTGACCACCTGCCCGCCATGCACACCGGCGCCGGGACCGATATCGAAGACGTAGTCCGCCTCACGGATGGCTTCCTCGTCATGTTCGACGACAATCACGGTATTCCCCTGATCGCGCAGGTTCTTGAGCGTACCCAGTAGCCGATCGTTGTCGCGTTGATGCAAACCTATCGAAGGCTCGTCCAACACATACAGAACCCCGGTCAGGCCCGAGCCGATCTGGCTGGCCAGGCGAATCCGCTGACTTTCACCGCCAGACAATGTGCCACTTGAGCGGGACAGCGTAAGGTATTCCAAACCCACGTTATTCAGAAAACCCAACCGTTCACGAATTTCCTTCAGAATCGCCCGTGCAATCTCGTTCTTCTGAACGCTCAGATGGTTCGGAGCATCCTCGACCCAAGCCAACGCCTCTTTGATCGACATCTGCACCACCTGCCCCACATGCAGGCCAGCGATCTTGACCGCCAGAGCCTCGGGGCGCAGGCGATACCCTTCGCAGGAGCCACACGGGCGGTTGTTCTGGTAGCGTTCAAACTCTTCCCGAATCCAGGCGCTATCAGTTTCGCGATAGCGCCGCTCCATATTGGGAATCACACCCTCAAAGCTGCGGGTGACCTGATAGACCCGCCCGCCTTCGTCGTAGCGGAACTGGATTTCCTCATCGCCAGACCCGCGCAGAAACACCTGTTGCACCTTGGCAGGCAGATCCTTCCACGGCGTGTTCTTGTCAAACTCGTAGTGGCGCGCGATGGCCTCGATGGTTTGCAAGAAATACGGCGATTTGCCTTTGCGCCACGGGGCCAAGGCACCGTCATAGAGCTTCAGCGTCTGGTCCGGCACCACCAGCCGTTCGTCAAAGAACAGCTCGACCCCCAAACCATCGCAATCCGGGCAGGCCCCGAAAGGTGCGTTGAACGAAAACAAGCGGGGTTCGATCTCGGGGATGGTGAAGCCGCTGACCGGACAGGCAAAATTCTCACTGAATGTAATGCGTTCCGGGTCACCTCCGCGCGGCGCGGTTTCCAGAACCGCAATACCGTCCGCCAGATCCAGCGCAGTACGCAAACTGTCGGCTAGTCGCGTCTCCATCCCGTCGCGCACGACAAGACGGTCGACCACGACATCGATATCGTGCCGGAACTTCTTGTCCAGCGTGGGAGGCTCATCAAGCTCGTAGAACTCGCCATCCACCTTCACGCGCTGAAAACCCTGCTTACGCAGCTCGAGGAATTCCTTTTTGTACTCGCCCTTCCGGTCCCGCACGATGGGCGCCAGAAGATAGCCACGCGTGCCCTCCTCCATCGTCATGATGCGGTCGACCATGTCCTGAACCTGCTGCGCCTCAATCGGTTGACCCGTCGCGGGGCTGTAGGGCGTGCCTGCGCGGGCAAACAGAAGGCGCAAATAGTCGTAAATCTCGGTGACCGTGCCAACGGTCGAGCGCGGGTTCTTCGACGTGGTTTTCTGTTCGATCGAAATTGCCGGGGACAGGCCACTGATGTGATCCACATCAGGCTTTTCCATCATATCAAGGAACTGGCGCGCATAGGCCGACAGGCTTTCGACATAGCGGCGCTGGCCTTCGGCATAGATCGTATCGAACGCCAACGAAGACTTGCCCGAGCCAGACAGCCCGGTGATCACCACCAGCTGATCCCGCGGGATATCGACGTCGATGCCTTTGAGGTTATGCTCGCGCGCGCCGCGCACCTCGATATTCTTCAGCTCAGCCATTTTGGCCCCCAACACACAAGTGTCCTAGAAATAGGCGAGCCACACCGAGTCTCCAACAGAAAAATTAGAACAAAGTGTGAACTACCGGAATATTGCCGACATCTCCTGACATCAAAACCCTGAACCAGTGTATGCCCTTTGAAAGGGGTTCGAATTTCATTGGCATGTAAGGGAAATGGCGCGGTTGACGGGGCTCGAACCCGCGACCCCCGGCGTGACAGGCCGGTACTCTAACCAACTGAGCTACAACCGCGCATCTATTTCGTGGCCTTTGACCTGGACCAAGGATGGCAGCGATGGCGCGGTTGACGGGGCTCGAACCCGCGACCCCCGGCGTGACAGGCCGGTACTCTAACCAACTGAGCTACAACCGCCCGCTGCCCGTTCGTTGCTGAACGTTGGGGTGTATTATGGCTACGGTCGGGCAGCGTCAAGCGGCGTTTTGAAGTTTTTTTCCAGATCGCAAAATTTGTTCCCCGCCGCCGGCGCATATCCCCTGCCAACCGCGCCATTCACGCATTCATCGTGCATTGGGATATGCCACAGCTAAGGGCTGGAATCATTTACCCCAAACACCTGCCGAAATCCCATGAATTCGACCCTGCACGGCACCACATCAAACACGCATAAGATGTGCATCTTTGCATTAATCCGAGCATAAGGATCAATAGAACCACTCCTGTTCGCGACGTCATCCTGCACTCTCTTTTCTGTCGTCATTTTTCGGCCACATTGCGTGTGCATGAGACGACACAGTGTATCAAAACAAAAAAATCTCGGACTATCGGCTTGCACCGGCAAGTTTCGAAGTGAAAGTATCCGAGGAAAAAAGCAGGCCCCGATTTTCCGGGGTGAAATGGAAGGTTAACACAATCCAAGACAGTGCATTGTAGCTGCCCTCTGGTTGTGTTGTGTAAAATGGAAGTAGGAAATGTCAGCTGTAAATGAGTTTTACCCCGGCGCCAGCCTAACCGGTCATGAATATGTCGACGGATTGATTTGGGGGACGTCTTGGAACTTGGGCACTTCGGCCGGAGGCCCCCCCGGTACAATCACGTATTCCTTTGCGGACAGTTCCATACAGGGTTTCGCGAATATGCACGAATACGAAAAGCAGGCCTTCCGCCAAGCCCTGGCCATTATCGAAACCTTCATCCCGATTAAATTTGTCGAAGTTGGGTTCCTCGCGCCTCAGGGCACACCTTATTACGAGAATATTTCGTGGGGTCTTGTGCACTCAGACATCCTTGGCGGAGGCCTGGGCTTTCACCAGGTTCCTGGCGACGAGGGCATCTTTGAACCAGACTTCAACATTCCGACATTGTTCGGGATGTTCTCCTATAACACCCCCCTGTTCAGCCAGGAAGCGCTGGCCATGGGCGGTGAAGGGTTCGCAACCATCGTGCACGAAATCCTGCACGGCCTCGGCCTGGCCCACCCGCATGACGAAGGCGGAAGCTCGACCATTTTCGACGGCGTGACGGAGCCCTTCGGCGATTATGGCACCGATGGCCAAAACCAGGGTGTCTACACGATCATGTCCTATAATTCGGGCTATGCATCGAATGTTCCGGTCACGGACTACACCTATGGTCAGGCAGCGGGACCGATGGCCCTGGATATCGCCGCTTTGCAGGCCATTTACGGTACGGTCGCGCATGCCACAGGCAACGACGTCTACCAAATCAAGGGTACGAATGGCGCGGGAACGTTCTGGAAGGCCATTTGGGACACCGGTGGAAATGACTCGATTTCTGCGATTGGCGTATGGGGCGATGTCTACATCAACCTCAACGATGCCGATCTTGAAGGCAGCGACGCAGGCGGGCAGATTTCATCTGCGGCTGGCGTTGCTGGCGGGTTCACCATCGCCAACACCGTAGTCATCGAAAACGCGTTCGGCGGGTACGGAAATGACTGGTTGGTCGGTAACGAAGTCAACAACTACCTGGGCGGCGGCGTTGGCAACGACACCCTTGCCGGGGCGGGCGGCAACGACTGGATTTTCGGCGGCGCAGGCAATGACACAATTACCGGCGGCATTGGCGATGACACCTTGTCGGGTGACAATGGCAACGACTGGTTTGTAAACAAAGACGGCGACGGCAACGACACGATCGACGGCGGTCAGGGTTTGGACTGGTTGCAGTATACAGGCTCTAACGGGGCCACCGTGGACCTGTCGAACGATGGCGCTCAGAACACCGGCTATGGCATCGACACCATCCAAAACATCGGGCACGTGATCGGTTCCGCGCAGAACGACAGCATCACCGGCGACGAGCTGACCAATTATTTGGTGGGCAATGCCGGCAACGACTTTCTGGACGGCGGCATTAAAAATGACGTCCTGAGAGGTGGTGCCGGCAACGATGCCGTGCTTGGCGGCCGAGGCTGGGATACTCTATACGGCGGCAAAGGTGATGACATCCTGGTCGGTGGCGTCGGGCGGGACGACATGACCGGTGGCGCCGATAGCGACACCTTCGTCTTCAACTCGATCGACGAGGGGTCTGCCATCCGTCAGACCGCCGATCTGATCCGTGACTTCACCCGTGGTGAGGACAAGATCGACCTGAGCGCCATTGATGCCAGCACGGTACTGGTCGGCAACGACGCCTTTGTCTTCAACGGAGAAACCCCGGCGACGAACTCTGATCAGGGCGAGATTTATTTCGTACACAGTGACCTCGAAGGCACCCTGTATGACAGGACTTTCGTCTATGTGGATACTGATGGCGACGAAGAACCTGAGATGATGATCAAACTCGTCGGACTGCACGACCTGACTGCAGACGATTTCATCCTGTAAAGACCTGCCGAAAGGTAACAGGCAGCAGGCTTCTGCTGCCTGTTTTTTGTGTCCGCAATTTCAAGAATTGCGCGTTTGGTGCTCTTGCAAGCCTGTAGAACTCTCTGTATTACGCGTCCTCACGGGTGATTAGCTCAGTGGTAGAGCGCTTCGTTCACATCGAAGATGTCAGGAGTTCAAATCTCTTATCACCCACCATTCCCCTACTTGTACGGCTGCGCTGGTTTTGCCCTGTCCTGACAGGCGCTTGCCAGAAATTGTCGCAACTGCGTATCCTGCCCTGAACGGCCGCATCACCATGCGGCGATGATGGATGGGGTACGGTCGTGGCCAGATTGAAACGGGATATCGGCCTGCTCGGCCTGACCTTCATTTCGGTCGGCGGCATCATCGGGTCCGGGTGGTTGTTTGGCCCTCTTCTCGCCGTTCAGCACGCAGGTCCGGCTGCCGTGATCTCGTGGATCATCGGTGCCGTGGCCATGTTCGTGCTGGCGATCACCTTTGCCGAGATCTCGGCCATGCTGCCGATTCCCGGCGGCATTGCGCGGGTGCCGCAGTTCTCGCATGGCAATATCGTCTCGATGGCGATGGGGTGGACGGCCTGGATCGGCTATAACACCACCGCTCCGATCGAGGTTGAGGCCATGCTGAAATACCTCGCCCCCTATGCTCCGTGGCTGCACACGGCCGAAACCGGAGACCTGACCGGAGCGGGCATCACCGTCGCCCTGTTCTTCATGTTGCTCTTCGTCGCGGTCAACGCGTTGGGCGTCAAGTTTTTCACTCAGGTAAACGCGGCGCTGACTTGGGCCAAAATCGCGATCCCGGTCGTTTTGACTACCTTGCTGATCGTCAATCGTTTCGACGCGCAGAACTTCACCCAGCCAGACGGCTTCGCGCCCTACGGGTTGCAGGGCATCATGGCCGCCGTTTCGACCGGAGGGGTTATCTTTTCCTTTATCGGATTTCGCCACATAGTCGACATGGCTGGTGAGGTCCGAAATCCGAAATTCGCCATCCCCGCTGCGCTGGTCCTGTCCATAGTGCTGTGCGCGGCCATTTATCTGGGCCTGCAAATCGCTTTTGTCGGGGCACTGGATGCCGACATGCTGAAAAACGGCTGGGCCAGCCTTAGTTTCGGCGGCCAAGGTCCGCTGGACGGGGTTATCATCTCGGTCGGGTTTGTCTGGTTTTTGAGCGTTTTGAACATCGGGTCGGTGATCGGGCCGTTTGGCAACGGGCTGGTTGCAACGGGATCAAACGCCCGGATCGCAATGGCTTTGTCGAAAAACGGATTTCTGCCGGAACGATTGATGACGCTTTCTTCATTCGGTGTGCCTTTGTGGGCGCTGGCACTGAACTTTCTGATCGGAGTGCTGTTTCTGCTGACGGTTCCGTTCACCACTGTCATCGCGCTCAACGGTGCCGCAATTGTGTTGTCGTTCGCGGTTGGCCCGATTGCCGTCGTGTGCCTGCGCCATCTGATGCCGGACCACCCACGATCCATCCGCATCCCCGCCGTAAAACTTGTCGCGGTGTCGGCCTTCGCCATCGCAACGCTGGTCGTCTACTGGAGCGGCTGGGACACGGTCTGGCGTCTTGGCATCGCGCTGATTATCGGAATGATCCTGCTGCTGGCGCGGTTCCGTAATCGGCTGGATGAGATGGACGTGACCGAAGCCCTGTGGCTGTTGCCGTACCTGATCGGGATCGGCTTAATTTCCTATCTCGGTCAGTTCGGGGACGGCGCGCTGAAGCAAATCCCGTTTGGGTGGGACATCGCGCTTTGCGTGCTGTTTTCCGCTGTGATCTTTGGGCTCGCGGTACGCTCGGCTCTGCCCGCAGAAAAGTTTCGGGAATACATCGCCGAGGAAGAGATTCTGGACCCAAAAAAACCCATTGTCGGGTTGTAAAAAAGGCGGGGGTGCCCCCGCCTTTGATCTGTTTAATGTGCTGTTGCGGATCGCCCGGCATCTTCGGCCGCCTTGGCCGCCGCTGCTGCGGCCTCTTCCGCCGCCTCATCCCATTCAACCGGCTCCGGCTCGCTGATCAGCGCGTGTTTCAGCACTTCTGAGACATGCGTGACCGGGATGATCTCCAGCCCTTCTTTCACGTTGTCCGGAATCTCGGCCAGATCCTTTTCGTTCTCTTCCGGGATCAGAACGGTCTTGATGCCGCCACGCAGGGCCGCCAGCAGTTTTTCTTTCAAACCACCAATCGGCATCGCGTTGCCACGCAGCGAAACCTCACCAGTCATCGCGATATCCTTGCGCACCGGAATGCCGGTCAGCACCGACACGATCGAGGTCACCATCGCCAGACCGGCACTTGGGCCGTCTTTGGGCGTCGCCCCATCCGGAACGTGGACGTGGATGTCCAGCGTGTCGAATTTCGGCGGCTTCACCCCGATCTGAGGCGAGATTGAGCGCACATAGGACGAGGCCGCGTCGATGGATTCCTTCATCACATCGCCCAGCTTACCGGTGGTCTTCATCCGCCCCTTGCCGGGCAGCTTCAGCGCCTCGATATGCAGCAAGTCGCCACCGACCGATGTCCACGCCAGACCGGTGACAACACCGACCTGATCGTCCTGTTCAGCCAGCCCATAGCGGTATTTCGGAACACCAAGGAACTCATCCAGATTGTCGGGCGTCACGGTGACGTCTTCCGCTTCTTTCTTGATGATCTTGGTCAGCGACTTCCGCGCTACTTTCGCGATCTCTCGCTCAAGATTCCGCACGCCCGCTTCACGGGTATAGGTGCGGATGATTTTTTGCAGCGCCTCATCGGTCAGTTCAAATTCTTTGGCCTTGAGGCCATGGTTCTTGACCTGCTTGCTGATCAGGTGCTGCTTGGCGATCTCGCTCTTTTCCTCTTCGGTGTAACCGGCCAGCGGGATGATCTCCATCCGGTCCAGCAGAGGCCCAGGCATGTTATAGCTGTTGGACGTGGTCAGGAACATCACGTTGGACAGGTCATATTCGACCTCAAGATAGTGGTCCATGAATGTGCTGTTCTGTTCCGGATCCAGCACCTCAAGCATCGCTGAGGCCGGATCGCCACGGAAATCCTGACCCATTTTGTCGATTTCATCCAACAAGATCAGCGGGTTCGTGGTTTTCGCCTTTTTCAGCGCCTGAATGATCTTACCGGGCATCGAGCCGATATAGGTCCGACGGTGGCCCCTGATCTCGGATTCGTCGCGCACACCACCCAGCGAGATGCGAATGAATTCGCGCCCCGTGGCTTTGGCAACCGATTTACCCAAGCTGGTTTTACCCACGCCCGGAGGGCCGACAAGGCACAGGATCGGGCCTTTCAGCTTTTTCGAACGCTGCTGAACCGCGAGGTACTCGACAATCCGTTCCTTGACCTTCTCAAGGCCATAATGATCGGCGTCCAGAATATCCTGCGCCCGGCCCAAATCCTTTTTGACGCGGGATTTGGTGCCCCACGGCAGCGACAGAATCCAGTCCAGATAATTGCGCACAACGGTGGCCTCAGCCGACATCGGGCTCATGTTGCGCAGCTTTTTCAGCTCGCCTTCGGCCTTTTCACGCGCCTCTTTCGACAGCTTGGTCTCGTTGATCTTGGCTTCCAGTTCGGCGACTTCGTTGCTGCCGTCCTCGCCATCGCCAAGTTCCTTTTGAATGGCCTTCATCTGCTCATTCAGGTAATACTCGCGCTGCGTCTTCTCCATCTGGGTTTTGACGCGGGTCTTGATCTTTTTCTCGACCTGCAGAACCGACATTTCGCCCTGCATCAGGCCATAGACTTTCTCAAGCCGCTCGCTGACACTGAGCGTCTCAAGCAGTTCCTGCTTTTGTTCAACCTCGATGCCCAGATGACCTGACACGAGGTCGGCCAGCTTGGCAGGTTCAGTGGTCTCACCGACGGCGGTCAGGGCTTCCTCGGGGATGTTCTTGCGCACCTTGGCATAGCGCTCGAACTCATCCGCGACGGTGCGCAGCAGCGCTTCGGTCGTGGTGACATCGCCCGGAATTTCGGTCAGATACTCGGCGCGGGCTTCGAAAAACTCTTCGTTTTCAAGGAAATCCGTGATCTGCACACGTGCCTGCCCTTCGACCAGCACTTTGACGGTGCCATCGGGCAGTTTCAGCAATTGCAATACATTTGCCAGGACGCCCGACCGATAGATGCCGTCCACAGTCGGATCGTCATCACCCGGATCAATCTGACTGGACAACAGAATCTGCTTGTCGTCCTGCATCACTTCTTCCAAAGCGCGGACGGATTTTTCCCGACCCACGAACAGCGGCACGATCATGTGCGGGAACACCACAATATCGCGCAGCGGAAGTACGGGGTACGAGGAATTCAGAGGCTCTTGCATGCTCAATCCTTATCGTTGGCAAGATGGCTCCGGTCCCTGAATAAGGCAACGCTCGGCCATCTCCTGTCTTGGACGATAAAGGTGGGGCCTCATCGCCCTTTTTCAACCTTACCGTCGTGTATCACGATTCAGAATGACCCGAGGTTTTCCGGACTGCAAGGTATCGCGCCGACATATCCACCATTTTTGCAAAATGGCGCTATCGCGGCGTGATTAGAGCGGCTCGATATCCCCCTGCGCCCGTTGCGCATGAAATTCGGCCTGCCAAGCCTCAAACGTGCCCGCCGCGATGGCGTCGCGCATACCCTGCATGATTTCCTGGAAATAATGCAGGTTGTGCCAGGTCAGCAGCATGCCCGAGATCATCTCGTTCGAGCGAAACACATGGTGCAGATAGGCGCGAGAGTAATTCGAACAGGCCGGGCATGTGCACTGCTCGTCCAGCGGGCGCGGGTCGTCGGCGTGGCGGGCGTTCTTGATGTTCACGACACCATGCCGGGTAAACACCTGCCCGGTGCGGCCCGAACGTGAAGGCAACACACAGTCCATCATGTCGATACCGCGTGCAACGGCGCCAACGATGTCGTCCGGTTTCCCAACCCCCATCAGGTAGCGCGGCCTGTCGACCGGCAGGAAATCGGGGGCGTAGTCGAGACAGTCGAACATGGCCTCCTGCCCCTCGCCCACAGCCAGACCACCGACAGCATAACCTTCGAATCCGATCTGCTTAAGCGCCTCGGCGCTTTCTTCGCGCAGGTCCTTCTCCAAACCGCCCTGCATAATGCCGAACAGCGCGTGGCCGGGGCGATCTCCAAACGCTTCACGCGACCGTTCGGCCCACCGCATCGAGAGGCGCATCGACTCGGCGATGCGCTCCCGATCCGCAGGCAAGGCCGGGCATTCGTCGAAACACATGACAATGTCAGAGCCCAGCAGCCGCTGGATCTCCATCGACCGTTCCGGTGTCAACTCATGCTTGGACCCGTCGACATGGGATTTGAACGTCACGCCCTTTTCGGTCAGCTTACGCAGTCCGGCCAGCGACATGACCTGAAACCCGCCCGAGTCGGTCAGAATGGGCCGATCCCAATTCATGAACTTGTGCAGCCCGCCCAATCGGTCAATGCGTTCAGCCGTAGGGCGCAACATCAGGTGATAGGTGTTGCCCAGCAGGATATCTGCTCCGGTTGCGCGCACGCTTTCGGGCATCATCGCCTTGACTGTCGCCGCCGTGCCGACGGGCATGAAGGCAGGCGTCCGCACCTCGCCGCGCGGCGTCTTGATCACGCCGGTTCTCGCCTTGCCGTCGGTGGCTTTCAGGTCAAAAGAAAAACGCTCGGTCATGGGGTTGCCTCGGGGTCGCTGAACCGGGTGGGATGTGCCCGATCTGCCGGGCCATTGCAACCCGTCAGGGCAGTGACGCGACACGCTCGGTAAACAGTTGCACGACCCCTGCCCCGTCCACATCCCGGCACACGCGGACCGCAGGCCGCGATGGATCGGGACGGGTAGCGCCAATCTCTGGCCCTTCGGTCACCACGCTCAGCCCGGTTTCGACCATGTCGAACATCGGCTCGTGCGTGCAGGCAATCACCGCAGTTGAATCGTGCAGGCCGCACCCTTCGAGCCCGCCAACCTCTTTGTAGAACTTCAGATAGAACTTGGAGATATCGCGCAGAAATCCACCCATATCTTTGGATCGCTCGGCTAGCGCTTCGAAATCGGCGGTCTCATAGAGGGTTTTCAGAGTCACATCCAATCCCACCAGAACGGTTTCCGGCGGCGCGGCAAAGACGATATCCGCGGCCCGGGCGTCGTGATAAATGTTGGCCTCGGCATGAAGGTTCACATTGCCGGGGCAATACACTGCACCGCCCATCACGACCAAACGGCTGATATTGTGCGAGAACTCAGGGTCCAACTGCATCGCCAGGGCGATATTGGTCAGCGGGCCAACCGCACAGACGACCAATTCGCCCTTATGGCGACGCGCCGTATCGACAAGGAACTCGGCCGCAGACACATCGTGGTTTGTGCCGATATCAGGGATTTCAGTAATGTCGCCAAAACCTTCCGGGCCATGCACGTGCTCGGACGGGGTATGATGGCTCTGCCCCAGCGCGTACGAGGCCCCCTCGGCAACCGGTGCGTCCAGACCCAGTTTATCCAGCAAAAACCGCGCGTTGCGGCTGGATTGGTGCACATGCGTGTTGCCAAATACCGTGGTCAGCCCGATCAGGTCGATTTCGGGTGCGGCTGCGGCATAGGCGATTGCCATGGCATCGTCGATGCCGGGGTCTGTGTCGATGATCAGTTTCATCCCTGCCCGATACCGCAAACACCTTGGGATGCAAAGCGGTCACAATCCGAATTTTCCACCCCGCATCCACAACTTCATAGATTTGCATCCACGCCTGTTCACCCCATACCAGAGTTGAAATCGGGCGACTCAATCCCCATATGTATACTATAGTACACAATAAAAGAGGACAGAAATGATAGGCATGAACGAAGACCAGATCGTTGGATTGTTGACGTCGAACATAATTTACGTGTTGGCGGCGGTGCTGATCGTCGTTGTCATTTTCAAGGGCATCAAAATCGTTCCGCAATCTGAGAAATATGTGGTCGAACGGTTCGGGCGCTTGCATTCGGTGCTTGGCCCCGGCATCAACTTTATTGTTCCTTTTCTGGATGTTGCCCGCCACAAGATATCCATTCTTGAACGCCAGCTGCCAAACGCAACGCAGGACGCGATCACCAAGGACAACGTGCTGGTGCAGATCGACACCTCGGTGTTTTACCGCATTCTCGAACCGGAAAAGACGGTATATCGTATTCGGGACGTCGACGGCGCGATTGCAACAACCGTCGCCGGTATCGTGCGGGCGGAAATCGGCAAAATGGACCTGGATGAGGTCCAGTCGAACCGTGCGCAACTGATCGAGCGTATACAAGAAAGCGTCGAAACCGCTGTTGACGACTGGGGCATCGAAGTGACCCGTGCCGAAATTCTGGACGTGAATCTGGATCAGGCAACCCGCGACGCGATGCTGCAACAGTTGAACGCCGAGCGCGCCCGCCGCGCACAAGTGACCGAGGCCGAAGGCCAGAAGCGCGCAGTCGAACTGAGCGCCGATGCCGAGTTATACGCCGCCGAACAAACCGCAAAGGCTCGCCGCATTCAGGCCGAGGCCGAAGCTTATGCAACCGGCGTGGTCGCCAAGGCCATTCAGGACAACGGCATCGAGGCCGCGCAGTATCAGGTTGCCCTGAAACAAGTTGAGTCGCTGAATGCGCTGGGAAAGGGAAATGGCTCGCAAACCATTGTTGTGCCCGCCAACGCGCTTGAGGCCTTTGGCGATGCCTTCAAGATGCTGAGAGGAGGAAAATAATGGCTGATCCCTTCTGGCTGACCTGGTGGATCTGGCTGGCCGCAGCGCTGGCGCTCGGAATCCTCGAGATCGTGCTGCCCGGATTTATCTTTCTGGGCTTTGCGATCGGGGCAGCAATCACCGGGTTGATGCTGGTTATCCCTGGAATGGCTCCCTCGCTGCCGGTTTTGCTGCTGATCTTCGCGGCATTGTCCCTGGTCGCGTGGCTGGTGCTGCGGCGTGTCTACTCCCTGCCCCATGGTCAGGTGAAGACCTTCCGGCATGACATCAACGACTAAGATCTGCGGGCGCCCCTCAGGGGGCGTCATTGCACCTCTGGACGCTGCCACAGGCTTTCCCTATATAATTGCTCAGGAACCAGACCCGAGGCACGAATGACTCATCCGAGTGAACAGCTGGAAGGCACGCCCCTGATTGCGCCTTCATCCATCGAGCATCCCCTGTACGACGCAGTGGTAGAAGCCTGCCGTACGGTCTTTGACCCGGAAATCCCGGTGAATATTTACGATCTGGGTTTGATCTACACGATCGACATCACTCAGGAAAACGCGGTGAAAGTCATTATGACACTGACCGCACCCGGCTGTCCGGTCGCCGGAGACATGCCCGGCTGGATCGTCGAAGCGATCGAACCGGTCGCAGGCGTCAAGGAAGTTGACGTGGAACTGACATGGGAACCGCCCTGGGGCATGGAGATGATGTCGGACGAAGCGCGGCTGGAACTTGGATTCATGTAAGCCGGGCGGAATAAGTCTTTGTCGCAAAAGATTTATTTTTCTGTCATCATCCCGTCGAAAAACCGTTACTTAACTTGAGAATAGTCCCGGCGTGTTGATGCTTGCATCCCATTGAGAGCACAGCGCAGGTCGGGACAAGCAATTGTCCCCCGCTTACCCCGGCCTAGCGACCAGAATAAGAGACCGCTCTTGCCCGAGAGCGGTCTTTTTCTTTTTTTGACGGGTTACTGCACCCCGCACGTTGATTTGATCTCGGCCGCTCTTTCATCCAACGCTTTTACATAATCGCCGGACAGCATAGACAACCTTTTGTTTTCGGTGCCTGTCATCAACCCCAACAATGCACCGGCGGGTGTAAGTGCGGCCACACTTTCAAGCTGTTGATCCTGCGCGTGCTTTTTCTCGGCTGCAATCGCGCGCAAATCGCCTTCGGCAGTGGCGCAATTGACCGGATGTGTTTTTTGCGCAGTTTCGGCCAAGGCCGCACCTGCGATTACCGCAAGAATTGACGCCAAAGCCATGTTTTTGCTGATAACTTTATGCGCAGTCATTTCATCTCACCTTATCTCAATCCGTCTGAAAACCCTTGAGCTCAGCTAAAGTCACCTGATTTCAAAAGGCAAGCGTCATTCCCCGAACGGCAGAAAAGTTAGGTAAGCAGCGCTGCTATGTCTTGAGCCGTTGCCCTCTCAGCACTAAATTGGAGTCTACGCGCGACAACGGAGATCACAATGTTCGGCATTCCCGGCAAACAGGCCGTGACCATGACGCCCAAAGCGTCAGAGCAGATCGTCCGCCTGATGAAATCAGGTGGTCATGCTGGTCTGCGTATTGGCGTCAAGAAAGGCGGTTGCGCCGGCATGGAATACACCATGGACTATGTCGATCAGGCTGACGCGAATGATGAGGTCGTGGAACAGGACGGCGCGCGGGTCATGATTGCTCCGATGGCGCAGATGTTCCTGTTCGGGACCGAGATCGACTATGAGGTCTCGTTGTTGGAAGCCGGTTTCAAATTTCGCAATCCGAACGTTGTCGACGCCTGCGGGTGTGGCGAGTCGATCAAGTTCGACGAGGGGCTGACGCCCCAATCCTAAGATGCCTGAAGATGGACGTAGGTCTCATTGAACCGGCGAGTCAGATGCTCGCCAGCGCGAATGATCTGGCCTGAGTTTGGCGGTGCAACATTGGTATCGTAGGACGGATTGAAAAACAGCGGCACCGACAGCCGCTCCTGCGCACCGCCGACCACACGATGCAGCGTTGCCTTGACCTGCCCCGCCGTCCAGAACTCCAACATCTCACCGAAATTGATGATGAAGGTCCCTGGCGCGGCCTCGACCTTTGCCCAGCTTTGGTCGGGCATCCTAACCTCAAGCCCCGAGGTGCCGTCGGTCGCCAGCAGGGTCAGGCAGCCGTAATCCGTATGCGCGCCGATGCCAAAGTCGCGATCTCCTGCCCAGTCCGGGCGCTGCGGATAGTAATTGCCGCGCAGCAGCGCCATCGGCGTATCAAACGCGGCATCAAAGCTGTTCTCTGCGCGCCCCAGCGCCACCGCAATCGCACGCAGAACCCGCATCGTGACCGCGCAAGCATCTGTGTAGTAGGCCCGGATTGTTTCCCTGAACGCGGGCGGGTTATCCGGCCACAGGTTTGGAGCGTAGACACCCAGATCCGCGTCGGCGTACGGACTGTTCGCAGGCAATTCATAGCCGCAGTCGAACACTTCCTTAAAGTCAGGATTTGCTTCCGGATCGACCTGCTCGGACCGTGGCGCGCCCCAGCCCCGGTTGGCCCCGGTCAACGCCATATCGACCCGTTTCTTCTGGGCCTCGGGCAAGTGAAAGAACGTGCGATACGCGCCCAGAACCTGACGTACGCGGTCACCGTCCAGCCCGGTGTTCGAGACGGTCAGGAACCCCACTTCACCCACCGCGCGCAGCAACTTGCCAAGCTCGGCGGGATCGCGTTGGTCCAGCTTTGTCAGATCAAGGTTTTCAATCATACGCCCGTTCCTTTCTGCGCGCGGACACTGCCGTTTTGCGGTCCGCTCTGCAACCGGAATTGTCAGTCCGGACTGGCGATGCTATCCGGTTTGCAGAACACCGATACTTAAGGGAGATTGGGACATGCGGCGTAAGCTGGCGGCTGGCAATTGGAAAATGAACGGAACCACGGCAACGCTGAGCGAATTGGGGGCTCTGGCCCGTGCCTTCCCTGCTCCGACCGTGGACGTACTGATCTGCCCACCCGCCACCCTGCTGCACCGCGCCGCCGAGGCCGTGCGGGAAACGAGAATCACCGTCGGCGGACAGGACTGCCATGCGGCGACGTCCGGCGCGCATACCGGCGATATCAGCGCGGACATGCTGGTGGATGCCGGGGCGAACGCGGTCATTCTGGGCCATTCCGAGCGCCGTGAGGATCACGACGAGCAGAACGAAGACGTGCGCGTCAAGGCTCGTGCGGCCATGGATGCCGGGCTGAAGGCGATCATCTGCGTCGGCGAAAGCCTGGAGCAGCGCGAGGCCGCCAATACGCTGGACATCATCGGAGGCCAGATGTCGGGCTCGATCCCTGACCAATCGACGGGTGAAAACCTGATCGTCGCCTATGAACCGATCTGGGCCATTGGCACCGGCAAGGTCCCCACGCTGGACGAAATCGGAGAGGTTCACGACTTTATTCGTGCCCGCCTAGAACGGCGTTTCGGTGAAGGCGTCGGCCGCTCGGTGCGTCTGCTTTACGGCGGCTCGGTCAAACCATCCAACGCGACCGAGATCTTTGACGTGTCAAACGTGGATGGAGCGCTGGTCGGCGGTGCCAGCCTGAAGGCCACGGACTTTTCCGCAATTGTCGAGGCATTGGAGAAAGCCTGAGCGCGACTCATCGATTTTATCCTGCGGGAAAAGAACTAGTTGAATTCGCTCGCCTCATCGCCAAACTCCCGCATGAGGAACATGACCCGGACCAGAATCAAATTTGATCTGCAGCAGTTTTGCTTCCCGGCACACCAACCAGATACCGAGCACTCTCGCCGATTTAAGGAACATTATGAAAAGCAGTCAGCGCCACCCCAGCAAGATTTCGCTTCTTCAACAGCTTCGCGACGCCGAATTTCCCATCGAATGCGTGCTGGATGTCGGCATCCACTTTGGCACACATGAATTGATGGCGGCATTTCCCGAAAAGAAGCACTATCTGTTTGAGCCCATTGAAGAGCATTTCGACTCCATCGAAAAAGTCTACAGCGACGCAAAAATTGACTACGAGCTCAACAAAGTCGCGGTATCCAATGCTGACGGGACTGCGCAACTGACGGTCTCCACGGTCATGCAGGGGCAAGACGTCACTCATGCAAGGTTCGCACAGGGCGAAGCACCGACCGAAACACTACGCACGGTACCGACGCTAAAGCTCGATACCTTTGTCGTGGAACAGGCGCCGGCTGCTCCTTTCCTGTTGAAAATCGATGTCGACGGGGCCGAAGAAATGATTCTGGAAGGTGCTCAAGAAGCGCTGAAGCAGTGTTCGGTCCTGATCCTTGAATCTCCGCGGGAAAGATTGTTCGAGCGAATGCAACTGGCGATGGCCGCCGGTTTTGAGCTCTTGGAGATAATCGACCTGTGCTACTATAGCGGCTATCTGGTTCAAGTAGACCTTGTGTTCATCAACCCAAAATACGCGCCTGCTGACTATGTAGACATCCTCAAAGGTGGGTTTTCCATCGACAAATGGCACAACTACAATCCGGGAACCAAAGAACCAACGGCCCCGGAACGCGTTGAGTCGCGTCAAACATCACCAACAGACGGGGCCAAACCCCGTAAAAAGCGCGGGCTGTCCCGATTGTTCAGGAAACGCAAATAGCAACCTGACTCACCGAAGATCCGGGGCTCTTACGCGATCTTCATGACAATCAGGCCTGACACGATCAGGACCGCGGCGCCGATGCGTAAAGGGGTCAGGGCCTCACCCAGAAACGTCGCGCCGACCAGAAACGCACCCACCGCGCCGATACCGGTCCAGATGACGTAAGCCGTTCCAAGCGGCAGCGTACGCATGGCAAGGGCCAGCAACCCGAAAGAGCCGATCATGGACACGCCCATGACGGCCGTTGGCCACAACCGGGTGAAACCGGCCGATTGCTTCATGGCCACGGCCCACACGATTTCAAGCAGGCCAGCGAAAAGCAGAAAAATCCAGGACATTAGGATACCTCAATCCAGTTCGGGTCGTCCCGAATGATCACCCAATGCGGGGAGGTCGTCCTCTGACCTTCAGGTAAGACGTCGCGCCCGGCGTTCAAGGGCGCAAGGTCTGTTGAACCAAAACAACTACAAAACCGTAATGCTCCGGTTACGTCGCGCGCTTTTCGCCGCCGCCGCGCGTTTGGGGTCAGCAATACCTGCCCAAATACAGCACCTGAACGAATAAAGCCGGACCCTTGCGCGGACCCGGCTTAACTCTTGTTTGTCAGAACCCGTTAGTTGGTCACGATTTCCGGCCCCATGAAGGTGTTGGGCAGGAAGGTCGATATCCACGGGATATACGTCACCATAATCAGGAAGACGAACAGCACCGCCAGGAACGGCAACGCCGCCTTTACGACTTTCATCATCGGCATCCCGGCCACGCCAGATGTCACGAAAAGGTTCAGACCGACCGGAGGCGTGATCATCCCGATCTCCATGTTGACCACCATAATGATACCCAGATGGATCGGGTCAATGCCCAGTTCGATCGCAATCGGGAACACCAGCGGTGCCACGATCACCAGCAGGCCCGAGGGTTCCATGAACTGACCACCGATCAGCAGGATGACGTTGACCACGATCAGGAAGGTCACAGGCCCCAGACCCGCCGACAGCATGGCGCTGGCGATGTGCTGCGGTACCTGTTCGTCCGTCAGCACGTGCTTGAGGATCAGCGCGTTGGCGATCACGAACAGCAGAGTGACGGTCAGCTTGCCGGCCTCGAACAGCGTGTGCTTGGTATCGGGGTGGAAGAAGGCCGTCACCAGCGCATAGGGTTTCTTCATCAGCGGCAGGTTCGGCGTGCCCTCTTCCGTGCTGAGCGGGCCCATGTCCTTGTAGACAAAGCAGGCGATCAGGAAGGCATAGACAGCGGCCACCGCTGCGGCCTCGGTTGGGGTGAAGATACCGCCATAGATACCGCCCAGAATGATCACGATCAGGAACAGGCCCCATCCGGCCTCGCGGGCCGAGGTGAAGATCTCTCCCCAGCCTTTCCAGTCGCCCTTGGGCAGGTTCTTGACCTTGGCCATAACGTAGATGGTGATCATCAGCATCAGACCCGCCATCAGGCCCGGAATGACACCCGCCAGGAACATGCGCCCGACCGACACCTCAACGGCTGCGGCGTACACAACCATCACGATAGACGGCGGGATCAGGATGCCCAGCGTACCGGCGTTACAGATCACACCGGCGGCGAATTCCTTGGAGTATCCAACCTGACGCATCCCGGCGATGACGATCGAACCGATAGCCACCACAGTTGCCGGAGATGAGCCCGAAAGCGCGGCAAACAGCATACAGGCAAATACACCCGCAATCGCCAGGCCGCCCGGCAAATGCCCCACACAGGCAATCGAGAACCGGATGATCCTCCGCGCCACGCCGCCCGTTGTCATGAAGGACGAAGCCAGAATGAAGAACGGGATCGCCAGCAGTGTAAAATGCCCCTCGAACGCTTCGAAAAGCGTGCCTGCGACCGAGGCCAACGAACTGTCGGAATAAATCAGCAGGAACAGGGTCGAGCTGAGGCCCAGAGCCACCGCAATCGGAACCCCGATCAGCAGCAGGCCAATGACCATCGAGAAAAGAAGTACTACGTCCATCAGTCATGCTCTCCTTGCTGAGCCCGGACCTCTTCGATCTCGTCCTCGACTTCGTGGCTGGCGACGATACGGTCGGTCTCACCACGCCATATCTGCACGGCGACCTGTGCAAAGCGGATCACCAACAGCAGCATCGACAGTGGCAGTATGAAATAAGGAACGACCTTGGGCAGTTTCTCGTATGACTCGCCGTAGTTGATCATGTCTTCCAGAAACCGCAGCGGCGCGACCATGGGGATGTCGTCAACCTCGTAGAAACTCTGACTGCGGGCATCGAAGTTGAACCCCGTCGGGAACCAGCGGCCCGAGGTGGGCGGCAGGTCGGCGAACACCGCCCAATAGTCATAGGCGCCCTTCAGCATCAGCAGCGAGAACACCAGGCAGCAACCAACCGCGATCAGCGCCAGAATCCGGCGCGGTGCCGGGGCCAGCATGTTCAGGATGGCATCCACACCCAGATGCGCGTGCTTTTTCACCGCATAAGACGCGCCCAGCAGCACCAGCCAGCCAAAGGTGAACACCGTCAGCTCAAGCGCCCACAGGATGTTGGAATTAAATACGAACCGCGCGATCACGTTGGCAAAGGTCACGGCCGTCATCAGGCCCAGCAGCAACGCGATCAGGGTTTCTTCGATATGGTCGACCAGCCCGCCTTGGCCGGGTTTCGCACCAGACATCTTTCTGTCCCCGCATTTTTTGTGATGAGAGTGTTTGGGGCGGGCCTTTCATGGCCCGCCCGGCCTGCGCGTCGATAACTCCCCAGTCCCTGACGCGCGGCCTGAACCGGGATCAGAACCCGGCGTTGATTGCCTGAGCGGCGTCGATCTTGTCCTGACCCACGTCGTCGGCGAACTTGTCCCAAACCGGTTTCATCGCATCGACCCAGGCCTGACGCTGTTCGGGGTTCAGCTCACGAATGATACCGCCCGCATCGGTGATCGAGGCTTTGGCCGCTTCGTTCACTGCAAAGGCTTCTTTGTTCCGGGTTTCGGTCACTTCGGCCAGAATGGTCAGGAACTGGTCACGGACTTCCGGGTCCAGGCTGTCCAGCCAATCAACCGAGGTCACGACCAGATAGTCGATGATACCGTGGTTGGTCTCGGTGATGCCGTCCTGCACTTCAAAGAACTTCTTGCCGTAGATGTTCGACCAGGTGTTCTCCTGCCCGTCCACAACGCCCTGTTGCAGCGCGCCGTACACTTCCGAGAAGGCCATCTTCTGCGGACTGCCACCAATGGCTTCCATCTGCGCAACCAGCACGTCCGAGGACTGCACGCGGAACTTCAGGCCCTCCGCATCAGACGGGGCCTCCAGAGGTTTGTTCGCGGACATCTGCTTCATACCGTTGTGCCAGAAGGCCAGCCCTTGCAGGCCGCGGCGCTGCATGCTGTCCTTCATCGCCTGACCGTCGGCCGAGGCCTGGAACGCATCCACGGCTTCGATGTTCTTGAACATAAACGGCAGGTCGAACAGACGGAACTGCTTGGTGAACTTTTCGAATTTCGACAGCGAGGGCGCGGCCAGTTGCACGTCGCCCTGCAGCATCGCCTCCAGCACCTTGTCGTCGTTATACAGCGTCGAGTTCGGATAGACCTCAATACACATCACGCCGTTCATCTCGTCATTCACGCGCTGTTCCAGCAGCGATGCCGCGATGCCCTTGGGGTGCTTGTCCGAGTTCGTCACATGCGCGAACTTCACGACAATCTCGCCGTCCTCGCAGGCCGCCATGCCTGCTGTTGCAGTTACGGTCAGTGCAATTGCCGTTGCAGCCGTTGTCAGGAATTTCATCAGTCTTTTCCTCCCAGACTTCCTCATTCGTCCCATTGGCACCTGCTTGGTGCCGTATGAAGCGAAGTGAACCGAATCGGAGGTTATGGCTCAACGTTTTGTTTTCCGTCGCGCAATTGCAGAATTTATCTCATTAAAACAGCGCGCTAAAAGGAACAAATCAGACTTCCCTTTTAAACCCTATCATCCATTGTGCGAATTTTCGCACAAACCCCACACCTCTTGTGCGGAAATCCGCACTCTTATCGAATCAGTTCCACAGAATCATTCCGTTGACAGATCACGCCACGCGCAGCCCGCGCCAGCGGGCTGCCCGGCCCAACGCCTTTAACCGCATGTTAATGCGGTCAAAGGGGGCGGGAGACATTCTGATCACCTGCGATAATCTTCCGGGCGAATCTGGTACCGGGCCAGCTTGTCATAGAACGTCTTGCGCGGCAGCTTCAGCGCCTTTGCCGCATCCGAGGCCTTGCCATTGTGCCGACCCAAAGCCGCGATAAGCAATGAACGCTCCACACGCGCCATCTGCTCGCTCAAGCCCAGATCATTGGCCTGCGCGACCTCTTCCGGCATCCCCAGCACAAAGCGCATGGCCGCCGACATCAGAGAACGCGCGTTCCCCGGCCAGTCGCTGGCCATCAATGAGGCCAGATATTCCGAAGAAATCTCAGGCTCCGCAATGCCTGCCTGCTCGGCCGCCTGCGCTACATAGTGGCGAAAGATCACCGGAATGTCCTCGGGCCGCTCGGCCAAGGACGGGATACGCACCCGCATCACATCCAGCCGATAGAACAGGTCCGCATGAAATCGCCCCTCTGCCGACAAGGCAGCCAGATCCGCCGTCGTGCCAGCCAAAATACGCGCGCCGACACCCTGCTCGACCGCTTCCAGCGCAGCGTATTGCGTCGCCTCGGGCATTGCCGATATCTCATCCAGGAACAGCGACCCTCCGGCCGCATCCTCGCAGACCTGAACCAACGCATCGGGCGTCAGGCCGGACGACGGTCGCTTTACAAACGGCCCTTGCCCCTGCGGCGACATCAGATGCACGACCTCGGCCACTTTGGAAATCCCACTGCCCGCAGGACCGGTGACCAGAACCTCGGCTCCGGTGGGTGCGACGGTCCGTACGCGCTCTCTCAACGCTTCGGCCTGCGCGGACAGGCCAAACAACAGGCGCGCAGCGGGGTCGCCACGTTCCAGCTCGTGTTTCAGCGCGCGCTGTTCCAGAACCTCCGCACGCGAGGCAAAAGCCTTACCCAGAACTTCAAGAAGATCAGCCGCAGCACAGGGTTTTTCCAGAAAATCATACGCCCCCTGCCCCATGGCGCGCACGGCCATCGGAATATCGCCTTCACCGGTCAACAGGATAACCGGCAGATCCGGATCAACGTCGTGTGCATAGGTCAGCAGATGAAACCCGTCCCGGCCCGGCATCCGGATGTCCGACACGATCACACCGGGAAAATCGGCACGGATGTGATCCTTGGCGGCCACAAACGACCCCGCCGTGATCGGGGCGTAATCAGCCAGTTCCAGCGTCTGCGCCAGCGCTTCGCGCACGGCTGGGTCGTCATCGACCAATAAAACCTTGCGGGTCATGCCACCTCGTCTTCCCGGTAATACTCAAGCTCAACGGTGAACACCGCGCCGGTCTGCGCGTTCGAACCGCGAATATTCCCCCCGAAACTCTGGACCAGACCATACGAGATCGAAAGGCCCAGCCCCATCCCCTCGGACGACCCAACCGCCTTGGTCGAGTAGAAGGGTTCGAAGAGTTTCTCGGTGTTTTCAATGCCCGGACCGATATCGCGCACCGTAACAGTCAGCCTGTCTCCGGCCTCGATCGCGATGCGGATAAGGCGCTCATTCTGCTGACTCATCGCATCCACGGCGTTGTTGATCAGGTTGACAAACACCTGCACCAACCGCACCTCGCCGCCCCACGCATGAACCGGCCCGTCGGGCGGCTGCCAGTCCATCGTCACCCCTTCGGCGCGCAGCCGCGCCTCGGTCAGCTCCACAGCCGTGTCGATCACCTGCACCAGATCGACCTTGCCCATCGGTTCGCTTTCGTTGCGGGCAAAAGCGCGCAGGTTCTTGATGATCCGGGCCATCCGAGCGGCCATGTCGGAAATGCGCGTCAGATTCTCGGCAGCCTTTTCCTCGCGCCCCCGCGTCAGGAAAGCCGTCCCGTTATCGGCAAACTGCCGGATCGCCATCAGAGGTTGGTTCAGTTCATGACTGATGCCCGCCGACATCTGCCCAAGGGCGCTGAGCTTCCCGGCCTGAATAAGCTCTTCCTGCGCGTGTTTCAGCGCAGTTTCCGCTTCCTGCCGCTCGTGCACCTCGCGCCGCAAAGCTGTGTTGGCTGCGGTCAAGGCGCGGGTACGCTGTGCAACGCGGCTTTCCAGAACCGCGTTGGCTTCGGCCAGAGTTCGCCTGCGTTCCGTCGCCAGAAACAGCAATGCGCCGAAGGCCAGACAGATCGCCGCAACAGTTGCCGCCTGCAACCCGGCCAGACGGCGGGCGGGGGCAACATCGACCAGCACCTCTGCCGTCATGTCTATCACCGGCAGATCAAGCATCAGATGCAAAGCGCGGTTTGGCAGGTAACGACCCCAGTTGAGCCTCCACAGTTCATGCGGCCCGACCCAGGTCGAAGCGAAAGCAACTTCTCCGCCGTCTGGCGGCGTCAGCCCCTGTTGCCCGTCGGCACGATGCCAGAACAACAGATCGGACCGGTTCGAGATAAAGACCACTCCGTCGCCATCGGTAAAGAACACCGCCTCGGTGCTGCCACGCCAGGTCTGTTCCACATCCTGCACGTCCGCCACGACCATCAACGCGCCTTCTACCCGGCCCGAGGCATCAAAGGCGGGGGCCGCATAGGAATAGATCCGGTCGCCGCTGATCGGCAGTACACCATGTGCGCTGCCCAACGCCCCCTGAAGCGCGCGCTGAAAGGCAGAGTGCCCGGCCATGTTGCCTTGCTGGACGGGCTGCGCCGAGACCAGAACCTGACCGTTCCGGTCCAGATACATCATGTTCACGGCTGCGGTCTTGTCGGCGACATCCAGCAATATCGACCGAGCAACCTGTTGCTGCGCTGGCGTTTCAAGCGTTCGCAGGGCGGGATGATTTGCCATCAGCACGGCCAGTTCCTGATAGACCTGCATCTGCGTGCTTAACCGGTCGGCGGCCAGTTCAAGATCGGCCTCGGCCTTTTCGCTCAGCTGCGACAGCGCCTGCCGATAGCCGTAAGACCACACTCCGGCGGACAACAGCCCGACGGCACACAGAAATCCAAGGATCACCCAAAGCCTTTGCATGGTATAGGGTCTTGCATTCAGCGCGCCGCATGGCAAGTCTGCGCCGCATGAAGACATTGTCCCAGTCCCCACTTGATCCGGATTTCGTGCAAAATCCCTATCCGTTTTACGATAGAGCCCGAGCCGAGGGCGATTTTTTCTTCTGGGGCGAATATGACAAAGTTGCAGCGGTTTCACACAGGTCGGTTCAGACTTTGCTGAAGGACCGTCGTTTTGGCCGTGAAGCGCCTGCCGAGTTGAAACCTCCCGCTCCTTCTCACCTTGCGGCGTGGTGGGTCACAGAAGAAAACTCTCTGCTGGAAGTCGAACCGCCCCGGCACACGCGCATCCGGTCTCTGGTCACGCGGGCCTTCACGTCGCGGGCGATAACAGCTCTGGAGCCGTCGATTCAATATCTCAGCCACAGGCTGATGGATCGATTTCCCGATGCGCCTTTTGATCTGCTTGACGCCTACTGCACACAGGTTCCGGTGATCACGATTTGTCGCCTTCTGGGCGTACCCGAAGACATGTCGCCCAGCCTGTTGCGCTGGTCTCATGCCATGGTGGCAATGTATCAGGCCGGTCGCACGCGTCAGACCGAAGACTCTGCAGAGACGGCCGCCCGGGATTTCACCGCTTTCCTAAGCGACTACATCGAAAAACGCCGCACCGACCCGCGCGACGACCTGATCACCCGCCTGATCGCTGCCGAGGAAAACGGCGAGAAACTCTCGCATGACGAGCTTGTCGCCACCTGCATCCTGCTGCTGAACGCCGGGCATGAAGCAACGGTTCATTCGCTGGGAAATGGCGTGAAGACTCTGCTGCAAATGGGAATCGACCTACGCGCTCATGCGATAGACGGATTGGTCGAAGAAATTCTACGCTACGACCCGCCGCTGCACATGTTCACCCGATATGCCTATGAAGAGGCCGAGCTATTTGGCCATACCTTCAACCGTGGCGATGAGGTTGCGCTGTTGCTGGGGGCCGCAAACCGGGACCCATCGGTCTGGGCCGATCCGCACCGTTTCGACCCCACCCGATCGATCGTGACCAATACCAGCTTCGGCGGCGGGTTGCATTTTTGCGTCGGCGCCCCACTGGCGCGGCTGGAGATGCGGATTGCCCTGACAACCCTGTTCGACCACTGCCCAAACCTGCGCCTGTGCGCCGATCCGGAGTATTCCAACACCTACCACTTCCACGGCCTGACCCGGCTGATGGTTCGGGCCTGATTATCCTTAGCTTTCGATCAGCGCGTTCAGCGGCAGCATGGTGGTGGATTTGATCTCCTCCATCGACAGCAGCGCGGTCACGTTGTGGACGCGCACCTCGGAAATCAGGGTCTGATAGAATTCGTCATAGGCCCGTGCGTTCTTGACCCGCACTTTGAGGATATAGTCGATGTCACCGGCCAGCCGGTGCGCCTCTTGCACTTCGGGGCGATCCCGCAGGGCTTTGAGGAACCGGCGCTGCCAGTCGGCCTCATGTTCCGAGGTTCGGATCAGAACAAAAAAAGTCGCCTCGAATCCCAGCGCTTCGGCGTCCAGCAGAACGGTCTGCTGGCCGATGACACCGGCCCCTTTCAGCTTGCGAATGCGATTCCAAACCGGGGTCTTGGAACTGCCGACACGGGCTGCTATTTCGTCCAGCGATTGGCTGGCGTCGCGCTGTAGCTCGACCAGAATTTTCCGATCCGTGTCATCAATCCGCACCGACATTCCAATTTCCCCTTCGTTTCAAAACTCACGTCCCGCCTGAAGCCGTTGACGGAACGTTTGTTCTTATTTAAGCGCCCATATAGCGTAATACCGGGAATATTTCCTATATTGCAGGTCAAGTCAAACCAAGCGGAACCACAGATGCAGCTTACGCATTCATATGATGGCACAGGGCACGTCGACTTTGTCGGCGCCGGTCCGGGCGATCCGGAATTGCTGACGCTCAAGGCGCTGAATGCCTTTGAGCGCGCTGACGTCGTTCTGCATGACCGCCTGATCAGCGCCGAGGTTCTGGAACTGGCGGGCAAATCCGCTGTTCTGGTTGATGTCGGCAAAGCGGGCTTTGGCCCCTCGTGGAAACAGGAAGACATCGACGCGCTGCTGGTCGATTACGCCGTGAAAGGCCACCATGTCGTTCGCCTGAAATCGGGTGACGCCACCGTGTTTGGCCGTCTGGATGAAGAGATCGAAGCGGTGGAGGCTGCAGGCATCTCGTGGCAGATCGTGCCTGGCATCACCGCAGCATCGGCTGCGGTCGCAGGGATTGGTCAAAGCCTGACCCGCCGGGGCCGCAACTCCTCGGTACGGTTCCTGACCGGCCACGACATGAAAGGCTTTGCCGATCACGACTGGACCGCGCTGGCGCGTCCCGGTTCGGTGGCGGCAATCTATATGGGCAAGAAATCCGCCCGCTTCATTCAGGGCCGCCTGATCATGCACGGCGCCGACCGCGACACGCCCGTGACTCTGGTCGAAAACGCCTCACGCCCCGATCAACGCGTTCTGGCCACCACTCTGGACCAGCTGCCCACCGATCTGAACGCCGCCGAAATGGACGGCCCCACCCTGACCTTTTACGGCCTCGCCCCGCGTCAAGCGGCCAAGGCCCTGACCGAATTCAAGAAGGAGCACGCCTGATGGCCCGCGCTTTTACCCCCAAAGTCATCACCGCCAACGACCTGTTGGAAGGCGACGTTATCTACTTGACCGAAGACGACCGCTGGTCGCGTGAGTTGTCCGATGCCGAGTTGATCACGGACGAAGCCCACGCGCAGGTCCGTCTGCTGGACGCCACCCGTCAGGCCAACAAGATCGTTGGCGCCTATCTGGCCGACGCCGTCGCAGGCGACAACGGCCCCGAACCCACTCATTTCCGCGAGGAGTTCCGCCGCACCGGACCCTCAAACTATGCCCATGGCAAGCAGGAAACAGCAACGCAGCCCCGGGCCTGACCCTCGGCCCTCTCTCTCCCCTTCATGGCCCCAAGGTTCGGGGCTGCAACCAAGGACAGCTAATCATGTATCGCTACTCCGAGTTCGACACAGCATTTTTGGCAGAACGTAACGCGCAGTTCCGCGCCCAGGTCGAGCGCCGCATTGACGGCTCGCTGACCGAAGACGAATTCAAACCCCTGCGCCTGATGAACGGCCTGTATCTGCAGCTGCACGCCTACATGCTGCGGGTCGCCATCCCCTATGGCACGCTAAACAGCGCGCAGATGCGCCAACTGGCCCTGCTGGCCGAGAAGTGGGACAAGGGCTATGGCCACTTCACCACCCGCCAGAACATCCAGTACAACTGGCCGAAACTGAACGACGTGCCGGATATGCTGGACGCGCTGGCCGAGGTTGGCATGCACGCCATCCAGACCTCGGGCAACACCATCCGCAACGTGACCGCCGACCATTTCGCCGGTGCCGCCGCCGATGAGATCGCCGATCCGCGCCCCTATGCTGAATTGCTGCGCCAGTGGTCGACCGACCACCCGGAATTCCAGTTCATGCCGCGTAAGTTCAAGATCGCCATCACCGGCTCGGAAAACGACCGCGCCGTGATCAAGGCGCATGACATCGGCCTGCAACTGGTCGAGCGTGACGGCGTTCTGGGCGCCCGCGTCATCGTCGGTGGCGGTCTGGGCCGTACGCCCATGATCGGCAAGGAACTGTCCGAGTTCGTCGCCTTTGACGACCTGCTGGCTTATCTGGAAGCCACTGTTTCCGTGTGGAACCAGATCGGCCGCCGCGACAACAAGTACAAAGCGCGCATCAAGATCACCGTGCACGAAAACGGCATCGACACCATCCGCGCCAAGGTCAACGAGCGCTTCCTGCAGGTCCGCCCGCAGTTCAAAGGCGCCGACATGACCCTGCTGGACGAGATCAAAGGCCACTTTGCTGCGCCTGCCTTCCGCGAAGGTTCGGTTGCGTCGTTCGAGAGCGCCTACACCAACGATCCGGTCTTCCGCTCGTGGGTCGACACCAACATCGCGCCGCACAAAAACGCGGACCACGCGATTGTCACGATCTCGATCAAAAAGCACGGCGCGACACCGGGTGATGCGACGGCTGAACAGATGCGCGTAATGGCCGATCTGGCCGAAGAGTTTGCCTATGACGAACTGCGCATCAGCCATGAGCAGAACGTGATCCTGCCGCATGTCCACAAGTCGGACCTGCCCGCGATCCACGCGAAGCTGAAAGAATACGAACTGGCGACCGCCAATATCGGCCTGATCAGCGACATCATCGCCTGCCCGGGCATGGACTATTGCGCGCTGGCGACGGCGCGCTCGATCCCGGTCGCTCAGGAAATTGCGACCCGCTTCGAAGACCTGAAGCTGGAGCATGATATCGGTCACCTGAAGATCAAGATCTCGGGCTGCATCAACGCGTGCGGTCACCACCACGTGGGCCATATCGGTATCCTGGGTCTGGATCGTGCAGGCGTCGAAAACTACCAGATCACTCTGGGCGGTGACGGCACCGAGAACGCTGCCATTGGCGACCGCACCGGTCCGGGCTTTGCCTATGACGAGATCGTGCCCGCCGTTGAGCGTATCGTCGACACGTATCTGGAACAACGCGAAAGCAGAGAGGAAACATTCCTGCAGACCTATCGTCGGGTGGGCATGGCGCCGTTCAAAGCGGCCCTCTACCCCGAGGCGCAGGCCAATGCCGCTTGACCTGATCCAGACGGAACAGGGTAAGGATCGCGCTGAACTGACCGAAACGGTCAATGCGCTGAACGCCCAGTTCCGCCACCACAGTGCACATGACGTGATGCACGGCGCCATTGAAAAGATCGACGAGCTTGCTCTGGTCTCAAGCTTTGGTGCGGAATCGGTGGTATTGCTGCATATGGCCGCCGTGGTCGACAAGATGACCCCGGTGCTTTTCGTGGACACCCAGATGCTGTTCACCGAAACGCTGGAATACCAGCAGGAGGTGAGCGAACGTCTGGGCCTGAAAAACGTCCATGTCATCCGTGCCGAGGACGAGGATGTGCAGCGCGAAGACCCCTATGGCGCGCTGCGCCTGCGGGATACGGATGCGTGCTGCAATCTGCGCAAGACCTTCCCGCTGCAGCGGGCCTTGGCGGGCTATGACGGCTGGATCACGGGACGCAAACGGTTCCAGTCGGGCACCCGCGCCGCGCTTGACTTCTTTGAGGTCGAGGACGGCACCGGCCGGATCAAGGTCAACCCGCTGGCCCATTGGGCGCCCGAGGATGTGCGTGCCTATATGGATGAAAACAACCTGCCCCGGCATCCGCTGGTGGCCAAAGGATACCCCTCGATCGGCTGTGCGCCCTGCACCTCGCCGGTCAAAGAGGGCGAAGACCCCCGCGCCGGACGCTGGCGCGACCAGAACAAGGAAGAATGCGGCATCCATTTTGTCGATGGCAAGACGGTGCGCGCCGGAGAGAAAACATGAACGTAATCGTATCGGATACGGGGTTCGCCCCCGATGACTGGACCGACGGCTTTGTCACGCTGGAAGACGCGGCCAATGATGTGGTCGCGCTGGATGTGGCCTCGGACACCGACCCGGATGAGCTTATTGACCGCCTGGGCGGCGCGCAGATGGTGCGCGTGGACTTTCCGTCCTCGGCCGATGGTCGCGGCTTTACCATTGCCCGCGTTCTGCGGCTGAACGGCTATACCGGCCGTCTGCGCGCCAAAGGGCACGTGCTGGCCGATCAATACGCCATGGCCCGCCGGAGCGGCTTTGACGAGGTCGAGATCGACGACGCTCTGGCCACCCGTCAACCCGAAGATCAGTGGCTGGCCCGCGCCAACTGGAAAGACCACAGCTATCAGGCCCGCCTACGCGGCTAAGCCCGCCATCGCCAGCTTGAGAAAGGACGTGGGGGCAACTGCCCCCTTTTCCTGACTTGGATCAAAGATTAAACGGAGATGTCGGTTTACCTCACCGACAGTGAAACGATGACAGAGATGAAGCCCGTGACCGAAGCAACCGCCGTGAAGGCCCCCGTTCTGCCGGACGCGCAGACCGTCAAAGAAGTGAAACACTGGACCGACAGCCTGTTCTCGTTCAAGGTGTCGCGCCCTGCCTCGCTGCGGTTCCGCTCGGGCGAGTTCGTGATGATCGGCCTGTTGGGCGACAACGGCAAACCCCTGCTGCGCGCCTATTCGATCGCCTCGCCGTCATGGGACGAAGAGCTGGAGTTCTATTCGATCAAGGTGCAGGACGGTCCGCTGACCTCGAAACTGCAGCACATCAAGGCGGGTGACCAGATCATCCTGCGACCCAAACCCGTTGGCACGCTGGTCCACGACGCTCTGCTGCCCGGCAAACGCCTGTGGTTCTTTGCCACCGGCACCGGCTTTGCGCCCTTCGCCTCGCTGCTGCGCGAGCCGCAAACCTATGAGGACTACGACGAGGTCATCATCACCCATACCTGCCGCGAAGTAGCAGAGTTGGAATATGGCCGTCAGTTGATCGAAAGCATCCGTCAGGACGAAATGCTGGCCGAGCTGATTGGCGAAGGTTTTGCGGACAAGATCCGCTACTACCCGACAACGACCCGCGAAGAGAGCCCCAAGATGGGCCGTATCACCAACCTGCTGAAAGACGGCACCGTATTTGCTGACCTGGGCATCGAGGGCGGTATCCAGCCAGAAACCGACCGCGCCATGGTTTGCGGTTCGCTGGCCTTCAACCTGGACATCAAGGCCATCCTTGAAGAGTTCGGCCTGCGCGAAGGTGCCAATTCCGAGCCCAAGGAATTCGTGATTGAAAAGGCCTTTGTCGGCTGATCCAATCGCGCGGGCCGCTGCAATGGTCGTGGCCCGCGCATAAACCTGCTGTTAAACCTGATTTATTCAGCCCATTCGGCAAGGTTGGCGCTTGAATCAGGACGCGCAGCAGTCTAAATTCCGGGCTCGAAATTCTGCAATCATCAAAGGAATGAACCCATAGCCCGCAGACCTCACAACGCGCCGCCGCAACGAGACACTGGCCCGCGCGTCAATGAAAAGATCCGTGCCCCCGAAATTCGCCTGATTGGCGCTGATGGTGACAATGTCGGGGTGGTTCATCCCGCCAAAGCCATGCAACTTGCGGCCGATGCCGGCCTTGATCTGGTTGAGATTTCGCCCAACGCGAACCCGCCGGTCTGCAAGATCATGGACTTCGGCAAGTTCAAATATGAACAGCAGAAACGCGAAAGCGAAGCCCGCAAGAAGCAAAAAGTCATCGAGGTGAAAGAGGTCAAGTTCCGGCCCAACACCGACACCCATGACTATGACGTCAAAATGCGGAACGTGTTCAAGTTTTTGGAAAACGGTGACAAGGTCAAAGTTACCCTGCGCTTCCGTGGTCGTGAGATGGCGCACCAAAATCTGGGCCGCGAGCTGCTGGAACGTGTAGCCGAAGACGTCAAGGATCTGGGTAAGATCGAGAACATGCCCAAGATGGAAGGCCGTCAGATGATCATGATGATTGGGCCTCTGCCGCAGAAATAAGGTTGTAATCCGACCCAAGTTTCAAGGCCCCCTCATGCGAGGGGGCTTTTCTTTTTCGGACCGTCAGATCACCGCTGATATCGCTTTGCTCAGCTTTCCGACCAACTCGTCAATCTGCGCCTCTTCGATGATGAACGGTGGTGCCAGAAGGATATGATCGCCCTTCCGCCCATCGCGAGTGCCGGACATCGGATAACAGATCAGACCTTCGGCCAAAGCGGCCTTTTTGATCTTACCCGCCACTCCGAGCGCAGGGTCGAGCGGCGTTTTGGTGTTGCGATCAGCGACCAGTTCAATACCCCGGAACAAACCACGGCCCCGAATGTCCCCGACATTGGGATGTTGTCCCAATGCAGCCTCAAGCGCCGATTGCAGCGTGTCGCCCATGACGCCCGCCCTCGCAGGCAAATCACGCCCGGTCAGTTCGCGGACAACGGCCAGTGCCGCCGCAGTCGCGACCGGGTGGCCAATATAAGTGTGACCGTGCTGAAAAAATCCGGACCCATCGCGGATCGCATCGTAAATCCTGCCGGTGCACATCATCGCTCCGATCGGCTGATAGCCGGCCCCCAACCCTTTGGCGACGCACAGGATATCCGGCGCCACCTCGTCATGATCGCAGGCAAACAGATGACCAGTCCGACCCATGCCACACATCACCTCATCCAGAATCAGCAGCACGCCATACTGGTCGCAGATTTCACGGATGCGCTTGAAATACCCCTCGACCGCAGGCACGGCACCCAAAGTCGCTCCGACGACCGGTTCCGCCATAAAGGCCATCACGGTCTCGGGACCCAGCCGCAGGATTTCAGCCTCCAATTCATTGGCCACCCGCTGACCGTAGTCATGGCTGCTCTCATTGTCTGGCTTTTCCGCGTATTCATAGCACGGCGCTATATGAGTCATGTCGATCAGCATCGGCGCAAATTGCGCACGTCGCCACGCGTTCCCTCCGGCCGACAAAGCACCCAGAGTATTGCCATGATAACTTTGCCGCCGGGCAATCACATGCCGCCGCTCGGGCTGGCCGATCTCCAGATAATACTGCCGCGCCAATTTGATCGCCGCCTCGGTCGCCTCGGACCCGCCCGAAACGAAATACACACGATCCAGATCGCCCGGCGCCTTTTCAACCAGCAAATCCGCCAGCGCCTCGGCCGGTTCCGAGGTCATAAAACCAGTGTGGGCAAAAGCGATCTTTTCCACCTGCTCCTGCACGGCCCGGATCACCGCCGGATCGGAGTGGCCCAGACAGGACACGGCAGCGTCACCGCAATCCAGATACCGGCGACCCTGTGCGTCGATCAGATAGCACCCGTCTCCGCCCGCAGCGACCGGCAGGTCCGATTTCGTGTGGCGTGGAAATACGTGACTCATTCGACTGCCCTTTCCAACATGGCAACAAGCGCCGTCACCGACGCGGCATTGTCTTTCCAAAGGTTTCCGTCCTGATCGGTCAGGCTGTTTTCAAAGCCCACCCGAACGTCTCCGCCGTGCCGGGCCGCGTGCGCCAGACACGCATGTTCCTGCGCGCCAAAAGCGCAAACCATCCAGGGCGACGCGGCTTGGGGAAACTGGTCCAGATCCTGCGGCGAGGATTGCTGACCGGACGTATACCGCCCCAGAACCAAAAGACGGTCCACCTGACCGTCCCGCACAACCCCGGCTTCGAGCCACTGCACCAGCAGCGCGGCGTCTTCGGCATCGTAGAGAATATGCTGCACCCGCGTTCCCTGCTCGACGCACAGCCCATAGACACGCGGGGCCAGTTCGGGCGCCCGCGCAATTTCCCGCACGGACACCGAGGCCCAACCGGGCCGCACCCGCTCCAGACAGGCCAACTGGGTAGGCACATCGAACAAGCCCGCAGCCTCGGTCGTGATCTGAACGTCCATCTCCGGAACAACCCGGCGCAGTTCAGCCATCGTTTCCAGATAATGACCGGCGTCCAGAGAGTGCTGCCCCCGCATGTCCCGAATGTGCAAATGCAGCCCATGCGCACCAGCTCCAAAACAAGTACGCGCGGTCTCAACAATCTGATCAATGGAAACGGGCAATTCCGGATGATCCGAGCGCCCCCGCCGCGCACCATTCGGAGCGACGAGCACATAGGGACGACGGGCATTTTCGGGTTTTATTTGCGTGTCTGACATGCTCATACCTCGGGTAGCATTTGCCATCTAATCCAGCGCGCGGCGTTTTTTACTTGTTATTTTCATAACATTTGTTTTTCTGCACTGATGGAAAACACGCCAAACCAGATCACCGACCGCTTGCGTCATGATATCGGGCAAATGCCTTCCGCCCTGCAAGCCGCCGCTAAGTACGTCATCGACCATCCCGGAGATTTCGGGCTGGACCCGATCCGTACTACGGCGACCAAGATCGGCGTCAGCTCGAATGTTCTGGTCCGGCTTGCGCAACGCATGGGTTTTGACAGTTTCGAAGCCTTCCGCGCCCCTTTCCGCAACGCCTTGGTCACAGACCGTGAAGGCGAATTGGGGCAGGATTGGTTAACCACCCTGCAAACCCAAGACGCCTTCAGCAACACGCAGGCCAAACTGGCGCAGAACGAACAGAATGTCGTCGCCCGATCCTTACGCCTGATGAAACCCGAAAAGACGCGCGAGGCGGTCCGGCACATCAAGGCATCCCGCAGGTGTTTCGTCACGGCGACGCGCGCAAGCTACGCGCTGGCCTATTACTTTTCCTATACGGGCCGAATGGCACATCCGGGAATCCAACTGGTGCCGCGCCATATCGGGTCCGCCGCCGATGACCTGCTGGATGCCGACCAAAACGATTGTCTGGTCGCCGTCACCGTCCACCCCTATTCCGCAGACACCATCCAATCGATGCGGTTCGCGAAACAAAGAGGGCTGCGCCTGATCCTGATCTCGGACAGCGACGTGATCGCCCCCGGGGTCGAGCCCGACATCGCCTTCACCGTCAGCACCCGCGCCCTGTACCCGTTTTCCTGTTTCACCGGAGCAATGGCGGTGCTGGAATGCCTGTTGGGCCACCTCTTCGATGCCGGAGGCGACGCGGCCCGCCAGCGGATCGAAGCCTATCAAAAAGCGCGCGAGGACACCGGAGCCTATTGGCAACCTGCCAAACCACCAAGACTGCGCCGCACGTAAAAAGCCCCGGCCTTTAACCGGGGCTTTGCTCATTCACTGCGTCTTACATGCAGGCTTCGACAGCCCGTTTGGTCATGACGCCGACCAGATGCGCACGATATTCCTTGCTGCCATGCAAATCGGCGATCATGTTGGCCGGGTTGATACGCAAATCCGTCAACGCATCCGCACGGAACTCTTTGTTCAGTGCCTCCTCGGCCTCGGACCAACGGAACACACCGTCTTCGCTTGCACCCGTTACAGCGACACGTACGCCATCGGCAAACCGCGCGACGTAAACACCCACCAGAGCAAACCGCGAGGCTGGTTGCAGGAACTTCTGATAACTCGCCGCCTGCGGCACCGGAAACCGGACTGAGGTGACAATCTCACCCTCGTCCAGCGCGGTGGTGAACATACCCTCAAAGAAGTCGTCGGCCGCGATCTGCCGCGCATTGGTAACGATTGTCGCGCCCGATCCCAAAACAGCAGCGGGATAACAGGCCGCCGGATCGTTATTCGCAATCGACCCGCCAATAGTTCCGCGGTTACGCACTGCCGGATCACCGATCTGGCCCGCTAACGCAGCAAGGGCCGGATAGCTGCCCGCGGCCTCGGACGCGACCGAGGCATGGGTGGTCGCCCCGCCAACAGCCACCGAGCCGTCATCTTCAACGCAGACACCCTTCATCTCGGCAATCCCGCTCACCGACACCAGCTTGGATGGTGCCGCCAGCCGCTGTTTCAGCGTCGGGATCAGGGTCTGCCCACCCCCCAACGCCTGCGCATCCTCGGCCCCCAATGCAGCGACCGCATCAGCAATGGTCGAGGGTTTCTCAAACTCGAAATTATACATTTCGTCTTCCTTTCCGAAAGGCACTCCGCTGCCCTTCATCTTTTTGGAAATACTCCGGGGAGCGCGAGGGGCTGGCCCCTCGCACCCCAACCCCTCAGCTGTTCATCGCCGCCCAGACGCGCGACGGGCTTACCGGCATGTCGATGTGATCGATCGCCTTGCCACCCGAATTCAGCGCATCCAACACGGCATTGACCACCGCTGGCGGAGACCCGATCGCCCCGGCCTCACCACAGCCCTTCACACCCAGCGGGTTGTGCGTGCACGGCGTCTGGCTGGAATGATCGACGCCATAAAACGGCACATCGTCCGCGCGCGGCATGGCGTAGTCCATGTAAGAGGCGCTCAGTAGCTGTCCGTTCTCGTCATAGGCACAGTTCTCAAGCAGCGCCTGCCCAATGCCCTGACCGATACCGCCATGCACCTGACCATCCACGATCATCGGATTGACGATATTGCCAAAGTCATCGGCGGCCGTGAAGGCCTCGATGCTGACCTGACCGGTCTCGGGGTCGACCTCGACCTCACAGGCATAAGCGCCAGCGGGGAAGGTAAAGTTGGCCGGGTCGTAAAACGCGGTCTCCTCCAGCCCGGGTTCAACTTCCAGCGGGAAGTTGTGCGGCACATAAGCCGTCAGGGTCACGTCGCCCCAAGCCACCGACTTGTCGGTGCCCGCAACGCTGAACTGGCCATCCTTCAGCTCGATATCCGCCTCGGACGCTTCCAGCAGATGGGCGGCGATCTTCTTGGCCTTGTCGATCACCTTCTCAGTGGCCTTGACCATGGCAGAACCGCAGACCGCCAGCGAGCGCGAGCCATATGTCCCCATGCCAAACGGGATCTTCGAGGTATCGCCATGCACGATCTCGACCATCGATTCATCGATGCCGATCATGTCGGCCACAACCTGCGGGAAGGCAGTTTCATGCCCCTGCCCATGGCTGTGCGCTCCGACCATGACGCTGATCGAGCCGGTGGCATTCACCCGCACGGTAGCCGCATCATAAAGACCCGCCCGAGCCCCCAGCATGCCAACGATGTTCGACGGAGCAATGCCACAGGCCTCGATATAGCAGTTGATGCCCAGACCGCGCAGCTTGCCCTTGGCCTCGCTCTGCGCCCGGCGGGCGGCAAAACCGGCCAGATCGGCGGCAGCCTCCAGCTTGTCCATGGTCCCGTTGTAGTCCCCGGTGTCATAGGTCAGCGCCACTGGCGTGTCATAGGGGAACTGGGTGACAAAGTTCTGACGGCGCAGGGCAATCGGATCGACCCCCAGCTCGCGCGCGGCCTTGTCCACCACGCGTTCCAACTGGAACGTCGCCTCGGGGCGGCCCGCGCCGCGATAGGCATCCACCGGCACCGTGTTGGTGAACATCGCCTTCACATTCACCTGAATGACCGGCGTCTTGTAGTTGCCTGCCATCAGCGTGCCGTGCAGCCATGTGGGCACGGAACTGGAGAAGGTCGACAGATACGCTCCCAGATTGGCAAAGGTATTGGTCCGCAGACCGATGAAGTTGTTGTCCGCATCCAGCGCCAGTTCGATTTTGCTGACATGGTCGCGGCCATGGGCATCCGACATGAACGCCTCGGACCGGCTGGAGGTCCACTTCACCGGCCGATTGCAGGCCTTGGCAGCGAAGGTACAGAACGCCTCTTCCGCATAGTGGAAAATCTTGGTGCCAAAACCGCCGCCCACATCCGGGGCCACCACGCGGACCTTGTGCTCGGGCAGGCCCAGCACAAAGGCGCACATCAGCAGGCGGATCACATGCGGGTTCTGCGAGGTGGTATAGAGCGTGTACTCATCCGTCCCACGCTTATACTCACCCACGGCCACGCGCGGCTCCATCGGGTTGGCGACCAGGCGGTTGTTCACCAGATCCAGCGTGGTCACATGGGCCGCATTGGCGAAGACCTCATTGACCTTGGCGTCGTCGGCCTCGCCCAGCTGCCAGTCATAGCAGATGTTGTTCTTCAGATCGTCATGGACCAGCGTCGCGCCCTCTTGCGCGGCAGCCTTCATATCGATCACTGCGGGCAGTTCTTCGATGTCGACGTCAATCGCCTCGGCCGCATCGCGGGCCTGCTCGAGGCTATCGGCCACAACGGCTGCGATGGGGTCGCCCACATGGCGCACCTTGCCTTGGGCCAGGATCGGGTGCGGCGGTTCCTGCATCGGCGCGCCGTGCTTGTCGGTCACCTCCCAGCCGCAGGGCATCCCGCCCACGCCTTCGAAGTCCTTGCCGGTGAACACCTTGACCACGCCCGGCATACCCTCGGCGGCCGAAATGTCCACGGATTTGATCCGGCCATGCGCGATGTCGGACCGCAGAAAATGCACATAGGCCTGTCCGGCCACGTTGATGTCGTCGGTGTAATTGCCTGCTCCGGTCAGAAAGCGCACGTCCTCGCGCCGCTTGGAACTGGCTCCGATGCCACTGTCTTTGGGCATTGCTTGTTCTCCTCCCTGGAAAAGAATTTTCGTCGAAAATTCTCGCCCGCCGCCTTATTCGGCAGCGATGTTGGAAACGTCCTGACCGGATGCGGCCATGATCGCCTTGACGATGTTGTGATAGCCGGTGCAACGACACAGGTTGCCTTCCAGATACTTCCGTATCTCAGCCTCAGACGGGCGCGGGTTGTCTTTCAACAGCGCCGCAGCGCTCATCACCATGCCCGGCGTGCAGAACCCGCATTGCAGACCGTGATGATCCTGAAAGGCCTGCTGGATGTCGTTCAACGAGCCATCGGCGTTTGCCTGACCTTCGATCGTGCCGACCTCGGCCCCATCAGCCTCGAGCGCCAGCATATTGCAGGATTTGACTGCCTCACCGTTCACGTGGACCACACAGGCGCCGCATTGCGCAGTATCGCAGCCTACATGGGTCCCGGTCAGCGACAGGTGATCACGCAGAAAGCTGGACAGCAACGTCCGGCCCTCGACATCACCGCTCACGGATTTACCGTTCACGGTCATTGAGACCTGTGTCATATGTTCCTCCCAAAATGAAACTCTCCCTGCGCCGAGTTAAACACGGGAATTTTTGTTTGAGAACAAAAATATTTAGCGACTGTTTTGGTCAGTCACTTGGGCAGTCATCATAGGTAAAGCGCGGTCTTGAAAAGGCAAATTATCGCCGCGACGCACGCGGCTGCGGTCGTGTCGGGATTTCCTTGAGCAGCCCGCCAACGCCCATCGCCGCAATATCCGCGCCGGTCGTCGCGATCCCGCAGGCGACCCGCGACAGGACCCAATCCGCCCCGTTCAACGCCGGAGACCGCGCACATCCCGGCAACCCGATCACCGGGCGTTCGCCGAGCCCCCCCAGAAACAGCAGGTTCCCCGGATCGACCGGCATTCCGAAACGGTCCACCTGCCCGCCTGCGGCACGGAGTGCCTGAGGCGCCACGTCGGACACATCCGAGGTGGCCGAGCCGGTCAGGATCATCACAACATCGCCCTGCGCTTCCATGATGGCCCTCGACAGCGCCTCTGTCTGGTGCGGGACAATGCGGATATCGGCCAGTTCCAACCCAAGGGCCTCCACCCGCCCCTGAATCGCAGCAATGCCTTTCTCGTTCGGTGGCCCGCCGGGAATGTCGGTTACCACCAGCCCGGCGTTTCGGTAGACCGGCGTGGCGAGACGGATCGCACCCTTCGCCAGTCGCGACACCTCAAGAACGTCTCCGCCCGGAACGGCGTAGGAAATCACCTTGATCGTCGCAACCATGCCGCCCGCGCTCATCTGCTGGTATTGCGGTACAGTGGCCACGGTGATCATCGGGTTGACCTGATTGAACGCCTCGAGCGCCGCGACATCCAGAACCGCAACCCCCGGCCCATCTGCCAACAGGTTCACCCGGCCGGTGAATGGTTGTGTCACCCGCAACGCTGCAGCGCTGGGATCGGGGACCAGTGCGTCGGCCAGCCTCCCGGCCGCTTTGTCTTCGTGACAGTCTCCGGGATCCAGTTGGGCGACCGTGACTGAACTATGTCCGGCTGCGGCCAATGCCGTCTGGTGCTCGGTGGTCAACAGAAGGCCCTTGCGCAGTTTTGTATCACCGACCTTAACGGAATGAGCCAGGATTGCTCCGGCAGCCTGATCGACGGGAATGGGGCCGAACTTCACGCTTTGCCCCGCAAGACGGCTGTCATTTGCGCCAGTATGGACACCGCGATTTCCGACGGGTCTGCGGCGCCGATGTCCAAACCAATCGGGCCGTGGATACCCGCGATCTGTGCGTCGGTGAAACCGGCCTCTTTCATCCGCACCACCCGTTTGGCATGGGTCCGGGTCGAGCCCAGAGCGCCGATATAGAACACCCCTGCCCGAAGCGCAGATTGCAGCGCCGGATCATCCAGCTTGGGGTCATGGGTCAGCAGCACCACGGCCGTCCGCGCATCCATCCCCAGCTTGGCAACCGCCTCGTCCGGCCAGTCGGTCAGGATCGTTTCACCGGGAAAGCGCGCGCTCGAGGCAAAAGCATCGCGTGGATCGATGATGGCCGAATCGTACCCGGCGATCCGCGCCATCGGCACCAATGCCTGCGCGATATGTACCGCGCCAACGATGATCAGCCGCAACGGCGGGTTATGCACCGCCACAAAGGTCTGACCGTCTTCCTCGAACCCCGACCGATCCATACGCAGCCGGTTCGCATAGGCGTTGCGCCGCAGAGCGCGATGACCGGTTTCGATATTCACCTCATAGGCCAGGGGTTCACGCCGAGCGCGGGCGTCGACCAGTTCGCGCAGCATCGGTTCGGGCAGCACCTTGCCCACCGGTTCGACCAACACACGGATGGTTCCGCCACAGGCCAACCCGACGGCAAAGGCATCCTCGTCGCTGACGCCGAATTCCAACAGCCGCGCCTCGCCCTCGTCGATCGCTTCCAGCGCCTCGACGACGACCGCGCCTTCGACACAGCCGCCCGAGACAGACCCTTCGATACGACCGTCCCCGGCGATGACCAATTGAGCGCCCACACGCCGCGGCGCACTGCCCCAGGTCTCGACCACCGTGGCCAATGCGACAGGTCTTCCGTCTCTGTACCAGCGCAGGGCCGTTTCGGGGCTGTTGTCGAATCTGTCCATTGCACCCTCCCGGAGTGTTCAGCCCCAACATAGGCAGGTTTGACGCGATGAAAAGGAACCCATGCCCCGCGAGGTGTTGCTGGGTTCCAATTTATCGGACCTTCGGCACGATAAAGCCCAGGAACCCTCGGTTTACGCAAAGGATTGATTGTCAGCAGGCCTGATTCTAGCCTACACGCGCGGCTGGTGCATTCCAGTATGCGCATATTAATTTTTCACAAAGGAGACAGAGAGTTGAAACGCATTTTTACACTCGGAATGGCAATCGGTCTGCTGGCGTCGACTGCGGTCAGCGCGGATACTTTCCTGCGTTACGGTGAAGTCGAGGGATGGAAAATCTTCATCGATGAGGAGAAAAAATCCTGCCTGATCGAAGCGGTAGATGACTCGGAAAACGTGGTTCAGATGGGGCTGACCGAAGACCGTAGCGTCGGCTATGTGGGTGTGTTCACCAAGGCCAAGACCGACATCAAGCGCGGCGAGAAAGAAGCCGTGGCCATCCTGCTGGGAGACAACATCTATCTGGGTGAGGCCACCGGTATGAAGGGCAATATCACCAAAGGGTATTCCGGCGGATATGTTCTGTCCGATGACCCTCAGTTCGCCGAGGATATCGCCAAGCAGAAGGTCATGGTCGTGTTCCCCGAGAAAGAATTTGCCTTCACCGTCGATCTGACCGGCACCTACAAGGCCATGGAAATGGCGCGGAAGTGCAACGAAGAACAGGTGGGCGGCTAATCACCCCGAAAGCGCGGTCATCAGCCGCGCTTTCTCACCGACGTCGTCGGGTTGTGAGATGACGGCGGCAAGGTCCTCCAGCGACGCAATCGAGTGCCCCGCGCGGAAGCTGTCCACATGCGGCAGCATCGCAGCGACCCCCCGCGCCTTGGGAGCGAACCCATCCCAGCGCAGCAGCGGGTTGAGCCAGATCAGACGGCGTGCAGACAAATGCAGCCGGTCCATTTCCTTTCCCAATGCCTCGGGGTTACCACGGTCCAACCCGTCCGAGATCAGCAACACCACCGCCCCCTGCCCCATGACTCGGCGCGACCAGTCACGGTTGAACGCGTGCAGGCATTCTCCGATCCGCGTACCGCCTTCCCAGTCCTGCGCCTCGGCCCCGGCAGCGGCCAGCGCGGCATCCACGTCGCGCTGCTGCAGGTGGCGGGTGATATTGGTCAGCCGTGTGCCGAAAGTGAAGGCATGGACCCTGGCCCAACCGGCGCCTTTGGCGTTCGAAACCGAGTGCAGGAAATGCAGGATGATCCGGCTGTACTGGCTCATCGATCCCGAGATGTCGCACAGCACCACAAGGTTCGGCCAGCGCGGTTTGGGCTTCAGGCGCGCGATATTGCGCAGCTCTCCACCGTGGCGCATCGCAGCGCGCAAGGTGCGGGCGCGGTCGATGCGATTGCCGATATGGCTGGCTTGACCCCGCCGGGAGTCGATGGGTTTCACCGGCAACGTCAACCGCGCCAGCATACGTTTGGCCTGTGCGATCTCGCTCGTGCTCATCTGTTCGAAATCCAGACTGCGCAGCCGTTCCTCGGAGGACGCGGTTTTCGAGGCGTCGATCTCCAGCTCGGTCTCTTCTTCCTGCTCGACCGCCTCGGACAAGTCGCGTTCAACGCCGTCCAGCAGCGCTTCGGCCGCGCGTTTTTCGGCCGGATCGGCCTTGCGTTCCTCCTGCACGCCACGGATGGCGGGCAGCATCATGGCCATCATGTGTTCCATGTAACGCGGGTCGCGCCAGTACAGGCGAAAAACCTGTGCGAACACCGCCCGATGCTCAGGCCGGCTGACGAAACAGGCGTGCAGGGTCCAGTAGAAATCCTGCTTTGCCGTGAACCCGGCCGCCTGCACGGCGCGGATCGCGTCGACCACCCGCCCCGTTCCAATCGGCAATCCGGCCTTGCGCAAGGCCCGCGCGAAATGGGTGATGTTCTGCGCCAGTTTCGGGTTGTCGGGAATATCGAGGAGGAGTTGTTCTGCCATCAGGCGTCATGGGGGCGCTGCCCCCATACTCCCGGAGTATTTGGGAAAAGATGAAGCATCAGGCCGGTTCCAACGTGGCTTTGGCCTCGTCCAGAATCCGTTTCGCCTCTGACCCCTGCAGTTTCTGGATGTCGTCCTGGTACTTCAGGATCGCGCCCAGCGTGTCGCCGATCACCTCGGGGCTGAGGTTGATCACATCCAGTGCCAGCAGGCATTTGGCCCAGTCGATGGTCTCGGCCACGCCGGGTCTCTTGAACAGGTCCTCGGTGCGCAGATGCTGGACAAAGGCTACTATCTCACGGCTGAGCGCCTCGGCGGCCTCGGGGGCGCGGGCGTGCAGGATTTCGATTTCGCGGTCGAAATCGGGGTAATCGACCCAGTGATAAAGACAGCGGCGCTTCAGCGCGTCATGCACCTCGCGCGTGCGGTTCGAGGTGAGGATGACGATGGGCGGTTCCGGAGCTTTCACGGTGCCCAGTTCAGGGATGGTGACCTGAAAATCGCTGAGCGCCTCAAGCAGAAAGGCCTCGAATGGTTCGTCGGTGCGGTCCAGTTCGTCGATCAGCAGGACCGGGGCGCCATTTTCATCCGGGCGCATCGCCTGCAGCAGAGGGCGTTCGATCAGGTACTCGTCCGAGAACAGCTCATCTTGCAACGCGCCACGATCCGCACCGCCCGATGCCTCGGCGGTTCGGATTGCCACCATCTGCGCCGGGAAGTTCCATTCGTAGACGGCGGACGAAGCATCCAACCCCTCGTAACATTGCAACCGGATCAGGCGCCGGTTCAGGCCTGCCGCCAGCGCCTTGGCGATCTCGGTCTTGCCCACCCCGGCCTCGCCTTCCAGAAACAGCGGACGGCCCAGTTTCAGCGACAGGAACACAACCGTGGCCAGTGCCCGGCCGCAGACATAGCCCTGCGCGCCCAGCATGTTCTGAACGGCGTCGATGGAATTTGGTTGCATCATGTCATGTCTCTCCCTCGGCACAACAGGTCACGGCGGCGCGCGCGCGTCAAGGCCATGGTCTTTCCAAGCGGCGCGTTGACAAGGCCTTTCCCGCGCGCGGCCTGTATGATAGCGGAGGCGCCATGACCGATAGCATCACGATCCGCCGCCCCGACGACTGGCACCTGCACCTGCGCGATGGCGCGATGTTGCAGGCCGTCCTGCCCGAAACCGCGCGCCATTTTGCCCGCGCGATCATCATGCCCAATCTTGTACCACCGGTCGTGCGCGGCGATCAGGCCGCCGCTTATCGCGACCGCATCATGGCCGCCCTGCCCGAAGGCATGACGTTCGAGCCGCTGATGACCCTGTACCTGACCGAGGACACCGATGCGGACGATGTGGCCGCGGCCCATGCCAGCGGGCTGGTCAAGGCGGTGAAGCTGTATCCGGCGGGGGCCACGACAAACTCGGCCTCGGGCGTGCGGGACTTCGACAAGGTGCGTCCGGTGCTTGAGAAGATGGCCGAGATCGGTCTGCCCATGTGCGTCCACGGTGAAGTTACCGATGCAGAAATCGACATCTTTGACCGTGAGGCCGTGTTCATCGACCGTGTTCTGGACCCGATCCGCAAGGCCACCCCGGGCCTGCGCGTGGTGATGGAGCATATCACCACCGCCAACGGCGTGGACTATGTGAAAGCCAACGATACCGATCTGGGCGCAACCATCACCGCGCACCATCTGATCATCAACCGCAACCACATTCTGGTGGGTGGCATCAAGCCCCACTACTACTGCCTGCCCGTCGCCAAGCGGGAAGAGCACCGGCTGGCGTTGCTGGCCGCTGCGACCTCGGGCGATGCGCGGTTTTTCCTGGGCACCGACAGCGCACCGCATACAGATGCGAACAAGGAAATGGCCTGTGGCTGCGCCGGGTGCTTCACGGCGACAAACACCATGTCTCTGGTGGCCGAGATGTTCGAACGCGAAGGCACTCTGGACAAGTTGGAAGGGTTTGTTTCGCTGAACGGGCCTGCCTTCTACCGCTTGCCGGTCAACGAGGACACCATCACCCTGACCAAGGGTGAGCCCGTCGTCTACCCCGGCAAGATTGAATCCGGCGACGGTCCTGTAACCGTCTTTGATCCGGGCTTCCCGCTGCACTGGCGCGTGGTCTAACCCGCCAGTCTTTTTGCCAGATCGCGGGCGCGGCCACCGGTGCGCAGCATCGACCAGATCGCGTCCGCCTCTTCGCTTCCGATAAGCTTGGCGGCCTTGCCGCGCACACGGTCTTCGCGGTCTGCTAAGCTCATCGGCGCCAACAGATCATGGGTTGCCTCAAGCCGTGCACCGTCGCGGCGCAACAAGGTCAGATGCGCCTGCGTTTCTGACAGCGTTTCATCCGCTTCGACCGACACCCGATCCCGCAAGGACTTCAGGCGTGGGTCAGCGCAGGTTTTATCCGAGTAGCTGGCGGGCAGCGCCGTGTCATAGCCAAGCGCCTGCATGGCAATCACCGTCCGGTACGAAAACTTCGCCCCCAGACCGGTGGTCGGAGATATCTGGTTGCATACGCTCATCCAGCGCGGATGGGTCTTGACCTTGATCTCGGCCACTTCGGGTTCAGCAATGTCCAGATCGCGCGCGGCCTCAAGTGCGGCGTGCAGGCCGTGACAGCAAGCGTGGAACTTGTGGCTGATGCTCTCGAACAGCCATTCCTCGCCCAACCCGTCCAAAGCGGTTGGGGCATCCCCCTTACCGCTATGCGTCGCGCCAAAGCCGTACGGCCCCTCCAACGCATCCGTGTTGGGTTCAAAGCCTTTTGCGACCAGCAAGGCGGCTTCAACACCGGCCGAGGCCGCAAGACCAGCGTTATAAGGTTTTCCCATCGTGCCAAACTGCGCCTTAAGGCCTGCGGCACGGGTCGCCGTCAGACCAAGCACCTTACGCATTTGTGCAACCTCAAAGCCCAGGATGCGGCCCGCTGCAACGGCTGCACCAAACGCGCCTGCTGTCGCAGTCTGATGGAATCCGGCCTGATAGTGGTCGCGGCCCAGCCACAGACCCATGCGGATCGAAACCTCCATCCCCACCAGCGCGGCCTCGAGGAAATCAACGAGAATGCGATCATCCCATTCGGTCACCGCCAGAACGGCGGGTAAAACAGCAACCGATGGGTGGCCGATATGGGCGAAATGCGTGTCGTCGTAATCCAGCGCGTGGGACACTGTACCGTTGACCAAGGCCGCTCCGCGCATTGGGGCCGCTCCGCCGCCGAACAAATGCGCCTGTGCAGCGCCCTCCTCGCCCAACACGAGGTCACGCACGGTTTTTGAGACCGTCTCAGCAGCCCCGGCGCGCCCCACGGCAACCCAGTCCAGAACGGACAGAGAGGTAACGACCCGTGTCTGCAAAGTCGTCTCGACAGGACCTGCCGCGAACGCAGCCAAAGAAGTGGAAAAATCGCTCATGGGCGCAGTCTAGCGTGCGCCGTTTGCGGGTAAAGACCTAGTGGTACAAATCCGCCGCACGAGCTTCGAAGGCCTGAACGATCCGGTGCATGGCTTCGTTGAATACGACGCCAATGATGCCCTGCAGGATGGCGTTCTTGAATTCGAAATCCACATGGAAGGACACGTTGCACCCGCCATCGGGCGCGTCCGCGAACTGCCAGTCGGACTTCATGTATTTGAAGGGGCCGTCCAGGTATTCAGTGTCGATCTTCATCTGGTCGGGGAACAGCGTCACCCGGCTGCCGAACCTTTCACGGAACACCTTGAACGAGATGACCAGATCCGCCTCCATCACCTGCGCCTCACCGGCGGCATAGGTCCGTCGGATGCGGGCGGCGGCACACCAGGGCAAAAACTCGGGGTATTTCGCCACATCCGCAATCAGATCGTACATCTGTTGCGCCGTATACGGCAGGTGGCGGGTTTCCGAATGGGTAGGCATGGCGTCCGGTATTAACAGGTGACAATGGCGCGTGATTTCGTATGTTGCGCGCCAAAGATCAAGGGGGCAGCGATGAGCGACCGCGCATATGTGATAGATGAGATGATCTCGGCCAAGGCCATCGCCGCCCGGATCGAGGAACTGTGCCGTGAGATCACCGCCGAGTTCGGCAATACTGACAAGCTGGTTGTTGTTGGCCTGCTGCGCGGCAGTTTCGTCTTCATTGCTGATCTGGTGCGGGAACTGGACCTGCCGATCGAGGTGGATTTTCTTGAAGCCTCTTCTTATGGGGATTCGATGGAAAGCAGCCGGGAAGTTCGCATTCTCAAGGACTTGCGCGGCGCAATTGAAGGCCGCGACGTTCTGGTCGTCGAGGATATCGTCGATACCGGTCACACGCTGAACCACGTGACCAACCTGCTGCGCAGTCGCAAACCCGCGCGGCTGAGATCCATCGCCCTGCTGGACAAACCCAGCCGGCGCGAGGTTGATTTCCGCTCCGATTGGATTGGCTTCGAAATACCGGATGAATTCGTCGTGGGTTACGGAATCGACTACGCGCAGCGCAATCGCAACCTGCCATTCATTGGCAAGGTCCGCTTTACCGAGGGCTAAGCGGCCCCAGCACCTGCTGAATCGCAGCAAGGAAAACCCCGGTTCCCACCGGGATCAGCGCATCCGGGAAATCGTAATCGGGGTTGTGCAGTTGCGGGTGATCCACGCCCGAGCCAAGCCAGAACATCGCAGATTTGGCGCCCTTGCCGAACTGTCCGAAATCTTCCGAGAACTTTTGCGGGCTGGGTGTCAAGGTGCAGGGCACCCCCATTTCGTTGCAAGATCGGCTGAGAACATCAACGGCCTCGGGCGCGTTTACGCAGGCCTCGAACACGTCTTCATAAACGATTTCGCACCCCAGCCCTTGATCCGAGGCAATCCGCACCACCAGCGCCTCGGCCTCGTTCATCAGGTCCTGCATCCGTGCGTCAGCGACGGTGCGCAGGGTCACCCAAAGCTCGGCCCGGCCGGGGGCCACGCCAAAAGTCGGTTCGCCCAGACTGGCATGGGTCACGGTCGTCAGGGCAAACTCGGCATCCAGAGGCCCACCCTTCCCCATCTCCGCCAGTTGCGGCATCAGAGTGGCCAGCGCCTCAGCCGGTGAAATCCCATCCTGAGGCGCAGCCGCGTGAGAAGTCTTGCCGGTCAGAACGATCTTCATACCACGCGAAGCACAATTGGCAGGCCCTTCGCACAGCAACACATCCCCCTGCGCCACGCCCGGTAGGTTATGCAGCGCAAACACATAGTCGGGCGCGATTTCGGCAAACGTTGGGTCGGCCCGAAAGGCGATGGCCCCCTGCCCGGTTTCCTCGGCCGGTTGGAAAATCAAAACCACGCGGCCCGTTTCCGGGCGCGTTTGGGCCAGATGCTCGGCCACGCCCAGAACCATCGTCATATGGCCATCATGCCCACACAGATGCCCCTTACCCGGAACACGCGAGGCATAATCCGCGTCAGAGATTTCCTGTATCGGCAACCCGTCCAACTCGCACCGAATGGCAACCGTTGGTCCGGCCTGACCGCTGTCGAAAACGCCCGCCACACCATGTCCGCCGATACCTGTCAGCACCTGATCAGCACCTCGGGCGCGCAGTTCATCCGCAATCCGGGCAGCGGTTTGTTCCTCCTGCCCGGAAATCTCGGGGTATTGATGCAATTCGTGGCGCAGCCAGGTCAGCCGAGCAAGTGTGTCGGGGGTCACCCTTGCTCCAGCTTTTTCTGACGGGCATCGCGCAGGCGGGCAAAGTCATCCCCGGCGTGATAGGACGACCGGGTCAGAGGCGTCGCAGATACCATCAGGAATCCCTTGCCAAAAGCGGCCTTTTCGTACGACGCGAACTCCTCGGGCGTGACAAAACGATCCACGCCATGGTGCTTTGGCGTCGGCTGCAGATACTGGCCGATGGTCAGGAAATCGATGTCGGCGGCGCGCATATCGTCCATGACTTGCCGGACCTGTTGCTCGTCCTCTCCCAAGCCGACCATGATGCCGGATTTGGTAAAGATCGACGGGTCCATTTCCTTTACCCGCTGCAACAGCCGCAGCGAATGGAAATAGCGCGCACCGGGGCGCACTTCGGGATAGAGGCCCGGAACGGTTTCAAGGTTGTGGTTGAATACGTCCGGTTTTGCCTCGACCACAACTTCCAGAACCGAAGGATCACATTTCAGGAAGTCAGGCGTCAGAATTTCGATCGTCGTCTTCGGCGAGCGATGACGCACCGCACGGATGGTCTGCGCGAAGTGTTCTGCCCCACCATCCGTCAGGTCGTCCCGGTCCACCGAGGTAATGACCACGTGGTTCAGCCCCAGCTTCTGCACCGCATGCGCCACCCGACCGGGTTCGAACGCGTCCAGATCGTCAGGGCGACCGGTCGCGATGTTGCAGAATGTGCAGCCACGGGTACAGATTTCGCCCATGATCATCATGGTGGCGTGGCCCTGGCTCCAGCATTCGCCGACATTCGGGCACCCGGCCTCTTCACAGACCGTCACGAGGTTGTTCTCGCGCATGATTTTGTGGGTATCGGCATACCCTTTCCCACCTGGGGCCCTCACCCGAATCCACTTGGGTTTTTTCGGCTGCGCATTGTCTTGGCGATGCGCCTTTTCGGGATGACGTTGTTCGGGGATCTTCAGATCACGCACGGTCGGCTTTCCTGACTTTGGGTCACTTTGCTTCGACATAATATAAACTGCAGCGCTTAGCTACGCCACCCGTGCATAGCTGCCATAACAGCGCACTATGCATTTGCAGAAAATCACCGGGCAAATCGCGGTAGAATTCCATTGAAAACAGCGTGCTTTGCAGCATTCGCCAGAATTCGCACTTGCCGCAACAATGGCGTTGAAGCCAATTTAGAACTGTTTTAAATCTTCGACAGTTCACAGATGAATCACAGGAAATTGAGCATGAAATCCGGTACCAACCTGCCCGACGTAACCTTTCACACCCGCGTCCGTGACGAGGCCGTCGAAGGCCCCAACCCGTTCCGTTGGGAAGACAAGACCACCGCAGATTACTTTGCCGGCAAACGGGTGATCCTGTTCTCGCTGCCCGGTGCGTTCACCCCCACCTGTTCGACCTACCAGCTGCCCGGTTTTGAAAACGGCTATGCCGAATTCAAGGAAAAAGGCATCGACGAGATTTACTGCATGTCGGTGAATGACAGCTTTGTCATGAACAAATGGGCGCAGGATCAAGGCCTGAAAAACGTCAAGGTCATCCCGGATGGCTCGGGTGAGTTCACACGCAAAATGGGTATGCTGGTCGACAAGGACAATCTGGGCTTTGGCATGCGCTCGTGGCGCTATGCTGCCATCGTCAACAACGGCGTGGTCGAGGCATGGTTCGAAGAGCCCGGCCTGATGGACAACTGCCCCGAAGATCCCTATGGCGTGTCCTCGCCGGAAAACCTGAAAAAGCACCTGGACGAAGCCAAAGAACCGGCTCTGGCCTGAGCTTTTCAGCGATCCAATACAAAAGACCCGCCATCGGCGGGTCTTTTCGTTTTCAGGAGCGGGTGGCAGTTACGATTTCTTCACCAACCCGTTGGATGACCTGGGCCAGCCCGTCGAACCAGTCCTCTCCTCCTGTCGACGCACGCCGCACCAAGCCAACGGTCCGCGCCGGTTGAGGCGTGCTGAAGCGCATCAGTTTCAACCCGGGCACAGCCTCGGATTCCGACCGCGCGGCAAGCTCGGGCATCAGGGTCAGACCAAAGCCTTCGGCAACCAGTCGCGACAGGGTTGCCAGTGAGGACGCACCCATATTGATCAGCCCGCTGCTGCGGTCTTGCCCGCAGACATCAAGCGCCTGATCCGTCAGGCAGTGGCCATCATCCAACAACATCAATTGTGCGGTTTGCAGGTCCAGCGGTCGCAGGGCCTCGGGATTTGTTGCCATCCCCTGCAGACGCGCCGTGCTTCCGGCCAGAAGGAACCGATCCTGGAACAAGGGCAGCTCGAAAAGTTCACTTCCACCAACCGGCAGGGCCATGACACCAGCGTCGATTTCCCCGGCACGCAGCATGGTCAGCAGGCGCTCGGTTCTGGCTTCGCGCACCTGCACGCGCAGCGACACGTCCGAGGCACGCAATCCGGCCAATACGCCAGGCAGCAGATACGGCGCAATCGTCGGAATGATGCCAATCGCCAGCGACCTATGCCCGCCGGACCGGTCCCTGGCGAATTGATCCAGCCTGTCGGCGGCCCCCAGAACCTGACGCGCATGGTCCAGCACGTCGCGCCCCAACGGAGTCAGCAGGATGTCGCGGGCCTGCCGTTCAAACAGCGGGCCGCCCAGACTTTCCTCCAACGCCTTGATCTGCACCGACAAGGCGGGCTGAGACACATGGCAGGTCTGCGCCGCCCGACCGAAATTTCGCTGTTCGGCGACGGCGCTGAAATACTGCAATTGTCTGAGAGTGAAATTCATAACCTGTGACTATCACTTGACTGCACAAGCGCAACCAAAACATATCACCCGATCATACGATTGCGCTCTGACTGGCATTCGTAATGCCGCTTGAGTCGCTGCAGCGCGATCCGCAGCACGATCTTGCCCGACCGCGCCGACCAGCCCATGCGTTTTTCAGCCAGCTCCAGCCCCTCAAGATAACAGCAGCAGCGCAGCGCCACGTCACTCAGCCCCGGCCCGAGATCCGACAAGGCATGTTCCACACGATCCCGCGCGTCGGACGAACCCCGCCCGCCATGGGCCTCGCTTTTGAAACTGCCGCGCCCTCCGGCGGTCAGGAAATGATCCCAGTTCTGCGCGACCTGCGGACCGATTTGCGCTAATTCAAAATCCTCACGCAGACGTTCGCCCGCTGCCACCAGCGATTCATCCAGAAACGGTTTGCCATCCCGATCCCGTCTACGTGCTAAAGCAATCAGGGGACTTTCCGCCGCGCTATAACGAATGCGCCTTGGCCGGTCGAGTTTTGCAGCCGCGCCCTGCCCTGGCGCCATTTGAGCCTGGAAAGAAGCGGGTGCTTCGGCCATGCCAAATTCACTGCGTTCACGTGCCTTGTTTTCGGCCTCGGCAATCAGACGGCTCAGCGCGGTCCGGCCCGCGGACGAAATGCGATAACGCGATATCCGGCCCGGATTGTCACAGGAAATCCAGTCCTTCAGGGCCAGTGCCTGCGCGATCCTGCACTCAACCACGGCGGTTCTGGTGGCCCCGGTGTCGCCGGTGTCGCGGACCACAACCGCCTTGTCCATTTCCTCGGCCACCGCCAGAACCGATCCCGTTTCACACAACCGCCGGAGAATACGCAGGGCTTCACGGTTGAATTCCTCGTCCCTGGCGGCTGCGGTGTCCTCTTGCGTCGCTGCAAACGTGTCGCCTGCGCCGGCTTCCGGATCGGCAAAATGCGTCTCGGCCAGCGATTGCAGCGCAGCATCCACCAAAGGATCGTCCCGCCGCATTTCGATCCGTCTGATCTGTCTGAGAATGGTCGAAGCATGGCACCCCGCGGATCGCGCGATATCGCGGATCGACTGGCCGGTCTCTGTGTGGGCAAGATATCTCTGCGCCCCCTCAGGTACCCAAGCCGGAATGGTGAAAGCCATGTTGTTTTCCATAGTTCCTTGCCCTCGTCGAAACACCAGTCTGTTCTCAATCGCCCCCGATGAGTTCGTTAACCAATTCTAACTAGGGTTGCTTTCGTTACTCGTTCGTTAACCCACGTGGACAAGAACCAGATTTGATTCAAAAACATAAACACTCATGAAGTCAGAGTTCGGCGCGAGCCCAATCAAGGAAACACCCGCTTAGGTTGTGTGACAAACGGGGCAACTTCTACTCGAACAAGGAACCCCCGAGATGCAGGACCTGATGACCATGATTACTACCCTCCGCCGCCCCCGCCTGTTGGCACGGGCCGCGAAATTCGGGGCGCAGGACTATGACCGGGAACGTCATCTGCAACGTATTCTGGGATACGGCGCGCTGCCCGGCACCGGTGCGGCACTGGTTCGGCTGATGGAAATGGAGCGAGAGGTTAACGCGCAGCGTCTGGAAGAAGACGCAGCCTATTCGCTGGTGCGTCATCTGGACTTGCTGATCGCATTGCTGGGCGAGGCGCAGCTGTATCAAGCCAGCCGCGCCTCGCAATATCAGTGATCAGGTGAAGGCATCCGGCATGGATGCTTTCTTTTCCGCCACGTATTCGTTCAGCGCGGCGTTGATTTCCGGGTCGAGTTGCGGCTGCTGGTAGTTCGCCAGCAGATGCTCGACCCGCGTGGCGGCCAATGTCCGCGTGTCGCGCGCGCCTTCGTCTTCCCAGGTCTCGAAGGGCTTGTAGTCCAGCAATTCGCTTTTCCAGAACGCATCTTTGAAGTTGGCCTGAGTATGGGCGCAACCCAGATAGTGGCCACCGGGGCCAACTTCGCGAATTGCTTCCATGGCCTGCGCGTTCTCGTCATAGGCAACGCCTTTGGCCAGACCGTGCAGAACGCCCAACTGATCGGCATCCATGACGAACTTCTCAAAGTCCGCAACCAGGCCGCCTTCCAGCCAGCCACACGAGTGCAGCATGAAGTTCACACCGGCCATCAGACCCATGTTCAGCGAGTTCGCGGTTTCATACGCAGCCTGCGCATCCGGCAGTTTCGAGCCGCAGAACGATCCGGCCGAGCGGAACGGCAGGTTCAAGCGCCGCGCCAGCTGACCCGCGCCATAGGTGACCATAGACGCCTCAGGCGTACCAAAGGTCGGCGCGCCCGAGTTCATGTCAATCGACGACACGAAGGCACCAAAGATCGCAGGAGCACCCGGGCGGATGATCTGGCTGTACGCCACGCCGGCCATGACCTCGGCCAGAACCTGCGTCAGCGTACCGGCAACCGAAACCGGTGCCATCGCCCCACCCACAATAAAGGGCGAGATGATGCAGGCCTGATTGTTCTTCGCATAGACCTCAAGCGAGCCCATCATCACATCGTCGAAGGTCATCGGCGAGTTGATGTTGGTCAGCGAGGTCATGACAGTGTTTTCCTGCACGAACTCTTTGCCGAACAGGATTCCACACATATCAATCGAATCCTGCGCGCGGCTGGGATCGGTGACCGAGCCCATGAACGGCTTGTCCGACAGGGTCATGTGCGCCATCAGCATGTCCAGGTGACGCTTGTTCACCGGAACGTCGGTCGGTTCGCATACGGTCCCGCCCGAGTGGTGCAGCCACTTGGACATATAGGCCAGTTTCACGAACTTGTTGAAATCGTCCATGGTCGCATAGCGACGACCGCCATGACTGTCGCGCACGAACGGAGGTCCATAGACCGGCGCCAGAACCAGATTGCGACCGCCGATGACAACCGATTTCTCGGGATTGCGGGCGTGCTGGGTAAACTGGCTGGGCGCTGTCTTGATCAGTTCACGCGCCAAACCGCGCGGAATGCGCACGCGCTCACCGTCAACATCGGCGCCAGCGTCTTTCCAACGCTGCAGCGCGGCCGGATTGTCAACAAAGTTGACGCCAACCTCGGCCAGAATGGTTTCCGCGTTGGCTTCGATGATCTCCAACGCCTCTTCGTTGAGAACCTCGAAATTCGGAATATTCCGTTCGATGTACTTCGCCGTTTCGATACGAACCGCGGTGCGCTCGGCCCGGCGGGCGGCTCCGCCACCGCCTCTGGCTCTGCGTCGGGTGTTTGCCTCTGCCATGAGATAATCCCGTTAGTATGTTCACGTTGCAAATTGTGTTACCGGAACCGCCAATCACACCAGAAGTGGATTGCGGCGCAATAGGGGTAAAAGCGACATGTGGGCCACTTCTATTTTGTTTTGACCCATTTCCCCTGATGTTCATGATAGGGATATGGAATCGGAAACGCAAAAAGCACCCTCTCCTGAAGCTGAACGAAAAACCCTTGATGCGGCTGAAATTGGCGCCGTTGCACACCTGTACAGGGGCGAGGTTTACCGCAGCACCATCTGGCGCACGAGATTGGATACCACGACGAACTGGGCGGTTGTCACGCTAGGTGTTGCGTTGTCGATTTCCTTTTCCTCGCCCGAGGCCTCGCCCCTGCCGCTGGTCCTTGTCGGCGTGCTGATCATCCTGTTCCTGATGCTCGAGGCACGGCGCTATCGGTATTTCAACGTGTGGCGCGCCCGCGCAAGGTGGCTGGAAACCCATTTCTATGCGCCGCTGCTGTATGACGGCGATCTGCACATGGAGGAGAACTGGCAAAAGGTTTTGGCGCAGGACTATCTGCACCCGCGCTACCACGTCAGCCTGATGGTCGCGATCGGGCGGCGAATTCGCAGGAACTACCTGTGGATTCTATTGATCCAGAGCCTGGCCTTCTGCGTAAAGATTTCGGTCCACCCCAGCCCGGTCGAGAATTTTTCGCAGGCCATCGACCGTGCCGACGTCGGCCCCATTCCCGGCGAGGCACTCATCATCACGGGCATATTCTACATATTGTGCTGGTCCGCCATCGCGATCTGGAGCTACCGGGCGGATGTGAGCCGCGCCTCTCACCGCGGTAGTGAAAAGTCGGAATCAATGGGCTGATCTGTTCAGATTGCTTTATTCAGGGCCACGGAATTGCCGGTGACTTCGGTTTCTACCCAACCCAGATGCGCATAAACCGCGCGCGTATCCCGCATAAGACGGTGAGTACGCAATACCATACGCGAACAATCCGCCTCGCGCGCTTCGGTCTCAGCCAGCGCAAGCAGTCTTCCGGCGACGCCCTGCCCCTGGGCCTTTGGCGAAACGGCCAAGTTAAAAACCTTCATCTCGTCACCTTGTCGCGCGAAGATGATCACTCCGGCCAACTCGTCATCCATCAGGGCCAACACCACCCGATGATCCGAGATATCCTGCTCAATACCCGCAGTCACATCCGGTAAATCGGCAATGATCTCGCGCGCTTTCGAATAAGCCGCCGCGATGCAGTCAATGATCACCCCGGCGTCTTCCTGTGTCGCGTTCTCGAAACGAATTGCCGTCATTGATCCGGTCTCCCACTGTATCTGGCTGGAAACGCCTTCATAACGCTTGCACATAGACGCCGCGCGACCTAAGAGCCAGTCATGAGCCAGACATCCCATGACCGCCTTCTGATCATCGACTTCGGCAGCCAGGTGACGCAGCTGATCGCACGCCGCCTGCGCGAGTTGAATGTCTATTGCGAAATCCACCCCTACCAGAAAGTCACGATGGACTTCGTGCGCGAAATGGCGCCAAAGGCCGTGATCTTCTCGGGCGGGCCCGACAGCGTGACACGCGAGGGTTCGCCCCGCGCCCCACAAGAGATTTTTGACTATGGCGTGCCGATCCTTGGCATTTGCTATGGCCAGCAGGTGATGATGCACCAACTTGGCGGCAAGGTCGAAAGCGGCCACGGCACCGCCGAGTTTGGCCGCGCCTTCGTCACCCCGAAAAGTCAACTGGACATTCTGGGTGGCTGGTTCGCTGACGGTGACGAACAAGTCTGGATGAGCCACGGCGACCATGTCAGCGAAATCGCCCCGGGGTTTGAGGTCTTTGGCACCTCGCCCAACGCGCCTTTTGCGATCACCGCCGACACCAGCCGCCACTTCTATGCCGTTCAGTTCCACCCTGAGGTGCACCACACCCCGAAGGGCGCGAAACTGTATGAGAATTTCGTCAAGCTGGCCGGGTTCGATGGCGACTGGACCATGGGCGCCTATCGCGATGAAATGATCCGCAAGATCCGCGAGCAGGTCGGCGACAAGAAAGTCATCTGCGGCCTGTCCGGCGGCGTCGACAGTTCGGTCGCGGCGATCCTGATCCACGAGGCGATTGGCGATCAGCTGACCTGTGTGTTTGTTGACCACGGGTTGCTGCGCAAGCACGAAGCCGAAGAAGTCGTCGGCATGTTCCGCGATAACTACAACATCCAACTGATCCACGCGGATGAAAGCGACCTGTTTCTGGGCGAGTTGGACGGCCAGTCCGACCCCGAGACCAAGCGCAAGATCATCGGCAAGCTTTTCATCGACGTTTTCCAGAAACATGCCGACACCATCGAAGGCGCCGAGTTCCTCGCGCAAGGTACGCTGTATCCTGACGTGATCGAATCGGTCTCGTTCTCGGGCGGACCGTCGGTCACCATCAAATCGCACCACAACGTCGGCGGCCTGCCGGAAAAGATGGGCCTGAAGCTGGTCGAGCCCCTGCGCGAGCTGTTCAAGGACGAGGTCCGCGCCTTGGGTCGTGAACTCGGCCTGCCGGCCAGCTTTATCGGCCGTCACCCCTTCCCCGGACCGGGTCTGGCAATCCGCTGTCCCGGCGAGATCACCCGAGAGAAACTGGAAATCCTGCGCGAGGCGGATGCGGTCTATATCGACCAAATTCGCAAGCATGGGCTCTATGACGAAATCTGGCAGGCCTTCGTGGCCATCCTCCCCGTCCGAACGGTAGGCGTGATGGGCGACGGGCGAACCTATGACTATGCCTGCGCCATGCGGGCGGTGACCTCGGTCGACGGCATGACCGCTGACTATTACCCGTTCACCCACGAATTCCTTGGCGAAACCGCCACGCGGATCATCAACGAAGTCAAGGGCATCAACCGATGCACCTATGACATCACCTCGAAACCTCCGGGAACGATCGAGTGGGAATAACGAAAAGCCGGGCATCGTCCCGGCTTTTTTGTTTAAGTTCAGTCAGAAACCAGCGATTCCCGCAGGCAGGTGAATGGACAGCAGCAAACCGCAGATCGGCAGGGCCGCGCTTTGGATGACCGGGGCAATTGCTTCGTTCTCGTCCATGGCCATTGCCGGTCGAGAGCTGAGCGTCACCCATGACACTTTTGAGATCATGTTCTACCGCAGCCTGGTCGGCATCTGCGTCGTGACACTGATTCTGTCGCTGACCGGCAAATGGCATCAGGTCTCGACATACAGGCTGGGTCTGCACGGTATCCGGAACCTGATGCACTTCACCGGCCAGAACCTGTGGTTCTATGCGGTCACTGTCATCCCTCTGGCGCAGGTTTTTGCGTTGGAATTTACCCAGCCCATCTGGGTCATACTGCTGTCGCCGCTGCTGTTGAAAGAACGGCTGACGCCGGTTCGCGTGCTTTCCGCCCTGATCGGCTTTGCCGGCATCCTGATCGTTGCCCGCCCCGGTGCCGTCCCCCTGAGCGCAGGCGTACTGACGGCCGCTCTGTCAGCGGTTTTCTTCGCCCTGACAACCATTTCAACCAAGACCCTGACGCAGTTTGCCAGTATCGGCTGCATCATGTTCTGGCTGACTGTCATGCAGGCGATTCTGGGCCTGATCGCGGCGGGCATCGACGGACAGATTGCCCTGCCCACACTCGCCACGGCGCCTTTTCTATTACTCGTGGGCCTGGCCGGCCTTTTGGCGCATTACTGCATCACCAACGCGCTGGCCATCGCCCCTGCAACCGTGGTGGTGCCATTCGACTTTGCCCGCCTGCCGACAATCGCGGTGATCGGCATGATTCTGTATCACGAGCCATTGGACCACTGGACCCTGCTGGGGGCCGCCGTGATCTTTTCCGGCATCTTTATGAACGTTCAGGCTGAGAATCGTAACAGTTTAGCAACAGATTCACACCACAATCAGCAGTAATAACGCACCGTCACCAGTTGACGGTTCAATAGGCCTTAAGAAAGTATCGAGCACCACAAGTCAGGTCGATCGTAACCACTCAATAACCCGTGCCTGACCTACAGGAGACCTTAAGGGAGGACATGATGAAAAAAGCGCTATTACAGGCGTGCGCACTCAGCGTTGGGGCGACTGCGGCCTATGCAGGCGGCCTGGATCGCAGCGGCCAGGGCATCAACCTGATCTTCGAAGAAGGATCGGTCGCTCAGTTCCGGCTTGGATACACCAACCCAAGCGTTAGCGGCAGCTTGCTTGATGCAAACCCCGGCAGCCCGACAAATGGACAAGTTGTGGACTCGGGCAGCGTGGCGAATGATTTCTTCACCCCGCATCTCGGCTACAAAACCGCACTCACGGAACAGCTTGATTTCGCAATCATGTATGATGAACCGTTTGGGGCTGACATCGAATACGCGGATGACTATCCGCTGTCCATCAACCCCGTTCCGTTCGGCCGCACCGGCAATACTCTGAAAGCCAAGGCAGACACCGAAGCGATTACCGCCCTGCTGCGCTATAAGTTCGACAACGGGTTCAGTGCAATCGGCGGCGTGCGGGCGCAGCGCGTAAAAGCCTCGGTCACGGTCCCTGCTGCTGCGGGGTACGAGGTATCTTCGGATCGGGACATCGCTTTCGGCTACGTTGTCGGCGTGGCATGGGAAAAGCCCGAGATCGCGGCACGTGTGGCACTCACCTACAACTCGAAAATCTCACACGACCTGTCGCAGAACGAGTCGTTCAACCCGCTCCCGATCCCGCCGGTCCCGCCGGGAACCGTTGCGTCGGTTGACACATCCAGCGAAATCGAAACGCCCCAGTCCATCAATCTGGACTTCCAGACCGGCGTTGCACCCAAGACCCTGCTGTTTGGTTCGATCCGCTGGGTGGACTGGCCGCAGCTGAACTACTCTCCGCCAGCGTATATTGGCATCGTCGGCAGACCGCTGGTTGACTACGACGACGCAACATTCACCTACTCACTCGGCCTAGGCTACCAGTTCACCGATCAATTCGCCGGCGCTGTGACGCTGGGGTACGAAACCGACGAGGGCGAACCGGTGTCCAACCTCGGACCCACGGACGGGTTCTGGAGCATCGGTCTGGGCGGCACATATACGCTTGAAAACGCGCAGATCTCCGGTGGTGTTCGCTACACCGACATCGGTGATGCGACTGCGGATGGCGGATTTGGCCAGACAGCCGACTTCAGCGGCAACAGCGCGTGGAGTGTCGGTTTCCAGATCACCTACTCGCTGGGCTGATCCAACGCACCAAGAACAGACGAACCCCGCTTTTCCGGCGGGGTTTTTCTTTGCGCAAGTTTCGGGTCGAACGGATGCGCGGGGGATGCGAAAAGATCGCATGGCTGCACAAAAACACCTCACACCGAAAGCATGGGCCGAGCTTCTGTTGCTGGGCCTGATCTGGGGCGCATCGTTCCTATCAATCCGCATCGCGCTGGACACGATTCCGGTGATGACCTCGGTGTTTCATCGGGTTTTCTGGGCCATGCTGGTGCTTTGGCTTGTGGTGAGATTTCGGCGGCTGGCCGTTCCCCGCAGCCCGCGCGTTTGGCTGGCATTTCTGGTCATGGGGCTACTGAATAACGCAATTCCGTTTTCCCTGATGGCCTGGGGGCAGCTTTATATCGAGACCGGCCTGACCTCGATTCTGAACGCGATGACGGCCATTTTCGGGGTCATCGTCGCGGCACTGTTTTTCAAGGACGAACGCCTTAGCCGGGGACGAGCGGTTGGAGTTGGACTTGGATTTCTGGGGGTGACGATTGCCATCGGGATACGCAACTTTGCCAGTTTCGATCTGCAGAGCATGGCGCAACTGGCCATCATCGCAGGCACGGTATCCTATGCGCTGGCCGGTGCCTGGGCGCGGGTCACCTTGTCCGACCTGCCGCCCGTCGTCGCCGCAGCCGGTATGCTGACCGGATCGACCTTGCTGATCCTGCCGATCACGCTGGTCGTTGACGGCGTGCCAAACCTGGACCTGCCCCTGATCACATGGGCAGCAATTGCCTATTACGCCCTGATTGCCACCGCCGGAGCCTATCTGCTGTACTATCGGGTTCTGGCAATGGCGGGCGCAGGCAACCTGTTGCTGGTCACGCTGGTCATCCCTCCGGTCGCGATCGTGCTGGGTGCGGTTCTGCGGGATGAGGCGCTGCCCCCACAAGCCTTTCTGGGCTTTGCGATCCTTGCGCTGGGGTTGCTGATCCTCAATCGCGCAGGCGCGCGCGATTGACGCCGCCCGCTGCCCGTTTTAGCTAGGTCAAAAAGGGACAGCAGACGATGATCTACAGCTCGGCAAAGGACTGGCGCCACGCGGCGCGGAAAAAGGTGCTGTTTTTCGGCATGTCGGGGCTGGGCAAGACCTATGTGTCCAACGTCCTGCGCGATTCAGGCGACTGGTTCCATTACTCGATCGATTACCGCATCGGCACGCGTTACATGGGTGAATACATCGCCGACAACGCCAAGGCCGAGGCAATGAGAGTCCCGTTCCTGCGCGATCTCCTATTGTCGGATTCGATCTATATCGGCTCGAATATAACATTCGAGAACCTGACTCCGGTGGCCGCCTATCTGGGCAAGCCCGGCAATCCCGATCTCGGCGGGATGGAGTTGCACGAATACCGCCGCCGGCAGGAACAATTCCGTCTGGCTGAAATCCATGCCCTGCTGGACACTGAATATTTCATCGACCGTGCGCGGCGTCTGTATCAATACCCGAACTTCATCTGCGACACGGGTGGATCGATTTGTGAATGGGTGGACCCCAATGATCCGGCCGACCATGTTCTGTCAGATTTGTCCCGTCAGACCCTGATGATCTGGATACAAGGCGATGAGGACCACACCGCCGAACTGATCCGCCGCTTTGATAAAGCGCCCAAGCCGATGTCCTATCAGCCCGAATTTCTGACCCGCGTCTGGGGCGACTACCTAACCCTGAACGATTGCCAGGCCGAGGACGTGGATCCCGACGCCTTTATCCGATGGACCTATGCGCAGGCGCTGGCGCATCGTCAGCCGCGCTATCAGGCGATGGCCGAGAATTGGGGGGTCGCCGTTACCGCCGACGACATGCACAAGGTGCGCGACGCCGCTGATTTCGATGAGTTGATCGAACGCACCCTTGAGACCCGCGCGAACCGCGCTTAATTTCCGCTTCTACAGTTTAACTCCAAAGGCTTGCACCTGATGCCGATCAAGATTCCCGCCGACCTTCCTGCTTTTGACGTCCTCACAAAAGAGGGCGTCTCGGTCATGGCCGAGGATCAGGCGATGCGTCAGGACATCCGCCCCCTTCGGATCGGGTTGCTGAACCTGATGCCTAAGAAAATCCAGACCGAAAACCAGTTCGCGCGCCTGATCGGGGCGACTCCGCTGCAGATCGACCTATCATTGATCCGCATGACCGAGCATCGCACCAGAAACACCGCGGCCGAGCATATGGCCGAGTTCTACCGCCCCTTTCGGGACGTCAAGGACGAGAAGTTTGATGGCCTGATCATCACTGGCGCTCCGATCGAGCACCTGGATTTTACCGACGTCACCTATTGGAACGAGATGCGCGAGGTGTTCGAGTGGACACAGACCAACGTGCATTCAACCTTTGGCGTCTGCTGGGGCGGGATGGCAATGATCAACCATTTCCACGGCGTCCGGAAACACATGCTGGACGCCAAGGCCTTCGGCTGTTTCCGCCATTCGAACCTCAACCCGGCCTCGCCGTTCCTGCGCGGGTTCTCGGATGATTGCGTGATCCCGGTCAGCCGATGGACCGAGATGAAGCAGAATGAGATCGATGCCGCAAGCGGGTTGGTGACCTTGCTGGGCAGTGATGATGTAGGGCCGTGTCTGGTCGAGGATCAGGCGCACCGCGCTCTCTATATCTTCAACCATTTCGAGTACGACAGCGACACTCTGAAACAGGAATATGACCGCGACGTTGCCAATGGCACGCCGATCAACGTGCCGATGAACTATTATCCGGACGACGACCCGACCCAGACACCGCAGAACAGATGGCGTAGCCACGCACATTTGCTTTATGGCAACTGGATCAGCGAGATTTACGGTACGACCCCCTACGACATCAACCGGATTGGTGTCGATCAAACCGATCTGAGGGCCTGAACCAGTGCTACGCGTCGGCATCATAGTTCTGGCCGTGATGGTCATGCTGTGGGTCGTCGCAACCTGGCGCGCGGTCCGGAACGAGGCCCGCGCCGAAGCGGCCTTTCCCCCCGAAGGTCAGATTGTTGAGGTCGATGGCATTCCCGTCCATGCCGTTGTGATGGGCGAAGGGCCGGACGTGGTGCTGCTCCACGGCTCCAGCGGCAATACACGCGACATGACCTTTGCGCTGGCCCCAATATTGGCCGAAAACTACCGCGTCATCGTGTTCGACCGCCCCGGATTGGGCTACAGCGACAGCTTCAACCCGGACGGAGAAGCCATTGAAGAGCAAGCGGAAATTCTGCAAAAGGCCGCCGCCCAACTTGGGGCCGGCAAACCTATCGTTGCAGGTCAAAGCTATGGCGGATCGGTATCGCTTGCATGGGCGGTAACGCGACCTGACAACATTTCCGCGCTGGTCCTGATCGCACCTGCGGCGATCCCGTGGGAGACGCCCTTGGACGGTTTCAACCGATTGGCTTCCACCTCAGTCGGCAGCGCGGCAACCCTGCCGCTGATCACTGCTTTTGCTCCCGATTGGTATGTCGAACAGGCGCTGGACCGGGTGTTCGCGCCGCAGACAGCCCCCGAGGGTTATGCCGATCACTTCGGCCCCGGCCTGACCATGCGCCGCGCCTCGATGCACGCCAATGCCAAACAGCGCGCCAACTTGCTGGAAGAGGTGACAGCTCTGCAACCCCGGTATGGCGAGATCAACGTCCCCACCGAAATCGTTCACGGCACCGCCGATGACACCGTTGGTCTTGAATGGCATTCACACCGGTTGATCGACGAAATCCCCGGTGCCGAACTGATTGAACTTCCAGGCATCGGGCATATGCCGCAGGTCGTGGCAGCGCCCGAGGTTGCCGCCGCTATCGACCGCGCCGCGCAACGTGCGGGTTTGCGTTAAGCTCACGGCTAATCCATAGTAGGATATGGATTTTATGGCGAGGTAGCACATGGCCCGTTCCGAGAAAGGTTCCATTGAAAAGTACTTCGAAAAGGACGCCCCGAAAGAGGTGCGTTCAGCCATCGAAAAGTCCGAAAAGGACGACATTCTGAACCCGACCTACCCTTACGACGAACGCATGAAGCGTAAGGAGTACGAAAAAGAGATGGAAAAGCTGCAGATTGAACTGGTCAAGATGCAGTCATGGGTCAAGGAAACTGATCAACGGATCGCCCTCATATTCGAGGGCCGGGACGCGGCTGGCAAAGGCGGCACGATCAAGCGGTTCCGCGAAAACCTCAACCCGCGCGGCGCGCGCAACGTTGCGCTCAGTAAACCTTCGGATACCGAGCAAAGCCAATGGTACTTCCAGCGCTACATCCAGCATCTGCCGTCGGCCGGTGAAATCGTGTTCTTCGACCGCAGCTGGTACAACCGCGGTGTCGTCGAAAACGTGTTTGGTTTCTGTACCGCAGAACAGCGTGAACGGTTTTTCAGGCAGGTTCTACCGCTGGAAACCGGGTTGGTGAATGACGGGATCACCCTGTTCAAGTTCTGGCTGAACGTCGGCCGCGCCGAGCAGCTGAACCGGTTTCTGGCGCGCGAAACGGACCCGCTGAAGCAGTGGAAACTCAGCCCGATCGACGTGGCCGGTCTGAACAAATGGGACGAATACAGCCAATCGATTTCGGAAACCCTGACCCGCAGCCATTCCGAGCATTGCCCGTGGACCATCGTTCGGTCCGACGACAAGAAACGCGCGCGGCTGGCGGCCATTCGCACGGTGCTGCACGCGCTGGACTATGATGAAAAGGACGAGGGCGCCATCGGGCCGAATGATCCCAATATCTGCGGCGGGCCGGAAATCTGGGATGCGTGACCAAGAGTGGACGAAGACCACAACGCGGATTATGTCATGTATTCCGACAGCTTAAACAGCAAAGGCACCTGAAACAGGGATGACGAAACGCGGGTATCACCACGGGAACCTGAAACAGGCTCTGATCGAGGCTGCGCTGTCTTTGATCGAGGAAAAAGGCCCGACGGGCTTTACCCTGTCCGAGGCTGCCAAAACTGCAGGGGTTACCCCGGCTGCGGTGTATCGGCATTTCCACGGGCGCGAGGACCTGATCGCGGAAGCCGCCCGTCAGGGGTTTGAGATGTTCGCGGATCTGATGCAATACGCCTATGACAAGGGCCAGCCCTCGGCGCTGGCCGCGTTCGAGGCGACGGGCCGCGCCTATCTGGCCTTTGCGCGCAAGCATCCGGGTCATTACATCGCCATGTTTGAAAGTGGCATCTCAATTAACCGCACGCCCGAACTGGCGCTGGCGGCGAACCGGGCGAAAGCGATGCTGGAGAAAGCGGCCTCGGATCTGTCACAGCACATCCCGCCTGAAAAACGCCCGCCCGCGTCGATGTTCAGCGCCCATATCTGGGCCATGAGCCACGGCGTTGTCGAACTGTTCGCCCGCAATACCGGCGCAAGCTCCCCCTTCCCGCCCGAGGATTTGCTGGAGTCCGGAATCGGCATCTATCTGCGCGGTCTGGGGCTGGTTCCGCAGGACGATTAAGGGTCAGAAACGCGACAACGGTTGCGGCACGCTAAGGCCCGAGGTCACGTTGATCAGGTCCATCTCGCCCATACCCTTGATGTCCACGCGCCCAATGTCCGAGACCTGAAACTCGTCGATCAGCGCGTATTTCATCTCTTCCGGAGCAACGATATTCATAGGATTTGCAAAGACTTGCAGGCGCGCGGCAATATTCACCGCCGGGCCGAACACGTCATAGACGTATTTCTGTATTCCCACGACCGAGCCCACAGCGGCCCCCATGCCCAAACCAATCCGGGCCTGCCATTTATGCGGATGGCTTTCATTGCGCCGCTCGAGATATCGCAGGAACCGCACCGCGCAATGCGCCACGGCGGTCGCATGATCCGGCGTCGCATCGGGCATACCCGATACCGCAAGATAGGCATCACCGATGGTCTTGATCCGCTCACACCCGAACTGTTCGACGATGCGGTCGAAGGCGGTGAAAATATCGTTCAACTCGCTCAGGGTCACGGTCGGGTCGGTCTTGGCCGCGAAATCCGTGAAGCCCACGAAATCCAGCATCACCACCGACACCTGATCGTATAGCTGCGGCGTGACCACGCCAAACGTCTTGAACTCTTCGTACACCGCGCGTGGCATCAGGTTCAGCAGCAGCCGTTCCACCCGTTCCTTTTCGCGCTCCAATTCACGCGTGTTGCGCTCGACCATGGTCGAGTAGCTGTCGATCATGCTTTCCAATTCGCGAATGCGGGTGATGTTCTGGCATTCGACAACCAGAACCTGTTCAGACAGGCCATTTGCCAACGAAACGGTCGTCGCGAAAATAAGCGTTCTGCGCTTTGGCTTGATCTGAAGTTCAACCGAATACCGCAGGCCGGATTGCTTTACGTCCTCCAACTCGCGCGGATCAAGCGACGGAATCAAATCCAGCAGCGTCTGCCCGTCCTCTGGCTTTCCGAACCATTCCGCGAATGGCCCGTTGTGAAAAACAAAGCTCAAATCCGAAGCGCGCACGACTGCAACACCAACTCCGATCGCCCGAAGCAGCTGTTCGTTGATGGCCAGAATACTCATGCGGCGTCGCGCGCCACAATGATCGCGCGTTTGGCCTCGATGGCACTAAGGGCGATCTTGATATGGTTTTCCTCCATACCATGCATGGCCAGCGCCTCGCCGAAAAGCTCAGCCATCTCATCAAAATCCGCATGAGAGATATTGAGGTGCCGGTGAACCGCTTCGATCCGATCATCACTGAAGGATGCAGGCCCGCCCACCAAGGAAGACACGAACTTGGTTTGGTGGTCGATCAGGCGCGGCATATCAATGTCTTCGAAATGGCCGCCGATCTGATCCGATTCCAAGGCCATTTCGTAGAATGTCATCACGATCCGGCTGATGGTTTTGAACCCGCCGTATCTTTCATAAATTGTCTGCCCCACACCAAACACCCAAACGTTAACCACAAACAACACTGCAAGGTTATATCAAATTGACAGTTTTGTTAACGCTAATACGTTGCGGCGCTGATACCAAGGGATATCCGGGCCCAATTTACGGTCAAACGCTCAGGTCATCGGCGCAGGGAATGAACCCCACGTACCCGCCATCCGCCAGCAAACGCCGCTGAGCGCCCGCGCGCCAATACAGTTTGCGCCCAGCGGCTTGCAGCTCGCGCCGGGCGCGGAACCACAAAGGCCCCTTGTCCAGATCACTGTTGGTTTTCTGGTCCTGCGACCGCTCACTGACCTTGACGGTTTCTGCGGTCTGATCCTGTTGCTTGGACCAGATCATCTGGACCCCCACGGCCGGAAAGCACTGGTACATACGCCAATCTGGGCGCGGAATCGAAATGAAATCATCAAGGTGGTCTGAATACCTCTCGGACCAGGACAACAGTTTTCGACAGGCCGCTTGGGTGACGACATAGGCGGCCGCGCTGGGGGCCATTTCCAGCATCGGTCTGACCGGGACATCCGCGACCCTCTGCAACGGACCAAACCGCATGGACCGCGGAGAGTAGTCCAGCTTGATGAGGTCAAACCCGTCTCCGCCATCCAGCAGCGCAGTAATGACCTTCCCGGCTTGGGCAGACATTTCAACGTCATCTTCAAAGACCGCAACCGCCTTCAAACCCTGAGCCACAGCGGCCTGCCAAACGGCCCGGTGACTTTCGAAACAGGCGATTTCGCTTTGTTTCAGTCCCCAGCGGCTGCCGGTTCCGGGGGCATAGCCATTACCTGCAAGCGCTCCGGGGAGTTGCCCGTCAACCGCACTGAATCGTTGCGCGCCGACCAAACCTGTGTGAGCGAACTGAGCTTCCATGAAAGAGGCCCTTTCGGGCACCCGATCGAGGTTGATAAAGCACACACCCGTTCCCGATGGCAGTTCGAATTGTCCCACGGCATATCCTTTCCAGCAGTATCGTCAGATACACACCGCCGAACCGGACAATCAACCCCGCCCTCGGGTTGGATGTCGGGAAGGGTCGGCGACCCTTCCCTGCAACGCTGTCAGGCGCTGATCGTGTTATGTTCCGGCCCGTAAGGGAAGCCGGTGATATTCTCGGCGCCGGTTTCTTCAACGACCAGAATGTCATGCTCACGGTACCCGCCTGCGCCCTTCTGGCCCTCGGGTATCCACAGCATCGGTTCGATCGACACAACCATGCCCGGCTCCAGCACCGTGTCGATATCCTCGCGCAGTTCCAACCCGGCCTCACGGCCATAGTAGTGGCTGAGAATGCCGAAGGAGTGGCCATAACCAAAGGACCGGTATTGCAGCAGCCCTTCATCTGCAAAGAAGCGGTTGATCTCAGCCGTGATACCCGAGCATGTCGCACCGGGTTTGATCAGGCTCAGACCAAGCTCATGTGCGGCAACGTTGGCCTTCCAGATACGCAGGCTTTCGGCATCGGGTTCGCCAAGGAACAGGGTCCGCTCCAAAGCGGTGTAATAACCCGAGATCATCGGGAACGTGTTCAGCGACAGGATATCGCCCTTTTGCAGCGCCCGTTTGGTAACCGGGTTATGGGCGCCATCGGTATTCAGGCCAGACTGGAACCAAACCCATGTGTCACGGTATTCGGCGTCCGGATAGGCGCGGGCGATTTCCGCTTCCATCGCGTCCCGACCGGCCATGGCAATTTCGATCTCGGTCGCACCTTCACGGATCGCGGCATGGATGGCCGCGCCACCAACATCAGCCGTACGCGCACCGCCCTTGATCAGTTCGATCTCTTCGGCGGATTTCACCATCCGCGCTGCCATCGTATCGGGTGCGATGTCCACCAACTCTGGCCCGCCGAGCATGTCCAGCGCGGTGTCGCGCATGGCCAGTGTCATGTGATCACCTTCGATACCGATCCGCCCTACCGAGCCGATCAGGCTGGCCACAGCGCGCCAGTAATTGTTCCGCTTCCAATCGGTGTAGATCACGTTTTCCTCGACCGAGCGCCGCCACGGCTGGCCCGCGTCGATATTCGCCGACACGGTCGTGCATGCGTCTTGAGTCACCACGCAGCCATAAGGACGGCCGAACGCGCAATACAGAAAGCCCGAGTAATAGGCGATGTTGTGCATCGACGTGAGCAGTACGGCCGGGATATCGCGCGCTGCCATCACCGCGCGCAGGCTGGCCAGACGGCGGGCGTACTCTGCCTTGCTGAAAGGCAGCGGAGCCTTATCGCCATTGTGGCAGGTGAAGAACTCGGGGCGATTTTGCAGATCAGTCATTTGGTCTCTCCTCAATGCCGGACAGGCAAAGCCCGGCCACAAGTCCCGGCGTTCAGGACAAGCGGCCTCGGGAACCGAGAGCCATGCACCCCGCCTAACGTCACGACGCCATCGTGACCGGAGTGCATGGTGAAATCGCTAAATCAGCTTTCGAGTCGCGTCAAGCCGGGCTGAGGCCCCGCAGACGTTCGGACCGACGCCGCAGCAGTTCGACCGTGGTCAGCAGCGCAATCGAGATCACCACAAGGATCGTTGCCACCGCCAGAATGGTCGGGCTGATCTGCTCGCGAAGACCGGTAAACATCTGCCACGGCAGCGTTTTCTGACTGGCCGAACCGACGAACAGCACCACCACAACCTCGTCGAACGAGGTGATGAAGGCGAACAACCCGCCCGAGATCACGCCCGGCAGGATCAGCGGCATCTGGATCTTGAAGAAGGTCCGCACCGGCCCTGCCCCCATATTCGCAGCTGCGCGGGTCAGCGATTGATCGAACCCGACCAATGTCGCGGTCACCGTGATGATCACGAAAGGAATGCCCAGAACGGCGTGCGCCAGAATGACCTTCACATAGCCCACAAAGTTCTTGTCCATGCCCAGCGTGCCCTCAAGGAATCGCCCGATGTCACTGTAGAAAAAGAACATCCCCGTCGCCGAGATGATCAGCGGAACGATCATGGGCGAAATCAGGATACCCATGATGGCCCGGCGCCCAGGAACATGCGATTGACTGAGGCCGATGGCCGCCAGCGTCCCCAGCGACACCGAGATAAATGTCGCAATCGGCGCAATGATCAGCGAGTTCTTGAAGCTGCGCTGCCATTCATTGTTGGTGAAGAAATCGCGGTAATGCTTCAGCGAATACCCCTCGGGGTCCAGACGCAGCATTTCAGGCGTGAAGGTGAAAAAGTCCTGTGCATTGAACGAAAGTGGCAGCACCACAAGGATCGGCGTGATCAGGAAGACAAAGATGGCCCCGCAGATTACGCGGAACAGGTAATGCTCGAACACCTGCCGACCCGTCAGATAGGGCAACAGCTTCTGCCGATAGCGCCCCTCGTACAGCCAGAAGATGAAGAAAGCAAAGAACCACCCAGCCAGCAGCCCGACGATCAGGCCGGTAATTCCGGCAAAGAAAAACCCGATCGCGGCAAGCCCCAGAACGGTAATCCAGCGCGCGACACGTTCATTGTCGAGCACGGTGATATAGACCCAGGCCAGCCCTGCCATCAGTGCGGCGCCGATCAGGATACCCAACAGGACATTGCCCTGCCCAGCTCCGACGAACATACCGAGGAAACCTCCGGCGATGGCGACTGCCGGCAGGACGACCGACAACGGTTTGCGGGATATAGGTGTAAGTGCAGCCATGATCTTTATCCCAGTTTCACGTTATCGATGCCCACGATCTTGTCGTAGCACCAGTAGAGCAACAGAACGACCGCCAGCAGGATCGTCCCCAACGCCGCCGCCAGACCCCAGTTCAGCGAGGACGAGATGTGGTAGGCAATCCGGTTCGAGATGAAGACACCCTTGGTGCCGCCCACGATCTCGGGGGTGATGTAGTAACCGATGGCCAGAATGAATACGAGGATGGACCCCGCTCCGATGCCCGGAATGGATTGCGGGAAATAGATCCGCCAGAAGGTTGTCCAGTTGGTCGCCCCCATCGACTTGGCCGCACGGGTATAGGATGGCGGAATGGTCTGCATCACCGAATACATCGGCAGGATCATGAACGGCAGCAGGATGTGCGTCATCGCAATGATCGTGCCGAACTGATTGTTGATGATCACAAGCCGCGCATCGTCCGCGACCAATCCCAGCCAAACCAGGGTTTCGTTGATCACGCCCTGCTGTTGCAACATGACCTTCCAAGCAGAAGTTCGCACCAGCAGCGAGGTCCAGAAAGGAAGCAACACAAGGATCATCAGCAGGTTCGACACACGCATGGGCAGTGTCGCCAGCAGATACGAAACCGGATAAGCCAACAGAATACAGGCACCGGTAATGATCAGCGACATCATCAGCGTGCGGCCGAACAGTTTGATCAGAATCTGTTTGTCCTCGGGCTGCGCCTGCGCGCCCTCGGGCGTACGACGCATGTCAACAGCGTTCAGGAAATAGCCATTGGTGATCGGGACCGCATGGGTCTTGATCGTGCGCCAGGTCTCGACATCGCCCCAGCCGTCGTGAATCTCGATCAGCTTTTCCTTGAAAGGCGCATCAGCTTCGGGATCCAGGCGCTTGATACTGCGACCTGATTTACGAAACATCGAAGACATGCCGGTCTGTTCATAGTTCAGACGCGTTCCGAGTCTCGTATGCGTCTTCGCCTCAACAGCTGCGACCATGTCCTTAGTAAAGGCAGCGTAAAGGGCTTCGTCGGGCAGTTCACCGCTCTCGGCATCCCAATTCTTCAGCTCGACCACAGTCAGTGGGAGCGTTTCTGCGACGATGCCGTTTTCAACCGACCGTAACAACATCGACACGATCGGGATCACGAACGAGAGCATTACAAACAGCAACAAGGGCGCAACAAGGGCCAGCGCCCGAAGTTTGCGGCGGCGCAGGGATCGCGCCAGCGATTTCTTCAGTGGCGTGCCATCTGCGGCCAGCATCGGACCGGATTGAGTAGCGTCAGTCATCTGCGTCCCTTGGTCTTTGGTGGGTCGGGGCCATTGGCGGCCCCGACCTTGCGTATCAAGACAGGCTTATTGTGCCAGCCATGCCTGGAATTTCGCGTCGATATCGTCGCGGTAGTCAGCCCAGAACTCGTAGTTGTACAGGAACGTGTTCTTGGCGTTTTCCGGATCGGTCGGCATGTGCGGTGCCATATCTACACCAAGCTCAGCGTGCTGACTTACAAGAGGAGCCGAAGAGGCCCGAGCCGGACCATACGAAATCCATTTGGCCTGATCCGCCAGGCGCTGCGTGTCGGTCGCGAACATGATAAAGTCCAGCGCACGTTTTTGGCGTTCTTCACTCAGACCCGTGGGGATGATCCAACCGTCTAGATCGAACACTTGCGCATCCCACAACATTTCAATGGGTTGGTCCTGCTCAACAATTGCTGAGAACAAGCGCCCATTATACGAGGATCCGATCGAAACTTCGCCATCCGCTAGAAGCTGAATCGCTGTTGCGGAATCCGGCCACCACACAACGCTGTCCTTAATCGTGCCAAGCTTTGCCAAAGCCTGATTTTGGCCTTCCTCGGTAGCCAGCACGTCATAGACATCTTCCTTTGCCACGCCATCGCACAGCAATGCCCATTCCATATTGTTGATTGGGCGTTTTTCAAGACCCCGTTTTCCGGGATAAGCATCAAGATCGAATATCGCACAAATATCTGCTGGCGGATTATCACTCAGCAAATCCGCACGATATCCAAAAGTGGTCGAGTACACGATTTGCGGAATAAAGCACTCGCTCACAATCATATCGCCAAAATCTTCAGAGGCAGGCGTACCATCGGGCGCTGGTGCCAACATGGTGTCCGGGTCGATCTCCATCGCGAGACCTTCATCGCACAACCGAATTGCATCTGACGCGACAACGTCGACCACATCCCAAGTGATGTTGTCTGCCTCGTTCATAGCGCGCAGTTTGGCTACAGCTTCAGGTGAGCTGTCGTCATTCAAAATGGTAATGCCGGTCTTTTCCGAATAGGGCTCGTGATACGCTTTGAGCTGCGATTTGGAGTATGCCCCGCCCCACGAGACGATCGTCATCTCTTCGGCCATCGCGCCACCGGCAACTGCGGCAATCGCACTCGCCAGAAGAGTGGTTTTAGTAACTTTCATTGTTAACTCCCTGTTATACCCGTTAATTTTAGCTTTGAAGATCGGATCACGGGGCAACCCGATCATCTGATGTCCCGCGCACCCGGGCGGATCACACGGGGAATTCCAGTATCAGGCGTCCAGCGCCCGGCAATCCTGAGCCAGCCAGCCGATCTCGACCTCCTGGCCGGGGCGCAATCTAACCGCATCCGGCGCGTTCCGGGTCTTGATGATGAAGTCATCATTGCCCGCCACAGACAGGCGGAAGCGGAACACGTCGCCCATGTAGATGAACTCTTTCACCGTAGCCTTCAGCGTATGCGCATCGGCGTGCAAACGGTCCTTGTTGAACTCGACGCGTTCGGGGCGGATTGAAACCTTGGTGCGTTCGCCCGCATTGTGGACGTTCACCGGCTTGGCATCAATTTCGGATCCGTCATCCAGAACCACCACGCACGAATCGCCGTCTATTGACTTAACAACACCTTCCAAAGTGTTGTTTTCACCAATGAATTGCGCAACAAAGCTGTTCTCGGGCTCTTCATACAACAGGTCCGGCGGAGCCAGTTGCTGAATACGGCCGTCGTCGAACACGGCGACACGGTCCGACATTGTCAGTGCCTCGGTCTGGTCGTGGGTCACATAAACGGTGGTGATCCCCAGTTCGTGTGCCAGACGGGTGATTTCGAATTGCATATGCTCGCGCAGTTGTTTGTCCAGCGCGCCCAGCGGTTCGTCCATTAGAACCAGCTCTGGTTCGAACACCAGCGCACGCGCCAGGGCGATCCGCTGCTGCTGACCACCGGAGAGTTGTGCCGGGCGGCGGCTGCCAAAGGCCCCCATCTGCACCATATCCAGTGCCCGCTTTACCTTTTCCTCGCGCTGATCCTTGCCCATCTTCCGCACTTCCAGCGGGAACGAGAGGTTTTCGGCCACGGTCATATGCGGGAACAGGGCGTAGTTCTGGAACACCATCCCGATGCCACGCTTATGCGGCGGGATGTTATTGATCGGCTTCCCGTCCAGCATGATTTCGCCATGCGTGGCGGTTTCAAACCCGGCCAGCATCATAAGGCAAGTTGTCTTGCCGGACCCCGACGGGCCCAACATTGTCAGAAACTCACCTTTTGGCATTGAGAGGTTTAGATCTTTTACAACGAGTACTTCACCATCATAAGACTTCTGGACACGCTGAAACTCGACGAACGCTGCGTCATTGGACATATACCGACTTGGCTCCCTGTGCGGTCTGTTGTTTGCCCGGTTTATCCGGATCTCAAAGACCTATTGGCCTCATTAAAGGACATGCGAGACGCAGCGCGCAACCAAAATGTGACAAAGGTCAGACATTTTCGGTTGCGTCTGTATCACCACTAGGCTGAATTCAGGTCCCGCATGTGCCATGCAAGGCTTTGATTGCTGGACAAAACCGGCTTTTTCAGGCGGCTTTCGATTTCCGGGATAGCATCAAAAGTTCTTAAATTCGTGCAGCTTATGAAGACCGCTTCAACTGATGTATCAGCCCCGAGTTTCAGCGCCGCATCCACCACGGAACGCTGCGAAATGCGCACAACTTTCGATTCTTCCGCCTCTCCGAATGAGCCGAACACATCCATAACAACCCCATTTTCAGCAAACGCCCGGCGCAGCGGTTCGTTCACTTCTTCGATATAGGGTGACAGCAGTGCGAATTTCGAAACACCCAAATGCGCCGCACAGGCGGATGCCGCCCGCAGAGGGTTCGTGACCACAGCCGTATTGCAGGTTTTCCGAACCATCCGTTCGATCTGGTCGGACCCGATAACCGAACTGGCCGATGTGCACCCGTATCCGACCACCTTGTAGGGGCGAATCTTGGGCAACAGGTCCGCGGCGGCAGGCAGGGCTTTCTCCATTTCCGCCAGAGTGTCTTTCGTCACCTCTGCCCCGCTAGGAATGCGCGACACATACACCGGCGCACGCTGGTCGGCGAAATAAGCGTTGAACTCGGGCTCGATCGTCTCGTCGGTTTGCAAGACGATCAACCCCATCGGCGTGGCGTCTGGATCGTCCTTTTCCAGCTTGTAGGGCAGATAACTCATATCTCGGGCAACTCCGGGCCGATTCTGGGGCTGATGAACCGCGGTGCCCCTTCGGTGATAACTATGTTCTCCTCGTGCACGAGGATTTTGTCGCCGACCGCAATGCCGGGTTCCAGCGTCAGAACCATACCCGGTTTAAGAACCGTATGATCGGAGGGGATCAGAGAGGGCCATTCCGTCAGCGACATTCCCAAACCATGCCCCAGCCTCCCCGCGCCAGTCTCACCCGAGGTGCGGGACAGCACCTTGTTCATGACGTGAAACAGATCTGACGCTGTTGCACCTGGGCGCGCAGCGTCGAATGCGGCGTCCGAGGCTTCGATCAGCGTTGCATAGGCATCGCGTACCTGAGTGCTGGCTGCTCCGACCGACCAGTTGCGGTCGAAGTCGCAGAAATAGCCGTCCCAAACCAACCCAGTATCCAGCATCAATACGTCACCGGGTTGCAGCGCCGTGGCGCGGGCCGGTGAGATCACATCCGTATACCCGCCCTGCCCGGCCCCGCCAGCAAGGTACGGCACCCAATCTGCGCCCTCATCCAGACACAGCATCTGAAATCGGCGGAAGACCTCGTCCAGTGCAGCGCCTTCCCGGGCAATCTCGGGCACGCGCTGAAAAGTCCGCCCGGCAATGGCGCAGGCGGTTTCGATCTTGGCAATCTCGGCTGGGGTTTTGACCATCCGAAGAGCGCGGAGAATTCCCCCATCACTGCCCAAACGGCGTGCACCAAGCGCCTGCTGCAACCGGTTCAGGTCGGCGAGCGGCATGCGGACATGGGTTTCGTGCCCGTCCGGCAGGCCAATGGCTGCATCCGCCGGACATACCTCGCGCAGAGTGTCAGCCAGCAGGCTGACACCGTCGTCGTCCAGATCCGGTGCGCTCCAGGCGCGGATATCATCCACCCATGTCTGCGCCATCAGAGCCTCCCCGATCGACGGGATCACGGCAATCGGTTTGCCCGCTGCGGGAAGGACCAGAAACCAGGGGCGCGTCGGGCTTTCCCAAAAGCGGGTGAGGTAGCCGGTGAAATAGCGTATCTCTGGCTCGGTCGTCAGCAACAGCGCCGACAGGCCCGCCTGCTCCATCAAGCGCTGTGCGCTGTCCGTTCGCGCGCGGAATTCGGACGCCTCAAAGCCCCTCATTCAGCGATCTCGGACAGGAAGCACAAGACACGGGCATCAGCTCCGATGCCCAGAGCCTCGCGCACTTCGGGATTCATGACAGCCGCAACCCCCGCTCCGCCTGACGCGGTGGTGGCGATACCGGCTGCGGTCATGGCCGGAAGATGCCCGGTCACTTGCGCATCGGAAAGGGTCAGGAACCTGTCTGCATCACGGGCCAACCCGTTCAGAGCGATCAGTGACGGTTCCTTGCAATCCAGCCGCCCCATCACGCTGTCGGGGCCATCGGCGAAAACGCAGGCGCCGGCCTCGATACTGGCCTGCAACGCCGGGGCCGCATCAGGTTCGACCACGATGATCTGCGGTGCGTCCCCCCAGACGGTTCGCGCATAGGCCGCAACCGCGCCCGCCATTCCACCGACACCGGCCTGTAACATGATATGAGTCGGCACCTGCGGGCATTGCCGGGCGGCCTCGGCCGCCATCTGCAAATACCCCTCCATCAGTGTATGCGGCAGGTCGTAATAACCTTCCCACGAACTGTCTGAGAGCAGGATCCAATCGTTATCCCGCGCCGCTTTGCTGGCGGCGTCCATGCTGGCGGCGTAATCCGCCCCCTCACGCACAACCTTTGCACCTTGTTCACGCAGGCGTTCGGCAAAAGTCTCGGGCACGGTATCAGCGATATAGACTACGGCTTCAGCCCCAAACCTGCGCGCGCCCGAGGCCACGCTCAGCCCGTGATTCCCCGCACTGGCCGTAACATAGGTGCGACCGGGCAGCGTTGTGTTGTCCGGCGTCTCGGCAATCTCCGCCGCATGGCGCGCGATAACATAGGCCGCGCCCAAGGCCTTGAACGACCCCAGCCCCATCCGTCCACGTTCATCCTTGACCCAGAGGTGCGCGACATCCGCCAGCCCCGGAACTTCGGTCAATGGGGTCTCGTCAGCGGACAGGCAACGCGCGATCAATTCCGAGGCGCGGGCCACATTCGTAGACGGAAACGGTGCGCCCTCGATCAGTTTCTGACCGGCGCGATACGGGTTGGATGTGATTTTCAACTGAACGTCTTCCCTGTGTTGCCCATTGACGTGATCGGATTCGTCTAGTTCTGTCAACAAAACTCAGACACCGCACGGAGCATCTCATGGCCCATGCCGATCCGGCTTTCAGCCAGGCTGAATATGATCGTCGGCTGAAAAAGACGCGCGCGGCCATGGCAGCCGCAGGACTGGACGCGCTGTTTGTCGAGGATCCATCGAACATGGCGTGGCTGACGGGGTACGAGGGTTGGTCCTTCTACGTGCATCAGGGCGTTCTGGTCCTGCATGACCGCGATCCGATCTGGTGGGGCCGCAATCAGGATGCCAACGGCGCACGGCGCACAGTCTGGATGCCGGATGACCGGATATACGGCTATGCGGACCACTACGTGCAATCGACGCTCCGACACCCGATGCAGGACCTTGCAGCGCTGATCCGCGACTGCGGGCTGACTGCGGGCCGGATTGGGGTCGAGTTGGACAACTATTACTACTCGGCCAAGGCGCATCTGACCTTGCTGTCAGAGCTGTCACAGGCCGAACTGGTCGACGCGAACGCGCTGGTGAACTGGCAGCGCGCGGTGAAGTCCGGTGAAGAAATTGCCTTGATGCGCAAGGCTGCCCGGATTTCGGAACACGTGATCGACGGCGTGCTGGAGCGGGTTGAACCGGGACTACGCAAGAACGAGTTGGTTGCGCAGATTTACCATGATGCGATCTCGGGCGTGGGCAACGATTGGGGGGACTACGCCGCCATCGTTCCCCTGCTGCCTTCGGGTCCGGATGCCGCGGCGCCTCATCTGACATGGGACGGCGCGCCCTTCAAATCCGGCGAGTGTACGTTCTTCGAGCTGTCCGGCTGTTACCGCCGTTATCACACACCCTTCTGCCGGTCCGTCTTTCTGGGCCAGCCACCCGACCACCTGTTGCGAGCCGAGGCAGCACTGGTCGAAGGGCTAGAGGCCGGATTGGATGCCGCCCGAGCGGGCAACCAAGCGCGAGACATCGCGCTGGCGCTGGCCGCGCCGCTGGAACGCGCCGGGATCGAGCGCGGTGCGCGCTGCGGCTATCCGGTGGGCCTCAGCTATCCACCCGATTGGGGTGAACGCACCATATCCCTGCGCCCCGAAGATGAGACCGTTCTGGAACCCGGCATGACCTTCCATTTCATGCCCGGCCTCTGGATGGACGATTGGGGCCTTGAGATCACCGAGTCGATCCTGATCACCGAAACCGGACCTGCCGAGTGTTTCTGCAACCGGCCCCGCAAACTGTTCGTGAAACCATGACCCTGCTCAGAACCACCGAAATCCTGGCAGACCTGATCGCCTTTGAAACGGTCTCTGCAGACAGTAACCTTGAGATCATCCGCTATCTGACCGAACGGCTTGAGGCGCTGGGCGCGCGGTGCGTTGAGACGCGGGATGCGACCGGAGCCAAAGCCAATGTCTTTGCCACGCTGGGGCCGGACATGCCCGGAGGCATCCTGCTGTCCGGCCATACGGATGTGGTTCCCGTGGCCGATCAGGACTGGACCACCGACCCGTTTCAGATGGCCGAGCGGGACGGTCGGTTGTATGGTCGCGGCACCTGCGACATGAAGGGGTTCATTGCCGCTGCGTTGGCCTTTGCCGAGACGCTGGACACCAGCAAACTGACCCAACCGCTGCATTTTGCCTTTACCTATGACGAGGAAACCGGCTGCCTGGGCGCGCAGAACCTTGTGGACGACCTGTCCGAACGCGGTATCGTTCCGGACATCGCCATCATTGGTGAACCCACCGAGATGCGGGTGATCGAGGGGCATAAGGGTTGCTTCGAATACACCACCAGCTTTGTCGGACTAGAAGGCCACAGCTCGGCCCCAGATGACGGTGTGAATGCCGCAGAATACGCGGCGCGCTATATCGGCAAGCTGCTGGAATTACGCCACATCCTGAAATCTCGCGCCCCGAAGGGCAGCCCGTTCGAGCCGCCCTGGACCACAGTCAATGTCGGGCGCATCTCGGGCGGCGTTGCCCATAACGTCATCGCCAGCAAGGCCGAGGTCGCATGGGAAATGCGCCCCGTGCAGTCCAGCGATGCGGAACTGGTGCGCAAAACTCTGTCGGATTACGTGCAGCACACCCTGCTGCCCGACATGCAGGCGGTCCACCCCGAGGCCAGCATAAATCAGGAGGCCGTGGCAGAAGTTCAGGGGCTTGAACCTATGGACGAAAACGCCGCCCGGGAACTGGTCGCCGAACTGACCGGCGCCAATGGTACGGGCGTCGTCGCCTTCGCCACCGAAGCCGGGTTGTTTCAGCAACTGGGCGTACATGCGATAGTCTGCGGGCCGGGTTCGATCACGCAGGCGCACAAAGCGGATGAATATGTCGAGATCGAACAGCTCGACCTGAGCTGCCGGATGTTGAACCGTTTGGGGCGTCGCCTGATGTCCTAACCCGTCCCATGGGTCCGGTCATAGGCGGATCGCGGTGGCTGAACATGCGCCGCGCGGGCGTCTTCGCCCGGATCATAGACCTCCATCACCAGCGGGTAACAGGCCGCTGCGTCCGAAGAATGCTCGGACGAACAGTCGCCGCCGGGACAGGCCGAAAGACCGACAATTAGATCAATCTCGGCGTAGAATTCCAAATAGTCCCCCGGACGCACCGGACTGGCCTTCATGAAGTACTGGCCGGTGTCGCGTGTGAAGCCGGTGCACATGAAGACATTGAGCACATCATGGACCAGCATCTCGGCCTCGTGCAGCGGCAGATCGCAATGGCTGGCCAGCGCGCGGGTCAGGTTGGAATGGCAGCAATAGTGATAGTCATCGCCAGACAGCAACCGCCCGGTATAGGGATCGCAGCGGGTGCCAATCACGTCATGAACCGAGCCGCCAAAGGCATCGAACCCGTACCAGTCCAACGTATCGTTCACGATGGTTGCCATTGGCCGCATATAGGGAAAGCTCGACCACATGCGATCTCCCGTCGACAGGTGGGTGCCGTGCAACGCGCGGGTCTTGCCGGAATAGAACCTCTCAGTCAGGTCGTGCTTGTTCCACATATTCAAGTCACCGACCTGAGGGCCATCGACCGACAACACCCGAACAAACGCGCCAGCAGGCACGTCGATGCAGGTGGCATCCCGAGGCGCGGCGGTGGCCTCGGCCGTTTTGCTGGCCCCTGCCCGCAGCGTGGTTAGCGCAGCCAAATCCGGCTGCTCCAACGTCTCAGGCGGGTAGCAGATGACCGGAGGAATGGCCTTGCGCTCATTCGCGTCCGCTGGTGCCGCGAAATTCGGTTTCTCCAGTTTCATAAGCGCCCTCCCGTGCGTTTCCACAGGCTTAGCGCATTACAAACGGGTTCGCCATCGGCTCTTGCGCGGTGCTGATCCAGGTGGTTTTGGTCCGGGTGTAATCGAGGATCGCCTCGACCCCGGCCTCGCGCCCATAGCCTGACTGATTGAACCCGCCAAACGGCGCAATCGGTGAGATCGCGCGGTAGGTATTCACCCAGCAAATCCCCGCCCTGATCCGTTTAGATACCCGATGCGCCCGCGCCAGATTCTGCGTGAAGACGCCCGAACCCAGCCCGTAGGGCGTGCTGTTCGCCAGCGCGATGGCCTCGTCTTCGGTGTCGAAAGGAAGCAGAGACATGACAGGCCCGAACATCTCAACCTTCAGCGTTTCGGTCTCGGGTGAGGTGCATTGAACCAGTGTCGGCGTCATGTAGTTGCCTGGCCGATCCGCAGGCGCGCCGCCAAAACGGATCACCGCGCCCTGCCCTTGCGCCGAGGCCAATGTCGCCTCGATCTTGCGCACCTGCGCTGCGGTGCACAGCGGGCCGACATGCGTATCGGAGTGTAGCGGATCGCCCAAGCGAATAGCACTGGCTTTCTGTTCGATCCGTTCGATCAACGGCTCCAGAATGGACCGATGCACCAGACCGCGCGTCCCTGCCACACAGCTTTGACCGGACGCACCAAAGTTCCCCGCAATCAGCCCATTCGCAGCACCGTCCAGATCGGCGTCGTCAAACACGAGGATTGGGGACTTGCCACCCAGTTCCAGTGAGGTCACTGCAAAGTTTTCTGCCGAGTTGCGCACCACATGCCGCGCGGTTTCCGGCCCTCCGGTAAAGGCGATCCGGTCGACATCGGGATGACGCGTCAGCGGAATGGCGCAGTTTTCAGCGTCACCGGTGATGACCGAGACGACGCCGGGCGGAAACCCCGCCTGTTCGATCAGACGTGCAAATTCCAGCATCGGCGCAGGCGCAATTTCCGAGGCTTTCAGCACCACCGAACACCCCGCAGCCAAGGCCGGACCCAGCTTGGTGGCCGTCAGGAACATCTGCGCATTCCACGGCACGATGGCCGCAACGACGCCGATCGGTTCGCGTGTAGTGAAGACATGCATGTCGGGCTTGTCGATGGGCAGCACCGTGCCCTCGACCTTATCCGCAAGCCCTGCGAAATAGCGGTAATAGTCCGCCACATATCCCGTTTGCGCCGAGGTTTCCGCCAGCAGTTTACCGCTGTCGGTGGTCTCCAACTCTCCGAGACGTTTGGCGTTTTCGGCTACCAGATCAGCCAGACGATACAGCAGCTTACCCCGCGCGGTTTGTGTCATGTCCCGCCATGCCGGATCGTCCAGAACCCGTTTGGCTGCGGCAATAGCGCGATCAACATCACCGGTCGAGGCGCAGGCAAATGTCGCCCACCCCTGCCCGGTCGCCGGGTTTTCCGAGGTCATGACCTGACCATCCGACCCCTCGGTCCAATCCCCATCAATGAACAACTGAAAATGCGGTAGGTTTCCCATAGTGATCCTCACTGAAAGGCTGGCATGACGTCGTCGATGAACCGCGCCAGCGAGGCGCGTTTGCGATCGTTGGTCATGCCGCTGTCGACCCAGAACGAAAACTCATCATAGCCCAGATCTTCGTAACGTTTGATCCGGTCGATCACTTGCTGCGCGGTGCCGACGGTCAGGTCACGGCCCAGTTTCTCGGTTGTGTACATCGGGTTTGCGTCCATTTCCTCGGATGAGATCGGTTCGATCAACCCCTGCTGAATGGGTCGTTTGTTCAGGAACCACGCGCCGAAATAATTGTAATAGCGCCGCAAATCCTCGACCCCCTGCGCCACATCAGCATCATCCTTGCCGACATAGGTGTGGTGCAACAGCATGATCTTGGGGCGCGGCCCGGCATAGCTGTCACAGGCATCGTTGAAACGGCCCATCAGCGTCTCGATCTCTTCCATCCCCTGCCACAGCGGCGTGACCTGAATGTTGAAACCGTTGTGCACACCGAATTCATGGCTGTTGGGATCACGCGCCGCGATCCAGATCGGAGGGCCGCCATCCTGCAAAGGTTTCGGGGCAGAAGTCGTTGCCGGGAAGGAATAGAACTCGCCATCATGCGCGCAATCGCCCTGCCATATCTTCGGCAGCAGAGGCGTGGATTCGCGCATCTTTTGACCGGCCTCCCACGCGTCCATGCCCGGTGCCAGACGCTCGTATTCAAAAGAATAGGCGCCGCGTGCGACCCCCAATTCGATGCGGCCCTTTGTGATCTGGTCCGCCGCTGCGGCCTCGCCCGCCAGTTTGATCGGATGCCAGAATGGCGCGATCACCGTCCCCGTGCCCAAACGGACATTCTTGGTGTGATGCGCGAGATCGACCAGAGGCAGGAACGGGTTGGGTGCAATGGTGAACTCCATCCCGTGATGCTCACCCGTCCAGACCGCGCGCATCCCGCCGTCGTCGGCCATTTTCGCCAGACCGACGAATTCATCATAGAGAACGTCATGCGGCTGGTCGGGCGTCAGACGCTCCATATGGGCAAACAGAGAAAACTCCATCATCCGGCTCCTTTAGCGAAAATTGTGAATGTCGCCCCGTTCCGCGTCACCCAGATACAGGGCGAAATCGCCGGTCTGAGCCTCACGCGCAAAGCGGGTCATCATGTGGTGAATGCCGGGGGTGGCATAGGTCAGGTTGGGCAGGTCCTCGACCGCGACCCAACGGGTATTTTCGGTCGGCGCGGCCTGTTCGGCCGAGGCCAGAAAGAACGTGTAGTGCAGCTTGGTGTCGGCATCGTTGAACGCGGAGTAAACCTGATCGATCCGCACAGGGATACCACGCTCGGCCAGTCCTTGTGCCAGCCTGTTTCGCTGGCCACCGGGTTCAGCTCCGGCGACCTGAACCGGGCGGAAGCGACCGTCATGATGTTCCAGCAGAACCTTGTCACCGGACGTGATGATGGCCCCGCAAAGCGTCGGCACTTTCGAGTCCATCTCGCGTTCCAGACCCAGGCTGAAATACGAGCCGCTTACATAACCAAGGCCGTCACCCGCAGCGTGCGTGAATTCAAGCACCCGCCCCATCAGAATGGTGTGGTCGCCCGCCGGGATGGCCTGATGGGTTTCACAGCAGAACTGCGCCAGTGCTCCGTCGATCAGTGGCAGGTCGTGCACTCCGTTTCGGTGGGCCACTTTCGCGAACCGATCCCCCTTGTATCCGGCAAAGGTATTCGACACCTCCTGTTGACCCTCGGCCAGGATATTGACGGCGAAGTGCCGACAACCGGTGAAGACTTCGTAGCTGGACAGGAATTTCCCCGGACAGACCAGCAACAGCGGCGGATCAAGGGACACGGAGGAAAAGGAATTGGCCGTGAACCCGACCGGAGCACCGGTCGCATCGCGCGTTGTCACCACCGTCACACCGGTCATAAAGCTGCCGAAGGCATCGCGCAGGGCGCGTGGGTCAAGCATCGTCATGGCAAGCACTCCTGCAGAAAGCGCAACAGGCTGGCGTTGACCGCATCCGCATGGGTCATCGGCATCATATGCGCGGCGTTCGGGATGATCTCGGCCCGTCCCTTGGGTGCGAGCCCAGCCATGTCGCGCGACATTCGAGGGGTTGAATTCGGCTCATCCGCGCCAGTCAGAAACAAAGCCGGGCATTTTATTGCGGCCAATTGCGCCTTGGTCGGACCATCGCTTTCGGCGAACACCGTGTAGGCCGCCTTGTAGGCGCGCGGATCGACCTCTTGCAGCCAACGCGCGCAGGTGTCGCGTTCCGCCGATGCATCCTCGGCAAACCACCGTTGCAGAGTGACCGTCGGATCGTTTGGATGCTTCTCGTCCAGCGCATGCGCGCGCGACAGGACCGCTTGCCGGGCTGTTTCAGGCCGTTGAAAAATTGCGTTCAGGGCGGCGGTGCCTTTGACATTCGGATTTCCCGAGGCCCCAATGTAGGTCGCAATCAGAGCCCCCATCGAATGCCCGATCAGTACCGCGGGTTCCTGTATGAGCGCAGCAACGGGCGCGGCATAGCTCTCCAACCCATCGACCGCAGTGAACGGGGTTTCGCCATGCCCGGACATATCCGGACACAGCACGCGATACCCGGCAGAGACCAGCGGCTCGATCTGTGCGCCCCACGCCTCGGCCCGTAAGCCAACGCCATGCAGCAGAACGACCAGCGGCCCTGTACCCGCGTCAATCGCGGCCAGTTCGCCGTATTCAGACCGAGGCCGGGTTGTCCACGTCATGACCCAGATCCTTCAAATCCTGATACCGGTCTCCGATCCGATGATGAGGCCGCCCCGAGGTTGCGCCGCCCAGCACGATCACCACCTCATCCGCGCGCGGGGCATCGGGAATGGCGAACTGCAGCGTCAGGTAGTGAGACCGGCGACCCGCATCGTTCTTGTCCATCAACGGAACCATGATCGGCGCGTTTGCAGGGCCACGCGTGTTGGTGAAGGACAGGTAGGATTTCGCCGCCACCGCCTGCCGGAAATGATTGCCAAAATGTAGCGTGTGGATCAGGCCCGAGGCGTGCTCGACTTCGCCGTCCAGCCCCACCACCGCGGCCTTGCCATAGGCTTCGATGGCGTCGCCGCTGCCCGCCAACGCGATCATCCGGCTGGTCAGCTCTTCGCCCAGAATCGGCGCAAAGCTCAGAATCTCGGGCCGCAGATCTTCGACATAACGACCCGCCCAGGGGTTCGACACCACCGCCGCAACCGCAAACATCCGCCACGGGCGCTCGGCCTTGCGAAATCCTTCGACCAGAACCTCTTCGTCATAGGTCACGATTTTCCGAATACTTGGCTCCACGAGCGCCCCCTTTTTCTGTCGTTGACAAACTATCCTCGCCTAGGGGCCGCTTTGACAAACGAAAGAACTTTGGTCTTAGGTATTAGTGACTCTAATATGTAGGTTACCAATGTCGAAATCCCTGCCCCCGCTGACGTGGTTCAGATCGTTCGAAGCTGCGGCCAGACGCCTGAGTTCGACCGCCGCCGCCGAGGAAATCGGGTTGACACAATCCGCCGTCAGCCAGCAGATCAGGTCGTTGGAAACCCGGTTGGGCGTGGTGCTGTTTCACCGTCATGCGCGCGGGCTGTCCCTGACCGACGAAGGCCGCAAGTTGCTGCCACAGGTCGAGGCCGCGCTTGAGATGTTACATTCCGCCGCCTCGCCCTATCTGGCCGAGGAACGGGCGCGGCATATTACCGTTGCGGCCTCGGTCAGTGTGCTGGAATGGGTGATTTCCCCGGCCTTGCCCCGGTTTCAACAACAGAACCCTGATACGTCCGTACGGTTCGTCAGCACAATCTGGCCGGATGAGTTCGCCGCCTCACGCGCAGATGTCGAAATACGGTTCGGGTCGGAAAAGCAGGTTGGTCGGGATGCAACGGCATTGCAACCAAATCACCTGATCGCGGTGAAAGCACCGCGCCTTTCGGGTGACCTGCCAGACCTTCCCCTTATCGGAACCGTTGGTACATCGGACAATTGGGGGTCGTGGGCCGAGGCGACCGATCTGCCGGTCGGCGCCCCTGCGTTCTATGTCGATTCCTACGGCCTTGCTCTGCACCTTGCCACGACAGGCAACGGCGTCGCGTTGGTCAACGCTCTGATCGCCGATCACGCCCTGCAGACCGGTCAGGTCGTACTTGCATCAGATGCCTCGGCCCCGGCCAGCGAAGGGTATTTTCTGGCGGTGCAGCGCCGCTCGCCCGAGGTCGATGCCTTTGTGCAGTGGTTTACCGATATTCAGCGCAAAGAGACGCGTCACCAAGTCTGATTCAACCAAACCGATGTCGCATCTGAGGATATTCAAACCGCTCATAATAGTGAATTCTGGAAAAAAAGGTCCGATTCATGCGATACTCCGGCTTTCGAGTCATCAAAGAGGCGCTTACCGGCCACAAAGGGTGGAAACCGGTCTGGCGTGAGCCCGAACCCAAGGCGCATTACGACATCGTCGTCATCGGCGGCGGTGGTCATGGACTGGCCACGGCGCATTACCTGTCCAAGGTTTACGGTCGGCGCAATGTGGCCGTGGTCGAAAAGGGCTGGATCGGTGGCGGCAATGTAGGGCGGAACACTACCATTGTCCGCTCGAATTACATGCTGGACGGGAACGAACCGTTCTACGAGTTCTCGATGAAACTGTGGGAAGGGCTTGAGCAAGACCTGAACTACAACGCCATGATGAGCCAGCGCGGGATCATCAACCTGTTCCACACCGACGGCCAGCGCGACGCCTATACAAGGCGCGGCAACGCGATGATCCTGAACGGCGCGGATGCCGAGCTTTTGGATGCCGAGCAGGTGCGCAAGGAACACCCCTATCTGAACTTCGACGACGCCCGCTTTCCGATCAAAGGCGGTCTTGTGCAGCGCCGTGCAGGGACAGCCCGCCACGATGCGGTGGCCTGGGGCTTTGCCCGGTCGGCGGATATGCACGGCGTGGACATCATCCAGAATTGCGAGGTCACCGGCCTGCGGATCGAAAACGGCAAATGCCTGGGCGTCGAGACCACCAAGGGCTTCATCGGCGCGACCAAAGTGGGTTGCGCGGTTGCCGGCAGTTCCAGCCGTGTGATGGGAATGGCTGGGATGCGCCTGCCCATCGAAAGCCACGTCCTGCAGGCCTTTGTATCCGAGGGCCTGAAACCCGTTCTGCCCAGCGTCATCACCTTTGGCGCGGGCCACTTCTATGTCAGCCAGTCCGACAAGGGCGGGCTGGTCTTTGGCGGCGATATCGACGGCTACAACACCTACGCGCAACGGGGCAACCTGCCGGTCGTCGAGGACGTCTGCGAAGGCGGCATGGCCCTGATGCCGATGATCGGTCGTGCCCGCCTGCTGCGGATGTGGGGCGGCGTTATGGACATGTCGATGGACGGTTCGCCGATCATCGACCGCACCCCGGTCGATGGGCTCTATTTCAACGGCGGCTGGTGTTACGGCGGGTTCAAGGCGACCCCGGCCTCGGGCCATTGCTTTGCACATCTTCTGGCGAAGGACGAACCGCACCCGGTCGCCACCGCCTATCGCCTCGACCGGTTCAAGACGGGTCGGATGATCGACGAAAAAGGCGTGGGCAACCAGCCCAACCTGCACTGAGGGGACTGTTCCATGATTATCAACCATCCCCTTCTAGGCCCGCGCGACGCCTCGGAGTTCACCTATCTGGGCGACGCCTCCTTGATCGACCGCCCTGATTGGCAGGCCGAAAACGCGGCCGATGCGTTCTATGAATATGGCTATCTGCGCGACAACCCCGCCGGTGAGCATCAAGAGCTGTGGTATCACGAGGCCGGAGACCGTTCGTGGCTGGTCGTTACGCGCAACACGCTGACGCATGAGATTTCAAAGGTGGAACTGGCCCGTGATGTGGCCCACGCGCGGGGGCGATCCAAATGACGCAGGGCAACAGGCTTGATGGCGGTCAGATCGACCATAGCACTGCACTGACCTTCCGGTTCGATGGGCGCAGCTATACCGCGCATCCCGGCGATACTTTGGCCTCGGCCCTGCTGGCCAATGACGTCCGGCTGATCGGGCGGTCGTTCAAATATCACCGTCCGCGCGGGTTGCTGACCGCAGGGTCAGAGGAACCCAACGGTATGGTCGAGTTACGCACCGGTGCCCGGAAAGAACCCAACACGCGTGCCACCACGGTTGAGATGTTCGACGGGCTTGAGGCACACTCACAAAACCGCTGGCCCAGTCTGAAATTGGATACGCTGGCGGTGAACGACACGTTCTCCAACTTCCTTTCGGCGGGATTCTACTACAAAACCTTCATGTGGCCTGCTGCGTTTTGGGAAAGGCTCTACGAGCCAATAATCCGTCGCGCCGCTGGCTTGGGGTCTCTGTCGAAGGAGGCCGATCCGGACGAGTACGACAAGGGTTTCCGCCACTGCGACTTGCTGATCATCGGGGCCGGGCCAGCCGGCCTGATGGCGGCCTTGACCGCGGGTCGGGATGGCGCCGATGTCATCCTGGCCGATGAGGACTTCGCTCTTGGTGGGCGTTTGAACAGCGAGACCTTTGCGGTCGGCGACCGCAGCGCCTTTGACTGGGCGGCGCAGGCGGTGGCGGAACTGTCTTCGATGCCCAACGTCCGCCTGATGCCGCGCACAACCGTGATCGGCGCATTCGACCACGGTATCTACGGCGCGGTGGAACGGACCGGGGACCACCTGCCCACCCTGCCCGCAGGCAAGCCGCGCCAGATCCTGTGGCGTATCTATACGCAAAGGGCGCTGCTTTGCGCCGGGGCAACCGAGCGCCCGATCGCTTTCGAAAACAACGACCGGCCTGGCATCATGATGGCAAGCGCCTTGCGGACCTATGCCAACCGGTTCGCAGCCACGGCGTCGCACCGCGTGGCGATCTTTACCAACAACGACGGCGGCCACCGCACCGCCTCGGATTTGCACGCCAAAGGTGTCAAAATCGCCGCCGTGGTGGATGTGCGCGGCAACGCGCCTACCAGCTATGACTATGAGGTCCTTAAAGGCGCGCAAGTCGTCGACACCAAAGGGCGCCTTGGGCTGACCTTTGTCGAAGTTGCGATGCCGGACGGATCAACCCGCACGCTGGACTGCGGCGCACTGGGCGTGTCCGGCGGCTGGAACCCGAACGTCCACTTGACCTGCCACCAACGCGGACGCCCGGTTTGGAACGACGCGCTGGCGGCTTTTGTTCCCGGTGGCGAACTGCCTGTGGGCATGTCCGTTGCGGGCGCGGCGAACGGGATCATGTCAACCCACGGTGCCCTGCAATCCGGTGCCGAAGAGGCGACCAAGGCGCTGGACCTGACCGGTGCCCTGCCCACGCTGCCCGAGACCGAGGACGCTCCGGTCACGCAAACACCTTTCTGGTACGTGCAGGGCTGCAAGCGCGCCTGGGTGGATCAGCAGAACGATGTGACCGTTAAGGACGTCAAGCTGAGCTATCAGGAGGGTTTCCGTTCGGTCGAGCACCTGAAGCGCTACACCACGCTGGGCATGGCAACCGATCAGGGCAAAACTTCGAATATCACCGGGCTGGCGATCATGGCGGAAGTGGCCGGTAAGTCGATCCCCGAGGTCGGCACCACGATTTTCCGTCCGCCTTACACGCCGGTTCCAATCGCCACTTTCGCGGGTCGTATGAAGGGGCAGGACTTCCACCCGACACGCCTGACGCCTTCGCACTATTGGGCCAAAGAGCGCGGCGCAGTGTTTGTCGAGGTTGGCAACTGGCTGCGCGCGCAGTGGTTCCCCCAGCCCGGTGAAACACACTGGCGGGAATCGGTGGACCGTGAGGTGCGCCAGACCCGTGCCTCCGTCGGCGTGTGTGACTGCACCACGCTGGGCAAGATCGACGTGCAGGGCACAGATGCAGCCGAGTTCCTGAACCGCATCTATGCCAACGGCTTTGCCAAACTGGCCGTGGGCAAAACCCGATATGGCCTGATGCTGCGCGAGGACGGCATGGTCATGGACGACGGCACCGCGGCGCGGCTGGCCGAGGATCATTTCGTCGTCACCACGACCACCGCAAACGCCGTAAGCGTCTATCGCCACATGGAATTCGTGCGCCAATGCCTGTGCCCGGACATGGACGTGCAACTGATCTCAACCACCGAAGGCTGGGCCCAATACGCCGTGGCCGGACCGAACGCGCGCAAGCTGCTGCAAAAGATCGTCGACCCCGAGTTCGACATCTCGAACGAGGCATTCCCCTTCATGGCCTGTGGCAACATCACCGTCTGCAGCGGGTTGCGGGCGCGGCTGTTCCGGATCTCGTTCTCGGGCGAGCTGGCTTATGAGATCGCCGTCCCCTCGCGCTATGGCGATGCGTTGATGCGGCGTTTGATGGATGAGGGCGAGGAGTTTGACGTTGTCCCCTACGGCACCGAGGCACTGGGCGCGATGCGGGTCGAAAAAGGTCATGCGGCCGGCAACGAGTTGAACGGCACAACAACCGCACTGAACCTTGGATTGGGTAAGATGGTGTCTAAGAAGAAGGACAGCATCGGCTCGGTCCTCTCGGAACGTGAAGCACTGGTCGAACCGGATGGGCTGCGGCTTGTGGGGATCAAACCTCTGCAGGCCGAGGATAAGATCACCGCGGGCGGACATCTGATGAAGGCTGATGGCCCCGTCGATGCGGTTCATGATCAGGGCTATGTCACCTCGGCCGTATATTCGCCCATACTGAACAGCAATATCGGGCTGGGTCTGGTCAAAAACGGGGCGGCAAGGCTGGGTGAGAAAATGCGGCTGGTCTCTCCCCTGACCGATCTGACGGTTGAAGTGGAACTCGTCTCGGCCCATTTCGTCGACCCTGAAGGAGAGCGTCTGCGTGCATGATCTTGTTGCAATAACCGCCCTGGGTGGATCTGAGCCGCGTGTGAACTCTGTTGGGGGCGTCACATGCACCGAAGTCCCCCAAGTTGCGCTAGCGTCGCTCGCTGCGCGTGCAGGGCTGGAAACCAAAGCTGCCGAGGCGCTGGCCCAGCTGATTGACGCGCGCCCGCCGGAAGCTGGCCGTTGGGCTGGCGCGGCGGTCAACGCGTTTTGGTCCGGGCCGGATCAATGGATGATCGAAGCCCCCTATGATAGCCACCAAGACCTCGCGGATCAGGTCAAGGCGGTTGTCGGGGATGCGGCTTCGGTGACGGAACAGACGGACGCGTGGGCGCGGTTCGATCTGAGCGGTGAAGACATCAAAGCGGTGTTGGAACTGCTGTGCCAACTTGATCTGCGCAAGTTTGATGAGGGCAGCGCCGCGCGGTGTGCGATCCATCATCTGGGCTGTTTCGTGCTGTGCCGAACGCCCGAGATGGTCAGCCTATACGGCCCGCGATCCTCGGCCGGATCACTGCACCACGCCATCGTCATGGCAATGCGCGCGGCGCTGTAAAACAGCCCTCAGACCGAGGGCAGAGGCGCGTTGTCCTCGACCCGAAAACGGTTGATGCGGCGTCTATCCTCGCTGGGGCTAAGCCCGAAGGCCGCGCGGTAATGGGTCACCAGAGGTGAGACCGAGCTGTATCCGACGGCCTCAGCGATCACCGGGATCGGATCTTTGGTGTAGACCACCATCTGCCGTGCCGCCTTCATCCGCATGGCGCGGTAATAGTGGCTGGGGCTTTGGCCCGTTGCCTGCTTGAAGGCGCGCTCGATCTGGCGAGGCGTGACACCCGTCCGCTGCGCCACGTCCGCGATCGAAATCGTCTGGCTCAAATGCGCCGCGAACAGCGCGACGCAACGCGACACCAGTGGCGGCAGGCTGTCGCCCGTACCCGGCGTATTGGCGCTGGGCACCTGCTGTCGAACCCCTGCCCCGCGCATCATCGGATGCTGGAACCAACAGGCGACCTCATGCGCCACGTCGCCACCCAACCGGTCCTGAATCAGATGCAGCGCCAGATCGAAACCTGCCGCAGCTCCGGACACGGTGTATCGGTTGGCGTTCCGGACGATCACTTCGCTGCGGGCATCCATGTCGGGAAACTCGGCCTCGAACGCAGCCTCATAGCACCAATGGACCGAAACCGGGTGACTTTGCATGACGCCTGATCGCACCAAGGGAAAGACCCCTGCGCTGATGCCGCCAAGAACCGTGCCGTGTCGACCAAGGCTGCGCAACACGCCATTCCCGGCCGTCGGTTTATCGAAAACCGAGGTCGGGCTGCTGAGCAGGAACAGAATGTCGATGTTCTTGCAGTCGGCCAGCGACCGTTCAGCCTCGAACCCGACACCGGCGCTGGATTGAACCTTTTGACCGCGCTCCGAGATCAGCGACCAGCAGAACGCCTGTTGCCCGGCGATTTCGTTGGCCGCCCGCAACGGCTCAATCACCGAGGTCAGGCAGGCCATGGGAAAGCCGTCAAACAGCAGAAAGCCGATCTCGATTCTGTTTTCCATGCGCATAGGGCTGTCCTAGCAGGAAATCTGCACCAGCCCTATGCGAAGTTTACGCCCAGCGGATCAGCCCAATTACGGCCGAGGTCGCATAGAACCCCTGCAGCGACAGAAAGGTCCAGCGCCGGTCAATCACCGCCCACGCAGCGAACAGTCCAGAGGATACCAGCAACAGCGCAAAGCCCAGAAGTTCAGCGCCTGTGTTCGATGCGATCAGCAAGGCATAGGCCATGGCCAGAACCGATCCGGTGACCTCAAACACGGTCGTCAGACCACGACGAGAAGTGTCGCTCTTTGCCATGTTTCACCCTTTCCGCTTGAGGAAATCGACCAACAGGGCCGAAATCTGTTCCGGCTGATCCTCCATCGCGAAGTGACCGCAGTCTTTCAGAATGTGCAACTCCGACCCCGGAATGATGTCGTGCAGCTTATGCGCCCAGTCGACCACCTGCCACGCGTCATCCGCCCCCCAGATCAGTTGAACCGGCAATGCGCCGAGTTTGGCATAGTCGATGCAGTTGGTGTGCTTGGGGTCGTAGTGACGGACCTGATGCTGGAACAGGCTGCCTTGCCCGATGGGTCCGCTGATAAAATCCAGATATGTTTCCAGCGCCGTATCGGCCAAGCGCTGTTTGTTTGCCACGGCCGAGAATAACCACTCGCGAAAATGCTCTCGATGCTGCGCATCCGGTGCGTCAATCAAAGGCTGCAAGCCCAATTGCATCTGCTCTTTGGTCCGCTTCGAGGGCCAGCTGTCAAAGCTGACGACGTCGATCATGGTCAGTGACCGCACCCGGTCAGGCGACTGAACCGCAAACCGCGGGGCTATCGCGCCGCCGATGTCGTGCGAGATCACGTGCAGGTCATTCAACCCCCACAGGTCCAGCAACCCCTCAAGGATCGGAACCTGCGCGGTAACCGATGTATCGACTGAAGGGTCCCATGGGCGCTCGGACAGGCCAAAGCCCAACAGGTCATAGACATGAACCTTGTAGCCGGCCCCGACCAGTTTCGGCAGCACGTTGCGCCAGATATAGGACGAGGACGGCGTGCCGTGGATCAGCACGACGGGTTCTCCTGCACCATGAATGCCATGGGCGATGCGGGAATTGTTGATCAGAGCGTGGTCGGTGACGAGATGTGACATGGTTGGTCTCCGGTGATTCGTCTTTTCACATGACTAAACTGTCGCTAGGATGTGACTCAAATGAATGATGATCATTCTTTCATCTGTTTTTGTCATGGATGCGCCAATGAACGAACGTCTGGAGATTGATGCCCTTCGGGCCTTGCTCGCCATCGCGGCCCATGGCGGCGTGACGCGGGCGGCGGAACATCTGGCGCTGTCGCAATCGGCGGTCAGCCACAAGATCCGGCGGTTGGAGCAGGCGCTGGACTGCGATCTTCTGGCCCGCCGCGCCGGAGGCCCACTTTTCACCGACGCCGGTCAGCGGCTGTGCGAATACGCCCGCAGGATCACCGAATTGCATGACGAGGCCCTGGCGGCGCTGGGTAAGAAGCCCCTGTCCGGCACCATCCGGCTGGGCATGACCGAAGACACCACCACCAGCGGCATCGCCCGAATTCTGGGACGGTTCACGCGGCTCTACCCCGACGTTAAGGTTCGGACTCGCACCAGCCAAAGCCTGAACGTTCAGGCCTGGCTCAAGGCCGGAGAGTTGGACGTGGCGGTCATGCAGATCTTTCGCCGGGACGTGTCACCCGACGACCTGATCCTGTTCGAGGATGATCTGCATTGGGTCAAATCGCCGGAGTATCGCATCGACCTCACCGCCCCGGTGCCGTTCCTAGCCTTTGACAGCCAGTGTTTTTTTCGGCAATGGGGCTTGCGCCACGGGCCGCATCGGTTCGACAGTGTTCTGGAATGCCCAAGTGCCGCCGGTATCCAGTCGGCGGTGCGTTCAGGGCTGGGTGTGGCTCTGCTGAACGGCCTGCATGTCACCCCGGATATGGAGATCATCGCCGATCTGTTCCCCGACCCGCCCGGCATTGCCTATGTCGCGCGAACGCACCTGAAACGCCGGAACCCTGCGGCGATGGCATTGATCGAAGAGATCCGCAAAGAGGTCGAAAACACCGTGCCCCTGCGCATCGCAGGCTGAACCCGGCGCTTTGTCAGGGGACGTCCAGCCTGAACCCCTTGGTCATGCGCTCTCGGCGGCGTTGGATCGATTTGTGGAAAGCCCATTTGCTGAACAGGGCCAGAGGGAACATCACCCTTTCGCCCAGACCGTCGATGATGACCAGCTTTCCTCCTCGTTCATGCGCGCGAACGATGTTTTCGAACCCCATGTCACCGACAATGATCTGGCCCCGCTCCAGATCGTCCAGCAGTTCCATGAACTCTTGATGCAGCCGCTTCCGCGCTGACTGGTCGTTTTTAAACGCCACCAGTTCAGATTGCATAGTCGGCGCCAGCCCGCCGTCCGGGCCGGTCAGCTTTTCCACCACGATCGCCGGCCCCAATGAGGTCGGAGCATAGCCTGCGAACCGCGCCAGACGTTCGATTTCCGGGCATCCGCGATTCAGCGCGGCAAGGTATTCGTTCGCCTCGCGATTCCACTGCCGAAGGTTGCCATAGCGCCATTCAGAATAGCGCGGCAGCACGTGCTTGCGTTCCGGCTCATCAATGCGGACCTTCAACAGCTCACCCTCAAGTTCTGGGTGCTGGAAAATCTTGTAATTGCGGCTTTCCCGCAAGGGCGTGAGGCCACTCAGGTCAATCATACTTACCGGGTCCTGTTCACGAAAAACACACGCCTGTCAGGGCGATGGTTCTGAAATCAGCCCCCTTCATAAAACGTTCTTATTTCCGTTACAATTGACCTTTTGCCCGCCCAGCACAGTCGGAAGGGGCAGGCGTCAAACCGTCTCAGGAAACGGCATCGGGGGCGGGCAGCAGAATGAACACATCTTGCCCCACAGGTTTGACGACCGGATCATCTTCTTGACCTTTCAGGTCGAAAGGCGGTTCTACATTCATGCAACCCTTTGGCTTGTCATCGCAGATAAACACCGCGGCCCCTGTCAGATAGGCCAGCCGAAGTTGCAGCCCCCGGGTTTGTTGAATCGCCGCCTTTCGCGCGCCGTGAACCGCCATATAATCCCCAAAGACATAAATGGTGTCAGTACCGTCCGGCACAGAGCTGGCCATTTTCCGGGTCGTGTCCTGCCACGGCGGGAAAGCAAAGAACGAAGTCTTCGCGATTGCCAGAATGTTGAACAACAACACACATAGAATTGCGATACGGGAAAGACTCAACCATCTGCCGCCGGACTTCGACAAATGAACGGCAACAGAGACGATACAGAAGCCGAACAAGATCCAAACCCAACCCAAAGTCCGAAGCGGCACCTGAACACCGGACATCAGGGCCTTGCCCGCAAGCGGTGCCAGCCCAGCCAGAACGGCCGCAAGAACGGCGACGGCAACAAACCTGTTCCAAACGAACAAGGCCACCCAGGCTGCCAGGAACATAAGCGGAATGACGACACCGTGCTTGGCAACACCCCCACCCATCTGGTCGAGGGACTTGTGCAGGAAAACCTTCTGCTTTTCGATATTCGCCATCAGATCGGCAAAGGAATGCACCTCGGTCGGGTTGCGCCATTGGGCAACCGGAATGCCGAAAACCCCGTGATAGATGTAGTTCAGCGAATAGACCGCCAGCACACCCAGAGCGAGGCTGACAACGAACACACCCAACGTGATCGCCATGCTTTTATAGGTTTTGGGCGCCTTGCGGGACAACAGAACCAGCGTAAGCAACAGAAACGGATAGGTCGTATAGGCCATAAAGGACAACGGCACCGCCACGACCAAAAGAGCAAGCACCGTGCGATGCCGCAGAAACACGACCGCCACCGCAAATAGCGCAACCACCCAGACGCCTGGCAACAGCGTATTGAACCAGAATGACATCAGATAGGCGGGGATCGAAAGGGCCACGAAAATGGCAAGAAACCCCTTGTACCAGCCATCAACATCGCGATCCAAAAGGCTCAACGCCGTAGCGGCTGAGAAAAGCGACCATCCAACCAAGTAGAGGATAAGATGCACCGGTGACGGCAGGAAAAACGGCCGGAACTGCCACCAGTAGTTCAGCCAGCGCCCCTCATCCAGCGTCTTCAGCAAGGCCGCCGTACGCGTGCCCAGCAGCGCCGGAAAATCGTCGTGCCGGACAAACGGGTCTTCGATCAACGGCAGATACGCCAGGATCATCACCGAAAAGCACAGCACGAACAGACGTGCAAACTCGTGCCCCAGCGGTCGGGTACTCATTCCTTCCCCCCGTATGAGCGCGCAATGATCGATGCCCGCGCCTGCGCGATCGCCGTGACGGTTGTGCGTGGCAAACGGCGCACGACCATCTTCCGCAGGTTCCAGCCGAAAGAGCCCACCTCTTTCAGCGCACCGGTAACTTTGGTCTTCAGCACTTCGGGCGGCAGTTTCGCGGCGCCTGCGTCATTGGCGTAGAGAACCGAGTTGTACCGATACCAGGGCTCGATGCTGGTGTCGCCGAACAACTCGGGACGCAGGCAGTCATAGGCGGAGTAGCCGCGTTCGGCGAACAGATTTTGCCAGAACGAAAGCGGCTGTTCGTTGATGTGGAATTCGCCGCCCTGCCCCGGCACCGCCGCCGAGAACAAGACCAGATCCGCATGGGTCGTAAGGCTTTGGACCAAGCTGACCGAGGCCTCATGCGGCAGGTGCTCTCCGACTTCCAGCGACTGTGCCAGATCGAACCGCCGCCCCAGATCGATTGGCGCAACAAGGTCCTTTCCGAAAAACGCATCTGACGGGATCGCCAGCCGTTCGCGGTCTACATAATGGCCGTCTACGCCTGCGATATCCGTACAGCCAGCCGCCGACCATTCCGACAGCCAGACCCCCCGGCCGCACCCGAAATCGACCACGCTTTCCGGTTTGATCCACGACTGCAGACACCGGATCAGGCTGTTGGCCGAACGCCGCGCGCCCTGGTCGATATAGTCAAAGAACTCATTGGAATAGATATGCGACATGTCTGATCTCTAGATTGAATTTCGCTCGCGATAGACCCAAAGGCGAAGGATCACAAAGTTGAGGATCGGCAGGACCACAACAACCGAAGCAGCCGAGACGGTCTCAGGCAGCCCAAGGCGCGGCCCGACGATCCCGGTAAGGGCCGAAGACACAACCAACCCGACCCCGATCATGCAAAGAAAGCGCCCGAACTGCGCCGGGGCCGCCAGAGGTTTGCCAAAAGTCCATGCGGTCTGGCCGACATACTGGATCAGGATTGCCGAGCCAAAGGCCAGCAGGTTGGCAATCCAAGGCGAACCCAGCAGGTGCAGCAGGCCCAGATACGTCGCCATGTAATAGGCGGCCACCCCGGTCCCGACGACCGCAAAACGGAATATGCGGCGGCGTTCGGTCATTGCTGTCTGACAATATGCTCAACGACGGGCTCAACCGCGTCCCCGGCCTGCTCGTCCACGAAGAACAGCGGCCGGCCCTTGGCCTCGACGTAAAGACGGCCCAGATATTCGCCCATGATGCCAAGCGTCAGCAACTGGATACCCGAGAAAAAGCTGATGATCAGAACGGTCGAGGCCCAACCTGCGACCGTGTTGTAAAGGATCAGCGACCCGAACACGTAGACGCCCATCAGGGCGGCAACGATCAGGGTCAGAAAGGCCATCCGTGTCGCGATCTGCAGCGGCTTGATCGAGAAACTGGCCAGCGCATCAAAGGCAAACCGGATCATCTTGGACAGCGGGTACTTGGTTTCGCCCGCCACACGCGGATCGCGGATATATTCGATACCGATCTGCCGGAACCCGGCCCAGGCGAACATCCCGCGGATGAACCGCGCGCGCTCGGGCATTTGCAGCACCGCGTCCAGCGCCCGCCGGGTCACCAGACGAAAATCGCCGGTATCGTTGGGAATCGGAACATCGGACAGCCGGTTCAGCACGCGATAGAACCCGTGAGCCGTGACCTTCTTGAACCAGCTTTCCCCCTTGCGCTCGCTGCGGCGCCCGTAAACCACGTCATAGCCGCGATCCATCATTGCCATCATGTCCGACAACAGCTCGGGCGGGTCCTGCAAATCGGCGTCGAGCATGAAAATCCGCTCACCCTTGGCCGCCATCAGCCCGGCCGTCAGGGCCACCTGATGCCCGCGGTTCATTGACAGTTTCAGACCACGGATCGCGGAATGCTCCCGGCACTGCGCGCAAATCGCGTTCCATGTGTCATCGGTCGAACCGTCATCGACCAGCACAATCTCGGTGTCGCCCTGCCAAGCGTCGGTTGCAGCGATCAAGCGCTCGACCAGCATGGGGATCGAGGCCTCCTCGTTCATGCAGGGAACGACAACGGACAATAACATTGAACCTCCGACCGAGATTTGTGTCCGACCCCCGCGATCAGGTCGCGGTTTTCGGAACTGGCTGCTCGTGCTTTTTTGTTTCACTTATGGTTGCGGCTCTTGATATCTCAACAATCGGCTTTCGCTAATTGGCCGGCGCGAAATTTCGGGGGGTCGTTACCGTTGCGACACATAACCCGACCCAAAAACCCGCGATGAGGATGGCCGCGCTTAATTCTGCCGCAATTTTGCACCCGTGATATGGCAGCAATACGCCCTTCCTGCGGCATTGGTCGGGTTGCTTGCCGATCGTGGTGCCGGTTTTCTCAGACCTGCGCAAGCAGCCACGCACGTACGGCGGCAACGATCCCAGGATTTCTGGGCGCGCGTGGGGCGACGACATGATACCCCTCCTGCACTGCGGTCGAAAACAAGACCGGCTGGCACAGACGCTTTGCCCGAAGATCGTCCTCGACAAATTCACGGTTGGCCAGCGCCACGCCCTGCCCGGCAATCGCGGCATCGATGGCCAGAGAAGTCTGGCTGAACGCCATCGTCTTCAATCCGGCTGGCGGCGCCTCTCTCAATGCCGCCTCAAGAAACAGGGGCCACTGGCCATGTGTGTCTTCCAGCAGGGTATGTCCAAGCAAATCTGCGGGTGACCGGATCCTGCCCTCCAAAGCCAAATCGGGATGACACACCGCGATCAGATCGGCGGCAAACAACGGCTCGGCGATCAGCCCCGGCCCAAATGGCGGTTTCCCCTGCCGCACCGCGATATCCACCCCATCCGTCTGAAAGTTCGCCAGCGCGTTCGACGCGTCCAAACGCAGCCGGATTTCCGGGTGATCCTGCGCAAACGCCCCCAACCTTGGCACCAGCCAGCGTGTAGCAAAAGACGGTGTCGTACTGATTGTAACAACGACGTCCTGCGGCGACAGGTTGGCCGTTGCCTCTGCCATCATGTCGAAGGCACGGCGGATCGGAGCAAGATATTTCCGGCCTTCATCCGTCAGCGACAGACCTCTCGGCCTTCGGTCAAAGAGCTTGATATGCAACAATTCCTCTAGGGATCGTACGTGTTGAGCGACAGCGCCCTGCGTGACGCCAAGTTCTTCGGCAGCACGGCTGAAGTTCAGGTGGCGCCCTGCGGCCTCAAAAGCCTTCAGCGCGTTCAGGGGCGGCAGTTTGCGCATTTCCTGTCACAGACCTTGCAGTTTTTCTACAGGGTTAAGACAGAATTACTGATTGGTCAAACGTCTCACCCTGCCCCATTTTGACTACGGAATAGGAACACCAGCGGAACGGGGTAAAACATGGCCGATAAGAAAGTTGCGATCATCATGGGCGGCGGCAGCGGTATGGGCGCAGAAAGCGCGCGCCGACTGGCAGCCGATGGGGTCAACGTCGCCATTCTATCGTCTTCGGGCAAGGGCGAAGCCCTGGCGGCTGAGCTTGGCGGTATTGGTATGACCGGCACAAACCGGTCCAGCGCGGATATGCAGCATCTGGTGGATGCGGTGATGGACAAGTGGGGGCGCGTGGATGTGCTGGTGAATTCGGCCGGCCACGGCCCGCGCGCGCCGGTTCTGGAGATCAGCGACGCAGACTGGCGCGAAGGGATGGAGGTCTATTTCCTCAACGCCGTACGCGCCACGCGGATTGTCGCGCCCATCATGATCGAGCAGAAATCCGGCGCGATCATCAACATTTCGACCTTCGCCGCGTTCGAGCCGGACCCGGTCTTCCCGACCTCAGGCGTGATGCGGGCCGGGCTTGCGGCTTATAGCAAGCTGTTTGCCGACAAATACGCCCCCGACAATGTGCGCATGAACAATGTGCTGCCGGGGTTCATCGATAGCCTGCCCGAAAACCCGGAATGGAAAGCACGCATCCCGATGGAGCGCTATGGCAAGGCCTATGACGAGATCGCCGCCACCGTGGCCTTTCTTGCCTCGGACGGTGGCGCATACATCACCGGCCAGAACATCCGCGTCGACGGGGGCATTACACGCTCGGTCTGATATCGGCCGTACTGCTCCAAAAAATGTGGGGTATGGCGGAGAGACAGGCAGCCACTCAGTGATCCAGGGCGGTCCGGAGGATGCCCATAAGATCATTATAATAAACAGTTTTTTTTACTTTAGTATCCAGAATGGTCTTGCGAGTTCCGATGAAATCCAGCATCAAATGGGGGATAAAGTGACGGACAAGAATACGGACTACGCAGCAACATGACAGCAGGCAAACCCTTGACAGCAACCTTTGTCAAAAACATCACCAAGCCAGGGAAATACTTCGACAACAGCCGCTATGGTTTGTTTCTAAGAATAGACAAAGAGGGCCGCAAGTATTGGATTCAGCGGATCGTAATTTCCGGCAGGCGACGTGAGATCGGCCTTGGGAACTTCCCCCTTGTCACATTGTCGATGGCACGGGAACAAGCGGTTGAGAACAAGCGTAACGCCTATCTAGGTGGCGATCCGCTGGCAGAGAAACGTAAAGCCAAAATGGACACAGACTTTGCCAGCGTTGTCGAAAAATACCTGGAAGCCAAGCTCGCGGAATTCCGCAGCGAAAAGCACAAGAAGCAATGGCGCGCGACACTGGACACCTATGCGATACCGGTGATCGGCCACAGAGCGGTTGAAACCATCGACGTCACGGATATCGTGTCAGTCCTCAAACCGATCTGGGAAGAGAAAACGGAAACTGCCAGCCGCTTACGCGGTCGCATTGAAAAGGTCTTGTCCTGGGCAACCGTGAACGAGTTGCGCATTGGCGACAATCCGGCGCGCTGGAAGGGCAATTTGTCCGAAGTCCTGCCCAAGCCAAGCAAGGTTACGACCGTCAAACATCACCCTGCGCTGGCACATAAGGATACCGGGCGCTGGTGGGCCGATCTGGCAAGCCGAGACGGCATGTCTATCAAGGCGCTGCAATTTGCGGCACTCACAGCCTCGCGCTCCGGCGAGATACGGGGCATGACTTGGGATGAAGTGGACTTTGAGGCGGGTCACTGGACCATACCGGCGGCGCGTATGAAAGCACGCCGACAGCATCGCGTTCCACTGACCCCTTCCATGGTCGCTTTGCTGAAAGAGCTTCCTCGGCTCGAAGGCTCGCCCTTTGTGTTCTTTGGAGCCAAGGGCGGGATGTTGTCCAACATGGCAATGTCATCCGTGATGCGAAAGATGCACCAAGCCAACCTCGCGAAAGGCGGTGCTGGTTACTTTGACGCCAAGAGTAGATCACCTGCCGTGCCGCATGGTCTGCGTTCAACCTTCCGGGATTGGGCGGCAGAAGAGGGTTATGATCACCACATGGCGGAACTGGCACTCGCCCATAACGTCGATAGCATGGTCGTGCGCGCCTACCGCAGAACCGATGCCTTGGAGCGCCGCCGCAAAATGATGGTTGCCTGGGAAAAATTCTTGAAAAAAGAATAGAGGAAAATCAGTCGCTTAGAATTTCCGTCCAAAAAAAGCGCAATTCATATGAATTCCCGTACCTAATCCCCCAAAACTGCTCGTAACTTTCTGTAAAATATAGGTTTTGACCTGCCATCGGGAGCCCGTTGGCAGGTGTTTTTTCCTGTGCTTATTCGGACTTACGCGGCGCTTACTGGCAGTTGGCGCTTCGTGTCGGCCCCGATGCGCCAACATCGGAACCGACGGGAAGTTAGGAATTTAGAGCAATCCCTGCCTTCCTCGATACTGCCGACAATTGGTCGCGTCAAAAGAAATGGCGCGGCGCTTGAAGGGGCATATTGAAGTGCAAGACAAAATCTATCGCAGGCCAGATGTGGAATCTCTGGTGGGTCTTTCTCGATCCACCATCTACGCCATGATCGCAGACGGTTCGTTCCCGAAACCTATAAAGCTCGGAAAACGGGCTGTGGGCTGGCGTCAGTCAGATGTTTTGACCTGGCTGGAAAGCCGCGCAAGCGAGGCGGTGTGAACAATGGTCGATACACTGCAAGCAACAACTATCGAGCAAAAGACCGATCACAGGGAAACCTCAGACGTCTACCGTGGCGAATTGTTCCGTCGCGGTCGCTACCGTGTCGCGGCCTGCCGGGACGGGATGCAATGGTTGTTCCAGCGCCAGCGGTTCGAATTTACGGCTGGTGGGGCAGCCTGGGACACGTTGGGCTACTGCGTAACCCGGAAGGCTCTAATTGGACTCCACCAGGCGTATAAAGCGCCTCAGCATGAAAAACTGCAGGCCCTGCCCAAACGCTTCAAGCGGGAGGGCGTGTAGTGCCAGACGCAGAAACAATTACGAACGCCCTGGGTGGGCGCTGGTCTGGCCGGTCTGGCATTGCCTGTTGTCCAGCCCATGACGACCGCTCACCCAGCTTGAGCATCGCAAACGGACATTCAGGTCAGCTTTTGCTGACCTGCCATGCCGGGTGCAGCTTTGCGCACGTACTGGACGCGCTCAAAGGTCTGGGACTGGCAGGCAGTCAAGAAGAGTATGTGCCACGCGATAGCGAAGTTGTGCGCAAGAACCGTGAAGAGGAACGCCGCCAAACTCAAAGGCGGGCAGAGGTTGCTCAATCCGTTTGGCAAGAGGCGCAACCAGTTTGCGGCACACCCGGCGAAATCTACCTGCGTAAACGTGGGATTGCATGCCCGCTGCCGTCTTCCCTACGTTACCTTGATAGGTGTTGGCATCCGGCAGCCAAACGGGTGCCCGCCCTTATAGGGTATGTAGGTGGAACTGACACATTTGCCCTGCATCGGACGTATCTACGTATAGATGGCGCTGGTAAAACGGACCTCTCCCCAAGCAAGGCCATGCTTGGGGCAACCAAGGGCGGTGCGGTTCAACTCTCCGATGCATCTGGGCGGCTTGTGGTGACAGAGGGTATTGAAACCGGGCTGTCGCTGCTCTCCGGCCTATTGGATGGCCCTGCAACAGTGTGGGCGGCATTGAGCGCAAGTGGCATGAAATCCCTGCACCTGCCGGAACACCCTGGCGAATTGGTGATTGCGCCCGATGGCGACGCCGTTGGCCGGGAAGCCGCGCAAGTGTTGGCACACCGCGCCTATGCCTTGGGCTGGCGTGTCTCATTGCTGCCCGCCCCTGATGGCTATGACTGGAATGACGTACTGACGGGAAAGGCAAAAGCGCAATGACAATCCATCCAAAAGAAGAGAGTTTTGCGCCGGACTGGCCGGAACCGGCATCGCGGTTCTTGCGTGATGAACGCGCCGCTGCGCCCAGGCTGCCTCTGGAAGAGGTCTTTGGACCAAAATGGGCGCAATGGATAACGGTTGCGGCAGAGGCAAAGTCATCACCACCAGACTACATCGTGGCCGCTCTGTTGGCAGTTGCCGGATCACTGGTCGGCAATACCCGTTGGGTGTCTCCCTGGGCGGGGTGGTCGGAACCCCCAATTCTGTGGACGATGGCAATTGGCCTACCGTCCAGCGGTAAATCACCTGGTTTGGATGCTGTGCTGACACCGCTTCGCAAGGCCGAGCGGGAACTCCGCAAGACATCCGAGGGCGAACTTGCTCAATGGCGCGAGGCGGCAGAGATCGCCAAGATTGCGGAAAGCACTTGGAAAGAAGCAACCAAGGCCGCGATCAAAGATGGGTCAGCGCCACCGGAGCGACCTGATGCGGCCAATCCTGGTCAAGAACCGTTCCTTCCGCGTCTCTGCGTAGCTGACGGCACCGTGGAACGCTTGGCCGTGATCCTGGAAAAGCAGGCGCGTGGGACTTTGGCGGCGCGGGATGAGCTGGCCGGGTGGTTGCAAGGCATGACGCGCTATTCCGGCGGTGGTTCGGATCGGCCTTTCTGGCTCGAAGCCTACGGCGGTCGTGCCTATACGGTCGAACGTATGGGGCGTGATCCCGTATACATAGACCAGCTGTCTATTGGTGTTGTTGGTGGCATCCAGCCAGACAAGCTAAACGGCTTGCTGATCAACTCTGACGATGATGGCTTGTTGGCGCGGTTCACGCCGATCTGGCCTGACCCCGTTCCGATACAGCGCCCACAATCCATTCCCGATGATGCGTTTATCGAACGGGCGCTCACCAGGCTCCTATCCCTACGTATGGTAACGGACGAGTACGACGTGACGCGGCCTTGGCTCATTTTGTTTACGGAAGAAGCTCGCGACCATCTCGATACGTTACGTAGCTATGTAAGGGAATTGGAGGCCAAGGCAGAGGGGCTGTTGCTCTCGTATATAGGTAAGCTCCCCGGCATGACCATTCGGCTTGCCCTTGTGTTGTCTTACCTCGATTGGGCAACAGGGATCGAAGACGAGACGCACCAGATCACGTCTGCGGATTTTGAGCGGGCGGCGTTGTTTGTCACATCCTACGCTTTGCCAATGGCGCAGCGCGCTTACGCAAGTGCGTCGCTGTCCAAGGCTGAACGGGCCGCACGGCGGTTGGTGGCTGCAATCCGGGAACAAGCCTGGGAGCGCTTTACATCCCGCGAGGTCTTGCGCCTGGATCGGTCGGGGTTGGCCACCGCCAGTGAGTTAAATCCAGCCCTCAAAGTGTTGGAAGAAGGCGACATAATCCGTTTGGTGGAACAACCGTCAGGTGCAGCGGGCGGGCGGCGCTCTCGACTCTACATGGTCAATCCGATGATCCACTTGGCGAACCAGTGAATAGCCCCAATGACAAAACCGACAAAACTGACAGAACCCATTTACAGACAGGTTTTGTCGGTTATGTCGGTTTTGTCGGAAGAGGTTTTCGCCGGCCAGACGGGAAGCGGTCCTTCGCTGCATCCGTTTCCAAGGGCACAGATGCGGACAGAACGGCCGTTCGCGCTCATCGTCGCGGAGTCCGTATCCAGCCCAAAACGGACATTCACAATTAGACTTTGCAATTCCCGAGAAGCGTAACAGATCAACCATTTGCTCGCGCCGCGAGTGCTTGCGCAGCATCAGCTCGAAGGAGCGGCACGAATGTCGCTGCGTTGCTGCTGATGACGTCAGGCCAGTCATTCATAGCCACGAGGGAACCTTGATCACGTACCGCTCTTTCGCCGCACTCATGCTCGACAAGAGAGACGCGGACTCAAGCTGCCATTCGCTGCTGGTCCGACCCCCAAACCCTACAACAACAGATTAATGCCAAGTAACTTCTTTCGGCCGTTCACCAGGCTACTTGGTCACGTGCTTGTTTCAAAACCACCTGCCTTGGCAGTACTAGCGTTGCGACGAGGGAAACTTCCTTGACTCTATTCTGGCTAAGGACCACAAACGTGCATTGGTAAAAATTACTCGACGCCGCGATGCTGCCGGCTTCGATGATCCAATGGCCTTCAGACTAACTGTAGCATGTGCCCCAGCATAGGAACGGGTTTCGCTGGGGTCTTCGCGATGAGCTCGTTCCTCGCAAGCATTCGCAATTGTCACCTGACATGCACCAGTCATTGCGTGACCCATGAAAGAAGGCGCCGTATGAACAGCACAAGGCTCATAAATTGCGTGCTTGATGCCCGATAGATCAGGTCTCAGGCTCAGTTTCAATCAGTCGTTCATCGTGTTTACGCGCTGCATTCTTTGTCTGATCCCGACACTCTTGGTGTTGCTCTCAGGAACGCAGCTTCCTGCCCAAGTCGGAGGCAATGCCGATGGATCGGTTTGTGACGAAGGTTTCGAAAACAAGAACGGATCGTGCCAAAGAACAGACGTACCAGAAAACGCATATTTGACGGGTAGCTCCTATGGTAGCGGCTGGGAATGCAATCACGGTTTCCAGAATGTCGGAGAACTCTGTGAGGAAATAAGAGTTCCTGAAAATGCCTATCTTGCATCAACCGGAGATCAGTGGGAGTGCAATCGGCTGTTCCAGCGTGTCGGAGAACTCTGTGAAGAAGTGATGGCACCTCAAAATGGATACGTCGAAACCCGGTTTGGCGTGCAGGAAATACACTGCAACTGGGGATTTCGTAAGGAGAACCAGGATTGTGTTGCGATAAATGTCCCGAGCAACGGCCGCCTGACTGACAAAAACAGCGCGGATGGTTGGGTGTGCATCAGAGGTTACAGGGCAGCGGATAGCGGCTGTGAGCCCGTGGCAGTTCCACAGCATGCATACCTTGCGCCTGAAACTTATTCCGGATGGAAATGCGAACGTGGTTTTCGCGCAAACCGGGACAGGTGCGTTGCGATCCTCGTCCCTTCAAATGCTCACTTAAATCGAAGAGGTGATGGTTGGGAATGCAATCGGCCGTTCACACGACAGAACGATACGTGCACCGAAAACATGCCGCGAAAATAGGTTGCTGGAAATCAATATCGCCTGACAAATCCGGAAGGACCAAGCCGTGAACCATAACTCGATTGACGAAAACCTTGGCAAAATGCTCAAGGCCGAAAGGGCACATCGCTGGTCCTACAGAGTAAAGATGTTTATCGCGTTATTGGTGTTTGTTGCGACCATAATTGTGGTGGTGTTTCTCTGATGCGCAAAAATGCCCCTCAAGTAACCCTTCACGGTTCAAAGATGTCAGCTCGTGGTCTGGAACAAAGAGCATTTCAGGATCGCAGTGTTCGTGAGTCGCGGAACGCTGACGTAGCAGGAGTGATTGAAGATGAATTTGGAAAGTACTTGATTAAGGCCGGCATCCTGAGCGGTAACAGCGTTGCGCGCGCATTCCCCAAGCCACCAGCTAAAACACAGGCAATGATTGCTGATGCAGTTGGCGAAACACCGGCATTGGCCATTGAAGCATTGAAAGAAATTCTCGAAGAACGAGACAGGAAGCGTAGCGGTCAACGCCGTTTGGAGGGAAACTCCGGCACCTTCGTTCCCAGTGAAAGAGAATATGCAGAGGCATTACGCCAGATCAGGCTCACCCCTGCGCAGGTAACAATGCTCAAAGCACTTACAATCGCAGGCAAGGAAGGCCTGACTATTGGTCACTTGTCTCAGGCAGCCGGTTACAAATCGCGCGAGGCCTCCATCAAGGTCTTTAAGAAAATCGGACTATTGATTGCTGAATATCTGGAACTCGAACTTCCCGAAGCCGGATCGGCACAGAATGATGGCGCCGCGCAGGTTCTGGCATTTTCTCACATCGAAAGTGACGATGAGCCAGCAACTTGGATTATGCATCAGGAACTGCGCGATGCTGTTCGCTCGGTTCTATGATGTACGTTCCAGCGCCTGCTTTTGAAGCGAACTCAAAACCGGAATAAATGCACGAAAGGTTGCACACGTAGCTTATGTTGGAGAAAAAACCATATCCGCTAGAATTGATCTATGTACCTATGAAACGTGCAAAAACACTTGATCAGCAAAAAGTCCTGACACTGGCCGAAGATATTCTGAAGAACGGCCAGAAGACCCCGATCCAGATACGCGCTGACAACAAAAGGTTCGTGCTGATTGAAGGCCTTCACCGACTAGAAGCCATCCGCGCCCTAGGAGGTGATACCGTCGAAGCCTATTTGGTCCGCGCCAGACTACACTAAATACCTATTGGAATTGGCGTTCGACAAAGCCTCGGAAAATGTCAGCAGACGTTGACTTTTTTCATCCCAAAGATGCAACCGTGCGCAATGAAGGCTCTCAAATAAAGTAATACGCTGGCAATCTTCCAACTCAGAATGGTCACGCAAAACCTCGTTTAGCCGATAAAACGGTATGCGGCTGGCGAGATGGTGAACATGGTGCACACCAATGTTGCCAGAGAACCACCGCAGGATGCCTGGCAGGGCATAGTGAGAACTGCCATAGAACGCGGCGTTCTGAAGGTTCCAGCCCTCTTCCCGATCCCAAGTCGTGTGTTCGAACTGGTGTTGAATGTAGAAAAGCCAAATACCAATGGATGATGCGACAATCACGGTTGGCAGGAAAACACACGCCAACACCTCAAAGCCTCCGGCCCATAAAATCAGAGCCAATAACCCTGCAATTGCGGCGTTTGTTCCCATCGCACTTGCCCAGTACAGCCAGCCCGACCGCATGAAACCAACAGGTAAGCGGTATTGAATAAAGAACGTATAGATCGGCGCAACACCGAACAGGACGACTGGGTTCCGGGTCAGACGATACGCGGCACGCCCGAACCAATTCCGTTTCAGGTATTCCTCAATGGTCAATGTAGGGATATCACCCATACCACGCCGATCAAGGTTACCGGTTGAGGCATGGTGAATCGCATGGCTTTGCCGCCAAACGTCATAGGGTGTCACGGTAAGAACACCTAGAACCCGGCCGGTCCAATTGCATGCGTTGCGGTTTCTGAAGAAAGATCCATGACCACAATCATGCATAATGATGAAGATACGGACCAGAAATGCGGCATTTAGGACGGCCAGCAATATTGCGATCCAGACGCTAAATGATAACGCAAACCACGCTAGAGCCCATAGCGCGAATAAGGGGACAACGGTGATCGCAATTTCATAAATACTGCGCTTCGCATCGGGCACACGGTATTGCGCGAGCGCCCGCGTCCAGTCTTTTGGTTGCAACTTACTTGTTCTCCAACGGCTTATAGTTGCCCATTGTGCAAACGGGCACCCAGAAAGGATGCCCGTAAAAGGTCAGGCCAGTGCCAGATTGGCGGCGCTTTCGCGCCCGTCACGGCCAGCTTCGACGTCAAAAGTAACCTTTTGACCGTCTTTCAATTCGCTAAGGCCGGAACGTTCGACTGCTGAGATATGTACGAACACGTCGCGTTTGCCGTCTTCAGGCTCGATAAAGCCAAAACCTTTGGTCGAGTTGAACCATTTTACTGTGCCATTTGCCATGGTGGAAGTCTCCTAATACTTGCCGCCCGCATCATTGCGGCGACTCGGCGTGGTCGGTCTGAATCGAAAGACTGAACGCCGAATTGGGGAGACAGCAGGTCGAAAAAGAAAAACGTAAGCCGTGTGTATATGGACTTCGAGTACGCACGATACAAGCCTTGATGCAGGGGAGGGTAACAGAGAAATCGAGCCTGTCTGGCTTGGAACCTAGCAAGTTGAGATGACGCCGTATCTCTGCGATCCAAATGCGAAGGCGTCTTGGGTAGGCGACACAGAAGATTAATGACCGCTTTTGAGAATCTATCCTACTACATCCGAGACAGCGATAAGCGTCAGTTTTGATGCCGTAGCGAGACTTTGCAAAGTCTGCTTTCTGCGCATTGCCGTCGTTAGCGCGGACTGCAGCACCCGGTAACTTTGGGTTCTGACCCGACGTCAGTCGCGCATTGCACGAAGGTCCGGTGTGGGGCGAGGCTCAAAATCCGGCCATCCCAGCTAAAGAGTGGGCGGTAACTGAACTTGCCCAAAATTCAAAAGTGAGGCTTGCCATAGATAGGGGGATTAAATGGGGGATATTAAAATCCCCATACGAGTATAATTGTTAAAAATCATTACCTTATATAAATTTAGTGGCGGAGAGACAGGGATTCGAACCCTGGAGACGGTTTCCCGCCTACACACTTTCCAGGCGTGCGCCTTCGACCACTCGGCCACCTCTCCGTGGGCGCGATATTTGGACCATCGCCGGGGGATTTGCAAGGGGCGATTAAAGCGAAAATTCAACCTTCCGCAGTTCCGCTGCAGACGCGGTTAAATCTCGTCGCCGTCCCCGTCACCCAGATCGGCCTCGGTCATGTCAACAGGAGCAGAGGACGGCGGATTTGACGCCGGTTTTGTGGTCTCGGCCTCGGGTTTCTGCTGCGGCGCTGAGGGCTGCCCCTGCAACGCTTCGGGGTTACGCAGCCAGACATCGCGCTGTGCGAAGGGAATCTCAATGCCTTCCTCGACAAAGCGGCGGTTGATCTCATGGTTCATGTCGGATTTCACCGACAGCACCCAGTTCACATCGCGCAGAATGGCGCGAATCTCGAAATCCAGAGAATCCGCACCAAAGCCCTGGAACACCACGCTGGGGGCCGGATGCGCCAGCACCATCGGGTGCGAGTTCGCCACTTCGCCCAAGATTTTCTCGACCACGCGGGTGTCAGTGCCATAGGCCACGCCCACAGGCACGATGACCCGCCCAATGGTGTTGCCGCGGGTATAGTTCGTAACCACACCGCTGATCAGGTCCGAGTTCGGAACGATCACATCAGTCCGGTCAAACGTCTCAATCCGCGTGGACCGCACCGAGATGTCACGCACATAGCCCATCATCCCGTTCACATCGATCCAGTCCCCTTTCGAGATCGGGCGTTCGACCAGCAGGATGATGCCCGACACGAAGTTCGACACGATGGTCTGCAGGCCGAAACCGATACCAACCGACAGCGCACCGGCGACGATAGCCAGCGACGACAGGTCAAACCCGGCCACCATGATGGCAATAAGCGCCGCCAGAAATATCCCGACATATCCGGTGCCGGCCGCAATCGCGTTCTGCCCACCCGGATCGATGCTGGTTTTCGGCAGCAACGAATTGCGCAGCCCGCTTTGCAGCAAGCGTGTAAGGCCATAGCCGATTGCGAACACGACTAGGAAGGTAAAGAAGTTGCTGGGCGAAATCGTGACACCACCGATATCGAACCCCAGCAGCAGCCGCGACCAGACCTCAAGCAGGTCGGTTTGCCGCGCGCCCCAGTACAGCGCCAGAACTGGCAGGGTAAGGATGGCAAGGACAAAACCGGCCAGTACGGAAAACAGCGAATCCCGCGCAGACTCGCCCTGCCCGCTCAGCCAGCCGTAGACCGAGGTCAAAAAGCGATGGAAGATCGCCAAAGCCGCAAACAAAACCAGCGTTTTCACTGCGGGGAAGACAATTGCTTCGGCTGCATTGGTATAGCCGACAAGCGCCAGGATCGGGCTGGCAATCCCCAGCAGGAACAGAGCCCGGCGCAGGAATTCCACGATCTGCGTCAGGCCGGCACTGCGGGGCGTTTCACTTGCCTCGGCGTCGTCCACAACCGGCTTGCTGGCCCGGATGCGGCGGATACGCAGCAGGATCATAGCGGTGCCAAAAACCACCGGAAAGCTGATGACTGCCCGGGTCGCGTCCGAGATATTCTCGATCTGATCGAACAGCAGCCCGAATTCATACGCGATCAGAAAGATCGCCAGAATGTCCAGATACACCCGCAACTCGGTAACATTCTTACGGGACAGGCGATTGAAGCCCTGTGCCGCCTGCGTCAGATACAGCTGACGTCCGATCCAGTCGTAGTAAAAGATAAGGGCGGCCCAATACGGTAGGTTCTGGATCAGCAATGTGCCACGCAGCCCCAGAAGACCGGTCATGATGACCGCCTGCACCATCAGCCAGACGCCCAGCCAGGGCAACAGGATGCGCAGCAGCGATACCAGAAACGACCACACACCAATGCCGCGCCCGCCAAGGCTGCGCAGGTATTCGCCCGCAGCCTCGGACCAATAGCGCCCGTAATACAGCAACACACCCGCAGCGAGGGTCAGGAACAGAATGCCAAGGCCGCGATCTCTCAGACGGTCCTGAACGATATTGGCCTTCAGGTTTTGCGCAGATTCACCGATCAGGCCGCGCACGGAGTCGACAAGGTCGGTCCAGGCCGGGCCCCAATATGTCGGGTTCATCGGGGATGGCCCGCGTTCCAGCAGCTCTTTCTTCTGCCTGTCGCGAAGCAACTGATCGATCTCGCTGATCAGGCCATTGGCGCGGCTGAAGGCTTCCTCCGAGATGATCCGCGGAACCTGCAGGCTGGTCAGCTGGTCTTCCAGATGGGCCCGCAATCGGGCAATTTCCTCGGGCTCGGTCGCGTCGCCTTCCGGCGCCGGTCCAAGGGCCTTGATCTGAGCATCCAGAGTCTGGATGCGATCCGTATTGGCGCTGCGCGCGCGGTTGAAATCTTCACGGTAGGTGTGGATTTCGGACCGCAAATTCTCGAGCGCCGCGTTCGAGGTCCGGTCGGCTTCGATTTCGGTCTCGGCGCGGTCCGCCGTTGCAAGCCACTTCTGGTAATACTCGCTTTGCTGATCAGATAGCTCGGCGGCAAGAGGGCCGCCCAGCATGGTAAAGCAAACCAGAAAGAGCGCAAGAAACAGGCGGACCTGCCGCAGCATCATACGTCCTCGAACACGCCGGGAATGCTGCGCGGGGCTTCGGTCATCCAATCCGGCACCGGCAGTTCCTTTTCACGCAGGAATTCGGGGTTGAACAGTTTGGACTGATAGCGCGTGCCATAGTCGCACAGGATCGTCACGATAGTGTGGCCCGGTCCCAGATCCTTGGCCAGACGCACAGCGCCCGCCATGTTGATCGCCGTCGAACCGCCCATGACCAGACCTTCCTCGCGCAGCAGGTCAAAGATATAGGGCAACGCTTCATTGTCAGTCATCTGATAGGCGTAGTCGGGTTTGAACCCTTCGAGGTTCTTGGTGATGCGCACCTGCCCGATACCTTCGGCGATCGAGCTGCCCTCCATCGCGATCTCACCGGTGGTGTAGTACGAATAAAGCCCAGCCCCCATCGGATCGACCAGAGCGATCTTGACCCCTTTGGGCTGCAGCGCGTCGGCCACACCGGCCAGCGTCCCGCCCGAGCCCACTGCGCTGACAAAGCCATCGACCTTGCCGCCGGTTTGCTCCCAGATTTCCGGGCCGGTGGTTTCGACATGGGCCTGACGGTTGGCCACGTTGTCGAACTGGTTCGCCCAGATCGCGCCGTTGGGTTCGGTCTGCGCCAGTTCCTCGGCCAGACGGCGCGAGTAGTGCACAAAGTTGTTCGGGTTGCGGTATGGTGCGGCCGGAACCTGCACCAGTTGCGCGCCCGCCAGACGCAGCATGTCCTTCTTTTCTTCCGACTGGGTTTCCGGGATCACGATCACCGTCTTGAACCCCATCGACGCACCAACCAGCGCCAGACCGATGCCGGTATTGCCCGCCGTGCCCTCGACAATTGTTCCGCCGGGCTTAAGCTCGCCCCGCGCAACGGCATCGCGGATGATGTAAAGCGCCGCGCGATCCTTGACCGATTGACCCGGATTCATGAACTCGGCCTTGCCCAGAATTTCGCACCCGGTCTCTTCACTGATGCGCTTCAGTCGGATCAGCGGTGTTTTCCCGACTGCGTCGGCAAGGTCTCGTGCAATGCGCATGGCGCCCTCATATCATTACGTATCAACGAAGATTTACAGATGCCTTGCGACAACCACAAGCGGCGATCCTCACCCCCGCAGACGGTCGCGATGCCGGGCCAGCCAGTTGGCCAGCGACAACAGGGGCAAATCCTTGAATTCGTTATTGTCCACCTTTTGCATAAAGGTGCCATAGGGCAGGATTTGCGTGCGGATATCCTCACCCTCAGACGCCAGCCCGCCATTGTCGATCGTCCGGGTCAGATCACCCAGCCCGACATAGAGGTAAACAAACTCGGTCGACGACCCGCTCGAGGAATAGGCCCCGCCCGCATATTCCAATGCGTCCAGCGTCACCTGGGCCTCTTCCTGTGCTTCACGATAGGCGGACTGTTCCGGAGTTTCTCCGGGATCAATCATGCCGGCCACCGGCTCCCAAATCCACGGCTCGGGATCGTCGATCAGAAACACCGGCGCGCGGAACTGTTCGACCAGCAGAACCGTGTCGCGGACCGGGTCATAGGGCAGAACGACCACGGCGGCCCCCTGCATCAGCCCGCTGCGCTGCAAAACAGGCCCCATCGTCCCGTCATGCTGCCGATGCTGCACCTCCAGTTCTTCCACGCCGAAATAGTTAACATAGGCATGCTTGTGGCTTTGGACGATGACGTCTTTGGCCGTGTCGCGCGGATCGCCGGTCCGACGCTTGCGCGCGGCCAGGCGGGCCCAAGCACGGGTGCGGATCGGCGCGAAGTTGCGGGCAATCGTCGAGGCGTCGACCCTGCCGTAGTAGGCAAGCTCTTCCTGTGCGGCCAGCAGGGTCACATCGGCCCATTCATCGACCCAGCCCTGCAACGACCATGGCCCATTCGGTGTCCAGAGGCCGGGTTCCGGGAAAAACACACTCGCCGGGGCTATTGCCCCATCAGCAAGCGTCACGTCCAGCGGGCTGAGGTCGTAGTCAAACCCGCCCTCGTAATAGGCCAGCCTGTTCAAGTCCTCTTGGGTAAATCCCTGCACTAGCAGACCTTCGGCTTTGCTGCCCTTTTCCGAAACAATCATCGGAAAAGCCTGCCCTGCCACGGCATAAACTGCATGATCTCGCAAGCTGGCCTGCGACACCGTCAATTGCGACAAGGGGCGGCCCAGCACAAGCTCAAGCAGCGGCTGGTGCCTGAGCGTGCCGTAAAAGAACAAATTGGACACTAAAGAGAAACTCGCGCTGAATTCCAGAGGGTTACCGCCAGCGGCGGCTGGCTTCTTCGGTTGCAAGACCGGCGATAAGTGCTCCGATCACCAAAGTCCACAGAATTTCCGGCGCCAGCAGAAGTCTGCTGTAATCGACACCAATCTTGAAGATAGAGATCAGCGCCTCGAACGGCCCATCATACCGATGGCGCATGGCCAGTTTGATCATTTCATTGCAGCCCTGAACAAAAAGGCCCCAGAACACAAGCGCGGCAATACCTGTCAACCCGTTGTTGACCGCTCCGGTCCAACCCCGGCCAACCCGCTTGCCCATGATCATCCAGCCACACACCAACCCGATGACCATGTTCACAATTGTAAAATAGCCGTAATCCTTACCCTCTTCGCCGTTGGTGACAATCATGCTTGATACGAGAAAGGCCACCACCAACAGACAAATTGCAGCAACGAGACGCGGAGCACTGGGCATTCGGTATTTCCGTTTGTTAACTGGGTTTTGCTATAGTGATCTGTGTCACATCGCAGTTGCCAGTGTCAAAGGCTGCGCCACATGCGGTCAAATAATAGTTCCACATGCGGCGAAAACGCTCATCAAACCCCATTTCGGCAATTTCGTCCCATTTCTCGTTGAACGTGTCGTACCAACGACGCAGCGTCAGATCATAGCTTTTGCCGAATTCCCGGGATTTCACCACGTCCAACCCGGCCCCGGAAACCTGTTCTTTCAGGATCGTAGGCGTCGGAAGCATTCCGCCCGGAAAAATATATTTCTGAATGAAATCAACGCCGTTCTTGTAAATGTCCCACCGGTGATCCGCGACGGTGATGATCTGCAACGTCGCCTGCGCACCGGGCTTCAGGCGCTCGCGCACGGTCTCGAAGTAGACCGGCCAGTATTTCTGTCCGACGGCTTCGAACATCTCGATCGAGGCGATCCCGTCATACTGCCCCTGTTCGTCGCGGTAATCCTGCAACTTGAACTCAACCAAGCCAGAAAGACCCGCTTTTTCAATCCTTTGGCGCGCAAAGTTTAACTGCTCCTGACTGATCGTCAAACCTGTGACCCTTAGGCCACGCTCTTTCGCGGCATATTCTGCGAAACCACCCCAGCCGCAGCCGATCTCCAGGATGTGGTCTCCGGGCTTAGCGCCCATTTCATCGACCAGACTGGCGTATTTCGCGGTTTGTGCGTTTTCCAGACTTTCCTGCCCCGTCTCGAACAGCGCGCTGGAATAAGTCATCGTATCGTCCAGCCACAAACCATAGAAATCATTCCCCAGGTCGTAGTGGTACGAGATGTTCTTCTTGGCCTGCCGCCGATGGTTCCGGTGCAACCAAAACCGCAAGCGTTCATAGGCCTGCACCAGGAACATGCCGGTGAAATCGTCATAAACAGTCTCGGTACCCAGATGCACCAGATCCATAAAGGACCGCAGGTCGGGCGTGCTCCAATCGCCCTCCAGATACGCATCAGAGAAGCCCAGCTCGCCCTCGCGGATCAGACGCGCAAAGACGTCCGGGTCATGGATATCAACCCGAGCGACCGGTCCGGGCTTGCCACCTTCGGACCGAAAAATCCGACCATCGGGCAAGGCGATGTCCATCCGACCGGACTCCATCCGGTTCAGCATCTTGAAGACTTGAACAAAATACCTGGGCAGTTCTTTCTGCCCTTCTGTTGTCGTTAAGATCATCCGCTCTCCCCTTTGCGGCCTTAGTTAAAAGCTAGGCCGAGTTTGTGTTTGTGGCAAGTTTTCAGTTCCTTACCCGGTTTTCCGGCCTTCATAAGCCACCAAGGCCCGCGCCCGGCCAGAGGCAAGATCGACCACCGATTCCGGATAGGCAGAAGCAGAATCCAACGCCCACGAGCGCGGCACCGCATCAAAGTACGACAACGCGCTGGCCGAAGGTGCGGCCTGCATTTCGGCGATCCACCGTTTCAGATAGGTCCCTTGCGGATCGAATTTTTCCTGCTGTGTCTGCGGGTTAAATATCCGGAAGAATGGCGAGGCGTCCGGTCCCGAGCCTGCAACCCATTGCCAACCCATCGCATTTGCCGCCGGGTCCCAGTCGATCAGGCACTCGGCAAACCAGTCCATGCCGATTTTCCAGTGTGTCATCAGATGCTTGGTCAGATAACTGGCCACGATCATGCGGGCCCGGTTGTGCATACGGCCGGTTACGTACATCTGACGCAAACCGGCATCCACCGCCGGAATACCGGTGCGGCCCTGCTGCCACGCGACAACGTCGGGATGGCTGGCATCGGTGTTCCACGGGAACGCTTCCCATTCCGGCTTCCAGTTTTCGGTCAGCAAGTGCGGCGTATGGAACATGAGATGATAGGCAAACTCGCGCCAGACCAGTTGGCGCAAATACGCCTCGATGCCCTGCGCGCCCGTCATTGCGGCGCGCTGAACCGCGTGCCATACGGTGCGCGGCCCGATCTCGCCCAACGATAGGTATTCGGCCAAATTCGATGTGCCATCCCGATCCAGACGATCCCGGTCCGTCGAATAGTCTGAGATTCCGTCCAAAAACCCGTGCAGAGCCTCGAATGCCGCGTTTTCACCGGGCCGCACATATGGCGCAACAATTGCCGCCCCGCGATTCATTGCCCGGCCCAGTTTCCACTCCGCCAAATCATCGGTGCCCGGCCAATTCCGGGGCGCTGGAAACACCAAAGGCGCGGCCTCGGGCGCAGGAACATCCCTCCCCTGAACGGCGCGCCACATCGGAGTGAAAACGCGGAACGGCTGACCGGCCTTTGTGGTCACGGTCCACGGCTCGAACAATAAGTGCCCTTCGAAAGAGATGGCCTCGACCCCCTGCCCGGTCAGCGCTGACTTGATACGGGTGTCTCTTGCAATTGCGTTCGGATCATAGGCGCGAGACCAATAGACCGCGGTGGCACCGGTTTCTGCGATCAGCTTCTGCAAAACAGTTAAGGCGTCCCCGCGCCGCAGGATCAAACGGCTACCGAGCTTTTCAAGGGACTGCGCAAAGACCTTCAGCCCAAGACCAAGTCGCCATTTTGGTGCCGCCCCCAACGCCTGGCCAAGGTCGTCCAGAATAAAGACCGGGATGATGGGCCGCCCGGACCGGGCCGCCGCGCTTAGCGCGGGATGGTCCGACAGGCGCAAGTCCCGCCGGAACCACAAGATGATCGGAGATTGAGAGTTTTCCATGTCCGCCCGGTTGTTTTCTTCGCATTACGAAGCCGAACGGAAAATGGATCACAAAACAGCGTCAAGTGCGTTCAATAACTGATCAATTTCCTGTTGCGAGGTATAGTGCGTGAAGCTGACCCGCAACACGCCCTGCGCCAGATCCACTCCCATCGCCTGCAGCGGACGCACGGCATAAAAATCACCGCCACCCGCCATGATCCCCTGATTTGCAAGATCGGCTGCGACGGCCTCTGCGTTCTGGTTCAGGGCCAGCGCAACGGTCGGCGCGCGGCGCGTCGCATCAGATGTGCCGATCAGGCGCACGGCATTGCGGTCCTTGACCGCATCCAGCACCGGCTGCAGCAAGGCCACTTCTTGCCTGCGCATAAGGTCATGCACGAAAGCTCCGCGGTGGGTCGCATCGCCTTCGGGGCCGTTGTGGTGATCGCACAGCAGGTCGACATAATCCGCCATGCCCGCACTGGCCGCGATCTGCGCATGATCGGGCCCGGCGGGCGTAAACCGCTGGTACAGCACGTCACCGTTGAAGAAATGCGCCTGATTGGGCAGCAACTCTCCCAATGCGCGCCGGACCACCATGCACCCTTGATGCGGGCCATAGGTTTTGTAGGCCGAGAACAGATAGATATCCGGCCCCAGATGGCCAACATTCGGAAACCCGTGCGGCGCGTATGAAACACCGTCAACACAGACGAACGCACCGGCCGCATGGGCGATCGAGGTGATTTCGGTCACCGGGTTGATCTCGCCGATCACGTTGGAGCAGTGGGGAAAGCACACCAGACGGACCTTTTCGTCCAGCAAGTTTTCCAGATCCTGCGGGTTCAGCGACCCGGTTTCCGGATCGATCTGCCATTCGCGGATTTCGATGCCATCCTCGGCCAGGCGCCGCCACGGGCCGGAATTGGCCTCGTGATCCTGATTGGTCACCACGATGGCCTCGCCCGATTTCATCCATCGGCGAAACGCCTGCGCAAGGACATAGGTGTTTTGCGTGGTCGAAGGCCCAAAGCTGAGTTCGTCGGTGTCCACGCCCAGCATCGCGGCCATGCGTGCGCGGGCTTCGTCCATCTCTTCGCCCGCCAGACGGCTGGCGTCATAGGGGCCATAGGGCTGCACCTTGCGTTGCGTGTAATAGCGCGTCAGCCGGTCCAGCACCGGCTTGCAAGTGTATGACCCGCCCGCGTTCTCAAAGAACGCCTGTCCTTGCAGGCTTGGCTCGGAAAAAGCCGGGAACTGAGCCCGAACGAAATTGATATCCAGAGTGCTCATGGCACGCCTCTCCTCATTCATGCAGCTTGTTCCGATACGATGCCCGCGCATGATTTCGGACAACTCGGAAATCACGGCAGGTCTTCCAGCCCAACCACAGCCCCTTTTAGACAGAGGCATGGGCAGTCTTTCTGGGCGGAACATGCCACCCGAAGGACGCGGATAGTTAGACAAGGGCAAGGACATCGGTCAACCCGGCCCAAAAGAAAAAAGCCCCGACGCATGGTCGGGGCTTTTCTTGATAAGGCCGAACTCAGCGGCGGCGTTTTTCGTTCGCCAGACCGATGAAGACCGATACGCACATCAGCACAAGCACGATCGCAAACGGAAAGCCGGTTGCAATCGCGGCGGCCTGCAAGGCGCCAAGCCCGCCACCCAGCAACAGCACGACAGCAATCGCACCTTCCAGAACGCACCAGAATACGCGCTGCGCCGTGGGGGCATCGGTTTTGCCGCCAGCCGTGATCGTATCGATCACCAGCGAGCCCGAGTCCGAGCTGGTCACGAAGAACACGACAACCAGGACGATGCCGACAAAGGACAGCAGGCCGGTCATCGGGAAGGCTTCGAACATCTTGAACATCTTCAGCTCAAGCGCTGCGTCCGACAGGGCCTGCCCCGAACCGGACATGACCTGATCCAGCGCCGCGCCACCGAAAACGCTCATCCACAGCGCGCCGACAACCGTCGGGATCAGGATCACGCAGGTCACGAATTCACGCACGGTGCGACCGCGCGAAATGCGGGCGATGAACATGCCGACGAAGGGTGACCAGGAAATCCACCAGGCCCAGTAAAAGGCAGTCCAACCCTGCATGAAGTTGGTGTCTTCACGACCAACCCAGTTCGACAGCGCGGGCAGCGCAATGAAGTACTCGATCATGCTGTCGAAAAAGCCGGTCAGAATAGCGGCGGTCGGACCAACGATCAGCACCAGCAACAGCAGAGCCGCAGCCAGGATCATGTTGGCCTCGGACAGACGCTTTACCCCTTTGTCGAGGCCGGCAACAACCGAGATCAACGCAAACACCGTGATCAAACCGATCAGCAGCACTTTCATGCCATCCGTGATCGGAACATCGAACAGGTAGTTCAGACCGGCCAGCGCCTGCGTCGCGCCCAGACCCAGCGATGTCGCCAGACCAAAGATGGTGGCAAACACGGCCAGAACGTCGATGATGTGTCCCAGAGGGCCCCATGTCGCCTCGCCAAACAGCGGATAGAATACCGACCGCATGGTCAGCGGCAGACCCCGGTTAAAGCTGAAAAAGGCCAGTGCCAGTGCCACGACCGCATAGACGGCCCAAGGGTGCATACCCCAATGGAAAATGGTCGCCGCCATCGCCAGTTTTCTCGAAGCTTCCGGGTCTTCCAGCCCTGCGCCCAGCGGCGCCCAGTCGGTGCGGATACCATCTTCTCCGACGGCAACGCCGCCCAGAGACGATCCATAGTGCGAAATCGGCTCGGCCACGCCCCAGAACACCAGACCGATGCCCATGCCTGCGGCAAACAGCATCGCGAACCAACCGGCATAGCTGTAATCCGGTTTGGCGTCATCACCACCCAACCGGATCGAACCATAGGGCGTGACGATCAGCAGCAGCGAAAACACCACAAAGATGTTGGCCGCGATCATGAACACCCAGTCGAACTGGCTGGTCAGTGCCGGACGAAGCCAACCAAAGAATTCGGCCGCCTGCTCGCGAAACACGAGCGAGAAAAACACGAATGCAATAATGGTAAGCCCCGAAACGGCAAAAACCGGATTGTGAACGTCCAGCCCCAAGATCTGAACGTTGTCCTGACCGACTTCATAGTCGGTATCCGTATTTTCGGACATAGATTCTCTTCCTTCCCTTATTCGGTGCCCAGAACTTTCAATATCCCGCACCGAAAAGGCTTGGCTGAGAAGACCACATATAACAAGAAAACGACATAACCTGCAAAAAACGACATGAGTAATGAGCAGGTTGCGCGCCGGTGGAAATCGTATCCCCGGGCAAAAAAGGCCGGGGTGTGACCCCGGCCCGTGGATTCGGTTTGTTCAAATTAGCCCTGAACTTTGGTATAGGTGCCCTCACCCGCCAAAATGCCGCGGAAGCCGCCGGGCTCGTCAAGGCCAAAGACAATCAGCGGCAAGTTGTTGTCCCGCGCCAGCGCAATGGCCGAGGCATCCATGACACGCAGCCGCTTGGCCAGAACGTCATCATAGGTGACCGTGTCATAGCGAACCGCGTCGGCGTGAACCTTCGGGTCCTTGTCATAGACACCATCAACGCCGTTCTTGCCCATGAAGATCGCCTCGCACGCCATTTCGTTGGCGCGCAGGGTCGCAGCGGTATCCGTGGTGAAATACGGGTTGCCCGTTCCGGCGGCAAAGATGCAGACCCGTTTCTTTTCCAGGTGCCGGACAGCGCGGCGGCGGATGTAGGGCTCGCAGACCTCATCCATCCGAATGGCCGAGATGACACGGGTGAAAACGCCGATCTCTTCCAGTGCCGACTGCATCCCCAGCGCGTTCATGACCGTTGCCAGCATACCCATGTAATCGGCCGTTGTACGCTCCATCCCCTGCGCCGAGCCGCTGAGACCGCGGAAAATGTTGCCGCCGCCAATCACCATGCAGATCTCGACACCCAGATCGTGCACCGACTTGACCTCTTGCGCGATGCGTTGAACGGTCGGCGGGTGCAGGCCGAACCCCTGATCCCCCATCAGCGCCTCGCCGGATATCTTCAGCATCACGCGGCTGTACTTTGTTTTGGCGTTCTCGGCGGTTTCGACTGATTGGGAAAGGCTCATGTTGCGCTCCGGGCTGGCACGGGGTTAATTTCCGGCGCAAAATGAAGCAAAAACTCCGCAGGTTCAATGCGGATGGTGAGGATTGGGGCACACCCGGATGGCCAACAACGTCAGATCGCAGATTTGGGACCGCCTGCCCCCGATTGACGACGGCAAGCCCGTGCTTATCGCGGGGCCGACGGCCTCGGGGAAATCTGCGCTGGCCTTGCAGATCGCCGAAACCTTTGGCGGCGTGATCGTGAATGCGGATGCCAGTCAGGTTTACGATTGCTGGCGGGTGATTTCGGCGCGTCCGTCAGCAGAAGAAGAGGCCCGCGCGCCGCATCTGCTGTATGGTCACATCGCCTATGATCAGGACTATTCCACCGGCCACTGGCTGCGCGAGGTGACGCCGCTTCTGTCCAGGGGCCAGCGCCCGATCATTGTTGGTGGCACCGGCCTGTATTTCTCGGCCCTGACCGAAGGTATGGCCGACATCCCCCCCACGCCGATCGAGGTACGGGCTGAGGCCGACCAGATGAATCTGCCCTCACTGATTGCCGGCGTCGATGCGGGCACGCTGAACCGGATCGACACCCGGAACCGCGCCCGCGTTCAGCGCGCCTGGGAGGTTCAGCAAGCCACCGGGCGCAGCCTGAGCGACTGGCAGGCCGATACGCCCCCTCCGGTTCTGGACCTGTCTGACACGGTGCCGATCGTCTTTGACGTGGACAAGGAATGGCTGCTGGAACGCATCACCCGGCGGTTCGATCAGATGCTGGATACGGGCGCGCTGCAAGAGGTCGAGACGATGCGCGACCTCTATGATCCGTCCCTGCCCGCCTTCAAGGCCATCGGCGTGCCCGAGTTGATCGCGTATCTGGACGGCAAGATGACCCTGGATGCCGCCCGCGAGCGTGCGACGATCGCTACCCGTCAGTTTGCCAAGCGTCAGCGCACCTGGTTCAGGGCGCGGATGGGTGTCTGGCACCGCATCGACGCAGCACTGTAGGACTGCCGCACCCGCATCCCCGAAATGAGCAAAACAACGACGGCCTGACGTACGAAGGTCGGCACCCAAACGCAGCACTTTTTGCGCCATATGCCTAGTTTCAAATTGAAACGTCCGACATCTGACTTTCTACAGATATGTCGCTTTTGAGCATTTCATGGCGATTTCGAACATTGACGTTGATCCAAAACTGGTGCGGAATGCGGACATGGGGATGTTTGGAACTCAGAAAATCAAGCCCACGGCCCTGCGGCCCGACATGGATCGGCCACGGCAGCGCCAAGCCTAATCAAAAAGAAATACGATATTCAGTGTCACAGGGAGACACCTATGGAAAACCAAGTAAGCACCGAAGCACTGACTCATTGGGCGGCAGAAATGTACGCGCAGGAATATCGGGACGGCAAGCTGAGCCGTCGCGAATTTCTGACACGCGCGACCGGCCTCGGCGTCGCGACGGCAACCGCCTATAGCATGATCGGGCTGTCAGCGCCTGCCCGGGCCGACGGCGAAGATGCCAAGAAAGAAGGCGGCACTCTCCGGGTTCAGATGAGCGTCCGCGCCCTCAAGGATCCGCGCACCTACGACTGGTCGGAAATGGGCAACGAAAGCCGCGGCACCCTCGAATATCTTGTCGAGTATAACTCGGACGGAAGTTTCCGTGGTATGCTGCTGGAAGGTTGGGAGGTCAACGACGACGCAACCGTCTACAAACTGAAAGTCCGTCAGGGAGTCAAGTGGAACAACGGAGATGACTTTACAGCCGAAGACGTCGTCCGCAACATCGCCCGCTGGTGCGACAAGTCCGCCGAGGCCAACTCGATGGCATCACGGTTCGCAACTTTGATCGATCAGGCTACCGGTCAAGCCATCGACGGCGCGATCGAGATCGTCGATCCGCAGACGGTCAGGCTGAACCTGCCTGCCCCGGATGTTACCCTAATCGCAGGCATGGCAGATTACCCCGCTGCAATCGTTCACAGCTCATTCGATGAAAACGATCAGACCGGCAATGTCGGAACCGGCCCCTATCTGATCGACGAACTGGAAGTTGGCGTGAAATGCGTTTTGGTCCGCAATGAAAACCATCAATGGTGGGGAGAGCCGATCTTTGGCCGACCAGCGCTCGACCGGATCGAATATACTGACTACGGCACGGACCCCTCGGCCTGGCTGGCAGCGCTGGAGTCCGACGAGGTCGATATGCTGCACGAGTCAGTGGGTGAATTCATCGACGTGCTGGACAGCCTCGGATACGAAAAGTCCGAGGTCGCCTCGACCGCCACGTTGGTTGTGCGGCCCCGCCAGTTAGCAGAGGTGGATGGCCAGCTTATCTTTGAAGATGTGCGCGTCCGCAAGGCGCTGCAGATGTGCGTCGACAACGCGATCTGCCTTGAGCTTGGCTATGGCAACCGCGGCGTTCCCGCAGAGAACCATCACGTATCACCCAAACACCCGGAATATGCCGAGATTGGAGGCACACCCGTGGACCCCGCAGGCGCAAAGGCGTTGATCGAAGAGGCCGGGTTCGGAGACTACGAATTTGAACTTCAGTCCGTAGACGACGATTGGTTGCGCAATACGGCCGACGCAGTCGCCGCCCAGATTCGAGACGCGGGTATCAACATCAAGCGAACCATTGTTCCGGGAACGACATATTGGAACAACTGGAGCAAGGTTCCGTTCGGCGTGACCAACTGGAATGGCCGCCCCCTGGGCGTGCAAATCTGGGCGGTGGCCTACAAATCCGGCGAGGCCTGGAACGAATTCGGCTGGGAGAACCCGGAATTCGACGCGCTGTTGACGCAAGCCCTGTCAATCGCCGATGCAGACAAACGGCGCGCCATCATGGCCGAAGGCGAAGCCATGATTCAAAATGAGGGCGTGACGGTTCAGCCCTATTGGCGTGCCTTGTACCGCCATATGAAGGAAGGGCTTGTCGGAACCGACATGCATATCACCTTTGAGCACCACCACTATAAGTGGGGCTGGGCAGCCTGACGCCGACCTTTTTCCGGGGCACCAAAGCAGGTGCCCCGTTCCAGCCGCAGACCAGCCGAATTATGGTCAGAAGTCCAAGGCCGCAGCGGTCCAGTGATCTGTGGAAGACCTGAACAACAGGGGCCGAAATGGGACTGTTTTTCCTCAAGCGGTTTGGTGTCATGCTGTTAACAGCGCTATGCCTGACCTTCGTAGTCTTTTACCTGACCAACCTTTATCCGAACCTTGAAAAGCTGGCAAAAACGCAGGGCAGCCAGCGGATGTCCGACGAACAGGTTGTGTCGTGGCTGGAAAATCGCGGCTATCTGCAACCGACGCTTCTGAAATACAGTCAATGGCTGGGCGTCATGCCGGGGTTTGTCCACGAGCAAGACGATGGTTCCGTTCTTGGAACCTGCGCACGTCCGGGTACGACGAAGGACACCCTTCCCCGATACTGCGGGGTTCTTCAAGGCGACTGGGGTTATTCGACGGTATTCAAGGACGAAGTCAGTGGAATTGTCGGCAAACGTCTGGGCAACACCGGATATCTCATGCTGTGGGTTCTGCTGCTGATGGTTCCGTCGGCGCTACTGATCGGTGTGTTGGCCGGAATGCGTGAAGGGTCCGCTCTTGACCGGTCGCTCTCGACGTTTTCAATCATCACGACGGCAACACCGGAATATGTGTCCGGTGTCATATTCATCGCGGTTTTTACCTCGTCCACTGTTGGCCTGAAATGGTTCAAGGGCACCGCGACCCAGGCGATGGAGAACCCAACCTTCGAGAACTTCTTCTTACCGGTGCTGACGATTGCACTTTACGGGATGGGCTATATCGCACGGATGACCCGCGCCTCGATGACCGAGGTGATGACGGCGCAGTACATTCGGACCGCGCGTCTGAAAGGCGTGTCCTTCTCGAACATCGTGATGAAACACGCGCTGCGCAACGCGCTGATCGCGCCCTTTACCGTGATCATGCTGCAATTCCCGTGGTTGCTGAACGGCGTCGTGATCGTCGAGACCCTGTTCAACTACAAGGGCTTTGGCTGGGCACTGGTTCAGGCGGCGGGCAACAACGACATTCAGCTGCTGCTGGCGATTTCGGTCGTGTCGGTCTTTGTGGTGCTGGTGACGCAGCTGATCTCGGATATCGGCTATGTCTACCTCAACCCGCGCATCCGTATTTCGTAAGGAGGGATAGATCATGGAACCACTTACCTGGACCGGCTCTATCGCCCTCCTGAACCCGTTGCTGATGATCGCGATAGCAGCCCTTCTGGTGTCGATCGTCGTCTGGATCCTTGGCAGTATCGTGCTGCCTGAAACCCCGGTCAGCGTGAATATCGATGGTACGATCAGTTCAGGCTCGGGCCTGAGAGGGTTGACGCAGAAAGCACTGCGATACAGCTTTGCGGCCTGTGTTGCGCTGGTACTGGCCTATATCGTGCTGGGCATCCTCATGGGCACCAGCGCGGGCATTGTCGGCGCAATCTCACGGCAGTTCCTGCCGGTTTGGCTGTCGCTGGTCATTCTGTTTGCCATGTCGATTGCATTCAAACGCAAGCTGGGCCTCTACGGCAAACTGTTCGACAGCCCTATCGGCATGATTGGATTTGGCCTTGTGATGTTCTGGGTGTTCACCGGCATCTTCGGCGCCATGGACCTGATCATAACCCACGATCCGCTGGATCAGGTGTCGGGCATGAAGAACAAGGTCCCCGGAACGCCGCTGCCCTCAACGGAAGAAGGCGCGTACGCCTGGTACCTGTTGGGCGGCGACAATCTGGCCCGCGATGTGTTTAGCCGCATGGTCAAGGGCGCATGGATCGTGGTGCAGATTGCTCCGCTTGCGACCATGTTTGCCTTTATGGTCGGGATCACTCTGGGCTTGCCTGCCGGGTTCTATGGCGGTCGTCTGGACACCTTCCTGTCGTTCCTCGCCAACCTGATCCTCGCCTTCCCGGTGATCTTGCTGTTCTATCTGCTGGTCACGCCGGAAATCGTGGCGACCGGAGTGCCGAACTACATGGCGGCGGTGTTGTTTGTGTTCCCGATCCTGTTCCTTGCGGTCCTGCTGAACTCGCGCTTTTACACAAGGCCGAGCTTCCGCACGCCGCTGTTGATCGGAGTATTGGGCATCGCGTTGTGGCTCTATCTGTCGCTGATCTCGACCGGTGGCTACATCATCAATACCGACACTTACGGAATCTGGGGTCTGCCGACCTATCTGGATCTGTTCGACATCCCCGGAGGCATCCTTGTGGTGTTCGTCTCGGTGGTATTCGTGAACTCGCCTACTGTGTTCCGTATCGTTCGTGGCCTGGCGTTGGACATCAAAACGCGCGACTACGTGGCTGCGGCGCAGACCCGTGGCGAGGGTCCTTGGTACATCATGCTGTGGGAGATTCTGCCCAACGCCCGCGGTCCGCTGATCGTCGATTTCTGTCTGCGGATTGGCTACACCACCATCCTTCTAGGAACCTTGGGCTTCTTTGGCCTTGGACTGCCGCCGGAAAGCCCGGATTGGGGTTCGACGATCAACGAGGGGCGCAAGCTGCTGTCGATCTACCTGCACCCGGCCCTGCCGCCCGCGCTGGCCCTATTGTCGCTGGTTCTTGGTCTGAACCTACTGGCGGACGGTCTGCGCGAAGAAAGTCTGAAGGACTGATGTGATCGAGGCCGGGGGCTCTGCCCCCGGACCCCCGAGATATTTTAAGCCAGATGACGGGGACGCCCCTGACTCTCGCGAGGAGAAACACAGATGAACAAACTGGCGGATTATGACGGGCCTATTCTAGAGATCGACAAGCTGTCGATTTCGTTTTTTACCCGTCTGAGGGAAATCCCTGCGGTGATGGATTTCTCGGTCAGTGTGCAACCCGGCGAAGCCGTCGGGTTGGTGGGCGAGTCCGGTTGCGGCAAGTCCACCGTGGCACTGGGCGTCATGCAGGACCTTGGCAAGAACGGGCGGATCGTTGGTGGCTCGATCAAGTTCAAGGGCCGCGACCTTTCTGAGATGACCACCGAAGAGTTGCGCGACATTCGTGGCAACGAAATCGCGATGATCTATCAGGAGCCGATGGCCTCGCTGAACCCAGCGATGAAGATAGGCAAGCAGCTGATGGAAGTGCCGATGATCCACGAGGGGGTCAGTAAGGACGAGGCCTATGCCCGTGCGCTGGAAGTGGTCACCGACGTCCGCCTGCCCGACCCCGAGCGGATGCTGAATTCGTTCCCGCACCAGTTGTCAGGTGGCCAGCAGCAGCGGATCGTCATCGCCATGGCGCTCATGTCGAAACCGGCGCTGTTGATCCTGGACGAACCAACCACCGCTCTGGATGTAACGGTCGAGGCCGCCGTGGTGGAACTGGTCAGGGATCTGGGCAAGAAATACGGCACCTCGATGCTGTTTATCTCGCACAACCTCGGGCTGGTTCTGGAAACCTGCGACCGCCTGTGCGTGATGTATTCAGGTGAGGCGGTCGAGCGCGGCTCGATCCACGATGTGTTCGACGAGATGCAGCACCCCTATACGCAGGCGCTGTTCCGCTCGATCCCGTTGCCGGGGGCCGACAAGAATGCGCGCCCGCTGGTCGCCATTCCGGGCAACTTCCCCCTGCCCCACGAACGCCCGCCGGGCTGTAACTTTGGCCCGCGCTGCGACTATTTCGTGGAAGGCCGCTGTGACGCGCAGAACATTCTGATGGAGCCGGTGCCGGGCAATGATCGCCACCACACGCGCTGCCTGAAGTTCAAAGAGATCGACTGGAACGCACCGATCACCGTGGGCGAACAGAAGGAAAAGGCCGAGATCGGCCGGACCGTCCTCAAGATGGACAACCTCAAGAAATACTATGAGGTGGCTGCGAATGCCCTGTTCGGAGGTGGCGAGACCAAGGTTGTGAAAGCCAACGAAACGCTCAGCTTCGAAGCACATGAATCCGAGACGCTGGCCATCGTCGGCGAATCCGGCTGCGGCAAATCGACCTTCGCCAAAGTCCTGATGGGGCTGGAGACGGCCACGGATGGCCAGATTCTGCTGGACAATCGCAATATCGAGGCCGTCCCGATCGAGGAACGTGACGCCAAGACCGTAGGCGAAGTGCAGATGGTGTTCCAGAACCCGTTCGATACTCTGAACCCATCGATGACCGTGGGCCGTCAGATCATCCGCGCGCTGGAAATCTTCGGCGTAGGCAACTCGGAAGCCGAGCGTAAGAAGCGGATGCTGGAGCTATTGGATCTGGTGAAACTGCCCCGCGCCTTTGCGGAACGGATGCCGCGGCAATTGTCGGGCGGGCAGAAACAGCGCGTCGGGATCGCCCGCGCCTTTGCCGGGGATGCCCGGATCGTGGTTGCAGACGAGCCGGTTTCGGCGTTGGACGTGTCGGTACAGGCGGCGGTAACTGACCTGCTGATGGAGATTCAGCGCGAACACAAAACGACTCTGCTGTTCATCAGCCACGATCTGTCCATCGTTCGCTATCTCAGTGACCGGGTGATGGTGATGTATCTGGGCCATGTGGTCGAGTTAGGCACCACGGATCAGGTCTTTGCCCCACCCTATCACCCCTACACCGAAGCGTTGCTGAGCGCTGTTCCAATTGCCGATACGTCAATCGAAAAGCAACATATCGTATTGGAGGGGGATATCCCGTCTGCGATGAACCCACCTCCGGGATGCCCGTTCCAGACCCGGTGCCGCTGGAAATCCGAAGTGCCGGGCGGGATGTGCGAACGCGACGTGCCACCGGTGAAAACTCTGGCCGAAGGCCATCAGGTCAAATGCCACCTGTCCGAAGAGATTCTGGCCCGCATGGAGCCGGTCATCAAGGTCGCGGCTGAATAAATCCGGCCACAAAAGATCAGGGGCGCGGGAGTCATACCGGTGCCCCTTGTCGACGATGTCCAGCTTGGGCAGCATCAGCGCCGGGGGTTACGGGTTCGACATACCCTCATTCAACGCAAGCCTGGGCGCGATGGCGTCATGGGTTGAATGATGGGTCCGGTGCTGGCGCTTTTTGTCGCCGGAAAATAGGGCGTGGATGGGAAATTCATGTTTGCGCTAGGTGTGACCGCGATCTGGGCGGCTTTGTATGAGCAAAAGATGCCGCGCATTGTCGCTGGCGGTGACCGCTTGCCTGTTCTTTTCGGCGGCGCATGTACCGTGCAGCAGCGCCTATGTTTTATGTGCGTGAGGCCAGCATGCTCATGTTCTGTGCGCGACGTTGCTGCCGATCACGACCGGACTCTGCAAGCGTGCCGAAGTCGGTGCCATATGACCGAAGCGACCGCTTAGCCGCCCCAGATCACTTTCACGTAGTTCTGGGTTTCATTGTAAGGTGGAACGCCGCCGTGTTTTTCAACAGCCTGCGGCCCGGCGTTATAGGCCGCAAGCGCCAGACGCCAGGATTTGAACTTGCGGTATTGCCAGGACAGATACCGCGCCCCGCCTTCCAAGTTCTGTTTCGGGTCATGCGGGTTAACGCCCAAAAGCCGCGCCGTACCGGGCATCAACTGCGCCAGCCCCAAAGCACCCTTGTGCGATTTCGCATGCGGGTTCCAGCCGCTTTCCTGCTGCACCAGACGCAAGAACAGCTCTTCCGGGACGTTGTGCTTGCGCGCGGCTTGCCGGGCCAGAGTCATATACTCCCCCCGGTACTTGCCCGTGTAGCGTTTGTTGAAACTGTCACTGGGCTTTGCCCTTTTCGGCTTAAGCCGCTCGGAATCGCGGTACTGGGTTGCCGCACGCGAGTCCAACACCTTGGATTGCTTGAGAAAAATATCCTTCCGGCTTTTTGTAGACAACGTCTGCGCGGTCACCGGGGCCGAGACCAGAGCAAAGCACGCAACCAAAAAACAACTAACCAGAAATCGCATTAACGCCAATCTCGCTCGTTCAGGAACTCTGAGGAGTATAAATATTTCAGTTAATAATGAAAGCTTGGTAAACCGAGCCCTGGTATTTTCTTGCGGAGTGTTACCTGCATCAACCGTGTTTCAACCACGACGCAGGCCGTATAGGGTCGCTTTGAAACTCTGCGCCAGATTCGGGCGCGCAAACGTCAATTCAGAACGGGGAAATACATGGCGGGTTCAGTCAACAAGGTCATTCTTATCGGCAATCTCGGTGCGGATCCTGAGGTACGGTCGTTTCAGAATGGTGGCAAGGTATGCAACCTGCGCATCGCGACATCCGAGACCTGGAAAGACCGCAATACCGGAGAGCGCAAGGATCGGACGCAATGGCACTCGGTCGCTATCTTCTCGGAGCCCCTTGTGCGGGTTGCCGAGCAATATCTGCGCAAAGGCAGCAAGGTCTATATCGAAGGGCAACTGGAAACCCGTAAGTGGCAGGACCAATCGGGTCAGGACAGATACACGACCGAAGTGGTCCTGCGGCCCTATCGCAGCGAACTGACAATGCTGGACGCCCGCGGTGAAGGCGGCGGCGGTGGCTATGGCGGCCAATCGGGCAGCTACGGCGGCGGACAGGCCGGTGGCGGCTATGGCGACCCCTATGGCGGCCCACCCAGCGCCCCTGCCCCGGCATCCGGCGGCATCGACGACGACGAGATCCCGTTCTAAGCGAAACGGAGATATATCATGACATGGTCCTTCTCACTCGGCCGGATATTGGGGTCGGAACTGAGGGTCCATGTCACCTTTTTCCTGCTGCTGGCCTGGGTCGGTTTTGCCGCCTACTCCAGCGGAGGGTTACCGGCCGCCGTCGAAAATCTGATCTTCGTGCTGGCGCTGTTTGCCTGCGTCGTCGCGCACGAATTCGGCCACGCGCTGATGGCACGGCGGTACGGGATCAAGACCCCCGACATTACTCTGCTGCCCATTGGCGGGCTGGCCCGGCTGGAACGGATGCCGGAAAAACCGATGCAAGAGGTCTGGGTCGCCCTTGCTGGCCCTGCCGTGAACATCGTGATCTGGGTCATACTCGTCGTGCTGGGCGCTGGAATGCCGCTTGAGACCATGGCGCAGATCGACTCGACCGGCCCCGGGCTGATGAACCGGCTGGCCTATGTGAATCTGTTACTGGCCGCGTTCAACATGATCCCGGCCTTTCCAATGGATGGCGGGCGCGTATTCCGCGCCCTGCTGTGCCTGAAAATGGACCGGGTCAAAGCCACCAGGGTCGCCGCCCTGGCCGGGCAGATCGTCGCCGTGGCTTTCGGTTTCTGGGGGCTGAGCGCGGGCAACCCGATCCTGGTTCTGATCGCGGTGTTCGTCTTTGTCGCCGCCAATTCCGAGAGCCACGATGTCGCCATGCGCTCAGTCGTGCGGCGGGTTCTGGCACGTGATGCGATGATCACCGAATTCCACGCCCTGTCCCCCACCGACACGCTGGCCACAGCGGCACAGGCCGTCATTCACACCACCCAGCATGAATTCCCGGTGCTGGATTCAGCGGGTGCCCTGCTGGGGTTCGTCACCCGAGATCGGCTGTTCACCGCCTTGACCGGAGACACCCCGCGTTCGGACCCGGCGACCTCGGTCATGGTGACGGATATCCCGCAGGTTCAGCTGACCAGCGGGCTCGAAACGGTTCTGGACGGGCTGCACAAAGGCGCCCCGGCCATAGCGGTTTGTACGCAGGCCGGGACCATGGTCGGCTACATCACCCGCGAAAATATCGGCGAGTTGATGGTGATCCAAGGGCGGTGATCAGACCGTCGCCAGAGCATCTTCCAGCACGGAAATCACCGCCTCAGGCGGGACGTCCGAGGTAACAAAGGCCTCGCCGATTCCGCGCGCCAGAATGAACCGAAGCTGACCGTCGATAACCTTCTTGTCCTGCGCCATCAGATCGACCAGCGCTTCGGCGCTTGGCAGATCGCCGGGGATGTCAGCCAGATCGGTTTTCATCCCCATCGCCCGCAAATGGGCGCGAACGCGACTTGGATCTTCTTGCGAGCACAGACCCAGACGCGAGGACAGTTCGAACGCCAGTGCGCAACCGATGGCCACGCCTTCGCCATGCAGCAGGCGGTCGGAATAGCCGGTTGCAGCTTCAAGCGCATGACAGAACGTGTGACCAAGGTTCAGCAGCGCGCGGTCGCCCTGCTCGGTCTCATCCCGCGCCACGATATCAGCCTTCATCTGGACCGAGCGTGTCACGGCCCGCACCCGCGCGGCCATGTCGCCGCCCGAAACATCCCTGCCGTTCCCCTCAAGCCATTCGAAAAAAGCCGCATCGCCCAACAGGCCGTATTTCACCACCTCGCCATAGCCCGACAGGAAATCGCGCGGGGTCATTGTGCCCAGAACCGAGGTATCAGCCAGCACCAGTGACGGCTGATGGAACGCCCCGATCAGGTTCTTGCCCTGCGGCGCGTTGATCCCGGTCTTGCCGCCCACCGAACTGTCGACCTGCGCCAGCAGCGACGTCGGTATCTGCACGAACCGCGCGCCACGCCGCAGGACCGCAGCAGCAAAGCCGACCAGATCGCCGATGACACCACCACCAAAGGCAACAACCACGTCCCGGCGCTCGACCTTTTCAGCAAGCAGCCATTCCACGGTACGTTCGAAATGCGGCCAGCTTTTGGTGGCCTCGCCTGCAGGCAAGGTCAGGGACGCCATCTCGATCCCGGCAGATGCCAACCCATCCCGCAGAGCGTCCAGATGCAGCGCGCCCACGTTCTCATCGGTGACAACGGCCACCTTGGGCCGGGGCAGCAATGGGGCGATCCGCGTGCCGGCCTGTGCCAGCAGGTCCGGACCAATTTCCACATCATACGAGCGTTCGCCCAGCTCTACATGTACGGTTTGGTGCATCACTTCCGTTCCAAAACATCGGGGCGTGTGGCCAGCGCATCCACCACCCGGTTCACCATATTCTCGATCGAGGTATGGCCATCCGATTCAGCTATCAGGTCGGCCTGCGCATAAACCGGCACTCGGTCCTCGTACAAGGCGCGCAAGGTCGCATACGGGTCGGCGGTGCGCAGCAAGGGGCGCGTGTCCTTGTGTTTGACCCGGTTCCATAGAACCTCAAGGTCCGCCCGCAACCAGACGGACACACCGCGCTCGGTGATCATGGTGCGGTTCTGTTCGGCCAGAAAGGCACCGCCGCCGGTGGACAAGATGCCTTTTTCCTCATCCAGAAGACGCCCGATGACCTGGCTTTCCTTGGCACGAAAAAACGGCTCTCCGTCGCGCGCAAAAATCTCGGGGATGGTCATGTTGGCTGCCGATTCGATCTCGGCATCACTGTCGAGGAAGGGAACGCCCAGCCGGGCAGCCAATGCACGGCCCACAGCCGTCTTTCCCGCCCCCATCATGCCGACAAGAACCACCGTTTTGTGCAGTTCAAAGCCCGTATCCGGGTTCACGCCCGAAGAGTTATGCTTAATTTCGCTCATTTCACCGTGAATGACGTGATCTTAGGAAAAATGCTAGCTATAACTATGACAAAAGAGAAAATTGGGGCAGCGTTGAGCAATGGGCCGTCTGATCAAGTTCCTGTTATATCTGATTTGCCTGGGTTTCATCGGGCTGGTGGCATATGCCTACCTGGGTCCGTTCTTCGGCGCCGACTTTTCGGCGCCGCAGGATGAGATACGAGAGCCGGTAATCCTGAATGTCGAATAAGGCCGCACTGTTTGCACTGATATTGGCCGGATCGGCCCAGGCGCAACAGGAACCTCTTTCCGTCATCGAATGGCTAAACGACCCGCCGGAAAACCTGCCGGGGACCGTGTTGCTGGAACCTTCTGTGACCAAGACCGGTGTTCAGCCGGATGTCGAGGTCACACCGCTTGAGGCGCTGTCACCGCCGCTTGGGCTGGTGTCATCCTCGGTGACCGGGCTGCCCGTGGATCTGTGGCAGAACAGCGATCCTGCCCGTCTGGCACAGCTGATCGCCCGCGTGCCGGTCAAGTACAACCCGGCGATGCAACGCCTGTTGTTCACGCTGCTGCTGACCGAGGCCCGCGCGCCTGCGGGGCCGAACACGCAGGAACCTCTGCTGCTGGCGCGGTTGGACCGTCTGATGCAATTGGGTGCGGCTGATCCGGTACAATCGCTGGTGCAACTGGCCGGCCCTACCGACAACCGCGAGCGGTTCCAACGCTGGTTCGATGCGACGCTGTTGACCGGGGATGAGGATCGCAGCTGCACCGCGCTGATCGCGCAGCCGCATCTGTCTCAGGACTATGCGGCGCAAATCTTCTGCAAGGCCCGCCGGGGCGACTGGGGGTCCGCCGCGCTGACGCTTGAGGCCGCCCATGCGCTGCAGGTTCTGCCGCCCGAGGATCTGGACGTACTGGACCGGTTCCTCAGCCCCGAGCTCTACGAAGATGCCGAGTATCTGCCGCAACCCGACGACCCCGACCCGCTGAGCTTTCGGCTGTTCGAAGCCATTGGCGAGCGTTTGCCCTCAACCCCGCTGCCGCGCGCATTCGCAAATGCCGACCTGCGAGATGTGGCCGGATGGAAGGCGCAGATCGAGGCCGCCGAGCGCCTGACACGGATCGGAGCACTGACCCCCAACCAATTGCTGGGCCTGTATACCGAGCGGTCCCCTGCCGCCTCTGGCGCGGTCTGGGACCGGGTCGCGGCGGTGCAAAAATTCGAAAGCGCGTTGGAAACAGGCAAGCCGGGCGCGGTTGCCAAGACACTGCCCAAAGTCTGGGAACAAATGCGCAGCGTCGGGCTGGAGGTTCCCTTTGCCGAGTTGTTCGCAGGCCGACTGTCGCAGATGGCCCTGCCCGATCCGGCCGCGGAAAACCTGCGGTGGCGGATTCTGCTCTTGTCCGAACTTTATGAAACCGCCGCCCTGTCGCCTCCGGACGAGTCGGTGGAAACGCAGTTTCTGGCCGCGCTGGCGCAGGGTGATCCGGGGCGGGCCAAATCGCCTTCCCCGTGGGCCGATGCTGTGGCTGAAGGGTTTGCCTGGGCCGCGCCTATCCCATCGGACATTGATGCCATGTTGGCCAACGGGCAGCTGGGTGAGGCCATTTTGGAAACGATGGAGGTTTTCGCCCATGGCGCACGCGGCAATCTTGTCGATCTGACCGCCGCCGTCGCAACCCTGCGCCGTGTGGGTCTTGAGGACACCGCACGCCGCGCCGCCCTGAACCTTCTGATCCTGCAGGACACCTGAGCATGGTGGCCCCGGCAACCTCGGATCTGTGGATCTCTACCTTCCTGCAGGCGCAAGCGGCTGAGCTTGGGGCGGCCAACAACACTCTGCTGGCCTATGGCCGTGACCTGAAGGATTTTGCCGCCTGGCTGCAGCGCCGGAAAATCGGGTTCGCCGAGGCCGAACGCGATCGGATCGAGGCCTATCTGATCGACTGTGACGCCCAGGGGCTGGCGCAATCCACCCGCGCGCGACGGCTGTCGGCGATCAAGCAAATCTATCGTTTCGCTTTCGAGGAGGGCTGGCGCGACACCAACCCCGCCATCCAGATCAAAGGCCCCGGACGGCAAAAACGCCTGCCCAAAACGCTGGACGTGCGCGAGGTTGATCGGCTGTTGCAGGCCGCCCGCCAGACCGGACGCACCAAGGGCGACCGGGTGCGCAACACCTGCCTGATGGAGGTGCTTTATGCCACCGGTATGCGCGTGACCGAGCTGGTTTCGCTGCCGGTCTCTTCCGCGCGGGGCGATCCGCGGATGCTGCTGGTTCTGGGCAAAGGCGGCAAGGAACGGATGGTGCCTCTCTCTCCCCCTGCCCGAGAGGCGCTGGCCGCGTGGCTCATGGTCCGGGACGAGGCCGAGGATCAACTGGTCGCCGATGGCGGCCAACGGTCTAGATTCCTGTTTCCGTCGCGCGGGAAATCGGGACACCTGACACGTCACATGTTCTTTCTGCTGGTCAAGGAACTGGCGGTTCAGGGTGGTGTTTCGCCGGAAAAGGTCACACCGCACACGCTGCGCCATGCTTTTGCCACCCATCTTCTGGCCAACGGGGCCGACCTGCGGTCGATCCAAACACTGCTGGGCCATGCCGATGTGGCAACCACCGAAATCTATACTCATGTTCTGGACGAACGTCTGGCCGAACTGGTGCTGGAGCATCACCCGCTGGCCAAAGACCCCGAAGACAAGGGCTAACCCCTTGATCCGCAGGGGTCGCGCCCCCATAACGGATGCAGCAACACCAATAACCAAGGACCGATGGAACCCTCTTCTTCTCTGATCGACGGCGCATTCTGGTTTACCACAGGCGCCATTCTGCTTTTGCTTGTCCTGTCGGGCTTTTTCTCGGGTTCTGAAACGGCATTGACCGCCTCGTCGCGTGGCAAGTTGCGGGCGCAGGCCGACAAGGGCTCGCGCGGGGCGCAAAAGGCGCTGGATATCACCGATGACAATGAACGGCTGATCGGCTCGGTCCTGCTCGGCAACAACCTTGTGAACATCCTTGCGGCCTCGCTGGCGACGGCGCTGTTCACGCGGCTGTTCGGCGAAAGCGGCGTGGCGCTGGCGACGCTGGTGATGACCTTGCTGGTTCTGATCTTTGCCGAGGTCCTACCCAAAACCTACGCCATCACCAACGCGGAAAAGGCAGCCGCCCTTGTGGCGCCGATCATCAGCGTGGTTGTCACCGTGTTCTCGCCCATGGTTGCGGCAGTGCGCTTGCTGGTACGCGGCGTGTTGCGCCTGTTCGGCGTGCAGATCGACCCCGACAGCAACATCCTTGCCGTACGCGAGGAAATCGCCGGTGCGCTGCATCTGGGTCACTCGGAAGGTGTGGTCGAAAAGGAAGACCGCGACCGTATTCTGGGTGCGCTTGATCTGGGCGACCGCACGGTCGAAGAGATCATGCTGCACCGCTCGAACATTGAGATGATCGATGCCGACGACGCACCCGAGGCCATTCTTCAGCAATGCCTGAAAAGCCCGCACACTCGCCTGCCCGTGTTCCGGGATGAGCCCGAGAACATCGTGGGTGTGGTGCACGCCAAGGACCTGTTCCGCGCCATGTATGCCCATGCAGGCGCCAGCGAGGATGACAGCGACCGGCTGAAATCCTTCGACATCTCGAAGGTGGCGAACGACCCCTACTTTGTACCCGAAACCACCACGCTGGACGATCAGATGCGAGAGTTCCTGCGGATGCACAGCCACTTTGCGCTGGTGGTGGACGAATATGGCTCTCTCCGCGGCCTGATCACGCTGGAGGATATCCTTGAGGAAATCGTCGGCGAAATCGCTGACGAGTTCGACATCGAGGAGGACGTCCCCGTGACCCGAACTGACGATGGCCAATTCCTTGTCGAGGGCGCGATGACCATCCGAGACGCAAACCGGGCGATGGACTGGTCTCTGCCTGATGACGAGGCCAACACAATCGCCGGGTTGGTCATACACGAGGCACAGATGATCCCTGTGACCGGTCAGGTATTCTCGTTCCACGGGTTCCGTTTCGAAGTCACTGCACGCGAAGGCAACCGGATTACCGAGCTGAAGATCCGTCCGCTCTGATCCGCGACAAGCGATGTCGTGAACGGAACAGCCTGCCCTGCCGCGCGCCTGCAGTCTTTGACCAAAACGCATGGGAGGCCACGACATGAAGACCACAACTCAGGTAGCCGTCATCGGGGGCGGCGTTGTCGGGTGTTCGGTACTCTATCACCTGACCAAGCTGGGTTGGTCCGATGTCATGCTGCTGGAACGGTCGGAACTGACCAGCGGGTCTACATGGCACGCAGCCGGAGGGTTCCACACCCTGAACGGCGACACCAACATGGCCGCACTGCAGGGCTATACCATCCGCCTGTATAAAGAGCTGGAAGAGATCACCGGCATGTCCTGCGGCCTGCATCATGTGGGCGGGGTGACTCTGGCCGACAATCAGGACCGGTTCGACATGCTGCTGGCCGAGCGCGCCAAGCACCGGTTCATGGGGTTAGAGACCGAGATCGTCGGCCCGGACGAGATCAAGACCATCGCCCCGATTACCAATACCGACGGCATCATCGGCGCGCTTTACGATCCGCTGGACGGTCACCTTGATCCCTCGGGCACCACCCATGCCTATGCCAAGGCGGCCCGGATGGGTGGTGCAACCATCGAAACCCATTGCATGGTGCGCGAAACCAACCAACGCCCCGATGGCACCTGGGACGTGGTCACCGACAAGGGCACCATTCACGCCGAGCATGTGGTCAACGCGGGGGGCCTCTGGGCGAGAGAGGTCGGGGCGATGGCAGGCGTCTATTTCCCACTGCATCCAATGGAGCATCAATATCTGGTCACGGACTCGATCCCGCAGATCGAGGCGATCATCGACGCCGGTGGCGAGCACCCGCATGTGATGGACCCTGCCGGGGAAAGCTATCTGCGGCAGGAAGGGCGCGGTCTGTGTATCGGGTTTTACGAACAGCCCTGCAAGCCTTGGGCGGTGGATGGGACCCCGTGGGAGTTCGGTCACGAGCTGCTGCCCGACGATTACGACAAGATCACCGACAGCATCGAATTCGCCTATAAGCGCTTTCCCGTTCTGGCTGAGGCCGGAGTGAAATCGGTGATCCACGGGCCATTCACCTTTGCGCCAGACGGGAACCCTCTGGTCGGACCGGTGCCGGGGATGCGTAACTATTGGTCGGCCTGCGGTGTGATGGCCGGGTTCAGCCAAGGTGGCGGGGTCGGCCTGACGCTGGCGCAATGGATGATCGAAGGCGAACCCGAGCGCGACGTCTTTGCTATGGACGTGGCCCGGTTCGGTAACTGGATCAGCCCCGGCTACACCCGCCCCAAGGTGATCGAGAACTATCAGAAACGGTTCAGCGTCGCCTACCCGAATGAGGAACTGCCCGCCGCACGACCCAATCGCACGACCCCGATGTACGATATTTTCAGCGATCTGGGTGCAGTCTGGGGCCAACAATACGGGCTGGAAGTACCGAACTATTTCGCGCAAGGCGGCGAGCCGGATTACGAAACACCATCGTTCCGCCGCTCGGACGCGTTCGACGCGACGGGCCGCGAGGTGCGCACGGTTCGCAGCGGTGTCGGCATTAACGAGGTCCACAACTTCGGCAAATACCGCATTACCGGCCCCACGGCCCGTGCATGGCTGGACCGAATCATGGCCGGACGCATCCCACAACCGGGGCGTCTGTCCCTGACACCGATGCTGTCGCCAAAGGGCAAGCTGATCGGAGACTTCACCGTCTCCTGCCTGAGTGAGACCGAATTCCAGCTGACAGCCTCATACGGCAGCCAGGCTTTCCACATGCGTTGGTTCCTGCAACATCAGCAAGACGGCGTGACCATCGAAAACGTCAGCGACCGGCTGAACGGGTTTCAGATCGCCGGGCCAAAGGCGGCTGACGTGCTGGCGGCTTGTGCCCGCGACGACCTCTCGGACCTGCGGTTCCTCAACGTGCGGCGCATGACGGTTGGCATGACCGACTGCATCGTGCAGCGCGTCAGCTATACCGGCGATCTGGGGTATGAGATTTACTGCGATCCGATGGCGCAGAGACAGCTCTGGTGGACGCTGTGGCAAGCCGGGCAGCCACACGGCATGGTGCCCTTTGGAATGCGCGCGATGATGAGCCTGCGTCTGGACAAGTTCTTTGGCTCGTGGATGCGGGAATTTTCACCCGATTACACCGCCGCCGAAACCGGGCTGGACCGGTTTATTGCATTTTCGAAACCCGCCGATTTCATTGGCCGGTCTGCCGCCGAACAGGAGCGCACCCAAGGACCGACACGCAAACTTGTGGCCTTCGAGGTCGAAGCGGAGGACGCCGATGTCAACGCGTATGAGCCGATCTGGCTGGGCGGCAGGGTCGTTGGCTTCTGCACATCGGGCGGGTATTCGCATTATGGCGGCAAGTCCGTAGCACTCGGGTTCCTGCCAACGGAACGGGCAACGGACGGCTTGGAGGTTGAGATCGAAATCCTGGGCCAACTGCGCAAAGCCAAGATGATCTCGAAGCCCCTGTTTGACGCGGACGGGGCGCGTATGCGGGGATGACACCGCAGGGATACGGCGGCATGGTGGCAGCATGACGGACATACCTATTCTATTGCTGGCCGCCGGGCAATCCAGCCGTATGGGCGGCAAGGATAAGCTGCTGCAGGTCGTGGACGGCGTGCCATTGCTGCGGCGCGCAGCAATGATTGCACGGCGCGCGGCCCCTGTGATCGTTGCGTTGCCCCCGGCCCCGCACGCGCGGCATGACGTGTTGGACGGGTTGGACCTGCAACGGATCGATGTCCGGGATGCGCACGAAGGCATGAATGCCAGCCTGCGCGGAGCCCTTGCGCATGTACCAGCCCTGGCACACGCTGCGATGGTCTTGCTGGCGGATTTGCCCGACATCACCTCCGAGGATCTGGCGGCTGTGCTTGGTTCGGTGCAATCCCACCCGGACAAATTGATCTGGCGTGGCGCGACCGCTGACGGCAAACCGGGCCACCCGGTCGTGTTTGATCGTAGATTGTTTGACCATCTCCGCCAACTGTCGGGCGATGAAGGCGCGCAGTCCGTCGTCTGCGCCAATGCAGACAAAGTGCATCTGCGCAGCCTACCCGGTCAAAACGCTCTGCTGGATCTGGATACGCCTCAGGATTGGGCGAAGTGGCACGCAAAACGCGGCTCCTGAAAGTAACGCGGCCCGGTCGATATCGACCGGGCCGGTACCCAAAACAGGACTACCACTTTTCATCAATCCCGGAAACGCGGCCAACAATGCCTAATGACATCCTGGCTATTCCGCCGCCGAACCTAAACAAGACCCCCTCGTTAACATGCCGCTCAGCGTTTCCAGTGACTGTGACAAGCCTGAGGCACCCCCTAGTGCCATCGGCTCCCCCTCGCTTGGGCTCTTTCATCGTCACCGATCCGATGCGATCAAACAACGTAAAATTGGAAAGAACGGTTAATTTTGCGTCTCTCAGAATGGTTTTTACGCAACATTTCCTTGGCGACAATCAACCTAGGGAAGAGTCACATATTTGATTAACGTCGCGTCATTCAGTATTAAGCGCAAACCTAATAAGGTATCTGATGATTTTGCCATCAATTGCTTCCGTTATCTTCAGCCAAGCTCGAACATGACCACAACTCAGAGAAGATTGCTGAAAATCGAGAAAATTTGTCGGCTGCTTTGTTAACAAATTTGATTCAATTCAACTCTTTTTGCAACTTGGCGTCCGAACCGGCAACAATCCACCGATTCGCCCCGGATGATTCGCACAAATCCTCCGATTCCATCCATCGGCATGCCGGCATAGAACCGTCCGTTTGTGGCAAAATTAAGATTTCTTAACATTTCGCTCAGGAAACACTCAGACTGGACGCGCATCTCCTGTTTCAACGCGCGGCCGCAACCGCGTGACATAAACAGGAGACAAAAATGAGCATCCGCAAATCCTCTCTTCTTTTGCCCGGGACAGCCAGTTGGATTGGCGCTGGCGCACTGAGCGCCGCCATGCTGACAACCACTGCCCTGCCCTCGATGGCCGACGAAGCTCTGGCCGATCTGGTGGAAAACGTTTCGCCTTCGGTCGTCACCATTATCGCGGAACAAGGCGCAGCGCCCGTCCCGGCGCAGGGTCAGAACTTCGACTTTGACCAGCACCCGTTTGGGGAGTTCTTTAAACGCTTCGGCACGCCAGATGGGTTCAACGCCCCTCAGCGCGGGCCGGCACAGGGGCTGGGCTCTGGGTTTGTTCTGGATGAGGCCGGATACATCGTCACCAATCATCATGTCGTCGACAATGCCGAGTCTGTCACGGTGCGCATGTCCGACGACCGTAGCTATGACGCCGAAATCATCGGCACTGACCCTCTGACCGATATCGCGGTTCTTAAGATCGAAGCGGACGAGGCGCTGCAGGCCGTCAACCTGGGCGACAGCGACGTGATCCGCGTGGGCGAAGACGTCGTGGCCATCGGCAACCCGTTCGGGCTGCATTCCACCGTGACCACCGGGATCGTCTCGGCCAAGGGCCGCAATATCTCGGCTGGGCCCTACGCTGAATTCATTCAGACCGATGCAGCCATCAACAAGGGTAACTCGGGCGGTCCGCTGTTCAACATGGCAGGCGAAGTGGTTGGCGTGAACTCGGCCATCTACTCCCCTACCGGCGGATCCGTGGGTCTGGGCTTTGCTGTGACCTCGAATATCGTGGAACATATTGCCGCCGATCTGCGCGATGACGGTCAGGTCAGCCGCGGCTGGCTGGGTGTATCGATCCAGAATGTCAGCCCCGAGATCGCCGCGGCCATGGGCATCGATGCCTCGCACGGCGCACTTGTTGCGGACGTCGTTGATGGCAGCCCTGCGGATGGTGTGCTGAAACAGGGTGACGTCATCCTGACCTTCAACGATGAGGTCGTCGACTCCAGCAGCGACCTGCCGATCCTTGTTGGTACAACCAAGGTGGGCACGGACAGCGTTCTGACCGTTCTGCGCGATGGCACGGAACAGCAGATCGAATTGACTATCGGCCAGCATCAAAGCGCCTCGGCCGAGATCGACAAGTCCATGGACGAAACCGTCTCGGGCACCGCATTGGGCGTGACCGTTGCCCCGCTGACCGATAGCAACCGCGCCGATATGGGTGTGGGTGAAAATGTCGACGGCGTGATCGTCACTGACCTGAAGCCCGACAGCCCGGCGGCCAAGGCCGGACTGCAGCGCGGTGATGTGATCGTGAAGCTGGGCGGTCAGGAAACTGCGACTCCAGACGCGTTGAAAGCCGCGCTGGACAGCGAAAAGACCGATCCCGCGCTTGTGCTGATCAATCGCGGCGGAAACCAGATCTTCGTGGCGGTGGAAATCGCCTGATCTGACACCAGCGCGCGCCACGTGATGGGGAATCTGGCGGGCGCCTCCCTGGCGGGTTTGAATTGTCCGCAAACCCCCGGGACTGCCGGGTGCGTATCTCCGCACCCGGCAGATTATTTAGCAAAACCATGTGCTTTGCCCGAAAACTGTGTTTAAATCCTGGTAGAAAGGAACTCGGATCATGAGCCGTCGCCTGCTGATCGTCGAAGATGACGAAGACACCCGGGACTTTATCGCCAAGGGATTTGGCGAGGAAGGGTATGTTGTCGAAGCAGCCGAAGACGGCCGCGAGGGCCTGTACCATGCCACCGACGGGGGGTTTGACGCCGTGGTTCTGGATCGGATGCTGCCGGGGCTGGACGGGCTGTCTCTGATCAAGTCGATGCGTGCAGCGGGCGTGAAAACCCCGGTTCTGATGCTGACCGCGATGAGCGCCGTGGACGAGCGTGTCAAAGGGCTGCGTGCCGGAGCGGATGACTATCTGGTCAAACCGTTTTCGTTCCAGGAACTGCACGCCCGGATCGAGGCCCTTCTGCGTCGCCCGCAAGAGGCCGAGGAAAGCCCGACCCTGGCCTGCCGTGACCTTGAGATGGACCTGCTGACCCGCAAGGTCACCCGCAACGGGCGTGAGATCACCCTGACCCCGCGCGAGTTCCAGATCCTTGAATTCTTCCTGCGCCGCAAGAACCGCGTGGTGTCGCGCACCATGCTGCTGGAAGGGGTTTGGGATTATCATTTCGACCCGAACACCAATGTGGTCGATGTCCATATTTCCAAGCTGCGGCGGCAATTGGACGAAGGTGGTGAACCGCCGATGATCGAAACCGTCCGGGGCGCGGGCTACATGATCTCTGATGGATAACCTGCGACTTTCCTTCAACAATTCGCGCACACGCCTTGTATTGGCCAGCATGGTTCTCAGCACCTTGCTGACGGCCACCGTGTTGGCTTTGGTCTATGTCACCGCCAACCGCAGCATCGAGGGCGAGACCCGCTCGGTCGTGTCGGCGGAACTGACCGGGCTGGCGGACGAATATGAACGCCGCGGCCTGATCGGGCTGCTGACTGCAATTGAACGGCGTATTCCCACCGCCTCGGAACGGGACGCGCTGTATCTGCTGACGGACCGGTTCGGCGCCAAACTGGCGGGCAACCTCAAACAATGGCCCGAAGGGATCACCGCAGGCAGCGGCTGGGTCGATCTTGAGCTGCGCCGCGCCGACAATGACCAATTGGTGCCCATCTCAGCCGCCTCGATCCGCCTGCCCGGTGGCGAACGGCTGCTGGTCGGCCGCGATGCGTTGGCACGGCAGCAGTTCGACCGGGTGCTGCTGCGGTCGGTCGGCATCGCGCTGGCGATTGCACTGGCGCTGAGCGTGCTGACTGGCTGGCTATTCACCCGTCTGGTCTTTTCCCGCCTGTCCGACATCGCCAGCACCGCCGAAAACATCGTCTCGGGTGATTTGTCCCGCCGAATGCCTCTGCGCGGCACGGGCGATGAGTTCGATCAGGTGGCCGGTACGCTTAACACGATGTTGGACAGGATCGAAGAGTTGGTCAGCAACCTGCGCACCACTTCGAATTCCATCGCGCATGACCTGCGCTCCCCCCTGTCGCGGCTGAAACAGCGGGTCGAGGCTCTGTCTGATCCCGGCAAAACGGATCAGGAACGAGAGATCGACGTTGCGCGGGCCAGCGCCGAGATCGACCACGTGCTGCGCGTGCTGGGGCAGTTGACCGAAATCTCACGCGCCGAGGCCGGTGTAGGCCGGGAACAGTTCGAACCGGTGGACCTGCAGCAACTGGTGGCGGATGTGGCCGAGCTATACGACCCCGTCGCCGACGATCAGGGCATCCGGCTTGAGGTCACCGGCAGCGCAGGCTCTATTCCCGGGCACCGGCCGTTGTTGTCGCAGGCGCTGTCCAACCTGCTGGAAAACGCAATGCGGTATGCCCCGCAAGATACAACGGTCACGATCAACCTGTCCGAGGATGGCCCCTTTACCAACCTCAGCGTCCGCGACCGAGGCCCCGGCGTGCCACAAGAGGACCTGCCGCGTCTGCAGATGCCGTTTGTCACGCTCGACCCAGCCCGGACCGAGCGCAACGCCGGGCTGGGGCTGGCCTTGGTTGCCGCAATATCCCGAATGCACGGCGGCGCGTTTGAGGCGCATAACTGCGATCCGGGGCTTGAGGTGGTGATCAAGCTGGCACACAAGCCCTAAGCCGGGATACCTTTGGTCGCCATCATCTTGTTTTTATAGCGTTTATCTGCTGTCACGTCGGCGCCGAACCATTCGGGCGGGGCATAGGCTTCGGCCTCGGCTTCGGTCTGAAACTCGACCTCAACCAGACGCAACGGTGCCAGATCGCCTTGAAACACGTCCAGTTCGAACACCCGACCGTCCGCCAACTGTCCAGTGTATCGTTCCTTTTCCACCCGGCGGCCATCTGTCTCGGGCCAGAAGATGTCGAATTGTTCGGCCGAGATTTCAGCCTCGCGCTCAACCCGCACCAAGACGCCGCTACCTTTCAGGGTCAGGAAGTACCTGTCGTTTTTCTGACGCAGACGCAGTTCGGTAGAGTCGTCAGGCGCAGTCAGATAGCCCTGACGCACAACGGCCTTTTCCGTGCCGCTCAGGTCCGGCAGGTCCGCGACCAGAAACTTGCGTTCAATCTCGGTACTCATTTGCTTGAAATCACTCCGTTTTCCAGTTCATCAAACAGCGCCTGATAGGCAGCATTTGCGGCGCTGCGTCCGGCATAGATGCTGACCGGAGCGCGGTTCTGGCCCATGCGCTCGATATCCGCAGCAAAGGGGATCTCGGACTGCAGGAACCGCTTTTTATACGCCTTGCGCATCTTCTCCATCGTTTCCAGATGCAGGATTTTGCGCCGCTGCACCATCGAAAAGAACGCCTTGAGCTTTTTCTTGGGTAAGTTGTGATCGTCAAAAAAACGCACCAATTGCTCAAGCGTCCGCTCCGACAAGGTCGTCGGGATAACAGGCACCAGAATCTGGTCGGCGGCTTTGAAGATATTCTCGGACAGAGTCGAAAAGTTCGGCGGGCAATCCAAAATGATCACGTCATAATCACTGCCTGCCGTGGCCAAGGCCTTTTTCAACCGCGACCGCTTGTTCCGCATCCGCGAGAGGAACACGTCGAAATCGCGAAAGGTCAGGTTAGCGGGCAGCACGTCCAGCCCGTCAAAATCACTGGCCCGGATCGACTTGGTAAACCGCGCAACGTCCTCGAAGAACCGCGCATCCGTCAGTTTTTTTGACGGTTTCACCCGGAAATAGAACCCCGACGCCCCCTGCGGATCGAGATCGCACAGCAACACCGTGTACCCCGCTTGTGCATAGGCATAGGCCAGGTTCACCGAGGTCGCGGTTTTCCCCACTCCGCCCTTGTTGCTGTAGCAGGCAATGATCTTCACTCCTCAATCCTCCTTGTGGTGAAACAGGGTTCGGAACAGGTTCTGGATGTCCGGGCTGTCGAAATGTTGGAAATTGGCGATCACGCGGTCTCGTTCGGCCTTTTGGCGCTGGTCAAGCACGGCGATCAGCCCGCCGACAGACATGGCAAGCTGGGCGTTTGCCCGGCCTTGCGCGTTGCTTTGGGTCGCCACAAAGTCCAGCAGCGCCTCTTGCTGGACCGAGTAGTCGTTGAACAAGCCCAGACTATCCTGAAGCTTTTTCAATGGCTTGATGAGCGTCTTGAAATCACCCTTGTCGAACAGAGGGCCGAAAAACTCCATCAGATAGCGCAGCTTCTTGCAGTCGATCCGCAGGTCATGCACGACCTCATCCGGCGTTTCCGAGGTGATGCCACGCGCCAGTTTGCAGACTTTGCGGTACCGCTTCCAGATCAGCGCGCAGGCATAGCTGTAGGCGCCGCGATCCCCATTTGGACCGGGTTCCAACCCTTTCGCATCAGCGAACAAAGCCGCCAATTCATCCATCTTCTTGCCGTAAGCCGCGCTGTGAAAACGCCGGGACAACGCGGTCAGCGCGCGGGTGCGTTCCTTGGCAAATTGGGCGAACATCACCTCAGCGCCTTGATGAAGGTTTGGCGGTACCAGATTGAAGTAAATGTCTTTTTCCAGAAGATAAACATCCAGGTCCCGCATCTGCCCCGTAGGGGCCATCAGGTCCGAGAATTCGCGTTTCAGCACCTTGGTCTGTTCCGGGGAAAACACGCCTTTGAACAGGCTCAGCACTGACCGGACCCTGCGCAGCGAGACGCGGTAGTCGTGCAGGAACTCGGTATCGATATCGGCGATCACGCCTGCCTCGTTCTGGCGCGCGACGGCCAGATACGTGCGGATGATATCCGCCGCCACTTGGATCGAAGGTTCTTGCTTGCCCAGAATGACCTCGGGCTTGGCGTCATAGGGGATGGCACCGGGAAACAGGTTGGAAAACACCGCCTCAAATCCGGAACCCGCCAGGCCGCCTAGCGCTGCGCAAACGGCGTGATAGGCGCGGTCATAGCCACGCATCGATTGAACGGTCAAAAGGGTCGCCTGCCCCTCATCGGTAGACAACGTCATAACGCCACCGCGAACCTGCGTCTTTTGCAGGTCATCCAGCACCGCAAAACTGCCGGTTTCGATCAGGCCCGAGCCGACGCTCATCAAAGCGCGCAGTTTGGGAAACCCCTTCACCGCCGCTTTCACAGGGCCGGCCGGCAGATCCTGAACAAATTTCCCTTTACCGGTGCAGGCCTGAGCCAAAGCTTCGCCATCGCCCTGAAGCAGCTGCAACCCACCATTGACCTCAATCAGCAGCCGTTCTTCTGCCCGCAGAGACTGATCATGACAGTCCAAAAGGTCGAAAGGCAGCGCTGCGGTCAGCGTCGCGAACTCGGGCGTCAGTCCGTTGAGCGCGCCAGAAAGTTCAACCCGATCCAACCTGCCCGGAATGATGAAATACCCGCTTGCCTGCCCCATCACAAACGCCCCTTTTTCGGCGCTTCATGGCAGTCCGTCACCAGCGGTATAAGGATATTCCGGACGCTGGCCCCTTTTACGATTGCCCGGATATAGAGGGCCTTCAACGTCTTGCCGTCCAGCCTTTCCGAGGTGTTCTTTTCGCTCGTGTCGGGCTTTCCCCCGGTTTCCTTGTGTTTGGACATGGGCAACCTCATGACGGGCATGACGTCATGAAATCGCAGGGCAACTCATCTGGCAAGCCCGATGTTGCACGAACCCCGCATCAGGTCGACATCACTACAGCCCAGGGCTAGAAGTTGAGCATGTCCGATCCCGTCTCATCGATCCGCAACCTGGGCCCCGCTTTCGAACAGGCCTGCGCCCGCGCCGGAATCCACTCGGCACAGCAGTTGCGTGAATTGGGTCCGGACGAGGCATATGCCCGCGTGGTGCGTGCCGGGACCCGGCCGCATTTCATCGGCTACTATGTGCTGGTGATGGGATTGCAGGGACGTCCGTGGAACGACTGCAAGGGCGATGAGAAAAAGGCCCTGCGTCAGCGGTTTGACGCGATCAAGGCCAGTGTCAGCGCCGCGCCTGAAACTCAGATGATCTCGGATCTGGACGCGGTCGGCGTGCGGGTGTCGGCGGACGACCTCAAGCCGGTATGAAAAGGCCGCACCCGTTTCCGGGAGCGGCCCTGAAATCCGATCTGGTGGCGGATTAGCCGACCAGTTCGATGCCCGAGAAGAAGTAGGCGATCTCAACAGCTGCGGTTTCCGGAGCGTCCGAACCGTGGACCGAGTTTTCACCAACCGATTCAGCGAACTCGGCGCGGATGGTGCCGGGGGCTGCGTCTGCGGGGTTGGTTGCGCCCATCACTTCGCGGTTCTTTGCAATGGCGCCTTCGCCTTCCAGAACCTGAACAACGACCGGAGCCGACGACATGAATTCGCACAGTTCGTCATAGAACGGACGCTCGGCGTGCACTTCGTAGAACTTGCCTGCCTGCGCTTTGGTCATGTGGATGCGCTTTTGCGCGACGATGCGCAGGCCGGCTTCTTCGAACTTGGCGTTGATCTTGCCAGTCAGGTTGCGGCGGGTTGCATCGGGTTTGATGATCGAGAATGTGCGTTCCAGTGCCATGTCGGCCTCTCCTTAACATAAGGCGCGGTGTCGCGCCGAAATCTATCGCGCGCCGCGTAGCACGGTCTGTCTCATATGAAAAGCACTATGATGCGCGCGGGCTCAGATCGTTTCCGGCAATGGGTCTTGCTGGTCAACCCAGCGCACATACAGCACCGCCAGCAGCCCGGCGAAGCTGCATGCCCACATCATTCCCAATACCAAATACGGGCCATTTTCGGGGCTGACCCAAAGCCCGGTCAGCGAGGTCAGAACCGCGCCCAAGGCCACGATCATCGCGCCGGACAGTCCGGCGGCACTGCCCGCCAGTTTGGGGCGGACGGACATCAACCCCGCGGTAGCATTGGCATTGGTCAAGCCGTTGCCAAAGCCGACAAAGATGGCCGACCCGAAAAACACCCAGACCGACCCCAGATCACCAAGAAACAAAAGCAAACCGCCCAGCGGCCCCGTCGATGCAATGATGCGCCCGATCAGAATCATGGTGGTCAGCCGCGTGCGCGCCGCGATCCGCCCGGTGATGAAGTTGCCGACCATAAAGCCGCCCGTGATGATGCCGATCCCAAGCCCCAACATCGCGGGACTCAGGTCGAACCACGCGGCCGCCACCAACGGGGCGCCGGTGATAAAGCTGAAGAACCCTCCGATCGAAAAGGCCGCGCACAGGGCATAACCCCAAAACCGCCGTGCGCGGAACAGGTGTGGGTACTCCCTCAACTGTGCGGCGAAGGTCGAAGACCGGTTGGTGTTTGTTTCCCCCATATCGGCCCAGAGCAACAACAACAGCCCTGCCCCCAATACGGAGTACAGAACAAACCCGGCGCGCCAGCCGAACAGGCTGTCGAGCGCACCGCCCAGCATCGGTCCCAACATCGGGGCAAGCGCCATCGCCATCGCCACGTAACCCAGCTTGCTCGCGGCCTCGTTTGATGAATACATGTCTCGGATGGCGGCGCTGGACAGAACCGGTCCGGCCACCACAGCGGCCTGCAGCAGGCGAAAGCCCAGAAAAACCCAGATCGACTCGGCCAGTACGCAGCCGACCGACGCGGCGACGAACACCGCCATACAGATCAGCAGAACAGGTCTACGGCCAAACCGGTCGGACAGCGGCCCCATGATCAGTTGCAGTACGGCAGACACTGCAAGGTATCCCGCCACAGACAGGTTCGCCAACGCGTAGTCGACCTGAAAATCGTCCGCCATCCGGGCAAGCGAAGGCAGGAACATGTTCAGCGTCAGCACGGACAAAGCCGTGGCGAACACAAGTGTGACCAGAGATGGGGGCGAAGAAGCCGCGCGCATGATGAAAGCCGTCGAAAACCAATCGAACCAGCGCTAACACACCGGCCGCAAATTGAACATGCCAACCCGCTGGCGGCGTCTGGGATGCTCTGTTATGAGCGGCCCATGCTACGGATCGAAGACATCACCTATGCGGTCGAGGGCCGCCCCCTGTTTGACGGCGCCAGCGCCACCGTTCCCGATGGCCACAAGGTTGGTCTTGTGGGGCGCAACGGCACCGGCAAGACCACTCTGTTCCGTTTGATCCGGGGTGAACTGGCACTGGAATCGGGCAATATCGTATTGCCGAAACGCGCGCGCATCGGGGGCGTGGCGCAAGAGGTGCCCTCCTCTGATGTCTCACTGATCAACACCGTTCTGGCCGCCGACACCGAGCGCAGCGCCCTGATGGCCGAGGCCGACAGCACCCAGGACCCTACCCGAATTGCCGAGATCCAGACCCGTCTTGCCGATATCGACGCATGGTCAGCTGAGGCGCGGGCAGCCTCGATCCTCAAGGGGCTTGGGTTTGATGACGAGGACCAGCTGCGCCCCTGTTCCGATTTCTCCGGCGGTTGGCGGATGCGCGTGGCGCTGGCGGCGGTGCTGTTTTCCCAGCCCGACCTGTTGCTGCTGGACGAACCGACCAACTACCTGGACCTCGAAGGCGCGCTGTGGCTGGAAAGCTATCTGGCCAAGTACCCGCATACAGTCATCATCATCAGCCACGACCGCGGGTTGCTGAACCGTGCGGTAGGGTCGATCCTGCATCTGGAAGACCGCAAGCTGACCTATTACGCGGTCCCCTACGACAAGTTTGCCGAACGCCGCGCGGAACGACTGGCACAGGCGGAATCGGAAAATGCCAAGGCCAAGGCCCGCATTGCCCACCTGCAGAGCTTTGTGGATCGGTTCCGCTACAAGGCCTCCAAGGCGGTGCAGGCCCAATCACGCCTGAAGATGATCGAACGCATCCAGTTGGTTTCGACCCCGCAAGAGGCCGCGCTCCGCGCCTTCTCTTTCCCCGAACCCGAAGAACTGCCCCCTCCGATCATCCAGATCGAAGGAGGCGTGACGGGTTATGGCGACACCGAAGTGCTGCGCCGCCTGAACCTGCGCATTGATCAGGACGACCGTATCGCTTTGCTGGGCAAGAACGGTCAGGGCAAATCGACCCTGTCAAAGCTGCTGTCCGACCGCCTACCCCTGATGGCTGGCAAGATGACCCGCAGCAACAAGCTGCGTATCGGCTATTTCGCGCAGCATCAGGTGGATGAACTGCATGTGGACGAGACGCCCCTGGACCACCTGCGCCGCCTGCGCCCGGATGAGGCGCCGGGCAAGTGGCGCTCGCGTCTGGCCGGGTTCGGGCTGAACGCGGATCAGGCGGAAACGCTGGTCGGGCGCCTGTCCGGTGGCCAGAAAGCACGCCTGTCGCTGCTGATCGCCACCATCGATGCACCGCATATGCTGATCCTTGATGAACCGACCAACCATCTGGATATCGAAAGCCGCGAGGCACTGGTCGAGGCACTGACCGCCTATTCCGGCGCGGTGGTTCTGGTCAGCCACGACATGCACCTGCTGTCATTGGTCGCGGACCGGCTGTGGCTGGTCTCGGACGGCACGGTCAAACCGTTTGACGGCGATCTCGAGGCCTATCGAGCCATGCTGCTGGCCCGTGAAAAACCGGTCAAAGAGAAACCGCAGGCGTCCAAACCAAAACGCCCCTCGCGCGAGGCGATGCTGGCCCTGCGCGCCGACCTGCGCAAATGCGAAGACCGGATCGAAAAGCTGACGGACATGCACGACAAGCTCTCGGCCAAACTGGCGGACCCGGCGCTTTACGAGGACGACAAGATCAGCGATCTGGAAACCTGGAACCGCAAATTCACCGAGGTCGTCGAGGCCATGCAAAAGGCCGAGGCCCTGTGGGTCGCCGCCGCCGAACGTCTTGAAAACGCAGAGAACGCAGCATGATGGATCTAGCCTTTTTCATTACCGCCTTCACCACCTTGTTCGTGGTGATCGATCCGTTCGGCACCGCCCCGATCTTCGTGGCGCTGACGCAGGACATGGATTCCCGCGCGCGCCGCAAGGTGGCATTGCGCACCTGCGCCGTGGCTTCGGGAATCCTGATCGCCTTTGCGGCCTTTGGCGAGGCCGTGCTGGGCTTTGTCGGTATCTCGATGGAGGCATTCAAAGTCGCCGGCGGGGCGCTGCTGTTTCTGACCGCGCTCGACATGCTGTTCGAACGCCGCACCAAACGCCGCGAAGACCGGGTCGAAGAGGAAGAAGAACACCCGGACCCGTCTGTGTTCCCTCTGGCTATTCCGCTGGTGGCCGGGCCGGGTTCGATTGCGACGATCATCCTGCTGGCCGGTCAACATCCTGGCCTTCTTGGCATTGCCGAGGCCATTTTTGTGATGTTGGCGGTGATGGCTGTGGTTCTGATCTTCTTCCTGTCCGGTGGCCTGATTGCGCGCATTCTGGGCAAGACCGGCTTGAACGTGCTGACGCGGCTATTGGGGATGCTTCTGGCCGCACTTTCCGTTCAGTTCATTTTGGATGGCCTCAAAGCCTTTGGCTTTGCTTCGTAAATCCCCATATACCTTAAAGTGAATTTGGTAAGGGTAATGGTATGGACGGCGACAACATTGGACGGGTGGTTTATCTGGTCGTGCTTGGCACGGCTGTTGTTGCATGGTTTATCTCGCAAAACCGCCAATCCCTGAACAAAACTCTGCAACAGGCCATGGCCTGGGTGTTCATCTTCATTGGTGCCATCGCGGCTGTCGGCCTGTGGGGAGACATCCGCTCGACCATGGGTCCCGTCCCGCAGATGACCGTCACCGGCGAGACCATCGAAGTTCCCCGCGCCTATGACGGCCACTACTACTTGTCCGTTCTGGTGAACGGAGAGCCGATCACCTTCCTCGTCGATACCGGTGCCAGCCAGATTGTGTTCAGCGAACAGGATGCCCGGCGTATTGGGGTCGACCCCGACCAGCTGAATTACCTCGGTCGCGCGTCGACAGCGAACGGAGAGGTCCGCACCGCACCTATCCGGCTGGACACTCTTGAGCTGGGTCCGATCACCGACCGCAGCGTTGCAGCCTGGGTCAATGAAGGCGATTTGCGTCAGTCTCTGCTGGGCATGGACTACCTGCACCGGTTCTCGAGTATCCAGTTCACAGACGGCCGCCTGATCCTGTCTCGATAAAGGGTTCGCAACGGCATTCCCGCATTGAGAACAAAGTGAGAACATGTTAGGCTGGCCGCATGTCTAAAACCCTTCTTGGCCGCAAACCCGCACGTGAGGTGCCGGGGCTGGCCCTGCATCCGCAGATCACCCTGCAACTAGGCCGCTTGCACGAGGCCTGCGGCCCTGCCCGGCGCAGCTTTGCCATGTGGCTGGCGGGTCAGGCACAAGGGCCGGTGCTGTGGATTTCGCCCGCGTGGGAGCCTGGCCAGTTGAACCCCGACGGGATGATGCCCTTTGCCGATCCGGCCCGCTTCCTGTTCGTCCGCCCCACCCGCGCCGAGGATCTGCTGTGGTGCATGGAAGAGGCGCTGCGCAGCGGCGCGATTCCACTGATCATCGGCGACCTGCCCGGCGCGCCCGGCCTGACACCGGTGCGGCGGATGCATTTGGCCGCAGAACACGGCGGAGCGCTGGGGCGGGCTCCGCTGGGATTGTTGCTGACGCCCGACGATGGCGGCGCGCAAGGGGTTGAGACCCGCTGGCACATGGCCGCGACCCATCAGGCAGAGGTCCGCCGCTGGACCCTGACCCGCCGCCGCGCCCGCGCCCTGCCCCCGATCAGTTGGCAGGCAACCCAGACCAAACCGCGCGCCGGGCTGAACCTGCAACGGACCGAGGTGGAAGATGTTTTGGTGTGACACCTCACGCCGATCACAAAACATGTGACTGGCCAAAGCCCGGCCCCGGCCCTAGCGTTTCCGAATGAGTCACCCGATCCATGACAGCCGCTATTCCTGGCTTCGCCTTCTGATCACGCTCGCCATCGCAACGGTGGCGAATGTGGGCATGTGGGCGGTGATCGTAGTAATGCCCGCCGTCGAGGCTCAGTTCGGGGCCGGACGGGCCGAGGCTTCTCTGCCCTATGTGCTGGCGATGATCGGCTTTGCGCTGGGGAACATGTGGCTAGGGCAGATGGTCGACCGGCTGGGCGTAACCAAAGCGCTGATCGGCGCCGCCATGCTGAGTGCGGTCAGCTACCTGCTGGCAACATGGGCGCCGAACATTCTGCTGCTGTCGGTGGCGCATCTGTTGCTGGGGCTGGGAACGTCCATCGGGTTCGGGCCGCTGATCGCTGATATCTCGCATTGGTTCATGCGGCGGCGCGGGATTGCCGTCGCACTTGTGGCCAGCGGGAATTACCTGTCCGGCGCGATCTGGCCCACACTACTGTCCGGCATCCTGGCCCGCGACGGCTGGCAGCAGGTCTATCTGACGCTGGCCGTTATAACCTTGGTGGTCGTCATTCCCCTGTCCCTTCTTCTGCGCCGTCAGGTCCCGGTCGAGGCGCACAGCACCGCCGCCGCCAGTGCTCAGATCAACGCCCGCAGCGTCGGCATATCACCGCGCGCCCTGCAATACATTCTAGGCCTGGCCGGGATCGGCTGCTGCGTGGCCATGTCGATGCCGCAGGTTCATATCGTGTCTTATTGCGTTGGTCTGGGATACGGCCCGGCGGTCGGCGCCGAGATGTTGTCGCTGATGCTGCTGGGCGGGGTGGTCAGCCGGGTGATTTCGGGCCTTGTGGCCGACAAGCTGGGCGGGGTGATGACCCTGCTGATCGGTTCGGTCCTGCAATGTATCGCCCTGTTCCTGTTCCTCCCCTATGACGGGATGGTCTCGCTTTATGTCATCAGCCTGCTGTTCGGACTGGCACAGGGTGGGATCGTGCCCAGCTATGCGCTGGTGGTCCGCGAATACATGCCCCCGCAAGAGGCCGGCGCCCGCGTGGGCTTTGTCATGATGATGACCATCATGGGTATGGCTTTGGGCGGTTGGATGTCCGGCTGGATTTACGACGTGACCGGCAATTACCAACTGGCCTTCATCAACGGCATCCTCTGGAACGGCCTGAACATTGCCATCCTGCTGGTGCTGCTGAACCGTTCGCGCCCCCGTAGGCAGGAGGCCGCAGCATGACACACCTGACCCGGCGCACGCTTCTGGCCGGGTTGACCGCCCTGCCCCTGACCCACCCGGCCCATGCGGACCTCAGCCCCTATGTTCTGGTTCCCAAGGGCACATCCGTTGACTTTACCTTCGACCTTTCTGGCCTTGCCCAATCCGGCGCCATGCCGATCCAGTCAGCGGAAATCCGGATCGATCTGAGCAATCTGACCAACAGCCGCGTCAGCGTCACCCTGAATGCCGCCGAAGCCCGCACCGGATTACCGTTTGCCCGAAACGCGATGCTGAGCGCTGGTGTTCTGGATGTCGCGCGATTTCCAACCATTCATTTCGTATCAACCGGGGTGCAGCTGGGTGAAGGCGGGCGGATCTCACGCGGGGCGAAAATCACCGGCGATCTGACCCTGCGCGACGTCACGAAACCGATTGCTCTGCAAGCCGACCTCTTCCGCCCCTCCGGCAGCGCCTCGGACAATTTGGACATGCTGTCCATCCGCCTGACCGGCGCGCTGAACCGTCACGATTTCGGCGCCTCGGGATATGCCGATCTGGTGCAGGATACCGTCGGGCTGGACATCCGAGCGGAAATCAAACGGGCCGGATAGCCAAAAAACGACGCCTCAGCGTCGATAAGGCGCGCGCATTGCCGGCATATTGGGTAAAGCTAAGCCCATCATGCGCACGATCATTTCCTTTGCCGCCCTTTTTCTTTCCGTCATTCTACTGCAGCTTTCCACCGGCGGCGTTGGACCGCTGGATGCCATTTCAGGCTTTACACTGGAATTCACGACCGAGCAGATCGGTCTGTTGGGATCATCGCACTTCCTTGGCTTTTTCATTGGCTGCTGGTGGGCCCCGCGGTTGATGGGGAATGTTGGCCACTCGCGGGCCTTTGCCGTCTGTACAGCCCTGGGGGCGATGGGGCTGATCGGACACACGCTGACCGACAACCCCTATTTGTGGGCCCTGTTGCGGATCGCCTCGGGCACTTGCGTCGCCGGCAGCTATACCGTGATCGAGGCCTGGCTGAACGCCAAAGTCACCAACGAAAACCGCGGGCGCGCCATGGGGACATATCGGTTCGTCGATATGGGGGCATCGCTGGGGGCGCAGTTGATCATCGCCGTGCTGCCGCCCGCCTCGTACGTGTCCTACAACCTGTTGGCAATCCTGTGTTGCGCTTCGTTATTGCCGCTGACACTGACCCGTGCCAGCCAACCCAAAACCCCAAACGCGCCGAGGCTGCGCCCCCGGCTGGCATGGCAGTGTTCACCCCTGGCCGTGGCCGGGGTGATCGTCGCGGCGCTCAGTTCCGCGTCTTTCCGAATGGTCGGTCCGGTCTACGGGCAAGAGGTCGGTCTGGGCGTGGATCAGATCGCGTTCTTCCTGGCATCATTTGTTCTGGGTGGTGCCTTGGCGCAATACCCGCTGGGATGGCTGGCCGACAAATATGACCGGCGCTGGGTGCTGATCTGGCTTTCTGCAGCCGCAGTGCTGAGCTGTGGTGTGACCATGGCCGCCAGCGGTGCGGGTACGTTGGGCGTGATGCTGGCTGCCGGGCTCTTTGGACTGACGACCTTTCCGATCTTTTCCCTGTCGTCGGCGCACGCAAATGACTTTGCCACCACCGAACAGCGCGTCGAACTGTCGGCAGCACTGATGTTCTGGTACGCGCTGGGGGCAATCGCCTCGCCCTATGTGTCCTCTACGTTGATCCAGCAATTTGGTCCGGGCGCCCTGTTTGCCTTTGTGGCCGTCGGGCATCTGGGGCTGATCGTATTCGGTGTGGCCCGAATGCGCTCGCGCCCAACGCCGGACGAGCGGACCAATTACGTCTATGCGCCGCGCACCTCGTTCACCATTGGGCGACTACTGAAACGATCGCGCGAGGAATAGAGCCCCAAAGACTATTCTGGCGGCGGAGAGGACGGGATCATTTCATCAAGGAGTGCGCCCGCTTCATAACCCAGAAGGTCAACTTCCATGCGCCCCGCATCCCCGAACGCCCAAGCGCCAACAAGACGTTGCATCCTCTCATAACCGACGAAATCGGCCATCGCCTTGTTGCCATGCGCATTTTCTGCAAACATAACCTGACCTGCCGCGACTTTCTGCGGCATCACGCGCTCCAGATACAGTTCGACGACATTGACCCCGGTCACATTGGACCCGCCGTGGTGAACGACATACATTTCGTCCCACACCTCTTCGCTGACTGCTGCACGCGCGCCAGATACGGCCTTGTGTAACGCGGCAAGCTCGGCCCGCGCCGCGTGGCGCATGTTGGCCGCCCAGACCGGGCGCATGTCATTGATCGCGTTTGAGACATCCTGCCGCGTAAGGGTCCCGCGCTGCACCGCCGTACTGGTAAAGCTTCGCGCGGCCTCAAGCATCTGTCGTTGCCGGGCAATCTGCTCTTTAGGCAGGTCAAGCTGCTCTAACCACGGCAAAAGCGTATCGATTTCCTGTGCGATGGACGCAAAATCCTTTTTCCATCTTGCACCATCAGCATCTTCTTGAGGCCACGGTGTAACGGCGCCAATGATCCCCAGAAGAACATGGGATGTGGATTTGAAAATCAGATAATTCGGCGCGTCCCTTGGAAACGACACCTGACCATCCTCGGACAGGACCGTCACATCCCGAGCGATCACCATGACCGGGCGTGTTTGCAACGTCAGTGCGTCCTGCCCCCGGTGAAAAATCGAAAGCATCGCTTTGTCAAAGCTGCCAATCGCATCCATGGCGTCGCCCTGATCTGCCTGAAGGCGCGGCGTCAGGACCATGGTCAGACAGAAAATTGCGGACACCTGCATCAGGCGATGAACCAAGAATAGCTTCATTTTACCCCCCCCCTGAAAAATATGCACTCCCATCATACACGGTCAGGGACCATCACGCGAAGATCACGTCGGCCCTACACTTATCCGTCGTTTCGGACGTTTACCGGCGAAAGCGGGCTTTTGCTGGCCGGTGACATAAGGTAGACGGGCGCGCAGATAGATACGTGGAAACGCAAAATGGCTCGGATTCTCATCACCTCGGCGATCCCTTACATCAACGGGATCAAGCACCTCGGCAACCTGATCGGCTCGCAATTGCCTGCCGACCTGTATGCGCGCTACCAGCGTGGCCGGGGGAACGAGGTCATGTTCCTGTGTGCCACCGACGAACACGGCACCCCTGCGGAGCTGGCTGCCGCCAAGGCTGACAAACCGGTGGCCGAGTATTGTGCCGAGATGCACGGCGTGCAGTCCGACATCGCCAACCGGTTCGGGCTGAGCTTTGATCACTTTGGTCGGTCGTCCAGCGAACAGAACAAGAAACTGACCCAGCATTTTGCGGGCAAGCTGGACGATGCCGGATTGATCCGCGAGGTCAGCGAGAAACAGGTCTATTCCAACGCCGATGGCCGCTTTCTACCCGACCGTTATATCGAGGGCACCTGCCCCAACTGCGGTTACGAACGTGCGCGTGGCGACCAGTGCGAGAATTGCACCAAGCAGTTGGACCCGACCGATCTGATCGAACCCCGCAGCGCGATCAGCGGATCGACGGATCTTGAGGTGCGCGAGACCAAGCACCTGTATCTGCGCCAATCCGCAATGAAGGATCAGCTGGACGCGTGGATCGACAGCAAGACCGACTGGCCGATCCTGACCACATCGATTGCCAAGAAATGGCTGCATGACGGCGACGGCTTGCAGGACCGTGGCATTACCCGCGATCTGGATTGGGGTGTGCCGGTCAAGAAAGGCGATAAGGACTGGCCCGGCATGGAAGGCAAGGTCTTCTACGTCTGGTTTGACGCGCCCATCGAATACATTGCCTGCGCCAAGGAGTGGGCCGACGCAAACGGCAAGACCGACGCAGATTGGGAACGCTGGTGGCGCACCGACAAGGGCGCCGACGATGTGCGCTATGTCCAGTTCATGGGCAAGGATAACGTGCCGTTCCACACCCTGTCCTTCCCGGCCACCATTCTGGGCTCGGGCGAGCCGTGGAAGATGGTCGATCACCTGAAATCGTTCAACTACCTGAACTATGACGGCGGTCAGTTTTCGACCTCTCAGGGCCGTGGCGTGTTCATGGATCAGGCGCTGGACATCCTGCCCGCCGACTTCTGGCGCTGGTGGCTGCTGAGCCATGCGCCCGAAAGCAGCGACAGCGAGTTCACTTGGGAGAACTTCCAACAATCGGTGAACAAGGACCTCGCCGACGTGCTGGGCAACTTTGTCAGCCGGATCACCAAATTCTGCCGCTCGAAATTCGGTGAAACCGTGCCCGAAGGCGGTAGCTATGGCGAGCGAGAACAGGCGCTGATCGAAGAACTCACCAAACGCGTCCGCGCCTATGAAGGACATATGGAGGCGATGGAGGTCCGCAAATCCGCGCAGGAATTGCGGGCGATCTGGGTGGCTGGCAACGAATACCTGCAGGCCGCGGCCCCGTGGTCGACCTTCAAGACCGACCCGGAACAAGCTGCGGCACAGGTGCGTCTGGGCCTGAACCTGATCCGTCTCTATGCCGTTCTCAGCGCCCCGTTCATCCCCGAAACCTCGGCCAAAATGCTGAGCGCGATGAACACGATGGATACAAGCTGGCCCGAGGATGTTGCGGCCGCACTCAATGCCCTGCCCGCCGGTCATGAATTCTCGGTGCCGGATGTCCTGTTCGCGAAAATCACTGACGAGCAGCGCGAAGACTGGCAGACCCGATTTGCCGGAACACGCGACTGATCGAACGCTGAAAATGGAACAAGGAAACGGGGGCCAGCATGGCCCCCGTTTTCGTTGCCGCGGCCAAAACCTGGTGAAGCGAACTTAAGAAAATCGGCCTAAGTTCGCCTTATGGCGCGAAAAATTCTCCAGAGCAGAACTGTTAATTCGCATTCAAGAAGCTTGAGATATACGCGCAAAACCGCCATCCTGACCAAGAATTCAGTCGACTCGTCGGGGCGGTCAGTCTGCCTTGGCGCAAAATCCGCAATTTTAACGAGGCGCCTGCCATGTCCCTTGCATTGAAGAATTCTACATCCCGCCTCTTCGGGCCAGCCGTTGCGGCCTTGGTCTATATGGGCATGGCACATGCGGCCCTCGCACAGGATCAAGGCGACGCGCCACCACCCAAAGTGTCGATCGCTGCGGCCTATACGCAGGAAATCACCGATGAGGCCGTGTTCATCGGGCGGGCAGAAGCGCTGGACAAAGCCGACATCGTGGCGCGCGTCAGCGGCTTTCTGGAAAGCCAGGACGTTGAAGACGGTGCGCTGGTCCAGCAAGGCGACATCCTGTTCACCATTGAGCCGGACCTTTATGAGGCAACGCTGGAAGCCCGCAATGCCGATCTGGACCGGGCCGAAGCCAGTCTGGAACTCGCCAAGGTCGAACTGGCCCGAAAGGAAGAGCTATACCAACGCGACGCCACGCCGGAGTCCGAACGCGACATCGCCCGCGCCAACGAACTGGTTGCCGAGGCCGAGGTCAAAGCCGCAAAGGCTGCCATCCAGCAGGCACAGCTGGACCTGAGCTACACCAAGATCCACGCGCCTTTTTCGGGCCGCATCGGCCGGGTTGCAATCAGTGTCGGCGACGTGGTCGGGCCAACCAATCCTCCGCTGGTCAATATCGTCAGCGAGGCCCCGATCTATGTCAACTTTTCCCTGAACGAAAAGCAGTTTACGACGGTTCTTCAAACTGTTGGAGAAAACGCCTCATCCCTGGCTGAAAGCGAAAAAAGCCCGAATGTCCGCGTGACCCTGCCGAACGGAACGGAACTGGGTGAGACGGGCAAGATCGTCTTTGTCGACAACCGGATCGACCCTCTGACCGGCGCCATCACGATGCGGGCCGAATTCGACAACGCCAACAGGCTGATCGTCGACGGAGCCTTTCTGAACGTGCGTATCGAAGCGCTGGAACCCACGCTGGAGGTCCTGATCCCTCAGGCAGCTTTGCAACGTGACCAGAGAGGCGAATTCGTGCTGGTTGTGAATGACAAGCAGATGGTCGAACAGCGCTATATCACCACCGGTGACACAGTCGACTCGGCGATCATCGTCAAGGAAGGATTGCGCGAGGGCGAAAGCGTCATCGTAGAAGGCCTGCAAAGGGTTCGTCCGGGCGTGGCCGTGGATGCGGTCGTGGCCTCTGAGCAGCCGGGAGAGTAACAGATGTTCTCTGCCCTGTTCATCAGCCGGCCCAAGCTGGCGCTTGTTATTTCGCTTGTCCTGACAATCATGGGCGGGATCGGGTATCTGGTCTTGCCGGTCGCCCAGTTCCCGGACATCACGCCACCAGTGGTCAGTGTAACCACCACCTATACCGGCGCCAACGCCGAGACCGTGGAAAACACCGTCGCCGCCCCGATCGAGGCGCAGGTGAACGGCGTGGACGACATGATCTATATGACGTCCACCTCATCGGATAACGGTTCCTACTCGCTGAACATCACGTTCGAGGTTGGCACCGATCCCGATATCGCCTCGGTCAACGTGCAGAACCGCGTGGCGCAGGCGATGTCCTCGCTGCCGACCGAGGTGACATCCTCGGGCGTGGTCACGCAGAAGGCGTCGACCAACATGCTGTTGCTGGTCACGCTGACCTCACCAAACGGCACCTATGATAGTGTGTTTCTGTCGAACTATGCCTCGATCAACCTGAAAGACGCGCTGGCGCGGATTCAGGGCGTCGGTCGCGCGGACGTTCTGACCAATCTGGAATACGCCATGCGGATCTGGATGGACCCGGATCAGATGGCTGCCCTGTCCATCACCCCCGGCGACGTGATCAACGCCATTCGCGAGCAGAACGTCGAAGTATCAGCCGGCTCGATCGGTGCGCCCCCGGTACCCGAGGGGCAGACGTTTCAGTACACTATCAAAACCAAGGGTCGCCTGACCTCGGCCGATGAATTCGGCGAGATCGTCATTCGGACCGGTGAGGCCGGTTCAATTGTACGGGTCAAGGATATCGCTCGGGTGGAACTGGGTGCGGAGTATTATGCGGCCTCCGGTTTCTTTGACAGTGTTCCGGCTACTGTCATCGGCATCTATCAGGCCCCCGGCGCCAACGCGCTGGCGGTGTCCGAACGGGTCCAGGCCGAACTTGACCGCCTGTCGCGCAGCTTCCCCACGGATGTGGAATTTGCCGTCCCCTTCAACACCACCGACTTTGTGGAACAATCCCTGAATGACGTGGTCACGACCCTGATCATGACCTTCACCCTGGTGATAACGGTTGTATTCATCTTCCTTGGCAGTTGGCGTGCAACGATCATTCCGGCAGTTGCAATCCCGGTTTCTCTGATCGGGACGTTCGCATTCCTGCTTCTCTTCGGTATGTCGCTGAACACGATCTCATTGTTTGCGCTGGTTCTGGCCATCGGGATCGTGGTGGATGACGCCATTGTCGTGGTTGAAAACGTCGAACGGATCATTGCCGACGAGGGGCTGCCCCCTGCCGAGGCCACCCGCAAGGCCATGGGTCAGATCACCGGCCCCGTCATTGCGACCACGCTGGTTCTGCTGGCCGTGTTCGTGCCGGTTACCTTCATGCCGGGCATCTCGGGGCGTCTGTATTCGCAATTCGCGGTGACAATCTCGACCGCTGTTGTGATCTCGTCGATCAACGCTCTGACCCTGTCACCGGCCTTGTGCGGGCTGGTTCTGCGCGCCCGCTCGGGTCCGCCAAAGGGATTGTTGGCGGTGTTTGAGAATTTCATCGGCACCATCCGCGGCGGGTATGTGGCCATCGTACGCAAACTGCTGATCCTGCCGGTCATTGGCCTTGGGGTCATCGCCGCGCTGGCGATGGGCACCGGGACCATCATGTCCAACACCTCCAGCGGGTTCCTGCCACTGGAGGATAACGGCTATCTGTTTGTCGATATTCAGCTGCCCGACGCGGCGACACTCGAACGTACCGAGGTCGTCTCGGCCCGGGTCGACGAGCAGATTCAGCAAATTCCCGGCGTGGCCAGTACCGTTCTGGTCAATGGCTTCTCGATCCTGAACGGCACCACGACCAACGGCGCTGCGATCTTTGTGAACCTCGACAACTGGGATGAGCGTCAGGAAGACGACCTGAGCGCCGACGCGATCCTGCAAAAGGTCCTGGCCATCGCTTATGGCGAGTCCGCAGCCTCGATCGTGGCCTTCAACCCGCCGCCCATTCAGGGCTTGGGCATGTCTGCCGGTGTCGAGATGGAGGTCCAGCAGACCGGGGGCGGATCACCTCAGGATCTGGCGTCGGCCGTCGGATCGTTCGTCTATGCGGCGAACCAGCGGCCCGAGATCGGGCAGGCCTATACCACCTTCCGCGCAAACGTGCCGCAACTGTTCGTCGATCTGGACCGCGAAAAAGCCAAGACGCTGCAAGTGTCCGTGGCCGAGGTGTTCCAGACCATGCAGGCGCAGTTGGGATCGTACTACGTGAATGACTTCAACCTGTTCGGCCGGGTCTATCGCGTGATGATCCAGGCGGACGGCAGCTATCGCGATAACGTCGAAGATATCTCGAACCTATACGTGCGTTCGACAAAGGGGGAAATGGTTCCACTGGGCACGCTGGTCGATGTTGAAAACGTGCTGGGTCCGGTCCTGCTGAAACGCCACAACCTGTTCCGCTCGGCAACCGTCACGGCGGTTCCTGCACCGGGGCTGTCCACCGGCGATGCGATCAACGTCATGACCGAGGAATCGGCCACCGCCCTGCCCCCGGGCTATGCGTTCGAATGGACCGGGACGGCGCAGCAGCAGCTGGCCTCTGGCAGCCTCGTGATCGTCATTCTGGGGCTGGCGATCCTGTTCGGTTATCTGTTCCTTGTCGGTCAATATGAAAGCTGGACGATGCCGGTTTCGATCCTGCTATCGGTGATCGTCGCCCTGTTCGGGGCGGTGGCCGCCGTAGCCATCGTGGGCAGCGACATCAACCTCTATACGCAGATTGGGATGATCATGCTTGTGGGGCTGGCTTCGAAAAACGGCATTCTGATCGTTGAGTTTGCGATGGAGCAGCGGGCCAATGGCCTGTCGATCAAGGACGCCGCAGCAGAGGCTGCTTACCAGCGTTTCCGCGCGGTGATGATGACCGCGCTGTCCTTCCTGCTTGGTGTTGTGCCGCTGCTGGCGGCCAGCGGTGCGGGTGCGGCCAGCCAGAAAGCCATCGGCGTCGCCGTGTTCGGAGGCATGCTGGCGGCCACGCTGGTCGGCGTCATTCTGGTACCGGTTCTCTATGCTCTGATGCAAAGCCTCAGGGAGTGGATCAAGGGTACCAAAAACGATCCCGGCCCTTCCGAGGAAGCGGCATAAATCAAAGAAAAGCCCCGCCAGACCGGCGGGGCTTTTATCTTAGGCAGCAGCTTGCGCGCTGCGCTGCGACATCCAGTCTTCGATCCGGGCAATCTGACCGGCAGTCAGCCGCAGGCCCAGCTTGTTGCGGCGCCAGATCACGTCCTCGACCTTGCGCGCGTATTCCTTGTCCATCAACCATTCCAGCTCCCGCGCGGTCAGCGTGGCGCCAAAATCCTCGCCCAATTCGTCCGCGGATTTCGCATCCCCCAGAATAGCACGGGCTTCGGTACCATAGGCGCGCACAAGACGTTCAGCCCAGGCGCGGTCCAGAAAATTGAAATCAGCTTCAAGTCCGGCCACAAGATCCTGCACCCCATCGACAGGGAAATCCCCACCGGGCAAAGCAACACCCGCAGTCCAGGGGCCGGGCAAGTCGGCGAAATGCTCGGCCACTTTTTCCAGCGCACTCTCGGCCAGCCGCCTGTAGGTCGTGATCTTGCCGCCAAAGACATTCAGAACGGGCGCTCCGCCCTGTGCGTCGACCTTCAGCGTGTAGTCCCGCGTAGCAGCGGTCGCGCTGCTGGCCCCGTCATCGTACAGAGGCCGCACGCCGGAGTAGGTCCAGACGATATCCTCACGAGTTACCGGTTTCTTGAAGTATTTCGTCGCAAAGGTACACAGATAATCCTGCTCGGCCTCGGTACAGACCGGAGGTTCGGACGGGTTCGAATGATCCTGATCCGTGGTGCCGATCAGGGTGAAGTCGCGCTCATACGGGATGGCAAAAATGATGCGGCCATCCTCACCCTGAAAGAAATAGCATTTGTCGTGGTCGAACAGCCTGCGGGTCACGATATGGCTGCCGCGCACAAGCCGAACGCCTTCGCGCGAGTTCACGTGGATTTTGGTCTGGATGATGTCGCCGACCCACGGGCCGCCGGCGTTGATCAGCATTCTGGCACGAACCACACGTGTCTCGTCGCTTTCACGATCCCGGAGCGTCACTTGCCATAGATCATCCACACGTTCCGCGGAAAGAACCTCGGTGCGCACCAAGATCTTTGCCCCGCGCGCCTCGGCATCGCGGGCGTTTAGGACAACCAGCCGGGAATCCTCAATCCAGCAATCCGAGTATTCATAGGCCGTCTCGAACTTATCCTGCAGCGGCCGTCCCTCGGGTGCGGTTTTCAGGTCCAGCGCGTCGGTGCCCGGCAGGATTTTGCGCCCGCCCAGATGGTCATACATGAACAGGCCCAGACGGATCAGCCAGGCCGGACGACGCCCTTTCATCCACGGCATCACCGTGCTGAGCAGGCGCGAGGTCGGGGTTTCCGAGTCGAACCGCATATCCTCGTGATACGGCAGTACAAACCGCATCGGCCAACTGATATGCGGCATGGCCCGCAGCAAGGTTTCGCGTTCGATCAGCGCTTCACGCACAAGGCGGAATTCAAAGTACTCCAGATACCGCAACCCACCATGAAACAGCTTTGTCGACGCCGAAGACGTCGCCGAAGCCAGATCGTTCATCTCGGCCAATGTCACCGACAGCCCGCGCCCCGCCGCGTCACGCGCAATGCCGCACCCGTTGATGCCGCCGCCGATGATGAAAAGATCGGTGACCTGATCTTGTGCCTGTTTCATATCCGGATGATTCCCCTTTGGTGGAAAACGCGCGCTCATTAACATTGGGAGCACTCGTTTCGTCAATGTTTGTTTTCGTTTATGTTCGTTTTGTCACAGAATACACCAATTATTGCGTCTTCAGATGTCACGCTGTTGAATGTTCTGGCAAACAGAACAAAAACGAACACACCCAACTTGGAGCCAACCGTGTCCCTATCCTTTCGCCAGTCAGACATCCTGGATATCGCCAGACAGGACGGCCGCGTGATGGTCGAAGACCTGGCCGCGCGGTTCGAGGTCACGGTTCAGACCATCCGCCGCGATCTGTCCGAACTGGCCGACATGGGCAAACTCGACCGCGTCCACGGAGGCGCTGTTCTGCGCTCGGGCGTGTCCAATATCGGGTATGAGGACCGCCGCGCCCTGAACGCGGACACAAAGGCGCGCATCGCGCAACACTGCGCGCAGGATATACCGGACGGAGCGTCCGTGTTTCTGAACATCGGCACCTCGACCGAGGCCGTTGCCCGGCAGTTGCTGGGCCACAAGGACCTGATGGTGGTGACCAACAACATGAATGTCGCGAACATCCTGGTCGACAACCCCAATTGCCAGATCGTCGTGGCCGGAGGCGTGCTGCGCCGCTCAGATGGGGGGCTGATCGGCAACCTGACAATCTCGACCATTGAACAGTTCAAGTTTGACTATGCGATCATCGGCTGTTCCGCGCTGGACATAAACGGAGACCTGCTGGATTTTGATTTCCAGGAAGTGCGCGTCAGTCAAACCATCATCGCACAGGCACGCCGTACTTGCTTGGTGGCCGATCAATCCAAGTTCCTGCGTACCGCCCCGGCGCGGATTGCCTCGCTGTCCGAAGTGGACGTGTTCTACTCCGACCACGCCCTACCCAAGGAACTGGCCAGAAAATGTACCGAGTGGCAGACCCGGCTGAAACTCTGCGACTGACGTTAAGCAATTCGTATTAAAGGTGAATCCGGGACACTGGTCCTTGCCAGATCGGCTTTCACCTGACACACTCCGCCATACAGAAATCATCGAACGGGAGGGGAGGACCGGGCCATGATAGCGCTTTTATTTGCGTTACTTACAGCCACGATGGGCCTGAACTATTTCAATCGCACAATGGCCGCCAACGTGCTGTTCTTTTTCACGCTGGCGTTGAGTGTGTATTGGCTGAAATTTCACGCCACCAGCCAATTGACGATCCAGTTGTAGGAGAGCCCGGATGACGCCTGAACTCTCACGCACCCTGAACGCGCTTGGCATGTTGGCGGTCAGTCTGGTGCTGTTGCTGGCCTTTTTCTATCAGTTGAAACTCTACGAACTGCCTTGCCCTTTGTGCCTGTTGCAGCGGGTTGGTTTTGTCGCCGTGGGCGTGGGTCTGGGGCTGAACCTGCTATACGGGGCCCGCCCCCGGCACTATGGCATCATGCTGCTTGGCGCGTTGTTTGGCGGCAGCGTCGCCGTACGGCAGATCTTGTTGCACATCGTTCCGGGCACCGGACATTACGGCTCGCCCGTGCTGGGGCTGCACTATTACACTTGGGCGGCGATCTGCTTTTTCCTGATCCTGCTGGGCACAGCACTGATGCTGATGTTTGACCGTCAGTATGGCAGCGAGCCTCAGCCCCGCTTTGGCGGCAGCGCACTGGCGAAAACCGCGTTTTTCATCATGTTTGGTCTGGCCGCCCTGAATGCGGTCTCGACCTTGGTGGAATGCGGACCGGGCATTTGCGCGGACCCTCCCACCAGCTACAAATTGATTGACGAAGTGGGTGACAACGGCTGAGGATGGGACAACCTTCCCAAAAGGAGGCACGAGCATGGGACTACTGGGACAGCCGCTTGGCTTTTACGACTATCTGACATTCGTGGCACTGATATTGCTGCTGGCGGCGGTGATGGCGCTGTTTCTGTTCATCATGGGGCTGCCGGGGCGCATCGCGATCAAACGCAACCATCCCCATGCCGAAGCCGTCAAGATCATGGGCTGGATGGGGTTTCTGGCCGTTGTCCCTTGGGTTCACGCCTTCATGTGGGCGTTCCACGATGGCGTCACGGTCGATATTCGCCGTACGCCTGATGACGAAAAAGACGCCATTCGTAAGGAAATCAAGCGGTTGGGCGGTTCGGTAAAGGAAGAATACCGCGACCCGCTGGACCCTGACGACACCCAGAAGAGCTAAGGCCAAAGGAATTTTCAGACTATGTTCGTCGCCCTCGGCATTACGCTGTTCTACATCATTTTCGTCTGGTTCATTTTTTTCAAAGTCCAATGGCTGAAATTCAACATCACCTGGGGGATTGTCACCTTCTGGATTGGCGCGCACCTGTTGCTGGTGTTTCTGGTGGCGCTGCGGTTCTTTCAGCCCTTTTCAATCGACAGCCACGTTGTCCGCTCGACTATTCAGATCGTGCCCCGTCTGACCGAACCGACCATCCTGACCGAGGTGCTGGTCGAGCCGAACACCGAGGTCAAGAAGGGCGACCCGCTCTACCGCTTTGACGACACCGTGTTCTCGCTTGAGGTCGAGGAGGCCACCGCGCAGCTGGTCGCGGCCGAACAGAATGCCAAGATTTTGGAACAGGATGTCATTGTTGCAGGTGAAAATGTCGAACGTGCGAATGCGCAACTGGCCTATGCGCTGACACAACAGGCGCGCTATGAAAATCTGGTGCCTGCGGGTGGCGCACGTCAGGATGAGCTGGACCGCTGGAACGAACAGGTCACCGAGGATCAGGCGCAGATCAAAGAGGCCGAAGCCAATCTGGAAAAGGCCCAACTGGCGCTTGATTCACAGATTGACGGGGTGAACACGGGCATCCTGCAGGCACAGGCGCAGCTGGAGAAGGCCCAGTATTTCCTTGATAACACGACGATTTACGCGCCCGAAGACGGCATGATCGTATCGCAACAGGCCCGCCCGGGTCTGGTTGTAGGGGATATCCGTCTGGGAGCAATCGCCAGTTTTGTCACCAAGGATAACCCCTACATTCTGGCCACCTATCGCCAGCAGAACCTGAAGTTTGTCGAAGTCGGACAGCCAGTTGAGGTCGCGCTTGATCTCTATCCCGGTGAAATTCTTAACGGCAAGGTCGAGGCGATCTGGTGGGCGACACGTCAGGGCCAGTACCTGCCCTCGGGCCGCCTGCCCGGGTTCGAGCTGCCAAAACTGCCCGGGCGTATCGCTGTGCAAATCTCGGTCGACATTCCCGACGGTCACACCTTCCCTGCCGGTGGCCACGCGGCGGTGGCGATCTACACCGGTCAGGGCAAAAGTTTCGAGTTCCTGCGGCGCATCAATATCCGCCTTTACTCCTTCGCCAACTTCATCCGACCACTGGATATCTGAGGACGCATGACATGACCCGGTCCAAGCTTCATCGCAGACTGATCGGCACCGCCCTATGCGCGGCCCTGCTGGTCGGCTGTACGCCAGTCGGTCCCGATTTCGTGCGCCCGAACTCTCCGGTCGTGAAGGAATGGATCGAGGTCAACAGCCCCAGCGCCGGACCCAGCGGTCTGACCTCGCGCAGCGCGCCGGTGGTGAAATGGTGGGAGACGTTCAATGACCCCACCCTGAACAAGCTGATCGCCGAAGCCTATGCCCAGAACCTTGATCTGCAGGTTGCCGGTGCCCGCGTTCTGCAAGCCCGCGCGCAGTTGGGCATCGCGTTCGGAGAGCTTTACCCGCAATCGCAGGCCATCGGCGGGTCGATCGAGCGGCGGCAGATCAGCGATAATCTTCGGCCAGTTTCCGATATCCAACGGATCATCCCTCTGGATACCGAGTTTTCGACCTCGCAGGTCGGGTTCGATGCGCAATGGGAGTTGGATGTTTGGGGTCAGCAGCGCCGCGGCGTTCAGGCGGCGCGGTCCAATCTGGCGCTTCAGGTGGCTAATTACGACGACGCACTTGTAACACTGACCGGGGATGTTGCGGCGCTGTATGTGAATATCCGCGCGCTGCAGGAGTCTTTGAGAGTCGCGCGCGAGAACATTCAGCTGCAACAGGCTTCTGCGGACCTAACAGAATTGCGTTTCAACAACGGCGTGACGACCGAATTGGACGTGCAGGAATCCACTGCCCTGTTGAACAACACCAAAGCTCTGGTGCCCGAGATCGAAAGCGACATTCAGCAAGCCAAGAATGCGCTGGCCGTGTTGTTGGGCACCACCCCATCGCGGATGACCAGTCTGCTGGGCAATTCCGGTCGCATCCCCTCGGCCCGTTCCAACGTGGCCGTTGGTGTTCCGGCAGAACTACTGCGCCGTCGTCCGGATGTCCGCGCGGCTGAACTGGCGGCAGCAACACAGTCGGCGCAGGTGGGGATCGCAATGGCCGATCTCTATCCGCAGTTCATTCTGTCGGGGTCCATCGGCTTGCAAGCCTCAGGCGGGCGGGATCTGTTTTCTTCGGCCAGCACAACCAGTCTGGCCAATGCCGGAGTGGTCTGGAATGTGCTGAACTATGGCCGGATCAAGAACAACGTTCGCGCTCAGGACGCGGCCTATCAGGCGCTGATCGCCAACTACCAGAACACCGTTCTTACCGCCTATTCCGAGGTTGAAAGCGCGATGGTTGCCTATACCCAGTCCCGCAAACAGGTTGGGTTTTATGAGAACAGCGTCGCTGCGTCCCGCAAGGCGGCCGAGATTGCAGTTGACCAATACCGCGACGGCATTGCCGACTATTCCCGTATTCTGAACACGCAGACCGCGTTGCTGCGGTCACAGGCCAACCTGATCGAGGCGCGGCAGCAGGTGTCCAGCAATCTGGTGGCGGTCTACAAAGGTCTGGGCGGCGGATGGCAGATCCGTCAGAATCAGGAATTCCTGCCCGAAACCGTGCTGGCCGAAATGGCCTATCGCACCGATTGGGGCGATCTGCTGCAGGAAACACCGACGCGGGCGAGCCTGAACTAAGCTACTTTGTCAGGCCGCGCAGCCCACCGGATATCAGGATGTTCACTTCATACAGGATGCGCGGCGCAGCCAGACCGCCGGGGCTGGCCAGATAGTTCGGGCTCCATTCCGGATCGAATTTCTGTTTGAACGACCGCAGCCCCTCGAAGTGGTAGAACTGTTCACCATGCTCATAAACGAACCCGCCGACGCGGTTCCAGAATGAGGCCAACTGCCGGTTCTCGATCCCTGAAAACGGCGCGGCCCCCAGCGAGAACCAGTGGAACCCCTGCTCGGCGCCCCAGGACATCATCTCGGCAAACAAAGCGTCCATGATGAAATTCGAGCCGTCCGGCTCGTACCGCATCAGGTCTAGAGACAATTCGGATTTGTTTCCGCCCTGGAACAGGTTGGCGAAGGCGACGATCTCGCCCGTATCGCCTGCCCGCAATACCGCGTGATCAAAGTACGACAGGTATTTTTCATCAAAACCGCCAAGGGCAAAGCCCTTCTCTTCGCCCGCCTTTTGCGCCAGCCAGTCATCGGATATTTTGCGCAGTTCGGGCAAGACCGGGGCCAGTTTCTCTTTGGGGATGATCTCAAACACATAGCCTTCACGCTCGGCCCGGTTCTTGGCCTGCCGAAACCGCTTGCGGGACTTGCCATCCAGCGAGAAGTCTTTCAGCGGCACCCGAGCGACCTCACCGATTTTCAGGATCGACAGGCCGAGGTCCAGAAAGGTCGGCAGATACTTGGTGGATACGCTGTAAAACGCGCACAGCTTACCCTCGCGATCCGCCATTTCGCGTAGTTGCCAGATCAGTTGCCGACCGGCCTGTTCATCGCCAACCGGCTCGCCCTTGGTGATCAGCGCGTTGCCGGTATCGGCATAGGCCAGAAACGCGCTTTCATCCGGTGCGATCAGGAACTGCTTGTCCCCGGTCAGTGAAATCTGCGCCTCGGTATCTTCGCTTTCCAGCGCCAGACGTTCCACGGCCGCAGGGATTTCAGTGCGCTGCAACTGGGGAATCTCCCGCCCGAACAACGAATTCACGGCCACAACACCAAGGATGACCGCCACCACCAGGCTGGACCGCAAAAAACGCGAGGCGTCGCCGTTCCACGCGAACTCCCACCACAGCGCATTCTGGTATTCGACATGGGAATAGGCGAACAGCCCAATCCAGAAGATGACCGCCAGCAAGGCGAAGACACTGACCAGCCACGGGATGTTCAGGCGAAAGATCGAGGCGCCGCTGACGCGGTAGAACGCCCCGCGGAACGTGGCCAGAACGGCGATCGAGGCCAACATGCCGATGGCCTCATGCGTGTCCAGCCCCTTGGTCAGCGACGCGATAAATCCGGCCACCATGAGCAACATCGCCACGATCCACGCGCGATAGAGTTTTCGAAACAGCCCGCGCGACACAAGAATCAGCAGCACGCCAACCGCGCTGCCCGCCAAATGCGAGGCCTCGACAAACGACAACGGCAGGAAGTCCCGCAACACGCCGAGGTTCTGGCTGCTGGACGGCAACGCACCTGAGACCAGCAGGATGATCCCTGCAACCGCGGTCACGCCCGCTGCCACCATCGGCACAACCGGACGGATCGCGCGATAGACCCAAGTGGCCGCGCCGCTGATATGGTGGCGGTGCGTCAACGCCGAGGCGACCGCAATCGACAGGCTGGCGATAACGAAGGGCAAGAAGGTGTAGACCAACCGATACAACAGCAGGGCAGCGATCACGTCAGACCGGCCCGACGCGCCCAACCCGGCGATCAGCGTCGCCTCGAACGCTCCGATCCCACCCGGTGCGTGGCTGACAATGCCAACGGCAATCGCCCCGATAAAGATCGTGAAGAAATAGGGGTAACCGACCCCAAGGTCATCGGGCATCAGTGTATACAGCACCATCGAGGCGCCACACAGGTCTCCGATCGCGGCCAGGGTCAGCAAACCAGCCAGCTTGCCACCGGGCAAATTGAACCCGATCCCGCCATAGGCCAGCCTGCGCCCCCCTTTTGCAAGCCAGAGGAACAGAAACACAAGCGCCGCCAACAAGCACAGACCGATCACGGTTTCGGCGGTGTCACTGATGGGCAGAACGTTGGAAATCCCGTCGGGATGCAGGGTCAGCAGTATGCCCAGCAACAGAACCAGCCCTGACCAGAACGCGATCCACGAGGTCGCGATGACGCCCGCGACCCGGCTCAGGTCCAGCCCAAGCGAGGCGTAGATGCGATACCGGATCGCCGTGCCGGTGATGTAAGAAAACCCAAGGCAATTGGACACGGCATAACCGCTGGCCCCGGCCATGCCTGCGACAGGCAAAGGCACCTCTCCATCCGCCACGCTTTGCACGGCGAGCACGTCGTACATGGACAGCGACAAAAAGCTGAAGCAAGTCCAGCAGAAGGCAACGAACAGCAACGTCCACGAGGTACTCGCCACGTCCGTCTGCACATCCCCCCATTTCACGTGATGGGACAGTTCGTGCAGCACCGCCAGCGCGATCAAAGTGACCAGGATCGGCACCGCAATCCTGACCAAGGGCTTTTCGAGAAAACCGGTGACCCGCCCGGCCCAGCGTACGGCCCAGAGTTCTTCGCCTGTCTCCTGCGTGGTCATGTTTTTTCCCTGCTCTGAGGTGCTGCAATGATCCCGCGCGCGCACGGGTCGCGCGAGGGAACTCTTGCACATTTTCCTTGAACCTCAAAGCGCTATGGGCGGATCAGACGCGGCCCTTGCGCGTGGACAACAACAGATTGGTCTCGGACTTGGTGATCCCCTCCATCCGCCGGATCTGGAACAGGACCTCGTCCAGTTCGGCCAGGGTCTCGGTCCCGATTTCGGCGATCAGGTCCCAGCTGCCATTGGTTGTATGCACGGCGCGCACCTGACGCAGGGCGGCGATGCGGGCCATCGTGCGTTCGGTGCCACGTCCTTCGATCTCAAGCATCATCAACCCGCGGACCGGGCTTTCGGCCACGTCCAGCCGGGTCAGGACGGTAAAGCCCACGATCTCGCCCGATTGCTTCAGACGCTGCAGCCGACTCCGCACCGTCGTGCGGGTGACCCCCAGCGTTTCGGCCAGCTCGGACAGTGAGGCCCGCGCGTCCCGGTGCAAGGCATTCAACAGTCTGCTGTCCAAATCGTCCATGATGATTTCTCACTTTGCGTATCTGAGTTTCATTTTGAACAATTTGCCCTCTTCTCGCAACCCGACCCGCAGCCCTAAACAGACATATGGACAACAAACACGTAATATTGGCCGGCGTTCCGATGGACGCAGGCAAGCGGCGTCAGGGCTGCCGAATGGGGCCGGACGCCTATCGCGTGGCGGGTCTGGATCAGGCCTTGACCGATCTGGGGCATCGGGTCACCGATCTTGGCGACATCAACCCAGACGAAACGGACACCCCTGAACACACACATCTGTTCGCCCTGCCCGAGGTGGTCGGCTGGACCAGCGCCCTGAGCCGCACGGCACAGGACACAGCGCCGCAAGGTTTGCCGATCTTCATGGGCGGCGATCATGCCCTTTCTATGGGCACTGTCGCGGGAATGGCCGCTCATGCTGAGCAGATCGGGCGCCCTCTGTTCGTGCTCTGGCTGGATGCCCATAGCGATTTCCACACCCCGGACAGCACCGGCAGCGGCAACCTGCATGGCACACCTGTCGCCTATTTCACCGGTCAGCCAGGATTCGACGCCTTTCCGCCCGTGCCCGCCCCAGTACCAACCGACCGCGTTGGCATGATCGGCTTGCGCTCGGTCGATCCGGCGGAACGCGCGCGGCTGGAACAGGACGATGCCATGCTGGCCGACATGCGCAGCATCGACGAACACGGGATCAAAGCGCCGCTGATGGCGTTTCTGGATCGGGTTCGGGCGGCCGATGGCATTCTGCATGTCTCACTGGACGTCGATTTCCTCGATCCATCCATCGCCCCTGCTGTCGGCACCACTGTTCCCGGTGGCGCAACCGAGCGCGAGGCGCATCTGGTGATGGAACTGCTGCACGAAAGCGGTTTGGTCTGTTCGCTGGATCTCGTCGAGTTGAACCCGTTCCTCGACGAGCGCGGGCGCACCGCAAAACTCATGGTCGATCTGGCCGCTTCATTGCTGGGCCGCCGCATCTTCGACCGCCCAACCCGGAGTTTCTGATGCACTCTCTGCAAGCCCCCTCGGCCGTTGTGATGATCCGGCCTCATGCGTTTTCCTCGAATCCCGAGACGCATGGTGACAATGCGTTTCAGACACTCGCCACTCCCACGGCGGCGCCGTCGGTCGCGGCGCGCGCGGAACATGACACAGCGGTCGCTCAGCTGCGCGATGTCGGGGTAAGGGTTCACGTCTTTGACGATCACGGTGAGCTGGACACCCCCGACAGTGTATTCCCGAACAACTGGTTCTCGACCCATCCCGGCGGGCATATCGCGATTTATCCAATGTATGTCCCATCGCGCAGACGCGAGCGCCGGGCGGATGTCATCGAACTGTTGAAACAGGAATACCGCGTTCAGGACGTGATCGACTATTCCGGTCTGGAACAGGACAAGCTGGCGCTGGAAGGCACCGGCGCGATGGTCCTGGATCACATCGGCCGCGTGGCCTATACGGTCAAATCCAACCGCGCCGATCCCGTGCTGCTAGAGCGGTTCTGCACCCACTTCAACTATGAGCCCATCGTGTTCGAGGCAAAGGATGCAGAGGGGCGCGATGTCTATCACACCAATGTTCTGATGGGCATCGGCACCAATTACGCGCTGATCTGTCTGGACATGATTATCGACCCGGAGCGGCGCGCGACGGTCAAGGCGCGGCTTGAGGAAAGCGGGCGTACGGTCCTTGATCTGAGCCATGAGCAGATCGCCGAGTTCGCCGGCAACGCCATCGAACTCAGCGGTCGTGACGGTCTAGTACTAGCCCTGTCCAGCCGGGCGCTCGCCGCGCTTACCCCTGAACAAATCGCCACAATCGAGGCCAGCGCAACGCCGCTGCCGCTCTCGGTTCCGACAATTGAAACTGCCGGTGGATCCGTGCGCTGCATGATTGCAGGCATCCACCTGTCCCGCCGATAGGAGACCCCGATGCAACCTTCCGACAAGGCGCTTGTGCCCTTCGTGTCCGTCGACAGCATGATGCGTCTGGTGCACCATGTCGGGGTCGAACGGATGATCACCCAGATCGCAGCCCAGATCGAATCCGATTTCAAACGCTGGGAAAGCTTTGATAAGACCCCGCGCATTCCTGCACACTCACCGCACGGCGTGATCGAACTGATGCCGACCTCAGACGGAGAGGCTTACGGATTCAAATACGTTAACGGCCACCCCAAGAACACGTCTGAGGGGCTGCAGACGGTGACCGCCTTTGGCCTGCTGGCGGATGTCTATACCGGTTACCCAACCCTGCTGACCGAAATGACAATGCTGACTGCGCTGCGAACAGCAGCAACCTCGGCGCTGGTCGGCAGTTACCTGGCACCGAAGTCCTCAACGGTCATGGCCATGATCGGCAATGGCGCACAGTCTGAATTCCAATGTCTGGCGTTCAAGGCAATGTGCGGGATCACCACCGTGCGCCTCTATGACACCGACAGCAACGCCACCAGGAAATGTGCCGCCAACCTGCAAGGAACTGGCCTGACCGTCGTGCCCTGCTCGACCCCCGAAGAGGCTATCGAGGGCGCGCATATCATCACCACCTGCACGGCCGACAAGAAATACGCCACGATCCTGACCGACAATATGGTTGGCCCCGGCGTGCACATCAACGCCATCGGCGGCGACTGCCCAGGCAAGACGGAACTGCACCGCGATATCCTTCTGCGCTCGGACATCTTTGTCGAATACCCCGAGCAAACACGGATCGAAGGTGAGATTCAGGCGCTGGATGACGATCACCCGGTGACCGAGATGTGGCAGGTCATGACCGGACAGGCCGAGGGTCGCCGCGATGATCGGCAGATCACCTTGTTCGACAGCGTGGGCTTTGCGATCGAGGACTTCTCGGCTCTGCGTTACATAAAGACTGCCATCGAAGGCACTGACTTCTTTGAACCTTTGGACATGTTGGCAGATCCGGATGACCCGCGCGATCTGTATGGGATGCTGATGCGGGCAAGCTAAAGAACCCGCAAATAGCAGTACCTCGCCCCCGGTTAACCCCGGGGGCTTTTTCTATCCGGCCAGGGACGGCAGGTAGAGAACGATGCCTGGGAACGCCACAAGCAGCGCAATGGTGACGCCGTCCGCGATGAAGAACGGAGTCACGCCCTTGAACACATCTTGAACGCTCAGGTCCGGGCGCACGCCAGCGACCACAAAGCAGTTCAGGCCGATGGGCGGCGTGATCAGACAGAACTCGGCCATTTTGACCACCAATATCCCAAACCAGATCGCGCACATCGGGCCGGACATGCCGAACGTGCTCTCTGCCGCGCTGACTGCCTCCCCTCCGTTCAGAGCCATCACCGCCGGGTAGACAACAGGCAAGGTCAGCAACAGCATTCCGATGGCGTCCATGAACATGCCGAGCACCGCATAAGCCAGAAGGATGCAGATCAGGATCAGCATCGGCGACATTTCCAGCGAGGTGATCCAGTCCGAAAACGCCCCCGGCAGGTCTGCGAACCCCAGAAATCGGACATAGATCAGCACGCCCCAAATGATCGTGAAGATCATGGCCGTCAGCTTGGCGGTTTCTAGCAGCGCGGATTTCAATTCGGTCCACCGCATTCCGTGAAACAGGGCAAAGCAGAACACGATGAAGGCTCCGATGGCGCCGCCTTCCGTCGGCGTGCCCCAAGCCTTTTCACCGAACGGGTTATAGACAAAGCAGATGATGATCAGGATCACGGCGACAATCGGGAAGGCTCCGGGCAGCGACGCAAAGCGCTGTTTCCAGGTAAAGCCCGTGACCGGAGGGCCGACGGATTTAAAGAACACCGCGATGCCGACGATCAGCAAACCATAGATCACCGCCGAGAATGCGCCCGGAATGAAACCGGCCAACAGCAACTTGCCCACGTCCTGTTCAACGATGATGGCATAGATCACAAGGATGGCCGATGGCGGGATCAGCGAAGCCAGCGTGCCTCCGGCGGCGACCACCCCGGCAGCGAATTGCTTGTTGTAGCCGACGCTCAGCATCTCGGGGATGGCGATGCGGGCGAAAACGGCAGAGGTGGCGACCGACGCGCCCGACACCGCAGCAAACCCGGCGGTTGCAAACACGGTCGAGACCGCCAGCCCCCCCGGCACCCAGGCCACCCAGCGTTTGGCGGCTTCGAACAGCGCGCGGGTAAGGCCCGCATAATAGGCAAGATAGCCGATCAGGATAAAAGTCGGGATCAGGCTGAGCGTATGGGCGGCCACTTTGGAATGCGGCACCTGCCCCGCCGTTTTGACCGCGACCGTCAACGCCTTGCCAAAGCGGTCCTGGTCGTATCCGAACTTGGCCCAGAATATCCAGACCAGCCCCACCAACCCCGCAAAGCCCGCCGCGAAAGCCACGCGCATTCCCGTGACAACCAAAAGCAGCAGGCCACCCGTGACCCACAGGCCGATGTCTATCGTGTCCATGCGCTAGTCCTGCCCTTCGAATTGCTCGGCCTCGGCTGCGGCCTGAGCCGCGGCGTCCTGAATCAGAGGTACCGCCACCGGGCGTTCCAGCCCCAACACGAAAGCGCGGCCATAGCCCCAGATCTGCAGCACCAGCCGTACGCACAGCACCGAAAACGCCACCGGCGCCAGCAGCTTGGCGGGCCAGAGTGGAATGCCGATGTCAATCGAACTGTCGCGGCTCCATAGCGGTGCACCAAAATCGAAGGAGCGGTCGAAATGGGACCAACTGCCCCAGACCAGCGCCAGCATCAGCACAAGGATCAGGACGACCGAGATCAGTTCGAACAACCAAAGCGCCCGTCCGTGCAGGCGTGAGATGACGATGTCCATGCGAATATGACCACCACTGCGCTGCACGTAGGAAATGCCCAGAAAGGCGATCAAAGGCATGGCCTGTTCGATCCAGTCCACATAACCCGGCAGCGGCGCATTGATTGCGTTGCGCCCGCTGACCGAGACCACGGCCAGCACCATCAGCCCGAAAACTGCCAGACCGCTGATCAGCGCCAGAAACTGCTCTAACTTCAATAGATGGCGGTCCAGCCGACTGAGACGGCTGCCGTCCTCAAGCACCGTGGCCTGTCCTGCCATTCCGGTGATCCCCTGTGTATTGATTGGTATCCGGGTGCCCGGTCAGGCACCCGGATCGGGCAATCAGTTGCCGCCGCGCTGCTGCTTCAGCGTCGTCTGAACCAGATCATAGAGATCCTGAGCCGGAAGACCCTGGGCAGACATGTCCGCAATCCACTGTTCGCGGATCGGATCGGCAGCCTTGGTGCGGAACTCTTCGATCACGGCGTCATCGATCTCAACTTTCTGAACACCCTTTTCGTCCAAAACGCTGTCCCATTTCTCAAGCAGCCCGCCGTAATTGGCGAGGTAGTGGTCAATCGCTTCGCTGATCGAGCTGTTCAGCGCCTCGCGATGTTCGGCGGGCAAGGCCTCATAGGCTTCGATATTGACCACAACCGGGCAGTTGACCGTGCCGGGGTTCAGGTTGGCGGTCCACCAGTCAGCCTCGTTGATGGTGCCAAACGACAGGTGGGCGTGCTGGGCAAAGGCGACCGTATCGACAACACCGGACTCCATCGCGTTGAAGGCTTCGGTCGCAGGAACCGAGGTCGGCACCCCGCCGACCGCTTCGAACGCCTGGCCCAGACCACCCGTGGCGCGGACGCGCATTCCATCAAACTCGGCCAGTTCATCGCGCGGTTCACCGGTGCCAACGATATTGTACTGCGGCATGGGCGACGTCATGATAATGCGCGCGTTCCACTGCGCCATCTCGTCCTTGACCGCCGGGTGATCATAAACGGCGTGGCTGACGGCCACCTCTTCTTCCAACGTGTTCACACCCAGAAACGGCAGTTCAAGCACGGTGATGGCGCGGTTCTTGTCGCGGTGGTAGCCGGCGCAGAATTGGGCCATCTCGAAAGCGCCGATCTCGATCCCGTCCAGATTTTCCTTGGGCTTGGACAGGCCGCCATAGCTGACATTGATGGTGAACTCGCCACCAGTCTTTTCACTGACCAGTTCAGCCAGCTTTTCCACATGTTCGGTAAACGCGCGCCGCTTGCCCCAGACAGACGCGTTCCATTCGGTTGCGGCGGCCTCTGAAACGAAGGCAACACCCAAAGCGGCGACAGCAGCGCCGCTCAATATCTTTTTCATGATGAGTTCTCCCTTTGCTGCGCTTCTTGTCCAAGCGCTTGGGATTCAAGCTAGCGCCAACATCGAAATGTGCCAACCCCGGACAGGCCGCCGCGTCGCCGCCCGCCAGCGCTAACAACCGAAAGGTGAATCGAAAGTGCGGAAAATTGCAAAACCACCCTGCCGTGGTATCTGCAAATTCTGTGACATTTATATGCTTGTTATATCTTCATTTTCCTCATTTGCTGTCAAAATATTTTACTAATTTACTCTGGTTGATGAAATTTATTTACAAACAAATGCTGAGATTTCGGTAATTTATTTCATTGTTTTCAGTTCTCCGTATTATCCGGCTTGGGGAGGAAGCGGATCAACGGTGCTCGTACCGCGGGCAAGTATTGGTCCAGAAATTTCAGTCCAGAGGGAGGAGCCTCAGTATGACAACCGCTGCCCAGGCAGATGCCAACGTTTATCCGCCGTCCGCCGAAACCGTTGCGCGCGCGCATGTCGATGCCGACAAGTACAACGAAATGTACAAGGCCTCGATCGAAGATCCCGTCGCGTTCTGGGGTGAGCAAGGCAAGCGGGTCGACTGGATCAAGCCGTTTTCCCAGGTCAAAGATGTCAACTATGACTTCGGGTCGGTCAATATCAACTGGTACGCCGACGGCACGCTGAACGTTTCCGCCAACTGTCTGGACCGGCATCTGAAAACACGCGGCGATCAGACCGCCATCATCTGGGAACCGGATGATCCGTCTGACGCGGCGCAGTACATCTCCTATGCCGAACTGCACCGCCGCACCTGCCGGATGGCCAACATTCTGGAATCAATGGGCGTGCGCAAAGGTGACCGTGTCGTCATCTACCTGCCGATGATCCCCGAAGCCGCTTATGCGATGCTGGCCTGTGCCCGCATTGGTGCGATCCATTCGATCGTGTTCGCCGGTTTCTCTCCTGATGCTCTGGCCGCACGTGTAAACGGAAGCGACGCCAAAGTTATCATCACCGCCGACGAAGCGCCGCGTGGCGGCCGCAAAACGCCGTTGAAATCCAATGCGGACGCCGCTCTGCTGCACTGCAAGGACACGGTGAAATGTCTGGTCGTCAAACGGACGGGCGGTCAAACCACCTGGGTTTCCGGCCGGGACTACGACTACAACGAAATGGCGCTGGAAGCGGATGACTATTGCGCACCCGCTGAGATGAATGCCGAAGACCCTCTGTTCATCCTCTACACCTCGGGCTCGACCGGTCAGCCGAAAGGTGTTGTTCACTCCACCGGCGGTTATCTGGTTTATGCCGCGCTGACCCACGAAATCACGTTCGACTACCACGAAGGTGACGTGTACTGGTGTACTGCGGATGTGGGCTGGGTCACCGGACACAGCTATATCGTCTATGGCCCGCTGGCCAATGGTGCCACTTCGGTGATGTTCGAAGGCGTCCCGACCTATCCGGATGCGGGCCGTTTCTGGGAAGTGTGCGCCAAGCACAAGGTCAACCAGTTCTACACCGCTCCGACCGCCATTCGCGCCCTGATGGGTCAGGGCAACGAATGGGTCGAAAAGCACGATCTGAGTGACCTGCGCCTGCTGGGTACAGTCGGTGAGCCGATCAACCCCGAAGCCTGGAACTGGTACAATGACGTGGTTGGCAAGGGCAAATGCCCCATCGTCGACACATGGTGGCAGACCGAAACCGGCGGCCACATGATGACTCCCCTGCCCGGCGCCCATGCGCTCAAGCCGGGCTCGGCCCAGAAACCCTTCTTTGGCGTTCAGCCCGTGGTTCTGGACCCGCAATCGGGTGTCGAAATTAATGGCAACGGCGTCGAAGGTGTCCTGTGCATCAAGGACAGCTGGCCCGGTCAGATGCGCACCGTCTGGGGCGATCATGAGAGGTTCGAGAAGACCTATTTCTCGGACTACAAAGGCTACTACTTCACCGGTGACGGCTGCCGTCGCGACGAAGACGGTGACTACTGGATCACCGGCCGCGTCGATGACGTGATCAACGTCTCGGGCCACCGCATGGGCACCGCCGAGGTGGAAAGCGCACTTGTGGCGCACGCCGCCGTGGCCGAGGCCGCCGTGGTGGGCTATCCCCATGAAATCAAAGGACAAGGCATCTATTGCTATGTCACTCTGATGAATGACCGTGAGCCCAGCGATGAGCTGCTGAAAGAGCTGCGCACCTGGGTTCGGACCGAGATTGGGCCGATTGCGTCCCCGGATGTGATCCAATGGTCCCCGGGCCTGCCCAAGACCCGCTCGGGCAAGATCATGCGCCGTATCCTGCGCAAGATCGCCGAGAACGACTTTGGCTCGCTCGGTGATACCTCGACCCTGGCCGATCCGTCGGTGGTCGATGACCTGATCGCAAACCGCGCGAACAAGTGAGTGAGGATGTAATGGACGCTGCTGCTACCACTACCCCCGCCGTTCTGATCCTTCTTGGCCCTCCGGGCGCCGGGAAGGGTACGCAAGCGCGTATGCTGGAAGACCAGTTCGGGCTGGTTCAGCTCAGCACTGGTGACCTGCTGCGCGACGCCGTCGCTGCAGGCACCGAAGCTGGTCTGGCCGCCAAGGCCGTCATGGAGGCCGGTGATCTGGTCAGTGACGAGATCGTCATCGCCATCCTGCGGGACCGCATGGCCCAACCGGATTGCGCCAAGGGCGTCATTCTGGACGGCTTCCCCCGCACCACGGTTCAGGCCGAGGCGCTGGACGGTCTGCTGGCCTCTGCCGATCAAAAGATCAGCGCCGCGATCAGTCTCGAGGTTCAGGATACCGAAATGGTGATCCGCATCTCGGGCCGTTACACCTGCGCCGGATGCGGTGAAGGATATCACGATCAGTTCAAGCAGCCTGCCGAGGACGGCAAGTGTGACAAGTGTGGTCACACCGAATTCAAGCGCCGCGCGGATGACAATGCGGAAACCGTGGCCTCGCGCCTTGCCGCGTATCACGCGCAGACGGCGCCGCTGATTGACTACTATCAGGCTCAGGGTGTGCTGAAAGGCATCGACGCCATGGGCCAGATCGATGACATCGCCAACGACCTGCAAGGGCTCGTGCGCGAGGTCATGAACTAAGGGGAGGAGATAAGCCCCCCAGGGCTTTGATCCTACAACGGAATACTTCAAAGGACCCGCCTTGGCGGACCGGTGGAGTTTTGCCTGACGCCAATTCGGTGTTCGGCACAATCGAGAAGCGGCCTGACGCACTGGAGGAGTTGGGTGACGGGCCGCCCAACGAGGAAGCAAGGAGGAACCCGCAATGGCGGATAATTCTACAAACTCCGCGCAGACTGCCGAAGCCGACAAGGGCTATTGGCAGGCCAACCTGCGCCTCATCTACATCAGCCTCGCGATCTGGGCGCTGGTGTCGTTTGGATTCGGCATTCTGCTGCGTCCGCTACTGTCGGGTATCGCCGTTGGCGGAACCGATCTGGGCTTTTGGTTCGCTCAGCAGGGATCGATTCTGGTCTTTCTGGTGCTGATCTTCAACTACGCCTGGCGCATGAACAAGCTGGACGCCGAACACGGCGTGGACGAAGAATAAGGGAGAGCGGGGACAATGGATCAGTTTACCATCAACCTGCTGTTTGTTGGCGCATCCTTCGCGCTATACATCGGCATCGCGATCTGGGCCCGCGCGGGTTCCACATCGGAATTCTACGCCGCCGGTCGCGGCGTTCACCCGGTCACCAACGGTATGGCGACAGCAGCGGACTGGATGTCCGCGGCCTCGTTCATCTCGATGGCGGGCCTGATTGCCTTTACCGGCTATGACAACTCGACCTTCCTGATGGGTTGGACCGGTGGCTACGTGCTGCTGGCTCTGCTGCTTGCGCCTTACCTGCGTAAGTTCGGCAAATACACCGTCTCGGAATTCATCGGCGACCGTTTCTACAGCCAGACCGCACGTATCGTTGCGGTGATCTGTCTGATCGTCGCGTCGGTGACCTACGTTATCGGTCAGATGACCGGCGTGGGCGTGGCCTTTGGCCGCTTCCTCGAGGTCTCGAACACATCCGGTCTGCTGATCGGTGCCTGTGTCGTATTTGCCTACGCGGTGTTCGGCGGGATGAAGGGTGTGACCTACACCCAGGTTGCTCAGTACTGCGTGCTGATCACAGCCTACACCATCCCGGCGATCTTCATCTCGCTGCAGCTGACCGGCACGCCGATCCCGGCCCTGGGTCTGTTTGGTGACACCGCCAGCGGTGAACCCCTGCTGACCAAGCTGGACGCGATCGTCACCGAGCTGGGCTTTGCTGACTATACGGCGCACCACTCGAACACGCTGAACATGGTGCTGTTCACGCTGTCGCTGATGATCGGTACCGCCGGTCTGCCGCACGTGATCATGCGCTTCTTCACCGTGCCGAAAGTGTCTGACGCACGTTGGTCGGCTGGCTGGACGCTGGTCTTCATCGCTCTGCTGTACCTGACCGCTCCTGCGGTTGGCGCAATGGCGCGTCTGAACATCACCGACATGATGTGGCCCAACGGTGGCATCGAAGGTGGCGCAGTCTCGGTCGAGGAAATCGACACCGATCCGCGCTATGACTGGATGAAAACCTGGCAGAAAACCGGTCTTCTGGATTGGGAAGACAAGAACGGCGACGGCAAGATCCAGTACTACAACGACCAGAACGCCGACATGCAGGTGATTGCGGAAGAAAAAGGCTGGGTTGGCAACGAACTGACCAAGTTCAACCGCGACATCCTGGTTCTGGCCAACCCCGAGATTGCCAACCTGCCGGGTTGGGTGATCGGTCTGGTTGCCGCCGGTGGTCTTGCGGCTGCTCTGTCAACCGCTGCGGGTCTGTTGCTGGCGATTTCGTCGGCTGTGTCCCACGACCTTGTCAAAGGCGCGATCAACCCGTCGATCTCTGAAAAAGGAGAGCTGATGGCGGCACGGGTCGCGATGGCCGTGGCTATCGTTGTCGCAACCTATCTGGGTCTGAACCCACCGGGCTTTGCGGCGCAAACCGTGGCCTTGGCCTTCGGTCTGGCGGCTGCCTCGATCTTCCCGGCGCTGATGATGGGGATCTTCTCGACCCGCATCAACAACACCGGCGCGGTTGCTGGCATGCTGGCAGGTCTGACCGTCACGCTGATCTACATCTTCCTGCACAAAGGCTGGCTGTTCATTCCGGGCACCAACTCATTCACCGATGCTGATCCGCTTCTGGGTCCGATCAAGTCGACCTCGTTCGGCGCCATCGGTGCGATGATCAACTTTGCAGTCGCATTTGTTGTCGCCGGTATGACCAAAGAGACTCCGCAGGAGATCAAAGACCTGGTCGAAAGCGTACGCATTCCCCGTGGTGCGGGCGCAGCTCAGAGTAAATGAGCATGATGCGGCATATGGTTAACTTCCATGTGCCGCGTTTTTCGATCTACTACTCCCGCCCGGCACACCACCGGGCGGGATTTTTCAACCAAGGAACCAGGATTTCATGATGCCGCTCTCACATGACCAAATCACCCGGTTTCTGAAATCCGTACATCCCTATGACGCCCTGCCCCCCGAAGCGCTGGACGATCTGGCCAAACAGATCGAGGTGTGGGAGGTGGACGAGGGTTCTGCCGTTTACGAGCTTGGCCACACCCTGCCCGGCGTTTTCCTGATCTACGAAGGTCAGGTCGAGATCACCGATGAAAATGGCGCAGTGGTCTCTCATCTAGGGCTCAGAAACTCTTTTGGCGAGCGCGGCCTGCTGAAAGATGGAATAGCCGCAACGCATGCGCATGCCGGTACTCCGACGGTTCTGTTTGTTCTGCCTCCGGCTGTGGTGCGCAAACTGATCGACAGCCATGACTTCGTCGCCAAGTTCTTTGACCGCACGCGCGGCGAGCGTCCCGGCCCGCAAAGCCTGGCCACCAGTTCGATCGATGTCCTGATGGCCCGCAACCCGGCCACCTGCCCCGCAGCCATGCCGGTTCAGGAAGCCGCGCGGTTGATGCGTGACCGGCATATCTCGTGCCTGTGCGTGGCCGAGGGCGAGACCTTGCAGGGTATTGTCACGTTGCGCGACATCTCGGGCAAATACGTGGCGGATGCCATGCCTGAAACCACACCGGTTTCCGCGATCATGACCGCTGATCCGATCACTCTGTCTCCGTCTGACATCGGTTCGGACGTGCTGCATGTGATGATGGAGCGCGGGATTGGCCACATCCCGGTCGCCGAAGGCGGCAAGCTTGTCGGCATCGTGACACAAACCGACCTGACCCATTATCAGGCCGTCAGCTCGGCCGAGTTGGTTCGTCAGATCGCCCTCGCCAATTCGGCGGCTGAAATGGCAAAGGTCACCGCCGAAATCCCGCAATTGCTGGTGCAACTGGTTGCGGCCGGCAACCGGCACGAAATCGTCACCCGCCTGATCACCGACATTGCCGATACTGCCACCCGGCGGCTGCTGGCATTGGCGGAAAAGAAGCTGGGCCCGCCGCCGGTGCCCTATTTGTGGCTGGCCTGCGGTTCGCAAGGGCGTCAGGAACAGACCGGTGTGTCGGATCAGGACAACTGTCTGGTGCTGGATGACAAAGTAACCGACGCGGATATGGGTTATTTCACAAAGCTGGCGAAATTCGTCTCGGACGGGTTGGACACCTGCGGATACTTCTATTGCCCCGGCGACATGATGGCGACCAATCCACGCTGGTGTCAGCCGGTGCGCGTCTGGCGCGACTATTTCAAGGGCTGGATCGCCAAACCGAACCCCGAGGCGCAGATGCTGGCCTCGGTCATGTTCGATCTGCGCCCGATCGGCGGCGCATTCGAGCTGTTTACCGATCTTCAGGCCGATACGCTGGCCGCAGCCAATGCGAATTCGATCTTCGTGGCGCACATGATCTCGAACTCGCTGAAACACACACCGCCGCTTGGCCTGTTGCGCGGCTTCGCCACCATCCGCTCGGGTGAACATCGCAACACATTGGACCTGAAGCACAACGGCGTGGTGCCGGTGGTCGATCTGGCCCGCGTCTACAGCCTGCAGGGCCAGTTGACCGAGGCCAACACCCGCGCCCGTCTGAAAGCCGCCGAAGCCGCCGGAGTGCTTAGCCCCTCGGGCGCGCGGGACATTCTGGACGCCTATGACCTGATTGCCGAAACCCGGCTGGAACATCAGGTGAGGCTGGTTAAGTCCGGCGAAAAGCCCGACAATTACCTTCCTCCCTCCGCCTTGTCGGACTTTGAACGAAGCCACCTGCGCGACGCCTTTGTTGTCGTAAAAACAATGCAATCGGCAGTAGGTCATGGCAAAGGTATGCTGGGCTAGGCCGGAACAACACTAAACGGACGCAAGCGTCCGAAATTCGGAGAGATACATGTTTCTGGAACTGATCGGCACCATCTTTGCAGGCTTCGCCTTTGCAGGTGTGGTGATGGTAGTGAACAAACTGTCAGGCGGCCGCCTGCCCCGCTGGGCGGCTCCGGTCGCCGCCGGGCTGGGCATGATCGGCATGACCATCGCCAGCGAGTATTCCTGGTATGACCGCACCGTCGAAACCCTGCCCGAGGGCATGGAAATCGTGCAAGAGGTCGAAAGCCGGGCCTTCTATCGTCCGTGGACCTATGCGGTGCCTTTCGTCGACCGGTTTGCGGCCATTGATACGGTATCGGTCCGCACCAATGAACAGGTTCCCCAGCAACGTCTTGTGGACATGTACTTCTTTGGCCGCTGGGCACCAATTTCGAAACTGCCGGTGGCCGTCGATTGCGCCTCCAACAGCCGGGCCAGTCTGGCCGATGGTGTTGAGTTCGGCGATGACGGCCATCTGCTGAATGTCGACTGGCTGAGCGTCAGTGACGGTGACCCAATCATCGAGGCAACCTGCGGAGTGTAACATGCTGACCCGGCTAAGCCTGCGCATACGTATTTTCCTGTTCTTCTGCCTGCTGGCCTTGGGCGGCGTCGCGGTCAGCTCTCTGGCGCTGTGGATCAGCTACAGGCGCGCAGCGGATCCGGCCCTGGCAAATGCCTTCATATTTGCCGAAATCCTCATGGCCTTCGGCATGGTCGGTTTGATCGTTGGCGTGTGGCTTCTGTTTGACGATAATGTCGCCAAACCGATCGAACGTTTGTCGGCCCAGTTGCGCGCCCGCGCTCATGCCGGTGTCAGCACCGATGTCGACATGCAGGCCGCGCGCTATCTGGGTGATCTGGCCCCGGCCGCAGCAGGGTTGGCCGATCAATTGTCGGGCAAGACGATGGACGTTGCCGAGGCCGTGGCGGCGGAAACCGCGCATCTGGCCGCCGAGAAGCAAAGGCTGACGGCACTGTTGACCGAGATTCCGGTGGCGATGGTACTGGCCAGTCCGACCCATAAGATCGTTCTCTATGACGGTCAGGCTGCCGGGGTTCTGGCCCAGATCGCACATCCCCGCCTGAATGCCTCGCTCTTCGAATATCTGCAGCCCACAGCCCTGCAAGACGCCTATGAAAAACTGAGCAAAACAGGGTTGGAAGTCACCTGTACCCTGACCAGCATCGACGGCGCGCAAACCTATTCCGCCCGGATGAAACCGCTGGGCGACGCGCCCGGTTACCTGCTGATTTTCGACGAAAGCGCCGCCAATATCGAACCCGAGGCCGCGCGGCCTCTGGTCTATGATTTCGACCTGTTGAACAGCGCGACCGGAGGGCAATTCGAAACTCTTGCCCTGCAGGATCTGTGCTTTGTCGTCTTTGACACCGAAACCACCGGCTTGCTGCCGCACAAGGACGAAATCGTCCAGATCGGCGCAGTTCGGGTGGTGAACGGCAGGATTGTCGATGGCGAGAAGCTGGACATGCTGGTCAATCCCGGAATGCCGATCCCACCGGCCTCGACCAAGGTTCACAAGGTCAGCGACCGCATGGTTGAAGGCGCTCCGGATATTGCCGAGGCCGGGCGCACCTTTCACCAGTTCTCGCGGGATGCGGTGATCGTCGCGCATAATGCACCCTTCGACATGGCCTTCCTGCGGCGCCACGCCAAACGTATGGATGTCGAATGGGATCACCCCATTCTGGACACGGTTCTGTTGTCCGCCGTTCTGTTCGGCGCCAGCGACAAACACACGCTGGATGCCCTGTGCGACCGGTTGGAGATCACCATCCCGCACGAACTGCGCCACACGGCGTTGGGGGATGCGGTTGCTACCGCGCAGGCGCTGGTCAAGATGCTGCCGATGCTGCAGGCACGCGGCATGACGACCTTTGGCGCCGTCATCGAGGCCACACGGCAGCATGGCCGCCTGCTGGAAGATCTGAACTAAACGCAAAATATTCAGATAGAATTCAGCTTTTCATGGACAATCCCGGTTGGCCGTGGCACCTGATGCCCGGCCACTGCACGAGCGCGTCATGACGGAAAAGACCTTCACCCCCACCCCGGATCAAAGCCCCGCGTTTCGCGAAGCACTGGGGTGTTTTGGAACCGGAGTCACCGTTGTCACGACGGGATCGGTCAACGGGCCACGTGCGATCACTGTCAATTCGTTTTCGTCGGTGTCGCTGGACCCGCCGCTGGTACTGTGGTGCCTGGCCAAGGATTCCCACCGGTTCGATTCCTTCAAGGCCTGCCAGCATTACTCGATTCACGTGATGGCCGAAGAACAGCAGGATCAGGCGTTGCGCTTTGCACGCGACGGGCTGGATTTCTCACATGCCGTTTGGGAAACCGATCACAAGGGCCGACCTCAGTTGGCCAATTGTCTGGCGCGGTTCGACTGCCAGCTTCATGCCAAACACGAGGCCGGGGATCACCTGATCCTGGTTGGTGAGGTTGAACAGGTGATGTACCGGACCGGCAAGGGCCTGATTTTCAAGCGCGGGCAATTCGGCGGCTTCGCGGACCTGCTTTAATCATCCAACGAGCCGTGAACGGCCAGCGCCTCAAGCTGCGTTTCCTGCGGTGTGATGATGCGAAACGCCTCATGCACGCCGCTGTCGGACAACTCGCGCGCAACGGTCAGCAACGTATTCGGCGCGTGTTCCTCGCACAGCTCGGCCATATGGGCGAGCTCGGTCTGCGCAACACCTGACGCAGCCTCTACCGAAGGTGCGCCGTAGAATTGCACGAAATGCTCAGCCAGGTTCTGCGCGATCTGGTCCATCTCGGCCTGTTCGATCTGGGTGACGGCAACGAAGGTCACCCGCCCGAAGGTCTCGACCCCCAGCCAGCCGTTCGAAAATGCCTGCCGCGCCTTGCCCTCCAGATCGGCCTGCCCCCAGTTTGAAAACTCAAACCCACCCGAGATGCACCACTCACCGGTCCGGGCCGGGGAATGGAAGACATTGATGTCACTATCGTCGAAATGGATCGCGCGGGCCAGTTTCATCATCCGTTCTCCAACAGTTCGGTCAGGGGGCGCAGGCGGGTTTCGGCCCCATCGCGGGTAAGCATCCCGAACCGCTCATCCGTGCCCAGAAATACGCCGGTCTCGCAGGGTTCTCCAACACCGCGCAGCAATCCCATCCATTCGCCGTGCAGGGGCGCATTGCCATCCTCCTGCCAGCGATTGAGCCAGGTCAGCATGTGCCGCGACCAGCTTTCGACCAGTTGCACCGAAGAAACCTCTGCGCAGCCCTCGTCATACAGCGCTGTGACATCCGGTGTTTCTCCCGGTGCCGCGCTGGTTTGCAGCAGAGCCAAGTCCCAACCGATCACCAGCCAGTCCGGTTCGGTCTCAGGGTCACCGGACGACGACGCAACGCGGAACTCACCGCATTTCGCACCGTTCACGCAGATCAGCCCATCCCAACCCAGGTGCACCGCGACCTCTGGCGGGGCCAGCGCGCCCAGCGCATTTTGAAACCCGACGGCGCACAGGGGCAACATCGCCATGGCATCCTGCAAAGGAACCTCGGGCGCGAAGATGATCGCCACCCGCAGCCGGTCGGCCTGAATGTTGTAGACGACCGACCCGGCGTCACAACCCAAGGCCGCCATAGCTTGCGCACGCTCGAACGGGTCTTCCCCACCCTGCACCGGGTGGCCCGACAGTAAGGGGGGAAAGACCGGCTGGTTCATGCGTTGCCCTTGGCGATCATGTCGCGGGCGATCTTGCGGAACGCGTCGGCCTGCGGACTGTCTGGCTTGCTGACGACGATGGGGGCACCGCCATCCGCAGCCACTCGGATATCCAGATGCAGCGGAATTTCACCCAGCACCGGAACGCCCAGCGCCTCGGCCTCGGACACGACACCGCCATGGCCGAACACATGCTCCTCATGCCCGCAATTGGAGCAGATATGAGTGGACATGTTCTCGATCATCCCGACGATCGGCGTCTTGAGCTGGTTGAACATGTCGATCCCCTTGCGGGCGTCGATCAGGGCCACGTCCTGCGGGGTGGAAACAACAATGGCGCCGTCCACCTGAAACTTCTGACTTAACGTCAGTTGCACATCCCCAGTTCCGGGTGGCAGATCGACGATCAGCACGTCCAGCGCGCCCCATTGCACCTGGCTCATCATTTGCTGCAGCGCGCCCATCAGCATCGGGCCACGCCAGACAACCGCCTGCCCTTCGTTGGTCATCAATCCCATCGACATCATGGTGACGCCGTGATTGCGCAGCGGCAGGATAGTTTTACCGTCTGGGCTGGCCGGACGGCCCGAGACACCCAGCATCCGGGGCTGCGACGGACCATAAACATCGGCGTCCAACAGACCCACACGACGGCCTTCAGCCGCCAAGGCACAGGCAAGGTTCGCCGAAACGGTCGATTTACCGACACCACCCTTACCCGAGGCCACGGCAATGATCCGATCCACGCCCGGAACGGCCTGCGGCCCGGTTTGCGAGGGCTTCGGCTTGGGCTTCAAATCCGGCGGCGCCTTGTCGGAATGCGCGGTCAACATGGCCGAGACCTTGGCCACCCCGTCCACCATCTGCGCCGCTTTTTCGGCGGTCTCGCGGACCGGCTCCATCTGTTCGGCGTGTTTCGGGTCAATCTCCAGCACAAAACGCACCGTGTCGCCTTCGACGTTCAACGCGCGCACAACACCCGCACTGACGATATCCTGACCGGACACAGGGTCGGTGATCTTCTTCAGGTTCGCCAGAACCGCGTCACGGACACTCATGCCATTACCCCTTTGACTTGCCCCACCACGAGGTTGCGTTTCATTGCATGTGTCTCCGTCTCATTCAGTTCATTTGACGCAATCGGGGCCGGGTCGTTAGGTTGGGCCATGCGCTTTGTCCTCTTGTGCCTGAGCCTGACGCTCTCTGCCACCCCCACTTGGTCGCAGGAGACGCTGGGCCTTGCGGCCCCGGCCGAAATTACAGACTCTGGTCTGTTGCAACATATCCTTCCGCGCTTCTCTCTCAAGACCGGGATACGCGTTATTGCGGATGATGCAGGCGTTTTGGTGCTGGAAACCGCGCCACCGGGCGATCCGGTCTTTGCCCGCGACGGTGTAGTCTATCACCTGCGGATCGGAGGTGACGCCAGACACGAACGGTTCCGCGATTGGTTGCTGTCCGATATCGGCAAGAACACGGTTGAGAGCTTTACCCCGGAACAAGGCCCACCTTTCTCTGCCCGTTTCGAGGTCACAGCGACGCAAACCGACACGGTGATCGACGGTGACACCGCCCGTGGCGAAGAGCTGTCGATGACCCATTGCGGGCGCTGCCACGTGATCGGGCCAAAGAACCGCATGAACGGATTGGGCTCGACACCCTCTTTTGCCGTGCTGCGCGCGATGCCCGACTGGTCGGAACGGTTCGAGGCGTTCTTTGCGCTGAACCCCCATCCCGCCTTCACCCAGATCGACGGGCTGACCCCACCTTTCGATCCCGCGCGCCCCTCGCCCATTCATCCGGTCGAGATGACCGTGGAAGAATTGGACGCCATTCTGGCTTTCGTCTCGGTCATCAAGGCGGCCGATCTGGGTGCGCCACTACAGCTTCAGTGATCCTTTCGTTTTGAGAAATAGTCCTCGGTTGTAACCACCTTGGGCTTGGGATTGGATTGGAACGGGTTGTCCTGCAGTTGAAACTGCGCGTTCACACGGCAATTGTCGCACATCTGGATCATCCGCGCCTTATCCGACGTGGCAAACATCGGATGCGTGCCCGAGAGTTTCTCCATGATCCGCTCAATCGTGGATTTCACGCCGAACAGCGCGCCGCATTCGACACAGGCGAACGGTTCCTCTTCGTTCAACACCTGCTGCGACAGGGCCGTATCGCTGAGGTCAAGCTGCGGAACCAGCGTAATCGCGTCCTCGGGGCAGATGCCCTTGCACAGCCCACATTGCAGACAAGCATCCTGCTGAAAGTTCAGCTGCGGCTTGTCCGGGTTATCAACCAAAGCGCCCGACGGGCAGAGCGACACGCAGCTGAGGCACAGCGTACAGGCATCCGTATTCACTACCACAGCCCCATAGGGCGCGTTCTCGGGCAAGGGCAACGGAGATTCTGCCTGCGGGTTCAGCGCCTGTGCCGACAGCCGGGCGATTTGTCTGCGGTTGCCCAACGGCAGTACCGGATCGGCCAGAGGTGCCGGGACATCCTGCGCGTAAAGCAGATCCGCCATGGCGTCCGGGTCGGCCTCATCCATCAACCCCACCTTGCCCGGGCCGGCAATTGCGTGCGCCAGCGCCAGTTCCCGGTCCAGCGCGTCGCGTTCGGTGGTCGGCGCCAACAACACATCGACCCGGGCAAAGCCGTGGGCCAGTGCGGCCAACATCTCGGCATGGCCAAAGCCCGAGATCACGTTCAACTCCAACGGAATGACATCCGCAGGCAAACCGCGACCGAACCGGGCGACCAGCCGGATCATCTCGGCCCCGTGGGCGTCATGTACCAACAGCCGGGGCGCAGCCCCCCCGGCGCGCCGATAGGTGCGCGCCAGAATGTGCATCCGCGACAACAGGGCCGAGACCGGCGGGTCCTCGTATGTGATCGCAGTCGACGGGCACACCGCCGCGCATTCTCCACACCCGGCGCAGATCATCGGGTCAATGGTCACATGCTCGCCCGCCGGGGTGATCGCGCCCGTCGGACAGATATCCAGACAATTGGTGCACGCCACCTGTTCGGCGCGGGAATGGGCGCAGAGTGTCTCTTCCATCCGCACGTAGAGCGGTTTTTCGAAGGTCCCGACCAGTTGCACCGCTTCAAAGGCCAGACGTTCCACGGCGGCTGCATCCTTGGGGTCGGCGCGCAGGTACCCCTCGCGCTTGGCCGGGGCCTGCATCAACGGTGATCCCCCGGTCAGGTCGATCACGATATCACAGGCTGATTTGGCCCCGTCGCGCGGCTCGGACCACGCAAAAGCGCCACGCCCGCCCGGTTCGATCTGCTGCAAGGCGTCCAGCCGCAGCGAGAACCCGCTCAGCGCACCAGTCAGCGACCGTACCCGCCCGCGCACCACGTCATAGGCCCGCGAGATCGGCTGGGCATCATCGGTGACCAGCACCGTGACCGCCAGGGTCGCCGCCAGACGTTCAGCCAGATCAAAACACAGTTCCCCCGGTCCGATGATGAAACAGGTGCCCTCACTGAACACGTCGACGCTGGGTGTGATCGGCTGCGGTAACATCGCCTCAGCAGCCAGAGCGGCCATCTTGGGCGCGGCATCCGCCCCCTGGTCGGACCAACCAGCACGGTCGCGCAGATCCACAAAGCCCGGCGTTTCTATATTCAGCTCTTCGGCAAGCGCGCTGAACACCTCCTGCTCCTGCCCGCAGGCAATCACGGTGTCCCCCTCCCGCATCAATGAGGCCGCGGCCTCCAGCTCAGAACTACACAGGGCCGAATGAACCCGCGAACACGCCGCACCGCAGGCGGATGCAGTTTTCTCGGCATCCAGTTCCTGCGTCCCCGCGCAGTCGCATAACAGAAATTTTGTGCCCATGGCCTCCCCTCCCCGACGTCCTTCCCTTGGTGGGTTCAGATTAGGGTGTCTGCAAAAAGTGGCAATCCCTGCAAGTCAAACTACCTGCGTACGGGGCCGGTGAAATGGCTTGGCCCCATAAACAAATGGTGATCGCGTTCTTTGGGAACAGTTCACACTTGGCACAAAGCCAAATTGTGTACCATAGTGGACGCAGTGGAAGGCAGGGGAGAGCTTTCCGGGGAGGACTAAGTGGCGAAGGCCGCAAGCCAGATTGAAATGCCAATCGGCGTCGTCGTGCGCAAAACACCCGGTGTAACCCGCTGGGCGAAGTGGAACTGGCGCGCTGTTGCCGTGTTGCCCGGTGCCGGGCCTGCGGACTGGCAGGAACTGCGCCGCGAGGGTGAGGCTGTGGAGTATCACGCCGCCACCCTTCCCCTGACCTTGTGGGCCGATGAGACCGAAGCCTACATGGTCAACCTCTCAGACGGCCAGCCCTCGATCTACCTGATTTTGCGCGACGCGCTGGATGGTGAACGGCCGATGGATGCGGTGCTGGTCACGGCGTCTCCGTTCGAGGGGCAGGATTATGCGGATACCGGCGAAGAGATCGTCGAAAAAATCCCGATGACCGAAGGGCTGGTTGCCTGGGTCCGGGATTTCGCATTGGAACATCACCGCGATGAGGTTTTCGTCAAACGCCGCCGCGACAAGAAGCGCACCGATCTGGTCGAGGACGGCAAGGGCGATGCCCGTATCCGTCAGGCCTCGGACGTCTACCGCGCGCCGCGGAGGATCGTGCAATGACACAAGCCCGCGATTTCTGGTCCCGCCGCAAAGCCGCTGTTCAAGCCGAAGCCGAGGCCGAGGTTATCGCTGCGGAAGAACAGGCCGTCGCCGCGCAGCAGGCCGAGCTGGACGAAAAGTCGGACGCCGAGATACTGGCCGAGTTCGACCTGCCCGATCCCGATCAATTGCAAGCCGGGGATGATGTCTCGGGCTTTATGGCCAAGGCGGTACCCGACCGTCTGCGCCGGCGTGCACTGCGGCGGTTGTGGCGACTGAACCCGGTGCTGGCCAATGTGGACGGGCTGGTCGATTACGGTGAGGATTATACCGACGCGGCCTGCGTTATTGAAAACATCCCCACCGCCTATCAGGTCGGAAAGGGCATGTTGGCCCATATCGAGGCGCTGGCGGCAGAAGCCGAAGAGATCGAACCAGAACCCGTCACTGAGGAACCAGAGCCAGAGGCGATGGATGAGCCAACGCCTGAACCGGTTATCATGGCAGAGGCGGAAGACCCCGAAGAGGTTGACCTGCCCCCCACCCCGCGCCGCATGAAATTTGAGTTTGAAGGATAACCACATGACCGCAAGCGAAGCGCAAAAAATGGATGTCTCAGCCGAGGATCGCCTGCGTGCGGATTTCTACAATTTTCTCGGGTTGCTGCTGGCAGCTCCGCCGGATCAGATGCTGTTGAACCAGGTCGCCGGTCTGACCGGGGACGACACCGATCTGGGTCAGGCCATTCGGGCCATGGCGCGGGTGGCCAAGGTGACCAAACCCGCTGCGGCGGAACGGGAGTTCAACGCTTTGTTCATTGGACTGGGCCGTGGAGAGTTGCTGCCCTATGCCAGTTTCTACCTTACGGGTTTCCTGAACGAAAAACCCTTGGCCCAGTTGCGCAATGACATGGTCGCCCGTGGCATAACTCGTGCGCAGAACGTCTATGAGCCCGAAGACAACATCGCCTCGCTGATGGAGATGATGGCGGGCATGATCGTCGGCCGCTTTGGGGCGCCTGCCTCTTTGGAAGATCAGAAAGCGTTCTGGGGCAAACATATCGGCCCTTGGGCCACACATTTCTATTCGGATTTGGAAGCTGCTGAAAACTCGGTTCTCTATGCCTCGGTCGGCACCGCCGGTCGGGTGTTCATGGAGATTGAGCGCGAGGCGTTCCGAATGACGGCGTAAACCGCCACTCGCCGGTGCCCATTGGGTGCCAGACCGCAATTGGGACAGGAGGAGCCCATGAGCAAGACCAAGGAAGAAGGCGCGACGCGACGCGACTTCCTCAAACTGGCCGGAACCGCAGCGCCCGCTGCCGTTGCCGCCGCCACCCTGACCGGGAAAGCCGAAGCAGCCGAGCTGCCGACGGACGACACCCGGATGCAGGATACCGCGCATACTCGCGCCTATCTGGAAAGCGCCCGGTTCTAAGATCGGACGGTTTCAAACCTGACGGACGGTTGCGATTGGCCCTGACGTCGGGATCAGCAGTACCAAGCCAGCCGTGGCTGACACGGCGCGCAAGGGAGGAAAGAAATGCTTAGGAAAAAGACCAACGGGGTTGCGAGACGCCCCCAGCGGACAAGTATCCTGTCCCAGGTCGGCGAGAAAACCGTCGATCGCCGCGCATTCCTGCGTGGCTCGGGCCTGACGATCGGCGGCCTTGCCGCGATCAGCGCCACGGGTGGAACCGTGACGCAAGCCAGCGCCCAAACCGCGGCAAATGCCGCCGTTGAAAATATCAAATCCGTATGCACCCACTGCTCGGTCGGCTGTACCGTCGTTGCCGAAGTGCAGAACGGCGTCTGGATCGGGCAAGAGCCCGGTTGGGACAGCCCGTTCAACCTGGGAGCGCATTGCGCCAAGGGGGCCTCGGTTCGCGAGCACGCCCATGGCGAGCGCCGCCTGAAATACCCGATGAAGAAAGAAGGCGGCGAGTGGAAGCGCATCAGCTGGGAAGAAGCGATCAACGAGATCGGCGACGGCATGATGAAAATCCGCGAGGAATCCGGGCCGGACAGCGTGTACTGGCTGGGTTCAGCGAAGCATAACAACGAACAGGCCTATCTGTTCCGCAAGTTCGCGGCCTACTGGGGCACGAACAACGTGGACCATCAGGCCCGTATCTGCCACTCGACGACCGTGGCGGGTGTTGCGAATACATGGGGCTATGGCGCCATGACCAATTCGTATAACGACATCCATAACTCTCGGGCCATCTTCATCATCGGCGGCAACCCGGCCGAGGCGCACCCCGTCTCGCTGCTGCATGTTCTGCGCGCGAAAGAGCAGAACAACGCGCCGCTGATCGTCTGCGACCCGCGCTTTACGCGCACCGCGGCCCATGCGGATGAATACGTCCGCTTCCGCCCCGGTACAGACGTTGCGCTGATCTGGGGTATCCTGTGGCACATCTTCGACAATGGATGGGAAGACAAAGAGTTCATCCGCACCCGTGTCTGGGGCATGGACCAGATTCGCGAAGAAGTTGCCAAGTGGAACCCCGATGAGGTCGAGCGCGTCACCGGTACGCCCGGCTCGCAACTGCGCCGCGTTGCCCGCACGATGGCCAACAACCGTCCCGGCACGGTGATCTGGTGCATGGGTGGCACGCAGCACACCAACGGCAACAACAACACCCGTGCCTACTGCGTGCTGCAGCTAGCGCTTGGCAACATGGGCACCTCGGGTGGTGGCACCAACATCTTCCGCGGCCATGACAACGTGCAGGGCGCGACGGACCTTGGTGTTCTGTCCCACACCCTGCCCGGCTACTATGGCCTATCCAAAGGCGCCTGGGGTCACTGGGCCCGCGTCTGGGGTGAAGAGCCTGAATGGCTGGCTGGCCAGTTCGCCACGATCAAGGACAAGGAAGGCAAGGACAAACCGCTGCAGAATGAGCGCGGCATCCCGGTCTCCCGCTGGATCGACGGTGTTCTGGAAGACCCGGCAAACATGGATCAGGACAACAACGTCCGCGCCATGGTTCTGTGGGGTCACGCTCCGAACTCGCAAACGCGGGGTCCGGAAATGAAGACGGCGATGGAGAAGCTGGACATGCTGGTCGTGATCGACCCGTATCCCACCGTCTCGGCCGTTCTGCATGATCGCACCGATGGCGTCTATCTGCTGCCGGCCTGTACGCAGTTCGAAACCCGTGGCTCGGTCACGGCCTCGAACCGGTCGCTGCAATGGCGCGACAAGATCGTCGAGCCTCTGTTCGAAAGCCTGCCGGACGAGGTCATCATGGCCAAGTTCGCCAACAAGTTCGGCTGGGCGGATCGGTTCTTCCGCAATATCGAGATGGAAGACCCCGAAACCCCCAATGTTGAAAGCATCACGCGTGAGTTCAACAAAGGCCTCTGGACCATCGGCTATACCGGTCAGTCGCCGGAACGTCTGAAAAGCCATATGGCCAACCAGCACACGTTCGACAGAACCACGCTGCAAGCCATTGGCGGACCCAATGACGGCGAGTATTACGGCCTGCCCTGGCCCTGCTGGGGAACGGCTGAGATGGGCCATACGGGGACACCGAACCTGTATGACATGTCCAAGCCGGTGGCCGAAGGCGGCCTGACCTTCCGCGCCCGTTTCGGGGTGGAACGCGATGGCGACAACCTGCTGGCCGAAGGGGTCTATAGCGTCGGGTCGGAAATTCAGGATGGATACCCCGAATTCACGATGCAGATGCTGATGGACCTTGGCTGGGATGGCGATCTGACGGCCGAGGAACGCGCGGCCATCGACGCCGTTGCGGGACCAGAGACCAACTGGAAAACCGACCTGTCGGGCGGCATCCAGCGGGTAGCGATCGAGCATGGTTGCGCGCCCTTCGGGAACGCCAAGGCCCGCGCGGTCGTCTGGACCTTCCCGGATCCGATCCCACTGCATCGCGAGCCGCTCTATACCAATCGGCGCGATCTGGTCGAGGACTATCCGACCTACGAGGACCGACAGGCTTATCGCCTGCCCACCCTTTACGCCTCGATCCAGAAGAACGACTTTTCAAAGGATTACCCGATAATCCTGACGTCTGGTCGTCTGGTCGAGTATGAAGGCGGCGGCGAGGAAACCCGGTCGAACCCGTGGCTGGCCGAACTGCAGCAGGACATGTTCGTCGAGATCAACCCCCGCGATGCCAACAACCTTGGCATTCGTGACGGGCAACAGGTCTGGGTCGAAGGTCCGGAAGGCGGCAAGGTCAAGGTAATGGCGATGCTGACCAACAGGGTCGGTGCCGGCGTGGCCTTCATGCCGTTCCATTTTGGCGGCCATTTCCAGGGTCAGGATTTGCGGGACAAATACCCCGCAGGCGCTGATCCCTATGTGCTGGGTGAAAGTTCCAACACCGCCCAGACCTATGGCTACGATTCAGTGACCCAGATGCAGGAGACCAAAGCGACTCTCTGCAAAATCTCGGCAGCGTAAGGAGAACGATAATGGCTAGAGCAAAGTTTCTCTGCGACGCTGAACGCTGCATCGAGTGCAACGCCTGCGTCACCGCGTGCAAGAACGAGCACGAGGTCCCATGGGGCATCAACCGCCGCAGGGTGGTGACGATCAATGATGGCAACCCGGGCGAACGCTCGATATCGGTGGCCTGTATGCATTGTTCGGATGCGCCCTGCATGGCGGTGTGCCCGGTCGACTGCTTCTATCAGAACGAAGAAGGGGTCGTCCTGCACTCCAAGGACCTGTGCATCGGTTGTGGTTACTGCTTCTACGCGTGCCCGTTCGGCGCGCCGCAATACCCGCAGGCTGGCAACTTCGGATCGCGCGGCAAGATGGACAAATGTACCTTCTGCGCCGGCGGCCCCGAGGAAACGCACTCGACCGCAGAGTTTGCCAAATACGGTCGCAACCGGATCGCCGAGGGCAAACTGCCCCTCTGCGCCGAGATGTGTTCCACCAAGGCCCTGCTTGCCGGTGACGGCGACGTGGTCTCGGCCATCTACCGCGAGCGCGTCGTCGCGCGCGGGTTTGGCTCGGGCGCGTGGGGTTGGGGCACCGCCTACGACCAGAAAGACGGCTGATCCGTCTGTGTGAAAAACAGGTGACCCGCCCGCGCGGGTCGCCTGCTTTGGAATTTTGACCGAGGTTCAGATGTTCCGCTTATTCATCGCATTCCTGCTCACCCTGGGGTTAACCGGCGCCGCCCTGGCGCAGTCCACCGGGGCCGAAGCCACGGCCGAAGAACGCGCCCAAACCGGCGGAGCGACCACGCTTGAGGATATTCTTGCCCGACAACGCGGTGAGAATGTGGACAACAGCTATCGCTCGGACAACACCGGACAGGGCAATGCCGAAGGGTTGTTGGGTCAGTTGGGGACACGCGGCGTTGCCTCGGACAGCGACGTTTATCGCGCGATACGATATGGCTCGGCGGACACCACCGTTTCATCCAAAGGCCCCGCAGCGGGGGTTCTGATCCAAGATGGCGGCATGTGGTGGCTGAACTTCCGCACCGGGCCGCTGCGCGAATACGGCACTTACATCCTGGGCGGGATGGTCGCCATCATCGTTCTGTTCTTCCTGATCCGTGGGAAAATCCGCATTGACGGAGAAAAAACCGGCCGCACTGTCACCCGTTTCAGCGGATTTGAACGTTTCGGCCATTGGCTGTTCGCCGGGTCTTTTCTGGTGCTGGGGGTAACGGGGCTGCTGACCCTCTATGGTCGTGATTTCCTGATCCCGATTTTCGGAAAAGAGGGGTTTGCGACCATCGCGCAGGGCTGCAAGTGGCTGCACAACAACCTCGCCTGGTCCTTCATGCTGGGGCTGATCATCGTCACCGTGAACTGGATCGCCCACAACTTCCCGAACCGCACCGACCTGAAATGGCTGGCTGCCGGAGGGGGGCTGTTCACCAAAGGCAGCCACCCGCCCGCCAAGAAATTCAACGCGGGCCAAAAGGTGATCTTTTGGGCCTGCATCCTGCTGGGCGTGTCAATCAGCCTGTCGGGCCTGTCCCTGCTGTTCCCGTTTGAGCTGCCGATGTTTGCCAAGACTTTCGAGGTCGCAAACGCCACGGGCATTCCGCAGATGCTGGGTTTGAACCTGCCGACGCAGATGTCACCGCAGGAGGAAATGCAATACGCCCAAGTCTGGCACGTGATGGTCGCCTATGTGTTCATCGCCATCATCATCGCCCATATTTACCTCGGCTCGGTCGGGATGGAAGGCGCCCTCGATGCGATGGGATCGGGTGAGGTCGAAGAGCAATGGGCGCGCGAACATCACTCGCTGTGGCTGGAAGAGGTTCAGGAAAAGGAGGCCGGCAAGGCTGCGGCCTCTCCCGCTGAATAGATGCGCCGGCTGGTTCTGGCGCTGGCGCTGGTTCCCCTGCCCGCTTTGGCCGAGTTCTTCACGCTCAAAGGTCACGGCGGGCCGATCATGGGGATCGCCGCTGCGCCCGACGGGCGGATTGCGACGGCCAGTTTCGACAATTCGGTTGGCCTGTGGTCGGACCGCAAGCCGGAGTGGCTGCAAGGGCACGAGGCCGCCGTCAACTCTGTCGCCTTCAACGAGCGCGCAATCTATTCGGCAGGGGATGATTTCACCCTGCGCCGCTGGCCGGGCGGAGAGGTAGTCGGCCAGCACAAGGGCAAAATCGTGGGGCTTGCGGCCTCGAAAACCCATGTGGCCACCGCCAGCTGGGACGGCACCATCGGACTGTGGCCCGAAGATGGCTCGGCCCCGCAAGTGCTTGACGCGGGCAGCGGCGTGAACGCGGTGACGTTTTCCCCGGATGGCGCCGCGTTGTATTCGGCGGGCATGGACGGAACGTTGCGGGTTTGGGATGTGGCCAGCGGGCAGGAAGCCCGACGACTGGTCGAACACGGCTTCGGCATCAACGAACTGGTTCTGAACGCCTCCGACAACTGGATCGCCTATGGCGCGGTGGATGGCGTCACGCGCATTCTGGATCTGGCCACCGGCGAGGTGCGCGACTTTACCCTCGACCGCCGCCCGATTCTGGCGTTGGCGCTGAACCCGGATCGCAACCTGTTGGCAGTAGGCGATGGTCAGGGATACATCATGGTGATCGACACCGTCGAATGGCGCATCGCACAGGATTTTCGCGCCACCCTGCGCGGGCCGGTCTGGGCATTGGCCTTTTCTGCCGACGGCCAGAATCTCCACGCTGGCGGCCTTGATGAGGCGATGTACAGCTGGCCCGTCACCGCGCTTGGCGATCAGGCACAGATGGCCGCCGCCGAACCCAGCTTTCTGAAGAACCCCGACGAGATGAGCAACGGAGAACGTCAGTTCGCCCGCAAATGCTCGATCTGCCATAGCCTGACGCCCGACGGGCAACGGCGCGCGGGCCCGACCCTGTTTGGTATCTTTGGACGCAAGGCGGGTACATTGCCGGGATATTTCTACTCGGACACGCTGCAGGACTCTGATATCGTTTGGAATGACGAAACGATAAATGCTCTTTTCGATCAGGGACCTGACCACTACATTCCGGGATCAAAGATGCCAATGCAGCGGATCACACAGGCCCAGGACCGCGACGACATGATCGCCTTTCTACGCCGTGCGACAGCACCGGAAAACGAAACCGGAGGAGACCAATGAAAGCCTTTCTTGCCGCCTTGGCCGCAATGGTCGTTATCACTGTCGCGGCACCCTTCACATTGCAACAGATCGGGTTCAGCGCTGCGGATGCGGGCTCTGGTTCGGCGGTGCGGCTCGACTGAATGTCCGAATACCTGACGACCAAAGAGCTGGCCGACCTGCTACGCATTGGCGAGCGCAAGGCCTATGACCTGGCTTCCTCTGGCGAAGTTCCCTGCGTGCGTGCCATGGGCAAGCTGTTGTTCCCCCGCGCCGAGGTCATTGCCTGGCTGAACGCCTCCCGCTCGGGGCCACAGGTGGCGGAACCACCCCTGCCGCCGATTGTCGCTGGCAGTCACGACCCGCTGCTGGACTGGGCCTTGCGCGAAAGCGGCTCGGGTCTGGCTACCTACTATGACGGTTCGTTCGATGGTCTGAATCGCCTGAAGGATCGCAGTGCGCAAGCCGCTGCGTTGCATATTCACGAAGACGATGGGTTCAACACGCAGGCTCTGCACGACAAGCTGGGCGAGGCGCCGGTTGTCCTGTACGAAATCGCACAAAGGCAGCGCGGGCTCCTGCTGGCCCCCGGTATCACCGGTATTTTTGGCTTTGCCGACTTGAAAGGCCGGCGGGTGATCCTGCGTCAGGACAGCGCCGCCAGCCAACGGCTGTTCGACATGCAACTCGAAGCCCACGACCTGACGCGCGAGGATCTGGACACCCTGCCCGCCTGCGCCCGCACCGAGGAAGAACTGGCCATTGCCTTGCATGACAGCAAAGCCGAGGCCGGGTTCGGATTGGGCGCTTTAGCGGGGCTTTATGATTTGGGTTTTGTCCCAACCCACTCCGAACGCCTGGATCTGGCGATCTGGCGTCGGGCCTATTTTGATGACCCAATGCTCAAACTGCTTGGATTCGTGCAATCGGACCGTTTTGCCACCCGCGCCGCCGAGTTCGGAGGTTATGATCTGTCCGGTCTGGGCACGATCCACCACAACGGTGCAAGTGGCTGATATTCAGTCGAACTCCTTCATCTTTTCAAAAATACTCTCGCCGAAGGCATTGGCCGCAGGCCAATTCAGTCCGCGTTGGGAAAGAATAGCTGCTGGCCTTCCAGCTTGTAGGACTCAATCGCCGCCTGCCCGTCGGGCCCAATTAGCCAATCGACGAACCTTTGCCCCGCAGCAGCCCGCACACGCGGATGTTTTTCGGGGTTCACAAGGATGACGCCGTATTGGTTGAACAAACGCGGATCGCCTTCGACCAGAACCTCGAGACTATCTTTATTTCCAAAGGACTGCCACGTGGCGCGATCGGTCAATACGTAGGCCCCCATCCCGCTGGCCACGTTCAGCGTTGCCCCCATACCTGATCCCGTTTCACGATACCACTCGCCGGACGCCGTGGTCGGATCGGCACTTGCGGCGCCCCACAGGCGCATCTCGGCCTTGTGGGTGCCGCTGTCATCCCCGCGCGAGGCAAACGGCACTTCGGCCTCGGCCACGGCGCTCAGGGCCGCTACGATATCCGCACCGCCCTTAATTTTGGCCGGGTCCGATTTCGGCCCTACCAAGACGAAATCGTTATACATTACGTCGAACCGCTCAACGCCCCAACCATCCGCGACGAACTGCTCTTCGGCGTCCTTGGCGTGCACCAGCAACACGTCACCATCTCCGTTGATCGCATTGCGGATCGCCTGTCCGGTGCCGACCGCAACGACACGTACGTCGATGCCCGTCTCGGCCTCGAACCCTGGCAGGATGTAATCCAACAGGCCCGAGTTCTGGGTAGATGTGGTCGATTGCACGACGATAAACGGCTCTTCGGCGCTGACCGACGTTGCGGTCAGGCCAAGGGTTACCAATGCTGCCCGAACAATATTCCGGATCATTTCGATCTCCGTATTTTTTGATTAAGTCACCAGCCCACCGGCCAAATACCGACGCGAGGCGTCACTTTCGGGGGCATCCAGTACCTGCATGGCGGCCCCATGTTCAACCACATGGCCACCCTGCATCATCACGATATCGGCAGCCAACCGCCGAGCCTGCCCGATATCATGCGTGACCATGACAATGCGAACCCCACGGGTCGAGGCGCGCAGGATCATCCGTTCGATCATCTGCGTCGCGCCTGGGTCCAGCGCGCTGGTGGGTTCGTCCAGAAACAGCGTTTCGGGGTCCAACGCGAGCGCGCGCAGGATGGCCAGCCGTTGTGCTTCGCCACCGGACAGGGACCGCGCGGATTGCCGGGCCTTGCCGTCCAGCCCGCCTTCTGCCAGCAGCTCCTTGATACGGGCTTTGCGAGTGCTGCGGGGCAGACCCTGCCGTTTCAGCACAAAGTCCAGATTGGCCGCGACCGACCGGCGCAGCAGCACAGGCTGCTGAAACACCATCGCCTGCCGTGCCTTGTGTTCGGCGTTCAGGACCACTCCGTCCTGCCGGACCTGCCCGCGATCGGGCATGATCAGCCCGTGCAGACAGCGCAACAGCAGACTTTTGCCCGAACCATTCGGCCCGAGGATCAAGGTCGGCCCCGGTCCGTCCAGCGACAGATGCTGAACATCCAGCAACGCCTTGCCCTTGCGGGTGATCCGCACCCCATCCACCGACAGGCAGCTTGCCATTTCATGGACCAGATCACGCATGGCGCAACCCCTCCTGCTCGGCCCGCAGGCTGAGCGTGCTGACCATGGCATTCACCGCCACGGCGATGCCGATCAGGATAGCCCCAAGCGCCAAGGCCAGCGCCAGATTGCCCTTGGACGTCTCAAGCGCGATGGTCGTGGTCATCACCCGGGTCACGTGGTTGATGTTGCCCCCGACAATGATGACCGCGCCGACCTCGGCAATTGCCCTGCCAAACCCGGCCAGCAACGCCGTCACCAACGCCAGCCGCGCGTCCCACAGCAGCACCGGCACCGAGGCCAGCCGCGACACACCCAGTGACCGCAGCTGTTCCGAGTATTCCTCGGCCAGCATCTCGACCACTTGACGGGTCAGCGCCGCAACAATGGGCGTGACCAGCACGACCTGAGCAATGATCATCGCCGTCGGCGTATAAAGCAGCTCCAGAACGCCCAGCGGCCCCGAGCGCGACAGCATCAGATAGACCAGCAGCCCCACAACAACCGGTGGGAACCCCATCAGGGCGTTCATCAGCACGATCACAGCCCGCCGCCCCGGAAACCGTGCAACCGCGAGCGCGGCCCCGACCGGCATCCCGATCACAGCGGAAATCAGAACGGCGAAGATGGAAACTTTCAGGGACAACAGCACAATTGCCCACAGCTCTGCATTCCCTTGAAGGATCAGAGATAAGGCTGAACTGAATTCTGATGCAAATCCCTGCATTTTCTTCCTGATGATCGGCATTTCGTATGAAATGCACCTAGTTACAAGATAATACTAACTTGACGGCGCACTAAGTACAGACACGTTTCCGACATTTGCAAAAGAAAACGCGGCCCCGAATGGGACCGCGCGTGTTCAAGGATTGCGAAGGGATCAGTTCAGAGCCCCATCCGTGATCTGATGCGTCCAGGCGCCTTCGGGCTGTTTGGTGATCACCGGATCAGACCCACCAGCCAGCAGAGTCCCAACCGTGCGTTCAAAATCCGCCGGGTCCAGCGCGCCGTTTGAACCGGCGGTCAACTTGGCGATTTCACCCATCATGCGCTTCTGATGCTCTTCGGTCTGGGCACCGGTGGCATCGTTCTCCAGCACGATATCTGCGGCCTCGTCCGGGTTTTCCTCGGCGTATTTCCAGCCTTTCATCGAGGCGCGGACGAAACGCTCCATCTTATCGGTGAAGGCCGCATCGCTGAGGTTTTCTTCCAGAACGTACAGGCCGTCTTCCAGCGTGGCGACGCCCTGATCTTCGTACTTGAAGGTCACCAGTTCATCGGGGTTTACGCCTGCGTCGATGACCTGCCAGTATTCGTTATAGGTCATGGTGCTGATGCAATCGGCCTGACGCTGCAGCAGAGGATCGACGTTGAAGCCTTGCTTCAGAACCTCGACGCCGCTTTCACTTTTGCCACCGGTGTCGATGCCCAGCTGGCTCATCCAGCTCATGAACGGGAATTCGTTGCCAAAGAACCAGACACCCAGCGTGCGGTTTTTCAGATCCTCGGGCGAGGAGATTCCGGCATCCTTCCAGCAGGTCAGCATCATGCCCGAGCTTTTGAACGGCTGCGCGATGTTCACCAGCGGCAGACCCTTTTCGCGCGCGGCCAGTGCGGCAGGCATCCATTCAACTGTTACGTCGGCACCGCCACCCGCGATCACCTGCGTTGGGGCAATGTCGGGCCCACCGGGCAGAATGGTGACGTCCAGCCCCTCTTCCTCATAGAACCCTTTGTCCTTGGCCACGTAATAGCCCGCGAACTGCGCCTGGGTGACCCATTTCAGCTGCAATGTCACCTCATCCGCCGCAAGCGCCGCGCTGGCTGCCAGGCTGAAGGCGGCAACCGCCCCGCTGAGTAGCTTGTTCATCTTCATATCTCCTAGTTGCTGTTGCTGCCCCTTTCCGGGGTCTGTTGAAATCTTGTTATCCGCGTTGCGACGGGTGCCAGAATGTCACCGCCTTTTCGATCATGGCGACAACCCCGTAGAATGCCGTCCCGGCCAATGCGGCCACGACGATCTCGGCCCAGACCATATCCAGCGAGAGTTGCCCGACGCTGGTCGAGATCCGGAACCCCATGCCCAGGGTTGGCGAACCAAAGAACTCGGCCACGATAGCGCCGATCAGCGCCAGAGTGGTAGAAATCTTTAGGCCGTTGAAAATAAACGGCATCGCGGCAGGCAAGCGGAGTTTCAAAAAGCTCTGCCAATAGCTCGCCGCGTAGGTCTCCATCAGGTCGCGTTGCATGGCCGTAGCCTCCCGCAAACCGGCCACGGTGTTTACCAGCATCGGGAAGAACACCATTACCACGACAACGGCCGCCTTGGAGTGCCAATCGAACCCAAACCACATCACCAGAATTGGGGCCGTGCCCACAATCGGCAGCGCTGCGACGAAGTTTCCGACCGGCAGCAGCCCGAGGCGTAGGAAATCCCAGCGGTCCACCGCGATCGCCATCAGAAAGGCCGACCCGCAGCCGATGATATAGCCGCTCAGCGCGCCCTTGATGATGGTCTGCACGAAATCGGCCCACAGGGTCGGTAGGCTGCCGCCAAAGCGCACCGCAATCACTGAGGGTGCCGGCAGGATGACCAAGGGCACTTCGAGGCCGCGCACCACCAGTTCCCAGATGCCAATCACGGTCAGGCCAAACACCAGCGGCGCCACAAACCGCACCATCCGGGTATCGGCATAAGGACCGCTGGCCAGACGCCCGTTCATCCACCAGCCGAACAGCCATAGAAGGATTGCACAGAAAACAAGGATCATTGCGCCATCCCCATCCGCTTGAGCACCGTCCGCTCGACCAGCCCCAGCAACCCGACCAAACAGGCCGCCAAGATGGCTGCGGCAAAAAGGGCCGACCAGATTTGCACCGTCTGACCATAGTAGCTGCCCGCCAAAAGGCGTGCGCCCAGACCGGCAACCGCCCCGGTCGGCAACTCACCCACGATGGCCCCGACCAGAGAGGCCGCGATGCCGATCTTCAGCGAGGTGAAAAGGTACGGCATCGACGCCGGCAAACGCAGTTTCCAGAACCCCTGAGACCGGCTGGCGTTGTAGGTCTGCAACAGGTCCAGTTGCATAGCGTCCGGGCTGCGCAGGCCTTTGACCATGCCGACGACGACAGGAAAAAAGCTAAGGTAGGCCGAGATGATTGCCTTGGGGATGATCCCTTGAATCCCCACGGAATACAGCACCACGATGATCATCGGCGCCAATGCGATGATCGGAATGGTCTGGCTGACGATGGCCCAGGGCATTACTGACAGGTCCATGACCCGGCTGTGCACGATCCCAACGGCCAGCAAAATGCCCAGCCCGGTGCCAATCGCGAAACCCAGCATCGTCGCGCTGAGTGTTACCCAAGAGTGATAGATCAACGACCTCTTTGAGGTAATCTTCTTCTCAACCGTTGTGTCCCACAACTCCTCGGCGACCTGATGCGGAGCAGGCAGACGCGGTCGCTCCTGCTCCCATGTTTCGTCGATGGCGTAAGGGTTGTCGATGACCAGCTCAAACTCGCTCATGTCGCGCCGGTCCACCGCCTTGGGCGGGTCAACCTGCTCACCTGCCCGTTCGAATTCGTTCAGAACGCCTTTGATGTTCATTGGCACGCTGGCGGCGTACCAGAACAGAATGATGACGCCGACAACAGTCAGGACAGCGCAAACAGCTCTGATACTGGCACTAGTCATCCGAATGCCCCGCCCGTAGGCCCTCGCGCACGCGATGGGCGACTTCGATGAACTCCGGCGTGTCACGGATATCCAACGGGCGCTCCTTCGGCAGAGGGCTATCGATCACGTCCGTAATCCGCCCGGGCCGCGGGCTCATCACCACGATCTTGGTGCTCAGATACACCGCCTCGGGGATCGAGTGGGTGACGAAACCAATGGTCTTGCCCGTCCGCGCCCAAAGCGCCAAAAGCTGTTCGTTAAGATGGTCGCGCACGATCTCATCCAAAGCGCCGAAAGGTTCGTCCATCAGCAGGATATCGGCATCGAACGCCAGCGCCCGCGCAATGCTGGCCCGTTGCTGCATCCCGCCCGACAGCTGCCACGGGAACTTGCCACCAAACCCAGCAAGATCAACGAGTTCCAGAACCTTGCTTACGCGTTCTTCCTGCTCGGCAGACGAATAGCCCATGATCTCAAGCGGCAGTTTGATGTTCTTGGCAATGGTCCGCCAAGGATACAGACCCGCCGCCTGAAACACATAGCCATAGGCCCGGTTCCGCCGCGCCTCGTCCGGGGTCATGCCGTTGACGGTCAGCGCCCCTCCGGTCGGCGTTTCCAGCGCCGCGATACAACGCAGAAAGGTGGTCTTGCCGCACCCCGAGGGGCCGATGAAGCTGACGAACTCGCCTTTGTCGATGGTCAGGTTCACGTCCTTTAGCGCGTGAATCGGCCCATCATTGGTTTGGAAAGTGAGATCCAGTTGCCTTGCCTCGATCACGGGCTGGGTAGTGCTTTCAGTGTTCATTCCATTGCCTTGAAAAGGTTTGGCTTTGGGCCGCCTGATGACGGCCCGCGCATCACACACCCGTCGCCGGGATACCCGTCCGCTCGACCGGCCGCGGTGCAGTCAGCTCTTTCCAGGTGCTTAGCGCCTTGTTCACGTGGCCGTTGGGTTCGCGTGCCACAAAGTCACCGTGTCCTTCCTGAGTGCGGATTTCACCGTCATGCACCGCCACCTGACCACGTGTCAGGGTAAAGCGCGGCAGACCTTTGACCTCTTTCCCCTCGAACACGTTGTAGTCAATCGAGGATTGCTGCGTATCCGCGCTGATCGTCTTGGTCTTTTCAGGGTCCCATACGACGATATCTGCATCGGCGCCCACAAGGATCGCGCCTTTTTTCGGATAGCAATTCATGATCTTGGCGATGTTGGTTGACGTCACCGCAACGAACTCGTTCATCGTCAACCGTCCGGTGTTCACCCCATGCGTCCACAGCATCGGCATCCGATCTTCCAGCCCACCAGTACCGTTCGGAATCTTGGTGAAATCGCCCACGCCATAGCGCTTCTGCTCAGTCGTAAAGGCGCAATGGTCGGTGGCCACGACGCTGAGCGTTCCAGAGTGCAGACCGTTCCACAGACTGTCCTGGTGCTGCTTGTTCCGGAACGGAGGGCTCATGACCCGCCGCGCCGCGTGATCCCAATCCTGGTGGAAATACTCGCTCTCATCCAGCGTCAGATGCTGGATCAGCGGTTCCCCCCACACCCGTTTGCCGTTCATCTTGGCCCGGCGAATGGCCTCATGCGCCTCTTCGCAGGAGGTATGCACCACGTAAAGCGGCACACCCGCCATATCGGCAATCATGATGGCGCGGTTGGTGGCCTCACCTTCCACCTGCGGCGGACGCGAATAGGCATGCGCTTCGGGGCCGGTGTTGCCTTCGGCCATCAGCTTGGCCTGCAGCTCGGCGACGACGTCGCCATTCTCGGCATGGACCATGGCAATGCCGCCCAGCTCTGCCAGGCGCTTGAACGAGGCGAAAAGCTCGTCATCGTTCACCATCAATGCGCCTTTGTAGGCCATGAAGTGCTTGAACGTGTTGATGCCGCGCGTCTCGATCACCGTCTTGATGTCGTCGAACACCTGCTCGCCCCACCATGTCACGGCCATGTGGAAGGAGTAGTCGCAATTCGCTCGCGTTGACTTGTTGTCCCAGCGTTTCAGCGCGTCCAACAGGCCCTCACCAGGGTTCGGCAGCGCGAAATCCACCACCATCGTGGTGCCCCCGGCCAATGCCGCCCTCGTCCCGCTTTCGAAATCATCGCTGGAGTAAGTGCCCATGAACGGCATTTCCAGATGGGTATGCGGGTCGATCCCGCCCGGCATGACAAAACAGCCCGTCGCGTCCAGCTCTTTGTCCCCTTTCAGGTCCATTCCGATCTCGGTGATCACCCCACCTTCGACCATCACATCCGCCTTGTAAGACAGATCGGCGGTCACGACGGTCCCGTTCTTGATAACAGTGCTCATTTTAATCTCCCTGTTGCGGTCTGCGCCGCTTGCTTCATCTGGCCAAAAATATCCCGGGGGAGTCGCCCTGTGGGCGACGGGGGCAGCGCCCCCTATTCCACGATTTCCGCCGTCTCGACGACCGCATGAAACAGAACATCCGCCCCGGCCGCAGCCCATTCCTTGCTGATCTCCTCGGCCTCGTTGTGGCTCAGCCCGTCCACACACGGACACATGACCATTGCGGTGGGTGCCACGCGGTTGATCCAGCACGCATCATGCCCCGCGCCCGAAATGATGTCGGTATGCGAATAGCCCAGCCGCTCGGCCGCATCCCGCACGGCGGCGACGCAGCCGTCGTCAAATTTAACCGGATCAAAACCGCCGACCTTCTCGAATTCGATCTGCAGGCCCATTTCTTCGACAATACCCTCTGCCGCGACACGCAAGCGGTTCTCCATATCCGTGATCACGTTCAGATCAGGCGAACGGAAATCGACCGTGAACACCACCTTGCCCGGGATCACGTTGCGCGAGTTCGGATAGACATCGATATGCCCCGCCGCACCCACAGCATGAGGCGCATGAGACCACGCGATCTCATCCACTTTCTCAAGAATCCGCGCCATCGCCAGACCCGCATTCTTGCGCATCGGCATCGGGGTCGAGCCGGTATGGGCGTCCTTGCCCGTCACCGTGATCTGCGTCCAGCTCAGGCCCTGGCCATGGGTGACGACGCCGATATCCTTACCCTCGGCCTCAAGGATCGGCCCCTGTTCAATGTGCAATTCAAAGAAAGCGTGCATCTGGCGGGCGCCGACCTCTTCGTCGCCCCGCCAGCCGATGCGCTGCAGCTCATCGCCGAATTTCTTGCCTTCAGCATCCTCACGATCATAGGCCCAATCCTGAGTGTGCACTCCAGCAAACACGCCCGAGGACAACATCGCTGGCGCATAGCGCGTGCCTTCTTCGTTGGTCCAGTTCGTGGCCACAATGGGATGTTTGGTCTTGATGCCCAGATCGTTCAGAGTGCGGAGAATTTCCAAACCGCCCAGAACGCCCAACACACCATCATACTTTCCGCCCGTCGGCTGCGTGTCTAGGTGCGAGCCGACATAGACCGGCAATGCCGCGGAGTCGGTACCCTCTCGGCGGGCAAACATGTTACCCATCTGGTCCAAACCCATCGTGCAACCCGCATCTTCACACCATTTCTGAAACAGGGCCCGCCCCTCGGCATCTTCATCCGTCAGGGTCTGGCGATTGTTGCCACCCGCCACACCGGGGCCGATCTTGGCCATCTCCATCAGACTGTCCCACAACCTGTCGCCATTGATCCTGAGGTTCTGCGCCGGAGCTGCCATTTTCTACTTCCCTGTTGCTTGCGATTTGGCTCGCTTTTGGTGTCTTGATTTGACCATCTGGTCAAACTCACGCTATCACGGGTTGGTCATCAGTCAAGAAATTGCGAGACGCCGTCGATAATTTTGGCATAAACGGCGCCTGCTTGCCGGAAAAAGAGACACCCTGAAAACATGCCCAAAGACCGCGCCCCAACCAGAATTCAGAAAAAGAACCGAGCGGCGATTCTGGACGCTGCCCTGAATGTGTTTTCGGCCCACGGGTTTCGCGGCTCGACCGTCGACCAGATCGCAACCGAAGCCGGGCTGAGCAAACCGAACCTGCTGTATTACTTCCCATCGAAAGAGGCGATTCACACCGCTCTGCTGTCCGGCTTGCTGGATGTCTGGCTTGCCCCGCTGCACGATCTGGATGAGAACGGCGATCCGATGCAGGAAATCCTTTCCTACATCCACCGCAAGCTGCAGATGAGCCGCGAATTGCCGCGCGAAAGCCGCCTGTTTGCCAATGAGCTGGTTCAGGGCGCGCCGCGCATTCACGACGCGCTGTCGCAGGATTTGAAACAGCTGGTGGATGAGAAAACCGCAATCCTCAAGCAATGGATGGACGACGGCAAAATCGCGCAGGTTCATCCGTACCACCTGATCTTTTCGATCTGGGCGCTGACACAACACTATGCAGATTTCGACGTTCAGGTGCGCGCGATTCTGGGTGATGAAGATCCCTATGAGGGCGCAGAGCCGTTTATCGACACGCTTTATCGGAAATTGCTGACACCATAGAAAAAGGGGCCGCTAACCGGCCCCTTCCTGTGTCTGACAGCTCTGTTACTCGGCCGCCTTCGCCATCGGATTGTTCGGATGTGTCGTCCAGTTGGCATAGTCGGGCTGCACCTCCAAACCGGTGCGCGGATCGACCTCTCCGGCCGCCATCGGCACCATCGAGATACATCCATCCACCGGACAGACATCCACGCAAAGATTGCAGGCGACGCATTCGTCATCCTTGACCTCGAAAACCCGGTCCTCGGACATCGAAATCGCCTGATGGCTGGTGTCCTCGCAGGCGGCATAGCAGCGGCCGCATTTGATGCACTGGTCCTGATCGATCTTGGCCTTGGCCACGTAGTTCAGGTTCAGATATTGCCAGTCGGTTACGTTCGGAACGGCCAGACCGACGATTTCCGAAACGTCCTTGTATCCCTTTTCGTCCATCCATTTGGACAGGCCAGCGGTCAGTTCGTCGATGATCTTGAACCCATAAGTCATCGCGGCGGTGCAGACCTGAACGGTGCCGCAGCCCAAGGCCATGAACTCTGCCGCATCGCGCCAAGTGGTCACGCCGCCGATGCCCGAGATCGGCAGCCCGTGCGTGGCCTGCGCCCGTGCGATTTCGGACACCATCGACAGCGCGATCGGCTTCACCGCCGGGCCGCAATAGCCACCATGGCTGCCCTTGCCGTCAATCGAGGGTTCAGGGCTGAACGTGTCCAGATTGACACTGGTGATCGAGTTGATGGTGTTGATCAGCGACACCGCATCCGCACCGCCGTTCCTGGCAGCTTCGGCAGGCTTACGGATATCGGTGATGTTCGGCGTCAGCTTCACGATAACTGGGCGGTCATAGTATTTCTTACACCAGCGGGTGACCATCTCGATATATTCCGGCACCTGCCCCACGGCCGAACCCATGCCGCGCTCGCTCATCCCGTGCGGGCAACCGAAGTTCAACTCGATCCCGTCCGCGCCGGTCTCGGCCACGCGCGGCAGGATGGCTTTCCACGCCTCCTCCTCGCAAGGCACCATGATCGAGGCGATCAGCGCGCGATCGGGGTAGTCGGCTTTGACCCGCGCCATTTCCTCGAGGTTCACCTCAAGCGGGCGGTCAGTGATCAGCTCGATGTTGTTCAGGCCCAGCAGCCGACGATCAGCGCCATAGATCGCGCCATACCGCGGCCCGTTCACGTTCACGACCGGAGGCCCCTCGGCCCCCAGCGTCTTCCACACAACACCGCCCCATCCGGCCTCGAAAGCGCGGCGGACGTTGTATTCCTTGTCGGTTGGCGGCGCCGAGGCCAGCCAGTACGGGTTCGGGCTTTCGATGCCCAGAAAGTTTGTCTTCAAATCAGCCATTTATCCGGCCTCCCTGATGCAGTTCAGCATCTTTGTCTTTGAGTTTTACGCAGTCAGGCTCGCGTGGATATCCATCGCGGCGTCACGGCCTTCGGCCACGGCAGTCACGGTCAGGTCTTCGCCCCCAGCCGCGCAGTCCCCCCCAGCCCAGACACCGGCCAGCGAGGTACGGCCAGCCTCGGTCACGGCGATCTTGTTGCCGTCCAGCTTCAGCCCCTCGGGCGCGCCGTCCAGTTTCTGACCAATCGCCTTGAGGACCTGATCCGCAGGCAGGCGGATCATCTCTCCGGTGCCCGAAAGCTGACCGTTGTCGCTGGAAGTATACTCCAATTCGATCTCAGCCGCCGCCCCGTTTCCATGCACGGCCACGGGCTGCACATTGGTCATGATTTTCACACCATGCGACGCCGCCAGATCCTGCTCGTATCGGCTGGCGCCCATCGCGTCCCGGCCACGCCGATAGGCGATGGTCACGTGCTCTGCGCCCAGCAGTTTCGATTTCACAGCCGCGTCCACTGCGGTCATGCCGCCACCGATGACGACGACATTACGACCCACCGGCAGATCCGCCAGATCGGATGCCTGACGCACGTCCGAGATAAAGTCGACGGCAAAGCGCACGCCGTCCTTCTCGGCCCCCTCTGCGCGCAAGGCATTCACCCCAGCCAGACCGATGGACAAGAAAACAGCGTCGTAGTTTTCGACCAGCCCGTCCAGCGAGACGTTCTCACCCAGCACCGAACCGGTCTCAATCGTGATGCCGCCGATATTCAGCAGCCAGTCCACCTCGGCCTGCGCAAAGTCATTGGTCGATTTATAGGCGGCAATGCCATATTCGTTCAGACCGCCGGGCTTGGGTTTGCTTTCGTGGATCACCACGTCATGCCCAAACATGGCCAGACGGTGCGCGCAGGCCAGACCCGCAGGCCCTGCCCCGATTACCGCAACGGTCTTTCCAGTCGGCGCGGCGCGCTCGAACGGATGGTCCCCCGCAGCCATGACACTGTCGGTGGCGTAACGCTGCAAGCGGCCGATCTCAACCGGAGCGCCCTCAGCGGTTTCACGCACGCAGGCTTCTTCGCATAGTGTCTCGGTCGGACACACGCGGGCGCACATGCCGCCCAAGATATTCTGCGCCAGAATCGTCTCACCCGCCGCCTCGGGTTGCCCGGCCTGAATCTGACGCATGAACAACGGAATATCGATATCCGTCGGACAGGCCGTCACACATGGCGCGTCATAGCAGAAATAGCACCGATCCGCGGCCACTGCCGCCTCATGCGCAGCCAAAGGCGGATGAAGATCGGTAAAATTCGAGGTCAGCTCATCGCTGGAAAGCCGCCCGGAGACAATGCCGGGGGCAATCTGGCCCTGTGCCATCGCTCTACTCCCTGTAGATATGTTTGCTATGCTCTCAGCTTGCCACAATCTGATTTTTTATCAATTGGTAAAATTTATAAAATCGTCAAAAACCGCAAAAACGGGCTGGATTACCCCGATTTCTCGAGTAAAACCGCCTGTTTTTCTTGCATGCCGAAAACGCGCAACACATGAGATGTGCCGATCCGGCCTCTGGTTGCATGGAAACAAAAGATTCCCCGCATCTGGTTTTGACGGGCCTTGCTGCGTGCTGTAGGTCAAACACAACGAGCAGCGCCGGACAGCGGCCAGATACGTGAAAGTCACCTGATGCAGGCCAGCCCTTCGAAGTTCAACATCGTCATCATCGGGCAAAACAACCGGCTGCAATACGAGGCTCTGTTGTTCGCGGCCTCTCTGCGCCATAGCTCTCCGCACTTTCAGGGGCGGCTGTTTGTGGCGGTGCCACAGCCCGGGCCACGCTGGCGCCAGGACCCGAGTATCCGAAACGAGGACGTACTGAAAGCCCTGCGACAATTGGATGCCGAGATACTGCCTTTCGACACTCACGTCTTCGGCGACAGCTATCCCTATGGCAACAAGATCGAGGCCCTTCTGGCCCTGCCCGAAGGCGAGCCCTTCGTCTTCTTTGACAGTGACACGCTGATCACCGGTGACCTGACCACGGTTCCTTTTGACTTCAACCGCCCCGGAGCCTCGCAAAAGGTCGAGGGCACTTGGCCCAAACCTACGCTCTATGGCCCCGGCTTCGATGGCATCTGGCACGCTCTGTACCGCCGCTTTGGGTTGGATTTCGAAAGCTCTCAGGACACCAGCCAGCCGGTGGATTACTGGCGACGGTATCTGTATTTCAACGCAGGCTATTTCTTCTATTCCTGCCCGCGCAAGTTCGGAGAGCGGTTTCTGGACTATGCCCGCACGATCCGAGATGAGGACATCCCGGAACTGGCCGGGCAGAACCTTGACCCCTGGCTGGATCAGGCCGCTCTGCCGTTGGTCATCCATTCCTTCGGCGGCGGGCGCGACACCCTGCCCCCCGGCCTGCTGGACGGGTCGGTCAGCTGCCACTATCGGCTGTTCCCTCTGCTCTATGCGCGTGAGAGTGACCACGTGGTCGAGGTATTAGAAACCGTCGCGGCGCCGAACCGGGTCAAGAAGGTGCTCAAAGGGTATGAACCAATCAAGAAGCTGGTTTTGCAACGCAAGGGCCACAGGATACGCGACCTGTTCGACCGCGAAAACCTGCCCCAGCGCGAGCAGGTCATTCGCAACACGATCCGCAGTAAGGGCCTTTGGATGCGCTGACAGGATTGTTGTGCGCGCGCGCCGGATCGCCTAGAGATTCAGCAACACACATTCCAACAGGAGATTTCGACGATGTCTGACGGCCCCACCTACGGTTTCGACACATTGCAGATTCACGCGGGCGCCCGCCCCGACCCGGCGACTGGTGCGCGTCAGACTCCGATCTACCAAACCACGGCTTACGTGTTCCGCGATGCCGATCACGCGGCGGCCCTGTTCAACCTGCAAGAGGTGGGCTTCATCTATTCCCGCCTGACCAACCCGACCGTGGCTGTTCTGCAGGAACGTATCGCCACGCTTGAGGGCGGCGTTGGCGCGGTGTGCTGTTCTTCGGGTCACGCGGCGCAGATCATGGCGCTGTTCCCGCTGATGGGGCCGGGCTGCAACGTGGTGGCCTCGACCCGTCTGTATGGTGGCACGGTCACACAGTTCAGCCAGACCATCAAACGCTTTGGCTGGTCGGCCAAGTTTGTGGACACCGACGATCTGGACGCCGTTAAGGACGCGATCGACGAAAACACCCGCGCGGTGTTCTGCGAATCCATCGCCAACCCTGGCGGCTATGTCACCGATATCCGCGCGCTGGCCGACGTGGCCGACGCGGCGGGCATCCCGCTGATCGTCGACAACACCTCGGCCACGCCCTACCTGTGCCGCCCGATCGAGCAAGGTGCCACTCTGGTCGTGCATTCGACCACCAAGTACCTGACCGGTAACGGCACCGTCACCGGCGGCTGCATCGTGGATTCGGGCAAGTTTGACTGGTCGGCGAATGACAAATTCCCGTCGCTCAGTGAGCCGGAAGCGGCCTATCACGGGTTGAAATTCCACGAGACGTTCGGCCCGCTGGCCTTTACCTTCCACGGTATCGCCATCGGCCTGCGCGATCTGGGCATGACCATGAACCCGCAAGCCGCCCACTATACTCTGCTGGGGATCGAGACCCTGTCCCTGCGGATGGAGCGCCACGTCGAAAACGCCCAGAAGATCGCCGCATGGCTCGAGGCTGACGACCGCGTTGATTATGTCACCTATGCGGGCCTGCCCTCCTCGCCCTATCACGACCGGGTTCAGGCGCAGTACAAGAAAGGCGCCGGCGCCCTGTTCACCTTTGCGGTCAAGGGCGGCTATGACGCCTGTGTCAAACTGGTGAACTCGCTTGAGATATTCAGCCATGTCGCCAACCTTGGCGATGCGCGGTCGCTGATCATCCACTCGGCCTCGACCACCCACCGGCAACTGACCCCGGAACAGCAAGAGGCCGCAGGTGCTGGCCCTGGCGTCGTGCGTGTGTCCATCGGCATCGAAGACGCCGACGACCTGATCGCCGATCTGGATCAGGCGCTGGCCAAAGCTTCGGCCTGACGGATGAGCGGGCACGACTCCAACGATCTGGGCCAACCCATCGGCCAGCCGGTTTCGGGCGACTTCCCGCGCCCGACCCCGCCCTATACGCCGATGGAGGGCCAGTATTGCTCAGTCGTGCCGCTGGATGTGAACCGGCACGCGCCCGGACTGCACCGGGCGTTTGCCAACGCCACGGATGGCCGCAACTGGACTTACCTGCCCTATGGGCCATTCGACTCGGAGCATGAATTTGTGGAATGGGCCCGCGCGACCTGCATGGACGCCGATCCGATGTTCCACACGGTGCTCGACGAAAACGAGACGCCGGTCGGCATGGCCTCGTTCCTTCGCATTGAACCTGCGGCAGGGGCAATCGAAGTGGGCCATATCCACTTCTCACCCCTGTTGCAGCGCAGCCAGCAATCGACCGAGACCATGTACCTGATGATGCGCCGCGTTTTCGACGAGTTGGGCTATCGCCGGTACGAGTGGAAATGCGATGCGCTGAACGAGGTGTCCCGCACCGCCGCCGAACGGCTGGGCTTTACCTTCGAGGGCATTTTCCGGCAGGCGACCCACTACAAGGGCCGCAACCGGGATACGGCGTGGTATTCTATCCTCGACAGTGAATGGCCACGCATCAAGACCGCGTTCGAAGCCTGGCTGTCACCGGACAATTTCGACCAGACGGGCCAGCAGCGGCAGTCGCTGCAAGCCCGTGCCAAAACTTCTGGATCAGTCGGCAATCCCGAATTCCATCATCACGTTGACCGAGACTGAAATCTCGCCGCCCGCCACCGGAACGCCGCCCGCTTCGGCCATGCTCATTGCGCGCAGCTGCGGCGCGGGACGAATACCACCAGCCTGTTCGCTGATCGTCTGAACCTGCCCCAGAGTCACATTGGCCGCCTGCGCCAGTTGCCCGGCCTTTGCAGTGGCCTCAGCCACGGCCTTGGCGCGTGCCTCTGCCTGCAGCGGCGCGGGGTCCTGCACACCAAAGCTCAGCCCGCCAAAATCATTGGCGCCGTCCTGAATGACCGCATCCATGATCGAGCCCAGCTTGGTCAGATCACGCACACGCACCTGGACATTGTTCGAAGCGACAAACCCGGAAATCTCGGGCCGTTCGCCGCTGGGGCTATTGCGCCCTGACCACACCGGCGACAGCGACAGGTCGCGGGTTTGTACGTCGCGGGATTCGATACCCATATCCTCCAGCCGCTTCAGAATCTGCGCAACAGCGTCAGAGGTCGCCTGCATGGCATTTGACGCCTCGGCATCTTCGTTCGTCACGCCCAGGGTAATGGTCGCCATATCGGGTGCGGCCTGAACGGTTCCGGCCGCATCCACCGTGATGCGACGTTCTTCCGCATGGGCCATGCCTGCGGCTGTCACGGCCAGTATGGCGGCCAGAAAAGCGATTTTCTTCAAGGTCTTCCCTCCAATTTCTACAGCACCAACATGGGGATGCGGGGCGTGGTCAAACAAGGGGAATGTCTGGCTTTTTCTTTCCCTCGGCGGGAACCTGCTTTAATGTCGTCCTGCGGACGAGATGTCGTTTGCATTGATGCTGACAATTATGGTTCCTCGGGAATATGAAACCCGCATTTGCGCTGTCTTTTTCTGCGACCGGAATATCTGTGCACCACCAGTCGGACGGCGACTGGTTTTGCATTGGTGAGGTTGCGCTGGATGCACCGGACCTGAACGCGCAGCTTCTTGCCTTGCGGGACAAGGCCTTTGCGCTGGAAAACAACTTGAACTGCAAGGTCGTGATTCCGGCCGGCCAGGTTCGGTTCCTGTCGGCGGAGACCGGCGGGGAAACACCGGAACAAGGCGCCAAACAGGTCCAATCCACGCTGGCCGATGCAACGCCCTATTCGATCGAGGAGCTGGTTTTTGAGACCGCGACGGTCGGCACCACGACCTATGTTGCGGCCATCACCAAACAGACGCTTGGCGAAGCACGTGACTTTGCGACCGAGCACGGGTTCATTCCTGTTCAGTTCACGGCAGACACCGATCAGTCCCAATTCCCGTCCGAGCCGCTGTTTTCGGACCAGAAAAGCGAAGTCCCGGCAGTGGCGAAAGGCACGGATACCCCCGCGCCAAACGTTCACGCCATCGCGGACACGACGGCTCCGGATGTGTTTCGCGCGCCGTCCGACAGTGCAGCCCTTAAGCCAAGCTTTGATGCACGCGCCAAACGATACGTTGCACCGGCAGCGGCTGCGCTGGCTATCGCAGTGGCGCTGGGGGCATGGGCTCTGATCGCACCGGATGGCGACGAAGAGCCGGAAACGGCGCGGGTCGAAACCACCCTGCCCGCACCTGATACTCAGGTCAGTGACACCACACCGGAAGCCCCGGAGCCGCCCGCCGAGACGGTCGAGATAGCACCGGATGATGCCGTGGATGAACCCGGGCTTTCGCCCACAGATTCCGCAATCCTCGAAGCGTTGAACGTGGCGCCAACGCAGGTCGAAGAGATCGATCGTGATCCCGAACCGCAGGACATCCCGGCACAGCCCGGCATCGAGATCACCGAACCCGAACCGCTGACACCTCCGGTTCTACCCCCGCAGGAGGAGCTGTATCTGGCCTCGGTCGACAATTCCAACCTGTCCAATGACGCGATTGCCCTGCCGCCGGTCGACAGCTTTGCCACCGACGCGCCCTTTGATCAGATCGCGCTGCCCAGCGTTGCCGGGTCGCGGTTCGATCTGGATGACCGCGGACTGGTTGCCCCCAGCGCCGAAGGTACGTTGAACCCGGACGGGATTGTCGTTCACCTCGGACGCCCGTCGAAGGCACCGCCTGAACCTCCTGTGCGGTTCGAGCAGGAGCCGAGCCCTGAAACCCAGTCTGACCGGCTGGCCGGGTTGCGGCCCAAACCGCGCCCCGGCGATCTGGCCGAACGGTTCGAGCGTCAGCAGTTGGGTGGACGGTCCCGCGCGGAACTGGCGGCGCTGCGCCCCAAAGTTCGTCCTGCGTCCCTGGAACGGCAAGAGGTTGAAGAAACACCCATTGTAATAGGAGGACTGCGCGTTCCACGCCCCAAGACGCGCCCAGCGGGTCTTGTTCCGTCAACCAGCACCCAAACTGCCAGCTTGGGTTCGGCAGCTGGCATTGATCAGCTCGAAGCCGGGTCATTCCAGCCCAAAGCCGTGGCGCCGAAGATTCCGTCATCAGCCTCGGTGGCGCGGCAAGCGACGCTCGATAATGCGTTGAACCTGCGCAAACTGAACCTGATCGGCGTCTACGGCACGCCCGCCAACCGCCGGGCGCTGGTGCGCATGCCCAGCGGCCGCTACAAGAAACTAAAAGTCGGTGACAGGCTGGACGGCGGCAAGGTCATCGCCATCGGTGACAGCGAACTGCGCTATCAGAAAAAAGGCCGGAACGTAACACTGAAGATGCCGCGTGGCTAAAGCGGGCGAGAACACCCGCTTTAACTTGCAACCTCAAGCCGCTGAAATTTCGCCGCTTTCGATCTGCTCTCGCTCAATGGATTCGAACAAGGCCTGGAAGTTCCCCTCACCAAAGCCATCATCGCCCTTGCGCTGAATGAACTCGAAAAAGATCGGGCCAATCACGGTTTTCGAGAAGATCTGCAGCAGAATTCTGGTCTCGCCTCCATCCAGAACGCCTTCACCATCGATCAGGATGCCGTGTTTCATCATCCGGTCCAGCGGCTCTTCGTGGTCGGTGACGCGATCCTTGGACATCTCGTAATAGGCCTCGTTTGGCCCGGGCATGAATTTCAGCCCTTTCTCGGCAATCGCATCAGTCGAGGCATAGATATCCTCGCTGCCCACGGCGATATGCTGAATGCCCTCACCCTTGTACTTGTTCAGGTAAGACACGATCTGCCCGGTCTCACCCCGATCTTCATTGATCGGAATACGAATACGGCCACAGGGCGACGTCAGGGCACGGCTGTAGAGGCCGGTATACTTACCCTGAATGTCAAAAAAGCGGATTTCGCGGAAATTGAACAGGGTCTCGTAGAACTTAAACCACTTGTCCATATTCCCGGTATAGACGTTGTGCGTCAGGTGATCGAGGTAATAGAAGCCATCACCACGTGGCTTGGATTGTTTGGCCCAGGTAAACTCATGGTTATAGGGCGATGTGTCATGGTATTGGTCGATGAAATAGATCAGCGACCCGCCGATGCCCTTGATTGCAGGAACATCCATGGTCTTGTCTGCCGCGTCATAGGGTTCGGCGCCTTTGGACACCGCATGGTCATAGGCCTTTTTCGCGTCCGCCACGCGCCAGCCCATCGCCGATGCGCAGGGGCCGTGCTCGGCAACAAACCGCGCGGCAAAGCTTTCGGGGTCGGCGTTCAGAATGTAAGTCACGTCGCCCTGCTGCCACAGTTCAACCGCGGGCCTGTCCGTATGATAGCCAACCTGTTCAAAGCCCATTTTGGCGAACAGATCACGCAGTTCCTGCGGCTCAGGATGCGCAAATTCCACAAACTCAAACCCGTCGGTGCCGACCGGATTTTCCTTGCTGATGACAGATTTCGGGGTGTTGTGAGGGAAAGGGCCCATGGCGTGCCTCCTTAAAACAGGAATTTCTTTGCTGATTCCAAAATACGCCTTAATCGGCGCTGTTTCTGCGCATTGTTTTCGTGTAACCTGATAAAAAACGCGCAAAGCCCGCATTATTTCGAGCATCAATGAAGAAAGCCCGCACATGCTGGATACCACCGACACGCGCCTGCTGTCCGCCTTGCAGAAGGATGCCCATCTGACCGCGCACCAACTGGGCGAAATGCTGAACCTGTCCCCCAGTCAGGCCGGGCGGCGGCGACAGAGGCTGGAGGCCGAAGGCTACATCACCGGATATACCGCACGGCTGGACCCGCTTAAGCTGGGGCTGCACGTGCAGGGGTTCGTTCAGGTGCATCTGGGCACCCACGGCCCCGAGCAATCGGAGAGTTTTGCCCGCATGGTTCATTCGCTCCCCGAGATCACCAGCGCCTGGACGATGACCGGTGAGGCAGATTACCTCTTGCGCGTCTATTGCGACGATCTATCTGCGCTCAACCGCTTGCTTCATCAGGTGATACTGCCGCATCCTGCCGTGGCACGGGTGCAAAGCCAGATCGTGATGGACCAGCTCAAACGCGACGCCCCTTTGCCCACCTGACCTGACCGAAAGGACCGACATGGACGATTTCCTCTACCAGGCCTCGATCTATCTGGCAGCCGCCGTGATCGCCGTGCCCCTGTCGGCGCGTCTGGGGCTGGGGTCCGTGTTGGGGTATCTGGCCGCAGGCATCGTCATCGGCCCCGTGTTCGGGCTTGTCGGTGCGGAAACCGAAAGCCTGCAGCATGTGGCCGAGTTCGGTGTGGTCATGATGCTGTTTCTGATCGGGCTAGAGCTTGAGCCCCGCGCGCTGTGGGATATGCGGGACAGGTTGCTCGGCCTGGGGGGCCTGCAGGTCGGCTTGTCTACTGTCGCCATCGCCTGCGTCGCCATGTACGCAAACCACCCTTGGTCGGTTGCATTGGCGGTTGGGTTGACCCTGTCGTTGTCCTCGACCGCGATCGTGCTGCAAACGCTTTCGGAAAAGGGGTTGATGCAGACCAATGGCGGCCGCGCCACGTTCTCGGTGCTGCTGACGCAGGACATCGCGGTGATCCCGATACTGGCGCTGCTTCCGTTGCTGGCGCTGCCTTCCATACCGCATCTGAAAAGCGACGGGTCGATCGACCGGGGCGTGAAAGACCTTCACGACGCTGGCCATCACAGCCTGTCGCTGGTCGAAGGCCTGCCCGGCTGGGCCGTGACACTGGTCACCATCGGCGCGATTGCCTTCGTGATCCTTGCCGGTGTCTACCTGACGCGGCCCCTGTTTCGCTTTATCCACGCGACGCGCCTGCGCGAGATGTATACCGCTTTGGCGCTGATGATCGTTGTCGGCATCTCTTTCCTGATGACACTTGTCGGCCTGTCCCCTGCCCTGGGCGCGTTTCTGGCGGGTGTAGTTCTGGCCAGCTCGGAATTCCGCCATGAAATGGAAAGCGACCTTGAACCGTTCAAGGGCCTGTTTCTGGGCCTGTTCTTCATCACGGTCGGTGCCGGGATCGACGTCGCCTATTTCTTCAATGACCCACTCGAACTGATCGGATTGGCCCTTTTGGTTATTCTGTTCAAAGGGATCATCCTGTTTCTGGTCGGACGCGCCTTCAATTTGCGTGGTCGGGATCACTGGCTGTTCACGTTAGGCTTGGCACAGGCGGGTGAGTTCGGCTTTGTCCTGCTGGCCTTCTCGACCCAGCAGAATGTCATTCCGTCCGACCTGTCGCAGAAACTGCTGATGATCATCGCCCTGACCATGCTGATCACGCCGCTGCTGTTCATCATCTATGATCTGTTGTCCCGCCGGATTCGGGACAGTGGCCCGCAGCCGGAACCGGATACGATTGACGAACAAGGCCCGGTAATCATCGCAGGTATCGGCCGCTTTGGTCAGATCGTGAATCGTCTGGTCCGTGCCAGCGGATTCAAAACCATCGTTCTGGACCACGATATCGAAACGATCCAGCTAATGCGCCGCTTTGGCGTCAAAGGGTTTCTGGGCGATCCAACCCGGCCCGAGTTGCTGCGCGCCGCTGGTCTGGAAAAAGCGACCGTGCTTGTCGCTGCTATGGATGACCGCAAACAGGTGACACGGATCGTCAGCTTTGCCCGGCGTCAGCGCCCGGACCTGCACATCATCGCGCGCGCCCATGACCGCACCCATGTGTACGAGCTGTATCAGGCAGGCGCGAACGACATCGTGCGCGAGATGTTCGACAGTTCCCTGCGGGCCGGGCGCTATGTGCTCGAGAATATCGGCCTCAGCGAATATGAGGCCGCGCAGGCCGAGCAGACCTTCTATCACCACGACCGCGCATCGATCCGCGAACTGGCCGAATTGTGGATCCCCGGGATGCCAACGGCGGAAAACAAGAAATACATCGAACGCGCACAGCAGTTCGAAAAAGACCTGGAAACCGAGCTTCTGGAGCTGGCCGAAAAGCACGCCCAGAAATCGGCCTGACCCAGTGATCCGGGTCAGGCCGTTTGGATTACCCGTCTGAAACGCCAGCCTCGGCAAAGGTGGCCATGCCTGAATGGCAGGCCACCGCGCTTTTCAGAATGTTGATTGCAAGCGCCCCGCCCGAGCCCTCGCCCAAACGCAAGCCGAGGCTCAGCAACGGTTCCTTGCCAAGCCTTGCCAGCACAGCGCCATGCGCGCCCTCCGCGCTTTGGTGCCCGGCGACGGTGTGATCAAGTGCGTTGTCGGCGACGTCCGCCAGACAGGCCGCGGCCGCCGAGCAGATAAAACCGTCCAGAATGACCGGAATGCGCAGAACACGCGCCGCAGTGATGGCACCGGCCATGGCGGCAATCTCGCGTCCGCCAAGGCAGCGCAGGATGTCCAACCCATCACCTGAACCTGCGTGCAAAGCCACGCCTTCGGCCACCACGCGGGTTTTGTTGATCAGTCCGGCGTCATCCACACCTGTGCCGCGCCCGGTCCAGTCGGCCGCGTCTCCTCCAAACAAAGCACAGGAGATTGCAGCGGCCGGAGTTGTGTTTCCGATCCCCATCTCTCCGACAACCAGCAGGTCGGCATTGGGGTCCACTGCGCTCCACCCGGTGCGCAACGCCTGCAGCAACTCGTCCTCGGACATGGCCGGGCCTGCGGTGAAATCGGCGGTGGGCGTGTCCAGATCCAGCGCGTGCACATCCATCGTCGCGCCAGCGGCCTTGGCCAACTGATTGATCGCCGCGCCACCATGTTCAAAGTTCATCACCATCTGCACGGTCACTTCCGGCGGAAAAGCCGAGACACCCTGCGCCGTGACACCGTGATTGCCCGCGAACACAATCACCTGCGGAGCGGTAATCTGCGGACGAGCATCCCCACGCCATCCCGCATACCAGATTGCCAAATCCTCAAGCCGACCCAGCGCCCCCGGCGGCTTGGTCAGCTGTCCATTGCGTTCAGCCGCCCCATGCAGCGCGGTCTCGTCCGGACCGGGTACCTGGCTCAGGGTATCACGGAGTGTTTTCAGATCATTAAGTTCAGGCAGCATCGAAAGCCTCGTTGCATCAGAGTGGTGCTGTGTGTTTAACCGAAGCGTCCGATCCAACAAGACCCCGAAAGGCGCGGGAGTGCATAAAAACGACAACACCCTGATTTCCGCATGGGATATTCCGCTGGCGCTGGTGCTGCTGACGCGTCTGCCAATGCCGCACCTGCCCGAGAAGGTCTTTGCCCGTCAGGCCGATTCCGCCTGGGCGTTCCCTGTGGTCGGACTGGTGGTGGGCCTGCTGGCTTGCGCCGTTGGCTGGGTCTCGATGGCGTTGGGTCTGCCCGCGATGGTCGCAGCCGTGCTGGCCACCATCACTCTGGTCGTTTCCACCGGCGCCATGCACGAAGACGGGCTGGCGGATACCGCAGACGGGCTTTGGGGCGGATTCACGCAGGAACGTCGTTTGGAGATTATGAAAGACAGCCATATCGGGGCCTACGGGGTTCTGGCGCTGATCTTCACCCAATTGGTGCGCGTCGCCCTGATCGCCGCTCTACTGACGGCCGGAGCCTACGGTGCGGTCCTCGCCGCGTGCATCGTGTCCCGTGCGTTCATGCCCGTTCTGATGAACGCCCTGCCCAATGCCCGCAATAGCGGCCTGAGCCATTCGGTCGGCGGGCCACGCAGTGCAACAGTAGCGGTCGGGCTTGCGTTGGCCATTACCTGCGCGGTGATCCTGATCGGGTCAGGTGCCGTCTTGCCCGTTATCCTTGCGGCACTGAGTATCTCGATACTCGCGCTGGTGGCAAAGGCCAAGATCGGTGGTCAGACCGGTGACATTCTGGGCGCGACGCAACAACTGGCCGAACTGGCCTTTCTGGCCACCGCCGCAGCGGCCCTTTAGGTTGTACCACCTGTCTCGATCTTCAGGGTCGCACCGCAATGCTTGCAATGCACTGCATCCGGATCGTGTCTGTAAAGCCCGCAACTTGAACATTTGTGACGCACTTTCTGCGGCATGAAAATCGCCTGCGCCAATCGCACGAACAGTGCCACGCCGACCACCATGATGAACACCGAAAACAATTTACCACCCGGAGTCGACAAAGTGATATCGCCGAACCCGGTGGTCGTCAGCGTCGCCATAGTGAAATAGAGCGCATCGATATAGGCGGTCTGGCTGTTGTCGGGGATGAAGAACACCAAAACCGCCGTAGACGTCGCGAACACGAACACCATCAGGTTGATTGCCGCGATGACCGCGTCTTCATGTGTCCGGAAAAACTGACTGTCGCGCCGCAGGTCGCGCAGCAGGTGGTACGAGTGTATCAACCGCAAGGCGCGCAGAATCCGCACGAAGGCCAGATTTCCGGGCAAGAACGGCTCCAGCAGCAACGAGGCGATCACGACGATATCGGCAAGCGTGTAGACCTTGCGCAGCAGTTTCCAGCGGTCCTTTGCAATCCACATCCGGGCCAGAAAATCCAGCAGGATCAAAAAACCGACGCATAGGCTGGCGATGGTGATCCCCGGGCCGTGCGGGATGTTTGCCGTGGCCACAAAAAACACAATCGAGGCCCCGTCGAACAGGATCAGACCATAGCGGAACCAGACCGAAACCGGCTCGTGCGCGACGTACAGAAACTTTACGGTTTGCTTTATCCCGGTCATGTATCCGCCTCTGGTTACAGGAAAATTAGCGGCAAACGCGGAATTCACCAAGACCAGAGACGAAAAAGGCCGCCCCCGGCAGGAGCGGCCCGAAACTCAAGGTTGGCAGCGATCAGGCAGCGCGCGAGGTCAGAACCTCATCCACCTGCTTGGCGGCCGAAACCTCACCAGCGCCGGATACGGCGGCCACTTCGCGGGTCAGGCGTTCAAGCGCGGCTTCGTACAGCTGACGCTCAGAATAGCTCTGCTCGCGCTGATCGTCGGTGCGGTGCAGGTCGCGGACCACTTCGGCGATCGAGATCAGATCACCCGAGTTGATCTTTTGTTCGTACTCCTGCGCCCGGCGGGACCACATGGCGCGCTTGACCTTGGCCTTGCCCTTCAGGGTCTTCATCGCCTGACTGATAACATCGGGCGAGCTGAGCGACCGCAGACCGGACTCGGTGACCTTGTTGGTCGGCACCCGCAGGGTCATCTTGTCTTTTTCAAAGGAGATGACGAACAGCTCGAGCGAATATCCCGCGACTTCCTGCTCTTCGATCGAGATGATCTGGCCCACGCCATGCGCGGGGTAAACAACATAGTCGTTCGGGCGGAACTCAAGCTTTTTCGACTTAGACATACAGGTTCATCCTTGGTTACAGAGCGAGATACGGAACGACAAAACACCCACGCCGGAGCCTTTTTCAGCTCCGCCAGGCGGCTGGTTTGTCATAAAATCAGAACTCCAAAGCAGTCATACTTACGGAGCACATCCCCATCTCATTCAACGTTCAGATTACGATTATATCACAAAATTACGGCATCTGAAAGGTCACGCCCTTTTTCTGCCTTGAAACCCTATGTTTTTCAAGGCGATGCACGCTGCTTCTACACCTGAACGAACGAGTTCAGAGAGCGAATCGCTCAGCCACCTTCGCCGGGCGCTTCCGAGAAATACTTCTCCATCTTGCCCTCTTCACCGTCGCGTTCCTCGGCTTCGGGCAGCGGGTCTTTCTTGGTCACGATCACCGGCCATTGTTCCGAGTATTTCCGGTTGAACTCGACCCACTGATCCATGCCCGGCTCGGTGTCGGGGCGGATGGCGTCGGCGGGGCATTCGGGTTCGCATACACCGCAGTCGATGCATTCGTCGGGGTGAATGACCAGCGTGTTCTCACCTTCGTAGAAACAGTCGACCGGGCACACCTCGACACAGTCGGTGTATTTGCAGGCGATGCAGTTTTCAGTGACGACGTATGTCATGGTCGGATTCCCGTTTGCGCTTTGGGCGATTAGCTAATCCAGTATTGCACTGTCTTCAAGGGAAGATCAGCCCTCTTTGGTACGAGAAAGATCAAGCGCGCGCCGATCTTTCTTGGTCGGACGACCTTTTCCCTCGAAACCCGGATTTTTGGGCGGTGCGTCCCGTTTTTCCGTCATATCAACATATAACGTCTGTGCCTCGGGCGCAGGGCCGCGGCGCTCGCCAAGCTTTTCGATCCGAACCACCCGCACGATGCGGCCCTGCGGGAAGGTCAGAACGTCTCCGGGTCCTACCGCCTGCGCCGGTTTCAGGACCCGGTTTCCGTTAAGCCGGACATGGCCGCCGCTGACCTGTTTGGCAGCCAGGCTGCGGGTCTTGAAGAACCGCGCCTGCCACAGCCATTTGTCGATCCGCAGCTTGGCCTCGGCCATCGGCGCTTAGTTACCGTCCTTCAAACCCATCAACGCAGCTGCGAACGGGTTATCAGGATCGATCGCCTTTTCCTTCTTAGGCGGACGAGACGAGAAGGACTTGGCGCCTTGCGGTTTCCCACCCTTCTTGCCCTGCGTTTTGCCGCGACCGTCCTGAGGTTTGCCGCGCGGCTTGCCTTTGCCCTGTCCCTGCCGCTGTTCACGGCGCGGGCCACGGCCTTGCTGACGCTGACGACCCCAGGTGAAGGTGTAGAATACTTCGACCTCGGGTTCCTCTGATGCCAGAGCCTCGGTGCTTTCGGTGGCCTCGGCTGGCGCCTCGGCGGGTGTGGCGGCCTCTTCGGTTACCGCCTCAGTCACCGGGGTTTCTTCGGCGGCGGGTTGCTCGGTCGCGTCGGGGATGGGTTGTTCTGCCGGGGCAGATTTTACCTTTTCACGCTCGCCGCGCTCGGCGCTGTAGCCCAAACCTTTCATCAGGTCGGCAAACTGTTCCAGCGTCATGCCGGTGATCGAGAGCATATCCGGCTTGGCTTCGAACCCGCCGCGGCTGTCTTCGGCGCGCAGCATGTCGGCCAGACGTTCCAGCATGTCGATCCGGATCGAACGGTCGCCCGCATCGCGGTAGCCGCACATGGTGTCGTAGCCCTCGGGCGCGTCCTTGGCGACCGGTACGGTGACCAGACCCGGAGGCGGCGCGTCGGGGAATTCCTGCAGGCCGTTGGCCAGCGCCCACAGCACCAGACGCAGACGCGTCGGCGCGGGTTTCAGCAGCAACGGCATGAAGATGGTGAACTGACCGAACCGAATACCATGCTTGCGCAGCGCGCCGCGGGCGTCCTGATCCAGATCCTTGACCTCTTGCGCAACGCCGGCACGGGGCAGAACGCCCAGCGCCTCGACCATGCGGAAGGCAAACCCTTTGGCGAGGCCGGACAGCTCTTCGTCGCGCGACAGGTTCAGCAGCGGTTCGAACAGCGCAGCAACCTTGCGGTCGATAAAGTGCTGCAGGCGACGCTGCACTTTCTGTTCGACATCCGGCCCTGCGGCCTCGTCCACAAAAACCTCGACCATCGGCTTGAGAGGCTCGGCCCCGGCAACCAGTTTGCCGACGGCGTATTCGCCCCACATCAGGCCACCCTGATCGGTGAAATCAATTTCGGTATCGGGCGCGTTGTAGAAGCGATCGGCGCGCAGATGGAATTGCGGCGCGAGCGCTTGCAGGGAGGCCGTTTTCAGAGCTTTCGCCTCGGTTCCTTGCGCGCTTTTGTCCGGAATGAACCGGAACCCTTCCAGACGACCGACGAATTCACCTTCGACGGTCACTTCACCCTTGTCATTTACTTCGGCCAAAAGGGCCTCCTTCTGTTTGAGCCGGCGCAGCAACACAGATGTGCGCCGGTCCACAAATCTTTGCGTCAGTCGGTCATGTAATGCGTCCGACAGCCTGTCTTCTACAGTGCGCGTTTCGTCACGCCAATGTGATTCGTCACGCACCCAGCCGTTTCGCTGCGCAACATATGTCCAAGTGCGAATATATGCCAACCTTTTGGAGAGTGCATCAATATCCCCATCGGTGCGGTCAATCCGCCGGATTTGCCGCGCCATGAAATTATCCGGGATCGAGCCGCGTTCATGCAGGTGGCCATAGATCACTTCGAGCAGGCTGGCGTGTTCGGCATGGCTGATACCGCGAAAATCGGGGATTCTGCACACATCCCAAAGTAAACGGATGGATTGCGGGTCGCTGGCACGGGCTGCGACCTCGGTCACTTGCGACAGCGATTTCAGCACGTTCAGATCATCCGCAGGCCGGGCCTTGATCAGATGTTCATCATTTGGGCTGACTTCAAGCGAGTCGATCAGCGCCTCAACCGTGCCAAACCGAAGGGCAGCATTCCGCCAGTTCAGCTTTTTCATCGGCGTGAACCGGCTGTCCATGATGGCCTGCGCCACGCCGTCCTCCAGTGGCGGGGCTTCTCCGGTCACGCCGAAGGTGCCGTCAGACATCCCACGCCCTGCACGCCCGGCGATCTGGGCCAGTTCGTTAGGGGCCAGAGGGCGCATCCGGCGACCGTCGAACTTGGTCAGCGACGAGAACGCCACGTGGTTCACGTCCAGATTCAGCCCCATACCGATGGCATCGGTGGCCACCAGATAGTCAACTTCACCGTTTTGATACAGTTCGACCTGTGCATTCCGCGTGCGCGGGCTGAGCGCGCCCATTACCACGGCCGCCCCTCCCTTTTGACGGCGCAGCAACTCGGCAATTGCATAGACACTGTCGACCGAGAACCCGACGATGGCGCTGCGGGGCGGCATCCGACTGATCTTTTTCGACCCCGCATAAACCAGCTGAGACATGCGTTCGCGCCGGACGAACTGTGCCTCGGGCACCAGCGCGGCGATGGGGCCACGCATCGTGTCCGCGCCAAGGAACAGCGTTTCACTTGTGCCGCGTGACCGCAACAGCCGGTCAGTGAAGACATGACCGCGTTCGGGATCGGCGCAAAGCTGAATTTCGTCGATGGCTACAAAATCCGCGCCCATACCCTCGGGCATCGCTTCGACCGTGCAGACCCAGTACTGGGTACGCGGCGGCACGATCCGCTCTTCTCCCGTGACCAGTGCCACAACGGATGGGCCGCGAATTGCGACGATCTTGTCATAGACCTCACGCGCCAGCAGCCGCAGCGGCAGGCCGATCACACCGGTCCGATACCCCAGCATCCGCTCAATCGCGTAATGAGTTTTACCTGTGTTGGTCGGGCCGAGTACGGCCACAATTCGGGATGACCCGCTCACCTTTGCCCCCTGCCCCGGCTCTTTAGAGGGCCGAACCCTCGACCTGAGGCTTCAGTCGATTCACCGCATTGGTTACTTCTTCATGATGCGGATGTATAGACAGCGCGCGCTCATAAGCGTCCAGCGCCTTGTCGGGCTGTTCGATAATCTCGAAGATCAGGCCAAGGCCATAGATCGCCTCGTAATTATTCGGGTTCAGCGTCAGCGCGTGTTCCAGATCGGCTGCGGCCATGCCAAAGCGATCCACCCCGAAAAACGCCGAGGCCCGCAGATGCCAGCCTTCAGCAAAGCCGGGCGCGTGGTCGGTCAGCGCGGTCAGATGTTCGATGGCGGCCAGAGTATCGCCGTCCTCAAGCGCCTCGCGCCCGCGCTCCAACAGCAAATCCGCAGAGGCCGAGCCGGATTGCGCCCACAGCGCCTTGAGCTGTCGATCCAATCCAATCGCCTGTTCCGGTGTCGCCAGCGCCAGTTGTTGCAGCAGCGCCGCCTCATCCCGCAGGTCCGCCTGTTGCGCGGCGGAACTGGTGGAAAACATGACCGTGACAAAAAGTGCCGCGACGGTACGTTTGAGATTGATGTTTGCAATGCCCATAACAATGTTCAGTGTAGCGTTGCGACCGGGGATGTCCATTCACGGCGCAGAAACAATATGAGGAACACCATGAGCGAAACTCTTGAAAAAGCCGCAGCGGCGCTGAACGAAAAACTGACCGGCGGCGATTTTGACGCTTCGGCCAAGTTTGCCATCGCTGATCTGGGCGCTATCGTTCTGGATGCAAACGGCGCGCGCGTCAGCGACGAAGAGGCCGACGTAACTCTGAGCGCCGATGCGGACACGTTTGAACAGATCCTCAGCGGCGACCTGAACCCCACCGGTGCGTTCATGTCGGGCAAGCTGAGTGTGGACGGAGACATGGGTGTTGCCATGAAACTCGCGTCGGTGCTGGCCTGATGCAGGTCTCGTCGGCCCCTTTCTATGAAGACGTGGCCGGCGGACCCGCCGGTGGTGCTGCCCATTGGGTGACAACCACGGACAATATCCGCATCCGCGTGGGCCACTGGCGCCCCGAAGGCGAGACAAACGGCACGGTGATGATATTCCCGGGCCGTACAGAATATATCGAGAAATACGGTGATGCTGCCGCTGAATTCGTTGGTCGAGGCTTTGCGTGTCTGGCCGTCGATTGGCGCGGTCAGGGGCTGGCAGATCGTCTGCTGGATGACCCGCGCGTCGGGCATGTCGAACAGTTCACCGACTATCAGCACGATGTGAAGGCCACGCTTGACCTTGCCGAAAAGCTGGAACTGCCGAAACCCTGGTATGTGGTTGGCCACTCGATGGGCGGCGCAATCGGTCTGCGCGCGGTTCTGGAACGGGATTGCTTTGCCGCCTGCGCCTTTACCGGCCCGATGTGGGGCATCTTCTTCACTCCGATCATGAAACCGCTCAGCCGGTTGACCGCCTATTGGGGGCCGCGCATCGGCTTGGGGGAAAAGACGCCCCCGACCACTTCGCTGGAAAGCTATGTTGCCTCGCAGCCCTTTGACGGCAATGTGCTGACGCGTGATCCGGCGATGTATCAGATGATGAAGGATCAACTGACGGCGCACCCCGATCTAGCGCTTGGCGCGCCATCCACGATCTGGCTGCGCGAGGCGCTGGACGAATGCGCCTGGCTGATGGAGCAGACCGCCCCTGCCACTCCCGCGCTGACCTTCCTCGGCAGTCACGAACAAATCGTTGACCGCAAAGCCATTCGCGCGCGGATGGCGGACTGGCCCGACGGTACGCTGGTCGAAATCCCCAACGGCGAACACGAGGTGCTGATGGAAGCGCCCGAGGTGCGCGGCCCCGTCTATGACCAGTTGGCAGCGCATTTTCTGGCTGCACAATCGGACGCTGCACCCGCACCTGCCCTGTCGAACTGAAGAAAACCTCACGCAAAGGCGGCTTGTGATCCGGGCCGCCCACGCCTAGATGTTTGCGAAAGCAGATATCCCGAGGTGATCCATGCGCGACCTTCCCTTTCCCGTCCGTGACGCAAACGCAGCCGGAGGCGCCGGCAATCTTGGCAACCTGCCGGAATGGGATCTGACCGATCTTTACAGCTCGGAAGAAGCGCCGGAACTGGACCGCGATCTGGACTGGCTTGAGGGCGAATGCGCCGCCTTTGCCGCCGATTACGAAGGCAAGCTGGCTGATCTGGATGCTGCTGGCCTTCTGACCTGCGTCCAGCGCAACGAAAAGATCAACTCGATTGCCGGGCGCATCATGTCGTTCGCGGGTCTGCGCTATTACCAGCTGACCACCGATGCCGAGCGCGCCAAGTTCCTGTCGGATATGCAGGAAAAGATTACCGTTTTCACCACGCCGCTGGTGTTCTTCACGTTGGAAATCAACCGCATCGACGATGACGCGCTGAAAGCCCATTTCGACACCAATGCAGATTTGGCGCGGTACGAGCCTGTGTTCCGCCGCATCCGCGCGATGAAGCCCTATCAACTGTCCGACGAGCTGGAAAAATTCCTGCATGATCTGGGTGTAGTCGGCGACGCATGGGAACGTTTGTTCGACGAAACCATTGCCGGACTTACCTTTGAGGTCGACGGCGAAGAGCTGAATATCGAAGGCACCCTGAACCTGCTGACGGAACAGGATCGCAGCAAACGTGAAGCTGCCTCGCGCGAGTTGGCTGCTGTGTTTCAGGACAACATCAAGACCTTCGCCCGTGTCCACAACACCCAGGCCAAGGAAAAGGAAATCGTCGACCGCTGGCGCAACATGCCGACCGCTCAGACCGGTCGCCACCTGTCGAACGACGTCGAACCCGAGGTGGTCGAAGCCCTGCGCGAGGCCGTCGTGGCCGCCTACCCCAAGCTCAGCCATCGTTATTACGAGTTGAAACGCAAATGGCTGGGGCTGGACGTGATGCAGGTCTGGGACCGCAACGCGCCGCTGCCGATGGAAGACACACGCATTGTCGGCTGGGAAGAAGCTGAAAAGACGGTAATGGACGCGTATAACGCCTTTGATCCTCGCATGGGTGAGATTGCGGCCCCGTTCTTCTCGAAAGGCTGGATCGATGCTGCGGTGAAACCGGGCAAGGCTCCGGGCGCGTTCGCGCATCCGACCGTGACCGACGTGCACCCCTACGTGATGCTCAACTATCTGGGCAAACCGCGCGACGTGATGACCCTGGCGCACGAGCTGGGCCACGGCGTTCATCAGGTACTGGCCGCCGGTCAGGGCGAGATGCTGTCCTCAACCCCGCTGACACTGGCCGAAACCGCCTCGGTTTTTGGCGAGATGCTGACCTTCCGCAAGATGCTGGATCAGGTCGAAACCCCGGAACAGCGCAAGGTTCTGCTGGCCGGTAAAGTCGAGGACATGATCAACACGGTGGTCCGCCAGATCGCCTTTTATGACTTTGAATGCAAACTGCACGCCGCCCGCCGCGAAGGCGAGCTGACCCCGGACGACATCAACGCCCTGTGGATGAGCGTTCAGGCCGAAAGCCTTGGCCCGGCATTCGAATTCATGGAAGGGTATGAGACCTTCTGGGCCTATATCCCGCACTTTGTCCACTCGCCCTTCTACGTCTATGCCTATGCGTTTGGAGACGGCTTAGTGAACGCGCTGTATTCGGTTTACGAAAGCGGATCAAAAGGGTTCGAGGACAAGTATTTCGAGATGCTGCGCGCGGGTGGATCGAAACACCATAAGGAGCTGCTGGCACCGTTCGGGCTGGACGCAAGTGATCCCAAGTTCTGGGACAAGGGCCTGTCGATGATCTCGGGCTTCATCGACGAGTTGGAAGCGATGGAAGAATAATCCCTCGATTCTCAAGCAAATCTACGACGCGCCCGTATACGCTTCGGGCGCGTTTTGTTATGCGACAACGCTTCTGAGCCGCTCGAGATCATGAATGATGACGGATTTGTATTCACTCTCAACGCCGATATGGCGCAGCTTGCCAAACGCACGTGACAGGCTTTCTGGCTTCATCCCAAGCATCGAGGCCAGAACGACCTTATCGAACGGCAACTCAAGCCTGCTTTGACCGCCCTGTTTACCGGACAACCGAACCAGAAAATTGCACAAGCGTTCATAGCCGGTCAGAACCTTCAGTTCTTCCACCTCGTGCATCATCTCATGCAAATGGGATGACGCCGCCGACAGCACAGCCACGGCGATTTCGTGCATTGCGTTGTGACAGGCGCACACAGCCGAGATATCAAGAAACAGAATTTCGCAATCCGAGACGGCCTCGACATTGGCTGCACTTGGCGCACCACGCAGCGCCCAGATTTCATCAAAGCTCTGCCCGCTTGTAAGCATCGCCAACATTGCCTCGTGGCCCGACGGCGAAACCCGGTAGAGCTTGACCCACCCCTCCAAAACGATCTTCAAAGTTCGACACGGTTCATCCTGCAAACAGATCGTTTGGCCTCGAGTAAAAGACTTCTTTTGAGCGCGAGATAACAGGCATTTGCGCACTTTCGGCGACAATTGCTCTAACAAGGGGCTGGACTGTTGGTAGTCTTGGCTAAAGTCAAACATGGCGGCTTCCGGCTGAGAACAAAACCGTGCTAGCGGAAACAAAAAAACATTAGTTTGATATGGATCAATTTTTAACCAATTGTAATCTTAAGATAAATTCACAATCCGGAATGTAACCCCATAAAAATTGAGCGATAAATGAACCCAAAAAAACAGCTATATCAGTTGACTACCCTTTGACCTCTGCCGGTTTTTTCGACCCCAGAATCGTGCTGCGCCATCACTTTTCTGTAGACCGCCTGGGTACAACATAACGCCCAATAAGACTAGTCACCGCTTCTCGGGAATCGGCATTTCACACTCGGCGCAATGGGCCAGAGTTTCCCCTACGAGGCGGTTTTGTGACCGCACCGGAGCTATTCCCCGGACATGGACGCCTGTGCCTGTTCACGTACCGCACCCACCCGCCGGCCATGGGCTACTCTTCTGAGCTCGAAGTATCACAAGAAACTGCTGGCGCCGATTGAGCTGAACACAAGCGATCCCAAATTCCGGGCCACGGCCCGTCGATGATATCGGGTATCATCGACGGGCTGGGTGTAGTGGAAAGGGGATCACTTTTGGCTTTTGGTCGTCAGGAATACGGCGGCCACGATCAACACGGCTCCGAGGGCTGCAATCGGTGTGATGGCCGCCCCCAGAAACAGGGCCGAGTTGATGAAGGTGAACACGACGGATGCAGCAAACATCAACGTCGCGGTCAGCGTCGACACCCGCGCGGCGGCCTCATACCAAAGATAGTAGGCCAGCGCGGTTGGCAGCACCCCCAACAAAAGCAGGAAAACCATGTCATCGACCGTTGGCACCTGCATTGAGAACAGGGCCAGAGGCAGCAGCAACACGCCCGAGCACGAGAAGATGCCGAACAGGAAATTCAACCGTTCCCCCGTCGATTCCGAGTTGCGCATCGCCCGGCTGCTGGAGATCAGAAACACCGCCCAGCTAAGCCCCGCTCCGATTTCCAGAAGATCGCCGAACAAGGGTTCTCCGCCCCCCTGAAAATCTTGGTAGACGGTCAGAAAAACACCCAGAATGGCCAAGCCGGTGGCCAGAACGTCAGTGCGAGTGACCGAGGTGTCCGCAAAGAAATACAGGAACACCAGAACAAAAAACGGTGCTGTGTTCTCTAGCACCATCGCATTTGCGGCACCGGTATGCTCGAGCCCGATATGGAACAGGATATAGTTGACTACGGTGGACAAAACAGCCAGTCGAAAGTTCCAGTCCCCCAGCCGGATCGACACAGAAACCCGCATCACCCGTAACATGCAATAGATCGCCAGGGCCGCGATAAACAGGCGCGTAACGGCGATTTGCAGCCCACCCAGATCGCTGGTCAGATACCGGACAATGACGCTGTGCGTGCCCCACAGGAATGCAGCGAGAAACCCAAGAACCAGACCGTTTTGCAGCAGGTTGGCTTTCGGCATCCCTCTGCCCCGGTTATTTCAACTGACTGTCTTTGGAGCCGCGCCGATTGATACCTGCGCGGCTTTTGTAGGACCCGTCACGCTCTTGCTGGCAATCGAGGCACAGCTTGACGCCCGGCAAGGCCAGCCGCCGTTTCTCTGGGATCGGCTCTTCGCATTCGGCGCAATGGGTCAGGCTGTCCCCGACGGGGCGCTTTTGCGCCTGCATCCGGGCCAGTTCGTCCGAAATGGACGCTTCAATCTGTTCACTCACCGCGCCATCGCGCGCCCAACCGCCTGCCATGGGCCTCTCTCCTGATCAGGTGCCCGCCAGATTAGCCCGGCTGCGCGGGACGTGGCAAGTCAGACGGGCACGGCCCCTTCCAGAACCCGATCAATCATTTCTTGCGTCCCGCGCGAGAATTCCAAGGGGCACGGATACTCTGCCCCTTCGCGTATCGAACGGCCGAATGCTTCGACCTGCAGCTTGTAGTGATCGTCGCCCGGAAAGCGTGTGACCTGAACCTCAAGCCCCGGGCGGTGCAACTCGACCCGCGCTTCGCCAAAGACCCGCGCGTTGAATGGCGCGCTCAGCCGGATCACACCGCCTTCGCCGTGAAACACCATTTCCTGATGCGGGTGCATCCGAATCGAGACATAACTGGAATAGGTGAAATCCGGGAACTGCGCGCGGATCTCGGTAAAAGTGTCGATCCCGTCTTCCCACCGGATCGCGGAGTCGGCCTGCACCGGTTCCTGTCCTGTCGCAAAGCGTGCGCCGCCGATCACATAGACCCCGATATCCCGCAACGCACCGCCACCGGTTTCCACGCGGTTGCGGATATTTCCGGTATCCGCGCGATTGTCAAAACTGAACGCACCGGTCACATGCACCAGCTTACCGATGGCCCCGTCTTCGATCAGCTTTCGCACCAGCTGCCACTGCGGGTGATGCACGATCATGTAGGCTTCGGCCGCCAGCAACCCGGTCTCATCCCGCTTTTTGATCAGCGGCGCGAACTCGGTCGCAGTCATGACCATGGGCTTTTCGCACAGCACATGCTTGCCCGCGTCCAGCGCCTTGAGGGCCCATTCCACATGCAGGTGATTGGGCAGCGGGATGTAGACGGCTTCGATCTGAGGATCGGCCAGCAAAGCCTCATAGCTGTCATAGATCGTCAGGTCGGGGCAAAAAGCTTGGAACGGTTCGGCCTTGTCCGCGCTTGACGTCGCCAGCCCTGCCAGACGTGCTCCATTGGCCGCATGGATCGCCGGCGCCATGAATTGGCGCGCAAACTTGGCGGCGCCCAGAACACCCCATTGAACTGGTTGTTGCATATGTCCCTCCGACATGGATGAATAAGGGTGCAATTCGATGGTTATCGCTAACAACCCTTTTTCCGCCCTTCTAGCAACCCGCCGACGTTAAGTCAGGCTTTTATCTGCACCGAACCGCCCTAATCTGCCCTCATCAGTCGAGAGGGAGTGAGAATGAAGAGGGTCTTCAAATGGATAGGCGGGCTGCTTGTGCTTGCCGTGATCATCGGTGCGGTGGTGTTTTTTGGGTTTCTACCGCCCTACATCGAAGCAAAGCGCAACAATGTGATCGATCATACCCCGTTTGACGTATCCGGTGACGCCGCCGCTTTGCACGAGACCCTGATTGTCGGCGACCTGCACGCAGACCCGCTGTTGTGGAGCCGTGATCTGACCGAGCGCGGCACACGGGGCCAAGTCGATATCCCCCGCCTGATCGAAGGCAACGTCGCCTTGCAGGTCTTTACCGCCGTGACCAAATCCCCCGCCGGACAGAACTATGAGGCCAACTCGGCCGAGGCGTTCGACAACATCACCCTTTTGGCAATCGGTCAGCTTTGGCCCTTGCGCACCTGGGATAGCCTGAAAGAACGCGCCGTCTATCAGGCCGAAAAGTTGCACCAATTCGAGGCAGCCTCGGATGGGCGCTTGAAGGTTGTCAAAACCCAGGCCGATCTGGACGCTGTTTTGTCCGCACGTGCAGCAGGTCAACCGGTTATCGGTGGCATTCTTGGCATCGAAGGCGCACACGCGCTGGAAGGCGACCTGAGCAATCTGGACACGCTGTTCGATGCCGGGCACCGCGTCTTCGGCCTGCACCACTTTTTCGACAATGAACTGGGCGGCTCGCTGCATGGGTTTGGCGACACTGGCTTGACCGATTTCGGCCGTCAGGTCGTCACCGAACTGGCTCAGCGCCCCGTGGTTATCGACCTTGCGCATTCCAGCCCACAGGTCGCCCGGGAAGTGATCGCCATGACCGACGTTCCCCTGATTGTCAGCCACGGCGGCCTGCGCGGGTTCTGCCCCGTCAAGCGTAACTTTCCGGACGACCTGATGCAGGAAATCGCCGCAACCGGGGGCGTCATCGGCATGGGATATTGGGCGGATGTGACCTGCGGCGACATCACTCCGACGGGTATCGCCAGGATGATCAAGGCCGCAATCGAGACCGTGGGCGAGGATCACGTATCGCTGGGATCGGACTATGACGGCTCGGTCGAGACGGCGTTTGATACCTCGGAACTGGCCGCTTTGACATCGGCCTTGCTGGCGCAGGGTCTGACCGAAACGCAGGTTCGCAAGGTGATGGGTGAGAATATGGTGCGCGTCTTCAGGCAACAATTGCACTAAGTGAAACCTGCACCATAACCGCATGATTTCACTGTTGGGTTTACCGCTTTATTGGGCGGCTTCACGCCCGATTCAAATCGCGACATCCGAATTTCGTGATCCATTTTCCGACCACCCCCGTACCAATTGTATCGCCGGTGGGAAGTTGTGCCCTTGCAGGCCCTTCCCCAACCAATGGCGACAAACAGGGTGGGAGATGAACCGAAATGCCAGACATGACAGATGGACCAACGATCACGGAACGCGTTATTCAAATTAGCGGAGACCCGGGGACATTCGACAACAACGGAGGCGATTTCGACATCCTCCGCGAAGCCGTTATCGCTGCAGGACTTGCTGGAACATTGGACAGCGACGCGGTTGACCTGACCGTATTCGCACCAACCGATGCCGCCTTCGTGGCCTTGGCTCAGGCCTTGGGCTATGGCGGCTCGGATGAGGCCGGAGCGCTAGGGCACATCGTGAAGGCACTGACACTGCTGGGCGGCGGTGATCCCCTGCCCCTGCTGACCAACATCCTCAAATATCACGTCGTCGACGGATCATTCACCAAAGAAGCCGTTGTCGGCCTTGGGGACGGCGCCCAGATCGAAACCTTATTGGGAACAAGTCTGGAACTGAACCTGCTGAGCAACCCTCCAAGCCTCGAAGACGCGGACCCCGGCATTGCGGACCCGGGGCTGATTGCCTTCGACGTCGAGGCCTCGAACGGGATCATCCACGTCCTTGACGGCGTGCTGCTGCCAGTCTCGGTCACCGGCATTCTGGGGCAGAAGAATACGGATTTCATCATTGGCGACGACTCGGATGAGTTTCACTTTACCGGGCGCGGTCAGGATTTTGTCCATGGCGGCGGTGGCAATGACTTCATCATCGCCGGGCGCGGCAACGATGTTGCCTTGGGCGGCAGCGGACATGACATCATGTTCGGCGGGCGCGGCAAGGATATCCTGCGCGGTGACGAAGGCGATGATTCCATCTTTGGCGGTCGCGGCAAGGATTTGATCGATGGCGGAGCCGGAAATGATTTTCTGATCGGCGGACGCGGGCACGACACCTTCTTCTTTGACGATGGCGACGGAGAGGACCTCATCCTCGACTTCAAAGTCGGCAAGGACAAGATCGACCTCAGCGCCTATGACGGCATTCACAGCTTCGAGGACATCGAAGACCACATCTCGGGCGGGTTCTACAGCACAACGATCGAGTTGGCGGATGGCGACAGCATAGACCTGATTGGCGTTCGGGCCGGACAGTTGTCCGAAAGCGATTTTGTCTTCGCGTAACAAAAAAGCCCGCCATTCAAGGCGGGCTGTCTCAGCTTGGGCAGGTCTCAGACCGTGCCCAGCATTCCTTTTTCACGCGCCAGTTCACGCATCTTTTTCTGCAGCTTCTCGAAGGCACGCACCTCGATCTGGCGAATGCGCTCGCGGCTTACATTGTACTGCGTGCTCAGCTCTTCCAGCGTGACGGGCTGATCCATCAGACGGCGCTGAGTCAGGATGTCTTTTTCCCGATCATTCAACACGTCCAGCGCAGCCGCCAGCAACTCGCGCCGCGCATCCAGTTCGTCGCGCGCCTCGTAATCGCCGGCCTGGTCGGCATCTTCGTCCTCAAGCCAGTCCTGCCACTGCATCGTGCCTTCGCCCTCGGACCCAACGGTCGCGTTCAGCGAGGCATCGCCGCCGGACATCCGGCGGTTCATGCTGATGACTTCTTCTTCGGTCACGCCCAGATCTTCGGCGATCTGTTTGACGTTCTCTGGGCGCAGATCACCCTCTTCCAGAGCACCGATGCGGGCCTTGGCTTTGCGCAGGTTAAAGAACAGCTTTTTCTGCGCCGATGTCGTGCCCAGTTTCACCATCGACCATGACCGCAGGACGTACTCCTGGATCGAGGCACGAATCCACCACATTGCATAGGTCGCCAACCGGAAGCCCTTTTCCGGGTCGAACTTTTTGACCGCCTGCATCAGCCCCACATTGGCCTCGGAAATCACCTCGGCCTGAGGCAAACCATAGCCGCGATAGCCCATGGCGATCTTGGCAGCCAATCGCAGATGCGAAGTGACCATTTTATGCGCGGCTTCAGTATCTTGCTCTTCAACCCAACGCTTGGCCAGCATGTATTCTTCTTCCGGCTCCAACAGCGGGAACTTGCGAATTTCCTGCATATAGCGGTTCAGACCGCCTTCCGGCGTCGGCGCGGGGAGATTTGCGTAATTTGCCATGTTTCATGTCCCTCCGACAAATGTTTAAGTCGTTAACATAGGATATGGGAATCCGTACCGACTCGTTCAAGAGGTACCGTTAACAGTTTGAAATTAACGTTCGATAAAGGAAATCTAAGAAAGCCTTATTCACGCAACTTTGCGCATTATGTCAGCGGCACGCGCAACTGTTCAATCAGTTTTTGCACGTCGTCCGGCAGCTCGGCCTCAAAACGCAGGTTTTCACCCGTTACCGGGTGTTCAAAGCCCAAAACGGCAGCATGAAGCGCCTGGCGCGGAAAGGCGCGGACAGCCTCGGCGGTCGCAACACTGAACGCTTTGGCTGCCAATTTTCGCTTCCCCCCATAAACCGGGTCTCCCACCAGACCATGCCCCGCATGGGCCATGTGAACACGAATCTGGTGCGTGCGGCCGGTTTCCAGCCAGCATTCGATCAACGCCAGGCCGGCCGGGTTGCCAAACGCCTCAACCACGCGTCCTCGCGTCACGGCATGGCGGCCACCGTGAAACAGCACCGCCTGTCGTTGCCGGTCGGTTTTGTGCCGGGCCAATTGCGTGGTCAGGCGCATGATGTTGCCGGGCTCAAAGCTGACGCCCTTCACGCCGCGCAGACGGGGGTCGTTGGCATCGGGCACGCCGTAGCAGATGGCTCGGTAATACCGCTCGACCGTGTGCGCCTCGAACTGGGCCGCAAGCCCGTGATGCGCTGCGTCCGATTTGGCAACGACCAGAAGACCGCTGGTTTCCTTGTCGATGCGGTGCACGATGCCGGGGCGTTTCACCCCGCCGACGCCGGACAGGTCATCGCCGCAGTGGTGCAGCAGTGCATTCACCAGCGTCCCGTTCGGCGAACCTGGCGCGGGATGCACAACCATGCCCGCCGGTTTGTTGATGACGATCAGGTCGGCGTCCTCGAAGACGACCTCCAGCGGGATGTCTTCAGGGCCGATATGGCTGTCTTCTGCTTCACCCACGGTGATCGTCACTGCGGCGCCTTCGGCAACTTTGGCCTTGGGATCGCGCGCCTGCGCCCCGTTAATCAGCACCGCGCCTTCGTCAATCAACCTGGTCAGCCGCGTACGCGACAGGTTTTCCTCGGCTGGCACATCGCGCGAAAGCGCCTTATCAAGGCGTGGCGGCGGATCGGCCGCAATCTGAAACTCAATCTGACGGGTGCCCATGACTGTCCCTTCCGAACCCCAAGAACCGCAGGAAACGCCACAGCTTCGCCTGCTGTGGAGAATGGTCATGCTGCTGACCGCGGTGATGATTGGCGGGGTTCTAGTGACATTCGCACTGATTGTCATCCGGCTATCGGACAGGACCCCCACCCTGCCCGATCAGGTCGAGCTGCCCGATGGCGCCACGGCACAGGCCGTGACCATCGGCAACAATTGGTATGCGGTGGTGACGAACGACAACCGCATTCTGATCTTTGACAAGACAACCGGCCGCCAGCGTCAGGAAATTACCGTCCAGCCCTGACGCTCAGTTTTCCAACGCCATGCGGAACACGATTTCGGACGCGCGACGCAGCGCGTCATATTCCTGCGCCGTGTCGCGGCGGAATTTCTGATCGTCTTCGCTCAGCTCAACTGGGTCGAACAACTGAGGCCGCTCGGGGAAAAACTCCTGCTGGAATGGCACATCGTGGCGGGCAACGAATTCGTCCAGCCAGGCCCGTTCATCCGGTTCCAAAACGTCGAACCGTCGGATCATGACCGGTTCTTCGACCACGCGCCTACGCAGACGACGGCTTGCCTGCCGGCCCAGCGCCCGTGTCACAATGCCAAAGGCCTCGCTGGCGGCCCGTGACTGAGACGGGTTCGAGGGCCGGTCAGTCACCCCGCCATCGGGCAAAGACACGCCGATATGCGACATGAAATCATCAACGACATTCCCCTGCACCATCTGAGAACGATCATACAGGAGCGGTGAAACGGCGACCCCCGGAAACGCCTGACGGATTCGATCCAATTTCGCCGAGAAACTGTAGATACCGGGGTCAGCCTTGATCCTGTCCAACAAGTTGAGGACATAGTCGGTTGCACTGCCCCCCAACCGGCCGTTCTTGGCGCGTTGCTTGTAATCCGCCTCAAGAAAATCAGAATACCTGCGGCAATAGTAGGTGATCCGCAACTCGCGCGAGGGGATTTCCGCAAAGACCTGCGCCAGCTTGGTCAGATCACAGTTATAGAACATCTCGGACGACACCAGACAGGCCTGATCTCTGTGCGCCTCGTATTCGACGGCCATAGCCTCGCGAAACATGTCCATCGGCTGATTGGTCTGGTTCATGTGGAAGGCAATGATGTTGTGGCTTATCGCAAGACGCCCCTGCCCTTCATGGCGGCGCCGTCCGGTTTCCATATAGCGCAGCCCCACATCAGCAAGCAGAGCCCTGTTCTGCTGCACAAAGCCCTGAAGCGCGGTCGTGCCGGTCTTGGGCATACCCAAATGCAGCCAGAGCATCAGATGCCTCCTGTTTCAGATGTGGTCCCGCTCATTCGTTTAGACTGGCCGCAAAATCCGTGGTCATCCGCTGCATCAGCTCCTGCATCTCGGGCTGTTCGCGCAGTTGCACAATCTTCTGTCTGTGCAGGTCACAGGACATGTGGTGCAACCGGGCTGTCTCGGGGTCCGCAAGCAATTCGTAATACTGCTCGCGCTTGCGGTCGAGGATGGCATCGATTGAACCGTCTTCCTCGACGTTGTGGTTCATCATGTCCCAATACTCCATGCCAAGGCTTTCCCCCGTATGGTGGGCACGACCGCGCAGTTTCTTGACCAGATAGCTTTCGCAGGATTTCAGCGCATAGTGGTTGATCTGCACCAGATCATAGCCAATGGAATCCCGCGCAGAACGCCAGCTGCCGGTAAAGTACCGGTCCGGCATCAACTGCCCCGATCCGTTGTACCAATGGCATTCCTCCATGGACTCGACCGTGGGTCGCTTTGGTCGGTGAACCCCCAGCGTGTCCCAAAGCTCGCGCCGGAACATCGTCTTGAAACCCCAAGCCTGCGGCGGGCGAGATTTTTGCTGCAGCGCCGCGCGCCGGAACTGATCCGACAGGAACCGGTCTTCGTACCGCACGACACCCGCATTCCCGAACAGACGCCATGTCATCGATATCATTTTGGCATCCGGCACTGCATCAGTCAGCGCCCGCAGCGTGCTGTCCCCGGTCTTGACGTTGATATGTTCGTCGGCATCGATGACAACCACCCAGTCTTGGGGCCGCGCGATCTCCATCTTCAGGAATTTCCGGTAGGCCCGTTTTTGCGGGTTGCTCTGGCGGCGTGCATTGTTGTCGACATGGGTCAGGATGCCCCTTTCGTCCAGCCGCTGCAGCAACGCATCCGTGCCATCGGTGCAGTCATTGGTCATCACGACAATCTGGTCGATACCGATCGCGCGGCAATGGGCTACCCATTCCAGCACAAAGGGACCCTCGTTCTTCATCGGGGTCACGCTGATGTATCGGGGATCGTGGTCAGACACTTACTCGCCTCGTGTTTTACCGCTTATTGAACCTGCGCCCATATTCCTGCGGTTTTCGCTCGGGCCACAGACTAGGCTTACCCGGCGCAACAGCCAAGAGGTATCCAGCATCGTTTTGAACGCCTGTGCCATTCTCATCAGGTCCGGGCCAACTGGTTTGCAAAACGCTTGAACGGCGGAAACAGGTCATTCGCCTTTTGCAGATAGGGCCGCGCCTTGCCCTTTTTGCCGCGCCGCAGGTATATCTGCCCGGCTTCACCCTGAATGACCGCCGAATTGTCATCGAGGTCAGCCGCCTGAATGATCTGGTTTTGCCCTTGCTCGGCGGCCTCATTCCGTTCCAGAAACTTCCCCATCGCAAAGACCAGAAACGGGTTTCCGGGATCGCAGGCCAAGGCCTCGGCCAGTGTCATCCGGGCGCGGGGCAAATCGCCATCCGCCTCATACAGCGTCGACAGCCTTTTGTGATAAAGCGGATTTTCCGGCCAGCCCGATGTGATTTTTCGCATTTCATCAATGGCCTGGGGCAAGCTGACGGCGCCCAAATGCCAATGCAGCATAGTTCTGCCCCCCAGAACCCCCGGATCATCAGCGGTGATACCGTCGAGGGTGTCGAACCCCTCGCTCAAACGCTCCATCCGGGCGCGATCATCATGAATTCGGCGGGCTTTTTGATCCAGGGCCAGATCAGCCCAATCCATCAAGACGAAATCGAAATTGCAGGGCTGCCGGACCAGAACCTTGTGCTGCACCAGATACAGATTGTTGAATGGTGGAAAGCGCCGCCGCCGAACCTGTCTCTGAACCTGCCAGTCCGTCGGTGGAAACAGGCGGGCGGAAATCTGATCGCGGTACAACATTCGGGACGCCAGCACCGTCACATCGGGGCGCAAGGGCTTGCCCCAGAATGCCCGCGCCAAGTACCGGCTGGCCGACCACCGTTTCTTTTGCGCCCCCAGCGTGGCCGCGCGCAACGCAAGCAAGACCGCGTAGTCCTCGGACCACAGGTTTTTGTTGTCCAACCCGCGTGCGGCTAGCTTTTCGCAGTCTTTCCACTTGGACAGGTAGAAACAGTTTATCGCCTGCAAAAGCGGCATGAAGGCATTGTCGGCCCCGGCTTCCAGAATAGGTTGGGCCAGTTCGTAGGCTTTTTCTATTTCATCCTGCGCGGACAGGTACTGCGCCGCCTTGGCATAGATATGGGCCGCCTCAGACGGGTTCAGAAAGGCAGTGGGACCTTTGGAAACGCGGTCAACCACGCGATGATTGGCTACAGAGATTTCTTCTTCAGCCAAGACATCCTTGAACACCAAACGTTGCCGCCCCGAAATTCGAGCAGCGGCCATTGAAAACGCCGATATGTACGGCGCCACCACCTGCTCGGCCCGTGACATCGTATACAACTCAAGAAAGTCGCGCTGCGCCCGCGTCATGTCCGAAACATCCGCGATGTCCGACATCTGCAACAATTCAGGGTAACGCTTCTGGAACCGGGCGATCAGTTCGAGTTGATCCGAGAACATGATGGCCGTTTGCCCGGTGGTTTTACTCAGATGCGCCTCGTACAACTCTTCCGGTTCGATCTTTGCGGGCCAGGTCGTGTGCTTCCAGGGCAATCCGTTCAGAATGTCTCCGCGGCGGATGTGATAGGCCGACACGCCCTGCCCCGACAACTTTTCATCCGCGCGGGCCATAATGGCGCGGATCTCGTCCGTGAAACCGATCTGATGGATGAACTCCCGGTATCGCGGGCGGATCGCCTCGATATCCTCCCACGGGAAGGCCAGCACCTCGAACCCTTCCTCGACCAGAACCGAGCGGCCCGCGTTGAGATGCGCAATCAGACGATCCGGGGTTTTGTCCCCCTGAAAGGCCCAGATCGGCAGGGCCTTTTGGGCAAGCCGATCGAATTCCTTGCCGCTGAGAAAGCACGCATCCATCCAGTCCCGCGCGAACAACTCCTGTGGCTGATCCAGCTCGGGCGCGTCCGATCCTTGCGGAAACCAGTTTACCTTGTAGGTAGTGCCAAAATCCTCGGCCAGACGGATGCAGGTCAGCATCATCAGCAGGCGCGCGCCCATGCGGTCTTTGCGCTGTCCGATGAACACCCCTTTTGCAGGCATCATTGAGAGCTTTCGGCCAAAGCAGCGCGACGCAACGCCCGGAACCTCTGGCGGGCCTGTCGGACCAGTTGGGGGTGACGCTCACCTGCCTGCGCCGCGATGGCGCGCATGACCATCGGCAGGCCGCGGCGCGCGCGCATCATCCGATAAAACTCCTCTGGCTGCAGCGAACCGTCCATCGCCTTCAGCATCACCGGCTTGAGGATATCCAGCTTGCGCAGCATCGGGGCCGCAAAGTGGTTCGAAAACCACGTCTTGAGCAATACCACGTTTTCGCCCTGCAGCCGCGTGACCTGCTGCCGGTCGAGGTCGAAAAACGGGTCATAAAACACATAGGCCTTGCCCGCCTTCTTCACCGTCTGCGCCGCGTCGCCCAAGGGCAGGTCCCAGTCCTGCACCTGACCAAAGCGATACCGGGTCTCCCACGGCACCAGACGTTCATCCAGCGTAGTCTGCGGGTTAAACGCGATCACGTTTGCACCAGGCACCAGTTCGGAAAAAGCCAGCGCCCCAAACCCGCCCATCGAGGCACCGGCAAAGACGACCTGATCGAACGCGTCAAAAAACCCCTCGGCCGCGCGGTTCTGGAAATACGAGATGATCTCGGGGTCGCGGTACCACGCCTTGGTGCGCGCAAAGACCCCCATATGGGACCAGCCTTCATCGCGGAAGAACTTCCAGCCCCAGGGTTCGCGCGCAAAGGACAGGTCGTTGGCATTGGCGATATTGTCGAAACTGACGACCAGTTGTGACGCAGAGCGTTGATGGAAAAGCACCGAATGGCGTTCGAGCTTTTGCAGGAACCCGGCGCCGTCACCACCGGGGTAGAGTTCGACGAACCACGGTGGCGCGGGATCGGTCAGAATACGCTCGTACCCCGTCTTGCGGTCGGGGTGTTCTGGTTTCAGCTGTTCTTTCGAAAGGTCGTCTGCCATGATCCTCAGATGAGATTATCCGCCAGCCACATCCGGAAATCCACCCAATCCGGGCGCATTTTGATTTCGGCGATTTTGGCGCGGTGCCAGTCGCAGGCCTGCCTGTGCAAGTCGCTCAGCACCGGATCTGCCTTCAACTCTTCCAGCAGCGGTGCTGCACGCCGCGCAATCGGCTGAATCGAGGCGTCGGCCTCTTTGTTGGCGTTCATGTCCTGCCAATAGGACTGCCCCTGATCCACCTTGATATGATTGGTTCGGCCCCGGTCACGCTTGATCAGAAAGCCATCCAGCGACCGGACCGAATAGTGGTGAAGCCGCCCAAGCGAATGGTCGAACCCACGCCAGGCCCGCCACCCCACCTTTTCCGCCGGGAACAGATTACCGCCGGCGTCGGACCAGGCGACCTCGCCTTCCTTGCCCTCTTCTATGCCCTTCGGACGATGCGGTCCGAAGCGGGTGAACTTGCCGTTGTTGCGGAAAAGGGTTTTCAGACCGTAGGCCCTGCCCGAGTGATAGGGAAACTCCTGATCCCCCATCTCGAAGGCTTCGGTCACCGGCCGGTCTTCAAAGCTGATATTCCCCGAGCTTCCAAACAGCTTCCACGCGAATGAGATCGCATCCACCGGCTGACCCGCGCGGGTTTCGACCTCAGAAATCAAAGCGTCAAAGCTGTTGTCGCCATGGCGGATGTTCCAGAACTCATCCACGTCCAGACACAGCAGCCAATCGGCTTCCTTGACCTTGGGCTGACGCCGCGCCCGCCGCAACATCTGATGTTGCGGGTTGCCACCCTCTTTCACCTCGTTCGAGACATGGGTGGCCAGCCCCAATTCCTGCAATCGGCGGGCAATATCATCGGTGCCGTCGTCGCAGTTATTGGTAAAGATCACAAAGTGATCGACCCCCAGCGTTTTGTGGAACGCGACCCATTCCAGCATATAAGGGCCTTCGTTTTTCATCGTGGTGAATACGGTAATGGCCTGCGACATCAACACTTCCCGATCTGTATTGATGTTCGTCATACACAACCCGGCAGACATGGGCGAGACAGGAAATCGCGATATCGATAATCCGACGTAAACTGGTGCACCTCTACCCCATCCCGAACGGGCCAATCGCCGGAATGTCTGATGAGAATGGTGCGGTCGAGAAGACTCGAACTTCCACGGGAGTTACCCCACAGCGACCTCAACGCTGCGCGTCTACCAATTCCGCCACGACCGCACTGCCAGTGACTTGGTAGAGGGGCGTATAGACGTAGATGATCGGGATGTGAAGAGGCAAAAAACGCGCCGGTTTGAATTCCCCGCCCGCGCCCATATCTATAGCTTCACATCACCCCATCACCTTGTCAGGAGTCCGGACATGACCACCCCCGATCCTCGCCCCGTCGTTCAGATCGACATTGTTTCGGACATCGTCTGCCCCTGGTGCATTGTTGGATTTAGACAGCTTGATCTGGCGCTAAAGCAGGAAAACGTGCTGGCGCATCTCAGGTGGCATCCGTTCGAACTGAACCCCACCATGCCGCCCGAAGGTCAGAACCTGCGCGCGCATATCATGGAGAAATATGGAACGACCGCCGAACAAAGCCAGCAGGCTCGGGATCGACTGACGCAGCTGGGCGCAGAACTGGGGTTCGCATTCAACTTCGACGATGACAGCAGAATGGTGAACACCTTTGCGGCGCACCAATTGCTGGACTGGGCCGAGTTTCAGGGCCGTCAACATCCGCTGAAACTGGCGCTGTTTCGGGCGTATTTCACCGACCAGAAAGACGTGTCGGATAGTGACGTCCTGCTTGATGCGGTTACAGCCGCCGGACTGGACGCCGGCGCCGCGCGATCGGCGCTCGAATCCGGTGCACATGCCGCCAAAGTGCGCCAAAAGCAGGAGTTCTGGACCAGTCGAGGCATCTCGGGCGTTCCGTCAATGGTGTTTGGTGGCAAATATCTTGTGACCGGAGCGCAGGGTACAGACACCTATGCCCAGATTCTGCAACGCTGCCTGACCGAGGCCGCCTGACCCCTTTTCCTTGCCGCATCCGCGCGATATGGAACCGTCATGGAATGGAAGATCACCGACGGGTTAACCGACTATACCGAGGCCGTCGCCTTCATGGAGGCGCGGGTGGCTGCAATCGCTGCAGGCGAGGCGGACGAATGCGTTTGGCTACTGGAACATCCGCCGCTCTATACCGCCGGAACCTCGGCCCGGATCGAGGACCTGACCGACCCTGACCGCTTCCCGGTTTATGAGGCCAAACGTGGCGGGGAATACACCTATCACGGCCCCGGCCAGCGCGTGGCCTATGTCATGCTGGACCTGAACAAGCGCGGCAAGGACGTGCGGGGTTTTGTCAAACAGCTGGAAAACTGGGTCATCGCTGCGTTGGCGGAATTCAACGTGCAGGGTGAAATTCGCGACGGCCGCGTCGGTGTCTGGGTGCGCCGGGATGACAAGCCTCTGACCGTCACCGGCCAGCCCGCCGAAGACAAGATCGCCGCCATCGGTCTGCGCCTGCGCAAATGGATCAGCTTTCACGGCATCTCGATCAATGTCGAACCGGATCTCGAGCATTTCTCGGGCATCGTCCCATGCGGTATCACCGAACACGGCGTCACGTCACTGGTCGATTTGGGCTTGCCGGTGACAATGGCGGATGTCGATGTCGCCTTGAAAAAAACCTTCTCGGATTGCTTCCAGCCGGTCAAAGCCTGACCCGGCAACGAATCGCTGACAGCCAAAATCGCGAGTAACAATCCCTTCCCGCTGGGATTTTTGTTTCCGAACCTGAACGCAATCCACCATTTTGCCCAAAAGTTTTGGGTTTTATTCGGTGAAAGCTCACTCCGGAGAATACAAATCGCGCGTTAACGGGTACTCTATTCTTACCGTTCTAGAGTGAGTGGTGTGTTAAACCGGTGATCCCGGACAATCCGGGTTTTCGGAAAAGTGTTTGGTTACGAGTCTGCCGTTCCGACCCCAAATCGGAACGGCAATTCCTTTTCAGACCTGACGCAAATCGTGATGCCCAAATCGGGGCGGTGCCGTGCAGGCCTGTTCCGCCCGTTCCAGTTCCAGCGTCACGTGGCCAATCCCGAACCCGGATTTCAGCGCTTCCTTCACAGCCAGCCGTATGTCATCCGCATCCGTCCAGTGCAGGGCACCGATCTCGAGATGCGCGGTCAGGGCTGGCTCGCGCTCCTGCATGCTCCAGAGGTGAATGTGGTGAACGCCGGCAACGCCGTCTTTCGCCTCGATGGCGGCGGCGACATCTTCGGGGATCAGATCTGATGGCGCACCCAGCATCAGAACCCGGATGGTTTCTCCGATCTCGGATTTGACGTGCCACAGGATGTAGATCGCGATCAGGATCGTGACCGCCGGATCGACCCAGGTCCAGCCGAACAGGATCACGGCGGCGCCCGCAATGATGACGGCAACCGACCCCAACGCGTCGGCCACGTTGTGAATGAAGGCTGCGCGAATGTTCATGCTGTCCTTCGCCATCGTATAGGTCAGCGCGGCGGTTATCAGGTCGACGATCAAAGCAAGGGCTGCGATCCAGACCACCATCCATCCATTGACGGGTTCGGGCTGGAAAAACCGCATGATGCCTTCGTACATCAGGTAGACCGACAGCATGACCAGCGTCGTATAGTTGATCAGCGCCGCGACCACCTCGGCGCGCCCATATCCAAAGCTCATGCGCGGATCGGCGGGGCGGCGGGCGATCTTGCGGGCAAAGAACGCGATGATCAGCGCGATGGCGTCCGAGAAATTGTGCAGCGCATCGGCGATCAGCGCCAAAGACCCCGAGAGTATTCCGCCAATGACCTGCGCAAAGGTCAACAGCATGTTGACCGCTATCGCGCCGGCAACGCGCTTGTCGCCTGTCGTGGGGTCAATGTGAGTGTGCCCGTGGTGATCGTGTGGCATCTTACCGGTGTTCCTTGCTTCGGTTGCCCACCCCATGTAATTCCTCTAGCCACTAGAGGTTCAAGGGGCGAAATAGGAAAAATGTACTCGATCGGAGAGCTTTCACGCCGCGCCGGTGTCAAGGTGCCCACAATTCGGTTTTACGAGGACAAGGGCTTGCTGCCCAAACCGCACCGAACAGCCGGGAACCAGAGGCGATATGATGATGCCGCCCTGAACCGCCTAAGATTCATTCGCCACGGGCGCGATCTCGGCCTGCCGTTGGCCGATGTCGAAGCGTTGCTGTCTTTAGAGGGCGCGCGTGGCTCCGATCTGGATCGGGCGCACGAAATCGCTGAACGGCAGTTGATTGACCTGCGGGACCGGATCACGCAGCTGCGCAGGCTCGAAGCTGAACTGACCCGTATCGCCGCAGCCTGCGATGGTGGGCACGACCATGTTTGCGCCGTACTCCACGCGTTTGGTGACCACGGCGCATGTCTGGGGCCGCATGATAGCAAAGACTGATCAGACCAGCGCCGCTTTGATCTTTTCCGCGTGCTGCGCGATCAGATCGAAGTCGCCCATCTGGCCGGGCGCTCGCAGCGACACGCCCTCGTAACGAGGCAGGATGTGGAAATGCAGGTGGAAGACCTCTTGCCCGCCCGCGGCCTCGTTGAATTGCTGGACGGTGACTCCGTCGGCGTCAAAGGCCTTGACCACTGCATTCGTCAGTTTCTGCGTTGTTGAAACCACTGCGGCCAACTGTTCGGGCGACGCATCCAGCAGGTTTCGGCAGGGTGTTTTGGGGATCACCAGCAGATGCCCGTCCGACCGCGGCATGATATCCATGAAGGCCAGCGTATCGTCATCCTCGTACACGCGGGTCGAGGGGATCTCTCCGCGCAGGATCTTGGCGAAGATGTTGTCGGGATCGTAGGCGGCCATATCAAGTCTCCGATTTCGGGTATTGAGCGTAGTTCTGCGGCCCCCACCCCCCTGGGTCAAGGCGGAACTCTGCCAAGCCGCGCGAATGATCGTTTGCCGCCCCTTGAAATAACAGAACCAATCGCCAGATATGCCCTGTTCATGGCCAGGATTTCGCGGGTTTTCCTCCGACCCGCGACAATTAATCTTGATCCAGATCAAACTCGGCCATTGAAGGCGCCTCTTTCGCATTCTAAAACCAGCAATAATACCGCGCGCCGGAGAGGTCTGGCTGCGCGGTCAGTTGCAACAGGAGGCACCTATAATGGCAGACGCAGCCATTCATGGTCACGACCATGAAGACCAGCGCAGCTTTTTCCAGCGCTGGTTCATGTCGACCAACCACAAGGACATCGGGATTCTCTACCTGATCGTTTCGGCATTGGCCGGTCTGATCTCGGTTCTGATGACCGTTTACATGCGGCTCGAGCTGATGCACCCCGGTGTTCAGTACATGTGCCTGGAAGGCTTCATGGCCGACCCATGTACCCCCAACGGGCATCTGTGGAACGTGATGATCACCTATCACGGTGTTCTGATGATGTTCTTCGTTGTCATTCCCGCCCTGTTCGGCGGATTTGGCAACTATTTCATGCCGTTGCAGATCGGCGCGCCGGATATGGCGTTCCCGCGGATGAACAACCTGTCCTTCTGGCTGTACGTCGCCGGTACCTCGCTGGGCGTGGCCTCGCTGCTTAGCCCCGGTGGGAATGACCAGCTCGGCTCGGGCGTTGGTTGGGTTCTTTACCCGCCGCTGTCCACGACCGAGGGCGGCATGTCCATGGACCTTGCGATCTTTGCCGTACACGTATCGGGCGCCTCCTCGATCCTCGGCGCGATCAACATGATCACCACCTTCCTGAACATGCGTGCCCCCGGCATGACCCTGTTCAAGGTGCCGCTGTTCAGCTGGTCGATCTTCGTCACTTCGTGGCTGATTCTGCTGTCGCTTCCGGTTCTGGCGGGCGCAATCACCATGCTGCTGATGGACCGCAACTTTGGCTTCACCTTCTTTGATCCGGCCGGCGGCGGCGACCCGATCCTGTATCAGCACATCCTGTGGTTCTTCGGCCACCCGGAAGTGTATATCGTGATCCTGCCCGGCTTCGGCATCATCAGCCACGTCATTGCGACCTTCTCGCGCAAGCCGATCTTCGGGTATCTGCCAATGGTCTGGGCGATCATCGCAATCGGTGTTCTGGGCTTCGTCGTGTGGGCGCACCACATGTATACCGTTGGTATGTCGCTGCGTCAGCAGGCCTACTTCATGCTGGCCACGATGGTCATCGCGGTGCCCACAGGCGTTAAGGTGTTCTCGTGGATCGCGACCATGTGGGGCGGGTCCATCGAGTTCAAGACACCGATGCTGTTCGCCTTCGGCTTCCTGTTCCTGTTCACCGTTGGCGGTGTGACCGGTGTGGTTCTGTCGCAGGCCGGTATCGACCGCGCCTATCACGACACCTACTACGTGGTTGCTCACTTCCACTATGTGATGTCGCTGGGTGCCGTCTTTGCGATCTTTGCGGGTGTGTACTTCTACTTCTCGAAGATGACCGGTCGTCAGTACTCGGAATTCTGGGGCAAGGTTCACTTCTGGCTGTTCTTTATCGGCGCCAACCTGACCTTCTTCCCCCAGCACTTCCTGGGCCGTCAGGGCATGCCCCGCCGCTATATTGATTACCCCGAGGCATTCGCCCAGTGGAACTTTGTGTCGTCGATTGGTGCGTTCATCTCGTTTGCCTCGTTCCTGCTGTTCTTCGGCATCGTGATCTACGCCCTGCTGCGCGGCGCGAAAGAGACCCGTCCGAACCCGTGGAACGAATACGCGGATACGCTGGAATGGACCCTGCCCTCGCCGCCGCCCGAGCACACGTTCGAGCAGCTGCCCAAGCAGGAAGACTGGGACAAGGGCCACGCGCACTGATCCCCGCCAAACCCAAAGAAACCCCGCCATTTCGGCGGGGTTTTTTCGTTGCCGCGCCGGGTGGCAACCCCAAAGTCGCCAGAACCGCCAAAATCGGCTATCCTGTCAGAGTTTGGACATCCGGCAACCCGGGGGTATCACATGCCCGAAATTGATTTTTGGTATTCTATAGGCAGTACATACAGCTTCCTGACGATCATGCGTCTGGACGACTGGTGCTCGGAACACAGCGTCTCGGTGAAATGGCGACCGTTCAATGTGCGCAGCGTAATGAAGGACCAGCAAAACATCCCGTTTGCCGGCAAGCCGGTGAAATCCGCATATATGTGGCGGGATATCGAGCGCCGGGCTGCAAAGTACCGCATCCACGCCAACTTGCCCGCGCCCTACCCGATCTCGGACCTGGCGCTGGCCAATCAGGTCGCCTTGCTGGGCATGGGCGATGGCTGGGGCAAGAATTTCACCCAGACACTGTATCGCATCTGGTTCGAGGAAAGTAACGAAGCTGGCAGCGAATCCGCCATCTCCGAAGCACTGCACAGGTGCCAGCAGGACCCGCGTCTGGTGCTGGCCCGCGCCCGCAGCCCCGATACCGTCGCAGCACTTGAGGCCGAAACGGAACATGCCGCGAAACTCGGAGTTTTCGGAGCCCCCAGCCTTGTCGTCAACGGCGAAGTTTTCTGGGGCGATGATCGGCTGGACGACGCGCTGTCATGGTCGCGCGTCGGCCATGTGACCTGATCATTTCCCTTCGACACGCACCCTTGTTGCGCTAGCTTTCAACCATGCCATACCGATGGAATCAGACCTCTGAAACCGAACAGGAGCTGCGCCTTTGGCCGCATAACTCGTTGCCGCGGCGCGGGGCGATGATCGTGATCCTGTCGGTGTTTCTGTTTGGGCTGATTCCGCTGCTGGCGGTGCTGGGATCGGTGATCCTGTGGGGCCTGCTGCCCTTCCTGTTGCTGACCGTTCTGGGCCTGTGGCTGGCCATCCTGACCAACTATCGCGCCCGCAGCGTGTTCGAGATTCTGACCCTGACCGGCACCAAGGCGCATCTGATCCACCATGACCCACGTTCGGGCCAGCAAGAATGGACCTGCAACCGCTATTGGGCCCGGCCCGAGATGCACAAACACGGCGGACCCGTTCCAAACTATGTCACGCTGACCGGAGATGGGCGCGAAGTGGAAATTGGAGCGTTCCTGTCCGAGGACGAGCGTATCGCGCTATACGACGACCTGATACAAAAACTGCGCGAACCGGTCGCGCAGTAAATGCAGTCACAACATTTGAATGTTATCAGCAGCCGCCGTTCGACGCGGCGCAGAGGTGGTCCTTGACCATCGGGCCGACCTTGCCGAAATCCATCTGGCCGGTGTAGCGGGTCTTGAGCTCGCCCATGACCTTGCCCATGTCGCGGATCGAACCCGCTCCGGTGGCAGTAATCGCCGTCTGAATGGCTTTGGAGACCTCGTCGTCATCCAACTGCTTGGGCAGGAATTCCTCGATAACCTCGACCTCGCGCAGTTCCCGCTCGGCTAGGTCCAGCCGTCCACCCTCTTCATAGGCGCGGGCGCTTTCCTTGCGCTGCTTGGTCATTTTTCCAAGGATTTCAAGAACCTCGGCGTCGCCACAACCCTTGGCCTCTTCATTGTCAGAGGCGCGCGAAGCGATATCGCGGTCTTTGATTGCAGCGTTAATCAACCGCAGCGTCGACAAACGCTCGGCATCTTTGTCTTTCATTGCTTGCTTCAGGGCAGAGTTCACCCGTGATCGCATATCCATATGATCTGTCCATCCCCATGGAAAAGGAACCCCGACCATATCGAAACAAAAAGCGCGATACAACCAGAAGTGAATATTGCTAACCCCTTGATTTCTCACAATAGCGCAAAATTTCAACAGACTTGACCCAGCGCCGCAACCCCCTTAGTTATGCGCCGATTTACCCAGCAGGAGAGTCGCCCGATGGCCCAGAACGCCCCGTCCAAGCCCACCGCATGTCTGGCATTGGCCGACGGTACACTGTTCTACGGGATGGGCTTCGGCGCCACCGGTCAGACTGTGGCCGAGCTGTGCTTTAACACGGCCATGACCGGCTATCAGGAAATCATGACCGATCCATCCTACGCCGGGCAGATCGTCACCTTCACCTTCCCGCATATCGGCAATGTCGGCGTGAACCCCGAGGATGACGAAACCGGTGATCCTGTTGCCGCCGGGATGGTGGTCAAATGGGACCCGACCGAACCGTCGAACTGGCGTTCGGCCGAAGAGCTGAAGACCTGGCTGACCCGTCGTGGCCGCATCGCTATCGGCGGTGTGGATACCCGCCGCCTGACCCGTGCCATCCGTCAGCAAGGCGCGCCGCATGTGGCGCTGGCCCATGACCCCGAGGGTAATTTCGACATTGAGGCTCTGGTCGCTGCCGCACGCGGCTTTGCGGGGCTGGAAGGTATGGATCTCGCCAAAGAGGTCACCTGCGCACAAAGCTATCGCTGGGACGAGATGCGGTGGGCCTGGCCCGATGGCTATACCCGTCAGGACGCCCCGGTACACAAGGTTGTTGCCGTGGATTTCGGCGCCAAGCGCAACATTCTGCGCTGCCTCGCCTCGGCTGGTTGTGACGTAACCGTGCTGCCCGCCACCGCGACAGCGGCGGAAGTGCTGGCTCACAATCCAGATGGCGTCTTTCTGTCCAACGGTCCTGGCGACCCGGCGGCCACTGGTGAATACGCCGTTCCGATGATCAAAGAGGTTCTGGACACAACCGACCTGCCCGTCTTTGGCATCTGCCTTGGCCACCAGATGCTGGCGTTGGCCTTGGGTGGTCAGACCGTCAAGATGAACCACGGCCACCACGGCGCCAACCACCCGGTCAAGGATATGGAGACAGGCAAGGTCGAGATCACCTCGATGAACCACGGTTTCGCGGTGGACGCGCAGTCTCTGCCCGAGGGCGTGGTTGAGACCCACCGGTCGCTGTTTGACGGCTCGAACTGCGGCATCCGCATGACCGACCGCCCGGTCTATTCGGTGCAGCACCACCCCGAGGCCTCGCCCGGCCCGCAGGACAGTTTCTACCTGTTCGAACGCTTTGCCGACGCGATGGCGGACAAGAAAGCCACCGCATAAACAGCGTTTTGATCAGAGTTAACCCGCTGTTAACCTTAATTGAGCAACCCTGACGCCTGCTAATCGCGTCAGGGTTGTTTCGTTATGGTCGAACTGAACCTGCAGCATTTCGCGCACGCCGCGCCGATACCTGCTCAGGAACGCAAGCCTTTGGGGGCTTGTCTTGTCGACCGTGGCCTGATCACAAAAGCACAGCTGGACGAGGCACTGTTTCTGCAATCCTGGCAGCGGGCGCCACTAGGTGAAATCCTGGTGGCCGAGGGCTGGGTCAACCGGCAGGACGTGCTTAACGCTTTGTCTGAGCAAACCGGCCTGCAGGTCGCCGATCTGGACAGCTTACCCCCACCCTCCGATCTGTGCCGGATCAAGCCTGTTGACTTCTGGCTGGCACATAATGTCATCCCATGGCGGCAGTTGGGGCCCATTCTGTTGGTCTGCACGGCGCGGCCCGATCTGTTCCCGGACGTGCAAACCGAACTGGGGGATACCGGCTACACAATCATCCCCGTGCTCGCCGTCGCAGATCAGATCGACGACGCAATCGCGCGCATGTTCTCTGCCCCTCTGGCCGAGGCAGCCGAAGCCCGAGTGGTCCTTGACCAGAGTTGCCGGTCCTGGACGCCGCGATCCCGTGTTGGGCCTGCGATCGCGCTTGTGGGCCTCATGACATTGTTTGGCGCCTTTCCAAGGACTGGGTTTGCCGTTCTGGTTGCGGCTGCCGTGATCAGCCTGATCCTGTTTCTGTGTCTGCGTCTGGCTGGCTTGCTGAACTACATCTGGAATCACCGGACGCGCCCTGGCAAAACACCGCCCCCCAGCCCGCCAAGGGCATTACCCCGCGTATCCATCATGGTGCCGCTCTATAAAGAAAGAGAGATTGCCGGCGCCCTGATCCGCAGGCTGCGGCGGCTGACTTACCCCAAGGCGCTGCTGGATGTCATTCTGGTGCTGGAAGAATCCGACGAGGTGACGCGGTCCACATTGGCGCAAGTCCAATTGCCCAACTGGATTAGAACCGTCGAGGTGCCCGCCCTGAACGGTCTGACCACCAAACCCCGTGCAATGAACTATGCGCTGGATTTCTGCCGCGGCGATATTCTGGGTGTCTGGGATGCCGAAGACGCGCCACAACCAGACCAGATCGAACGGGTCGTCCATCACTTTGCGCGGGCGGACGAGGATGTGGTCTGCCTGCAGGGCGTTCTGGATTATTACAACCCACGCACCAACTGGCGATCACGCTGCTTTACCATCGAATATAACAGCTGGTTTCGGGTGATCCTGCAGGGCATCGCGCGACTTCGGCTGGTTGTGCCCTTGGGAGGAACCACGTTCTTTTTCCGCCGTGACAAGCTGTTGGAACTGGGCGGGTGGGATGCCCACAACGTCACCGAAGATGCCGATCTGGGCGTGCGGCTCAGCCGAGCCGGGTACCGTACGGAAATGGTCGATACCGCCACGTTTGAAGAGGCGAATTTTCGCGCCTGGCCTTGGGTGCGGCAGCGCTCTCGCTGGCTCAAGGGGTTCATGGTCACTTACCTTGTTCACATGCGGTCACCATTGCGATTGCTGAGCGATCTCGGCCCCTGGCGATTTCTCGGCCTGCAAGCGTTCTTTCTTGGGACCGTCGGGCAGTTCCTGCTGGCTCCGGTCCTGTGGCTGTTCTGGTTGACGACCTTTGGCCTGCCCAGCCCGCTTGATCCGATCCTCTCCGGAGCCGGACTTACCGCGTTGTTCGGCCTGTTTTTGCTTGCAGAGGCCGTCAATACTCTGATCGGAGTAATCGCAGTGTCCGCACGCGAACGGCGTTTTCTGCTCCCTTGGGTGCCGACAATGCCGCTGTATTTTCCGCTGGGCGTTCTGGCTGCGTACAAGGCGCTGTGGGAATTGCTGCTTGATCCGTTCTTCTGGGACAAAACACAACACGGCCAAGCCAGCGAAGAGGGCCTGCCGCACTGACGGTCAGCTCTCGCGACGGATGGCATCCTGTTTCAGGCGCGTTGTGAAGGCGACCGAAATGTGATCCTTGAGGGCTCGTCCAGCCGCCTCTTCATCGCGGGCTGCGATTGCCTCGACGATCCCTTTGTGTTCGCTCTGCGCGATTTCGCCCCGGCCCTGCGCCGCCAGCGACGTCGTGGCCATCAGCGCCATTGTACGATGCACAAGGTCCAATTGCTGCACCAGATAACGGTTGTGCGAGGCCAGATGAATCTGTTCGTGGAACCGCCGGTTCGCCCGTGACAAGGCCACCGGGTCATCGACAAGCGCGTCATCAGCGGCAACCATATCCTGCAACACCTTGACTTCTTCTTCGGTGGCGTGCTTGGCCGCCAGTTTCGCGGCAAGCCCCTCCAGCTCACGCCGCACCACGTAAAGCTCGGCCATCTGGTTGTGATCCAGCGAGGCGACAATTAATGACCGCCCGTCGCGTTCCAGCAGGGATTGCGTTTCCAGCCGTTGCAGCGCCTCGCGGATCGGCGTGCGCGACACTCCGAACCGCTCAGCCAACTCGCTTTCGACCAGGCGGTCGCCGGGCTTGTAAACGCCCAAGTCAATCGCTTCGAGAATTAAGCTGTAGGCGTCTTTGTTGGGCTGTCTGGATTGGGGCATTGGGTGGTATGTCTCCTCGTTCGAACATGTCTATCCGTCAGTTGCCCCCCGGATCAAGAGCAGCATTGAAAACCGATGCCCCGCACCCTAAACCAAAACCATGGTCAAACCTGCCTTTTCCCATGTCACCCAATGGGTGTTCGATCTGGACAACACGCTCTATCCGCCTCACATGCGCCTGTTCGACCAGATCGAGGTGCTGATGACGGATTACGTAGTCCAGGCCATCGGCGTCGACCGGGCCGAGGCGGATCGGCTACGCTCGCACTATTGGCGGCAATACGGCACCACATTGGCCGGGCTGATGGCCGAGCACGATCTTGACCCCGATCCTTACCTGCACGCGGTTCATCAGGTAGACATGAGCCACATGGACCCCGACGCAGAACTGGCCGATCATATCCGGTCCTTGCCCGGCCGCCGCATCGTCTATACCAACGGCAGCGCGCCCTATGCCGAACGCGTTCTGGACGCGCGCGGACTTAGCGGCCTGTTCGACGCGATCTATGGCGTCGAACACGCAGGTTATAAGCCAAAGCCGGAAAAAGCCGCATTCGAGGCAATCTTTATCCAGGATGGAATCGACACGGCCAAGGCCGCGATGTTCGAGGATGACCCGCGCAATCTGGCCGCCCCTCACGCGATGGGAATGCGCACGGTTCACGTCGCGCCCGAGCCGCACGAAGCTGACCATATCCACCACTACACCGACGATCTGACCGCGTTTCTGGCCCGCCTGCGATAGGCCGTCACACTGCGACGATCTGCACATTTTGCAGGTGCAGCATCGCCCCCTATATGCGCCTCAGCGACGAACAGAACTGGAGATTCCCATGAGCGCGATCGAGATGCCTCGGCGCCTGCCCATTTGGCAGCGCCTGTTGTTTGCAATCCCCGTTTTCGGCTGGCTGGCAAAGGATGCGGCCAATGGTGAGGCCGAAGACTGGTACTACACCGCTGCCGCGATCGTCAGCATGTGGGGTTGCTCGGCCCTGCTGTTTGGCCTACCGGGGCTTTATATTCCGGCCGTGATGATGGTGCCGGTGATGTTCTTCATCCTCATCCTGATCTCACGCGGCTGACATACGGGACAGGATGTCACTTGGCACCCGCCTTGGAACCGAACTAGTTTCTACCCAAGACTCGGAGACCAAGGCCATGACAGACAGCTGTGACATCCTGATTTCCGGCGGAGGTATCGCCGGACTGACCGCTGCGGCGGCTTTTGGAACCGCCGGGTTCGACGTTGTCTGCGTCGACCCTACTCCGCCCATCACCGAGCGTGACGTGGACGGGTCGGACCTGCGGACGACTGCGTTTCTGCAGCCGGCGCATGGGCTCTTGGAACAATGCGGGCTGTGGCAGCGGCTGGATGAACACGCCGCCCCCCTGCAGATCATGCGTATCGTCGATGCGGGTGGAGACGTGCCAGAGCCCCGCGTCGTACGCGACTTCAACGCCGCTGACATTTCGGACCAGCCCTTTGGCTGGAACCTGCCCAACTGGCTGCTGCGGCGTGAAATGGTGGCCCGTCTGGCCGAGTTGCCCAATGTCGATTTCCGCCCCGGTACTGCCACCGTCAGCCTGTTCACCCGCACCGCCGAAGCGCGTGTGAGCCTGAGTGATGGCAGCCGTATCCGCTGCAAACTGGTGGTCGCCGCAGATGGCCGCAATTCACCTATGCGCGAGGCGGCGGGGATCAACGTGCACACCACGCGGTATGGTCAAAAGGCGCTGGCCTTTGCCGTGACGCATCCGGTTCCGCATGACAATGTCTCGACCGAGATTCACCGTTCGGGCGGACCGTTCACCCTGGTCCCCCTGCCCGATTGGCAGGGTCAGCCGTCGTCGGCGATTGTCTGGATGGAGCGCGGCCCGCGTGCAGTTGAACTGCTGAACACCGAACCCGAGGCGTTCGAGGCACTGATGACCGAACGGTCCTGCGGTTTGTTCGGGCCGTTGAAACTGGCCTCGCGCCGGACCATCTGGCCGATCATCAGTCAATCGGCGGAACGGCTGTCGGGCGAGCGCATCGCCCTTATGGCTGAGGCCGCCCATGTTGTGCCGCCCATCGGCGCACAGGGGTTGAACATGTCATTGGGTGATTTGCGCAGCCTGCTGGATCTGGCGCAGGCCCGCCCCGAAGGTCTGGGTGACGCGCAGATGCTGGACGCCTACCACAAGGCCCGTCACACCGAGATCGAAATGCGGGTCAAAGGCATCGACCTTCTGAACCGCGCCTCGATGATCGAGGCACGTCCGCTGCGCGATGCGCGGGCGATGGGGTTGAACGCGCTCTATTCCCTACCGCCCGTGCGCAAGACCTTGATGCAGATGGGCCTCGGCGTGCGCTGAGGCCCCCAGTTCACTCAGACGATCACAGCACCTGATCCAGCACACGCTTGAGCCGCGCAATTGTACCGTCTACATCGTACAGCTTGTCCAACCCGAACAGGCCCAGACGGAAAGTGCTGAATCCTTCGGGTTCGTCACATTGCAGCGGTACGCCAGCGGCGATCTGCATTCCCAGCGCGGCGAATTTCTTACCGTTTTGAACCTCGGGGTCCGAGGTATAGCTGACCACAACGCCCGGCGCTCCGAACCCATCGGCCGCCACTGACACAATGCCCTTGTCCTTCAGCATTGCCCGCACGCCGTTGCCCAAAGCCCATTGCGCTTCACGCAGCTTTTCGAAGCCGTAATCGCGGGTCTCGGCCATTGTGTCCCGGAACGCTTGCAGCGCGTCGGTCGGCATGGTGGCATGATAGGCATGACCGCCATTCTCATAGGCTTGCATGATCTGACGCCATTTCTTCAGATCCACGGCAAAACTGTCGGATGTGGTCTCTTCCAACCGTGCCTCAGCCCGTTCGGACAGCATAACCAATCCAGCACAGGGCGACGCGCTCCACCCTTTCTGCGGGGCCGAGATCAGGACGTCCACGCCCGTTGCCTTCATATCGACCCAGGCGCAGCCCGAGGCGATGCAGTCCAGCACCATCAGCGCGCCAACCTCATGCGCGGCCGCGGCCATAGCCGTCACGTAGTCATCCGGCAGAATCAGACCCGCCGCGGTTTCGACATGCGGCGCGAACACCACATCCGGGCGCTGCTCACGAATAGTTGACACCACCTCTTCGATCGGCGCTGGCGCAAACGGGGACGGGTTGGAGTTGCCAGTTTGCCGCGCCTTGAGCACTGTAGCCGACGCCGTCAAATCTGCGGATTCAATGATCTGGCTCCAACGGTAGGAAAACCACCCGTTCCGCACCACCAGAACGTTGGCATTGCGCGCGAATTGGCGGGCCACAGCCTCCATTGCATAGGTCCCACCGCCCGGAATTATGGCAATGCCTTCCGCACCATAGACATCTTTCAGCATCGTTGAAATATCGCGCATGACGGTCTGAAACCGGGCTGACATGTGGTTCAGGGAACGGTCGGTGAATACAACCGAGAATTCCTCGAGCCCATTGGGATCAATGCTATCCAAAAGCGCCGGCATGATTTGTCCTTTCAAACAGTACTGGGGCAAAGTGAATCTTCTGCCGAAATTGGTAAAGCAGTTTTCTTGCGCCGACAATTGACGCGACGGAACCTTATTTCCCCGTGAAAAAATCAACGGAAACTGCACCATAAGCCCCCTACTTGACGCCAAATAGTGTCAGCCCCTCTTTACACCCAGAGGTGTTTCTGAACAGATACACACACTTTGAAGAAGAAAGGTATTGCTTCTCGTGAATGCTCAAAAGCGGATCAGTTTTCAGGTTGTACGGGACGAAGTTAAACGCCGCATTGAAAGCCGGATCTGGCCCCAGGGATCTTTGCTGCCAACAGAAACGCAGCTAGCCGAAGAATTCAATTGCGCGCGCGCGACCGTAAACCGCGCTTTGCGGGAATTAGCCGATCAGGGGTTCGTGGAGCGTAAGCGCAAAAGCGGAACACGGGTCAAAAAAGAACCCAGCAAACACGCGAAACTGGAACTCTCGCTGGCGCGGCAGGTCGTCGAAAACCAGAATTCAACCTATCGCTATGCGCTGGTCGAGCGGAAAGTCGTACCCAGCCCCGGGTGGCTGGCGTCACAGCTCAGCGTTTCTCCGGACGCGCGTGTGCTGCACGTGATCTGTATGCACTATGCCGACAACCGCCCCTTTCAACTGGAAGAGCGCTGGATCAACATCAACACCGTGCCTGAAGTCGAACATGCCGACCTCAATTCACAGGGCCCGCATGAATGGCTGCTGAATGTCGCCCCCTTCACCGAGGCTGAGATTGCCTTTTGCGCGATTTCCGCCGACGGGCGTCTGGCCGAATTCATGGGCACCACTGCCGGCACCTCGATGATTCAGCTTGAGCGTACGACCTGGAAAGATGGTGAGCCGATGACCTTCGCGCGCATGACCCACCATCCCGGATATTGCATTCGCACCAGATACTAATCCCGGTTAACCGATCGGACCTGGCAACCGCTCTTCGCTGAGAAGGACGTTGGCTTCGACGTCCCCGGCGCCGGGCAGGGTCATGATCCGCCGCCGCAGGACGCGTTCAAAGTCGGACAGATCGCGGGCAACAACCCGCAGGCGATAATCGTACAGGCCAAGAACATGCTCGACCGTCTGAACCTCGGGGATGGCGCTGACCGCGCGCTCGAAGTCTTCCAGACTGATCTGGCCCTTGCGTGCCAGCTTGACACCCAGAAAAACCGTCACGCCGAACCCCAGCGCCTCGGCATTCAGACGCAGGCGGCGGCCCCTGATGACTCCTGCCGTTTCCAGCCGCCTGATACGCCGCCAGGTCGCAGGCTGGGACAATCCCAGCTTACGCCCCAAAGCTCCGGCACTTTGTGTGGCATCCTGCACCAGCGCACGTAGGATCTGGCGGTCGGTTTCATCAAGCTCAATCATACGGGCAGAACCTCGTTTCGCTTTAACCGTGCGATATGCATCAACGCCTCGATATCGGCGATATGCGGCAGGGTCAGAATGCGGTCACGGTAGATTTTCTGATAATGAGACATGTCGCGCGCCAAAACCGAAAGACGCACATCTACACGCCCCAGAAAGGTCTGAATCTCGATCACTTCGGACACCTCCCGCGCGGCGGCCGTGAACTCATCGAAGGCGCGCGGCTGGGTCTTGTCCAGCGTCACGCGCAGCGAGACCTCGACGGCATATCCAAGCGCAGCCCAGTCAATCACGGCCTCCTGCCCCTGAATGACGCCTGAGGCCTGCATCTTCTCGACGCGGCGCCAGCACACGCCCTGGCTGATCCCGCACCGTTCTGCCAGTTCGGCCATCGAAAGGGTCGGCTCGGCTTGCAGATGGCGCAGAATGCGCCGGTCCATATCGTCAAGCATGAATTACTCACTACTCCAACTTTTTGCGAATAACTTTTCACCTTTTTGACAAATACTCAATGCTTCAACGCTCGCCAACCAAGTCGCACCGAACTAAAAGCACAGCAACCGTAACAGAAAGGACCGGAATCATGCGCGTCTATTACGATCGCGATTGCGACATCAACCTGATCAAAGACAAAAAAGTGGCCATCCTGGGCTATGGCTCGCAAGGCCACGCCCACGCGCTGAACCTGCGCGACTCGGGTGCGAAAAACCTGGTTGTCGCTCTGCGCGAAGGCTCGGCATCCGCCAAGAAAGCCGAAGCCGAAGGCCTGCAGGTCATGGGTATCGCCGAAGCGGCGGCCTGGTGCGACGTCATCATGTTCACCATGCCCGACGAACTGCAGGCAGAGACCTACAAGAAATACGTGCATGACAACATCAAGCCCGGCTCGGCCATTGCCTTCGCCCACGGTCTGAACGTCCACTTTGGCCTGATCGAGCCGAAAGAAGGCGTCGACGTCATCATGATGGCCCCCAAAGGCCCCGGCCACACCGTGCGTGGTGAATATGTCAAAGGCGGCGGCGTGCCCTGTCTGGTCGCTGTCGACAGCGACGCAACTGGCAAAGCGCTTGAAATCGGCCTGTCCTATTGCTCGGCCATCGGTGGCGGCCGCTCGGGCATCATCGAGACCAATTTCCGCGAAGAATGCGAAACCGACCTGTTCGGCGAGCAGGCCGTTCTGTGCGGCGGTATCGTTGAGCTGATCCGCTGCGGCTTCGAAACGCTGGTCGAGGCAGGCTATGCACCTGAAATGGCCTATTTCGAGTGTCTGCACGAGACCAAGCTGATCGTTGATCTGATCTATGAAGGCGGCATCGCCAACATGGACTACTCGATCTCGAACACTGCGGAATATGGCCAGTACGTCACCGGCCCGCGCATTCTGCCCTACGAGCAGACCAAGAAGGCGATGAAAGAGACCCTTTCGGACATCCAAACCGGCAAGTTCGTGCGTGACTTCATGCTGGAGAACGCCGTTGGTCAGCCGACCATCAAAGCGGCCCGCCGCCACAACGACGAGCATCAGATCGAGCAGGTTGGTAAGAAACTGCGCGACATGATGCCGTGGATTTCTGCTGGCAAGCTGGTCGATCAGGAAAAGAACTGATCCTGACTGTTCAAAGCGAAAGGGCGGCCAAACGGCCGCCCTTTTTCGTCACAACCGCTTTCGGCCCCAAGGCGCAACATGATTGACCAACCCACATCCCGCGATTGGAGCGGCGTTATTACTCTGGGCCTCATCTGGGGCGGGACGTTCATGGTTGTCGCCATGGCGCTAGAGGGATACGGGCCGGTCACCGTTGCCACCGCACGCACCACGTTGGGGGCGCTGACCTTGCTGGGGATGATGGCGCTGACCGGGCGCAAGCTGCCGTCGGGCGACCCGAAGCTTTGGGGTTACATCGCCATCATTGGCCTGTTGTCCACAGCGCTGCCCTTCTTGCTGCTCAGCTGGGGGCAGCAATATGTGGCCTCGGCCTTTGCGGGACTGTCGATGGCAGCTATTCCGCTGATGGTATTGCCGCTGGCGCATTTCTTTTCCGATGAACCGTTGAACCTGCGTAGACTCCTTGGGGTCTCGCTGGGATTTTGCGGTGCATTGGTGCTGATCGGTCCAGGGCTGGCTCAGATCGGACAAGGGGCGGAACCCGTGGCCCAACTTGCCTGTATCGGGGCGGCCCTGTGCTATTCCTGCGCGTCGATCTTTACCCGGCGCTGCCCGCCGGTTGATCCGGTGGTGCTGGCTGCGCTGTCACTGGTCGTTGGCGCGGCGCTTTTGCTGCCGATCATGCTGGTGACCGAGGGCCTTCCCCGCTGGGAGGGCGCACGCCCCGGTCTGGCGATCATAGCGCTGGGCCTTTTACCCACCGCCTTTGCCACTTTGCTGCGCGTTTCGATCATTCGCAGCGCCGGATCCGTATTTCTGACGCTGGTCAATTACCAGGTACCGATCTGGTCGATGATCTTTGGCGCCTGGATTCTGTCCGAAGCCCTGCCCCTGCGGTTCTACATCGCGCTGATCATGATCCTGACCGGGCTGGCCATCAGCCAGTGGTTCAGCCTGCGCAAGATGCTGACCGGCCGTTAACCGGCGACGGCTTCGACCTCGGCCACGATGCCATCCACAACCTGCGTCAACAGGGTATCGTCCTCACATTCCGCCATCACACGGATCAGGGGTTCTGTTCCCGACTTGCGGATCAGAAGACGTCCGTGTCCGTTAAGGCGCGCCTCTGCATCGGCGATGGCAGCCTGTACGCTGGCAGTTTCCAAAGGTGTCTGCCCCTCGCCGTAACGCACGTTCTTAAGAAGCTGTGGAACGGTTTCGAACTGAACCGACAGTTCGGATGCCTTGCGGCCTGAATGCACCATCTCGGCCAGAAAATGCAGACCGGCCATCAAACCGTCACCGGTGGTGGCATAGTCGCTCATGACGATGTGACCCGACTGCTCACCGCCCAGATTGAACCCGCCTTCGCGCATCCGTTCGACGACATAGCGGTCGCCAACCGCCGTCCGCTCCAGCCGCAGCCCTTGCGCGGCAAGGTGCCGTTCCAGCCCGAGGTTAGACATGACCGTGGCAACCAGCGCGCCGCCAGCAAGGCGGTCCGCGTTCGCCCAGCTGGTCGCTAGCAGCGCCATAAGCTGATCTCCGTCGGCCACCTGCCCGTGCTCATCAACCATCACGACGCGGTCGGCATCACCGTCCAGGCAAATCCCCACGTCCGCGCCATGGGCCACGACCGTCTCGACCGCCAGCTGAGGTTTGGTCGAACCGCAGTTCAGATTGATATTCTTACCGTTTGGCGCAATCCCGACCGGAATGACCTCGGCGCCCAGTTCCCACAGAACCTCGGGCGCGGTGCGGTGTGCGGCGCCATTGGCGCAATCGACAACCACTTTCAGCCCATCCAGACGCAGGTCGCGGGACAGCGAGGACTTGACCCGCTCACCATAGCGGAACCGCGCATCATCCACCCGACGCGCGCGACCGATATTTTGCGCCTGCGCAGGGCTGACGCCCTCTTCGATCAGACGTTCGATTTCCAGCTCTGCCTGATCGGACAGCTTGTAGCCGTCGGGGCCAAAGAACTTGATGCCGTTATCCTCGGCCGGGTTGTGACTGGCCGAAATCATCACGCCCAGGTCCGCCCGCATCGACCGGGTCATCAAACCCACCGCCGGCGTCGGCACCGGACCCAGCAACAGCACGTTCATCCCGGTCGAGGTCAGCCCCGCCGTCAGCGCGTTTTCCAACATATATCCGGACAGGCGCGTGTCCTTGCCGATCACCACCCGGTGCGCTTCAGAATGATCCTTCCGAAAATACCGCCCGACAGCAGCCCCAATGCGCAGGGCCATCTCGGCCGTTATCGGATGGGTATTGGCGGTGCCCCGCACTCCGTCGGTTCCGAACAGCTTGCGCATGGTGTCACTCCGTTATTTCTTGCCTGCGACCGGATTACCGGACGGCAGCCCACAGACGCAAGGCCTGAGCGGTCTCGGGCACGTCATGAACGCGCAGGATTTGCACGCCTTGGGACAATCCTGCCAAAGCAACGGCGATTGATCCCGGCGCGCGGGCGTCCTTGCGCGGTTCCTGGCCGATTTGCCCAATGAGCCCCTTGCGCGACACGCCCAGCAGGATCGGACAGCCGATCCCGTGGAACAGGCTGAGATTTTGCAGAAGGGTCAGATTGTGCGCCTGCGTCTTGCCAAACCCAATGCCCGGATCAATCACGATCTGGGCGCGGTTCAGGCCCAGTTGCTCTAACTGCGCCACCATCCCGTCAAGGAAATCGTACACATCCAACAGCACGTCATCATATTGCGGATCGTCCTGCATCGTGGCCGGATCGCCCTGCATGTGCATTACACAGACCGGGGCATCAACCTGGGCGCAAAACGGCGCAAGCTGCGGATCAAAGGTAAAGCCTGAGACGTCATTGATCAGCCCCGCCCCCGCATCCCACGCCGCCCGCGCAACGCTGGCCTTGCGGGTGTCGATTGAAATCAGCGCCTGCGTATTGGCACGGATGGCCTCGATAACAGGTTGGGTACGCGCGATTTCTTCGTCTTCCGGCACGTACGAGGCCCCCGGACGCGTCGACTCGCCACCGATATCCAGAATGCTGGCCCCATGCGCCACCATCTGTTCCGCTGCGGCTGCGGCTGCCTTGACCGAGTTGTGCACGCCGCCATCGGAAAAGCTGTCCGGTGTCGCGTTCAGGATACCCATGGTCTGCGGTCGGTCCATCGCCAGTCCGGCGATCTCGGCGCGCGGCCCGGTCAGGCGTGCAAGCACGTCGTCGGTGATGTCCTGTGCGGAAACAACCGCCGGGGTTTCGGTTCGGGATAGCCGTACGGCATGCGTGAACCACAAAGTCTGACCGGCAAGAGGCACCGCGCCCGATGGGCGGGCCGGGCCATGTTGCGCCAACGGTCGGTAGTATTCGGTCACAGTTGCGCCTGATCCACGGGAATGGCGCGCAGAGGCGTCTTCGGCGCGGTCGGCAAGGCACCGCCGATCACCATCATTTCGCTGGCTTCAAACGTGGCTGCGAACCACGCCGCCAGGGCAACGGCGTCCGAAGGCGCGGCAGAGGGGCCGTCAACCGCATCCAACACGATCTTGGACGGGGCCCAGACGCAGATCTGACCGTTCTTCATCGCCCAATCCAATTCTGTCCGCGTCGACACCACCACACAGCGATGATCCCGCGCGGCCAGAACCCAGGCGTTCTGTTCAATCGCCAACAGGTCGATCCGGCGCTGCGTCATCGCGTGGCCAGTCTGCGGCATATCCATATCCGCAGCCCCCACGCACAGGATCAGAGGACGCTGGCGGTTCTCCAACTGGTCAATCCATCCGGTCAGATTGGACGAGGCAATCGCCTCATTCGACAGGAATACCAACCGCGGATGGGGTCGTTCTTCCTCAACCAAATCGTGGTGGATTGTATCCTTGCCACGCACGATCTCGACGCCCAGAGCGCCGGGGCCACGGTCCAGCTTTTCAATGCGAACAAAGGCTCTTACGGCCTGAGGTTCCAGCAAGATACGCTCGGCCACACGATCCGCCAGAGTTTCCAGCAGGTTCAGGCGCTCGGCGGCCAGTTCGTGGGCAATCGCCTCGGTCACGCGGTCGTAGGACAGGATGCGATCCACGTCGTCGTCAATAGGATCGGTCAGCGGTCGCACCTCGACCACGATGTTGAAGCAGATGCGCTGTGTCGTGCCGCGCTCGGCCTGAAAGGCACCGATCTCGACCTCGACAATATGGTCCCTGAGCGAGATGCGATCCAGCGGACCGCGCGTGGCGGTCGCTTCGGACCGCTCGGACGGATGCGCAAAGGCAAGACGGATTTCAGAGCTCATGCAAAGGACCTTTTCGGGCTTGGTGGGCTGATCAGCCAACACTATAGGATGCGCGGGCGTATAACACCGCCTCAAACGCCATTCCAGATACCGAATGCGGCGTCAGGGAAAGCGGCCCGGATCATTCAACCCAATACGCCCTGTCCCGGCAATTGACACTTGGTCGGTCTGATCGAACACCGGCGGGCCCGGCCCTTGGACCCACAATCGGCCAAGTACGACACCCCGCGCCACTTTTCTGGCAGCGCGGGGCGCCCTTTAGTTGCTCGCTGTTCGGTAGTTGTGCCTGTAGAAGATATGCACACCAATCCGCGCTGTTTCCTTATAGACGCGCGACCACGACGGGTTCACAGCGGTGGTGTGGTAATGCGTGGCGCCTTCGGTCAGTTCCTTGGCGACACCATCAATTGCAGCCCGCGCGACCTTGGATACACGCTCATAGGCTTTTTTCTCGCGGATCACTTCCTTGTGGCCGTCACAGGTATAGGTGAACTGGCATTGGTATTTCTTGCCGGTTCCCTGCTTGATCACGCCGCACAGCGAATTCGGAAACCGGCTGCTTTTGACGCGGTTCAGAATGACCTCGGCCACGGCGAACTGACCGCGCACGCTTTCGCCGCGCGCTTCAAAGTACAGCGCCTCGGCCAGACATTTAAAGCCTTCATCCCCGGTGGCCTTGGGCTGTTGGTCCAGCCAGGCCTTCGAATAAGAGACTTTTACTGGCTCAAGCTCTTTGCGGGGCTTGAACAGATTCAGATAGTCGCGAAAGTTCTGCCCGGGCAGTTCGCTCCGGGTGACAAGTTCGCGTTTGGCAGTATCGGTGGCTTCCCTTTCAGCGAAAGACACACTCGGCAACAGGGTTGCCGCCATTGTGGCAGCAGCCAGTATGTATCGTAGCATCAGATAACCTCGCACAGGCACAAATCGCGCCGTACCCTCCCCCGGCGGGCGCGACGAGGCATTTAGCGCAGTCCGGCCGAGACGTCCAGATCAGAAGAAAACGCAAGTGGAAAATCGCCCGTGAGGAAAACTAATTCCAGCACAAGGTTGCCTGAAAACCACTAATCCTAGGGCAAAAGGCGAGTGTCAACCCCCAAGTCTGGACGAAATCGCCAGTTGAGCGGAAGCCAGCCGAGCGACAGGCACCCGAAACGGAGAGCATGACACATAGTCAAACCCCAGATCACGGCAAATGGCGATTGATTCGGGGTTACCACCGTGTTCGCCGCATACGGACAGGGTGACATCCGGCTGCGCCTGCCGCCCCCGTTCGGCCCCGAGTTTCAGCAATTCCCCCACCCCGTCCGGGTCGAGTACATGGAACGGATCCTCGACAAACACGCCCTGACGCACATAGGCCGACATGAACCGGCCCGCATCGTCTCGGGACAGGCCATAGGTCATCTGGGTCAGGTCGTTGGTGCCGAAACTCAGGAACGAGGTCTGCGGTGCGATCTCATCCGCCCGCAGGCAGGCACGCGGGGTTTCGACCATGACGCCCAACCTGTACTCGAACTCCTGCCCGCGTTCGTTCGCCACTGCGGCCGCGACCGAGTCGATGCGGGATTTGACCAGTTCCACCTCACGCTTGGCGGAAACCAGAGGGATCATCACCTCGGGCACCACGGGGGCGCCGTCCTTGCTGGCCTCAAGCGTTGCCTCAAAGATGGCGCGGGCCTGCATGTCGTAGATTTCGGGCACAGTCACTCCCAGACGCACCCCACGCAGACCCAGCATTGGGTTGTATTCGGTCATCGCCGCCACGCGCCGCTCAACATCCGAAACCGGTAGGTCCAGAGCCTCTGCCAGTTCGCGCTGTCCGCTGCGCGTGGTCGGCAGGAATTCGTGCAGAGGCGGGTCGAACAGGCGAATACAGACTGGCTGTCCTTCCATGATCCGGAACAGCTGTACGAAATCCTCGCGCTGCATCGGCAGCAGGCGTTCCAGCACCGCTGCGCGGCCCGAAGATGTTTGTGCGAAAATCATCTCGCGCATCACGATCAGACGGCCGGGGTCAAAGAACATATGCTCGGTCCGGCACAGACCGATCCCCTGCGCCAGAAAGTTCCGCGCCGTCTGCGCATCGGCGGGCGTGTCGGCATTGGCACGGATGGCAATGTCACGCTCATCATCGGCCCAGCCCATCAGCGTCTGGAAACAATCATCCAGCGCGGCCTCAAGCATGGCGGGCTGCCCCGCCAGCACCTGCCCCGAGCTTCCGTCAATCGTCAGCGTATCGCCGGTTTTGAACACACGACCATCCGGCGCGGTCAGCAACCTTTTCTTGGTCTGGAACCGCATCTCGGACGCACCAACGATACAAGGCAGCCCCAACCCGCGGCCAATCACGGCGGCGTGGCTGGTCATGCCGCCCTTTTCAGTCAGCACCGCCACGGCCGCGTGCATCCCGCGCACGTCTTCCGGAGAGGTCTCGCGACGCACCAGAATACAGGGCTCACCGCGCGCGGCACTGGCTTGCGCCTCGGCAGCGGTGAAAACGATCTTACCCGTCGCGGCGCCTGGGCTGGCGGCGATACCGGTGGTCAGAACATCGCGACGCGCTTCGGGGTGAACCTGCCGGTGCAGCATTTCGTTCAGAGAATGAGGGTCGACCCGCATCACCGCCTCTTGCGGCAGAATGATGCCATCTTCGGCCAACCGGACCGCGATCCGCAGCGCGGCCCGCGCACTGCGCTGTACCCGCACGCCGTCCAAGATGTGGACATGGCCGTTTTCGATCACGAACTCGACCTGCATTTCCTCGCGCAGCTTGGTGCGCATCAAAGCGGCATGGGACTTAAGGTTGGCAAAGGCCTCGGGCGCCACTTCTTCAAGCGACTTGCCGCGCGGGTCCTTTTCCAGATAGAGCGCCGCCACGCCCTCACCCAGCGCATCCCGCCCCTGACTCTGGCTCAGGTATCGGCCTGTGATCTGCGGCAATCCTGTGGTCGAGTCGATCAGTTGCAGAACACCCGATCCGCATTCGCCCTGACCGACACCGGGGATCATTTCCTGAATCACCAGCCCCAGCCCCGCATCTGCAGGCGCGCCCTTGGCCTGGCGCAGCAAACGGGCCGATGTTCCATCCCACGCCCGCGCCATCGATCGCAGCACGGCAATCAACTGCTCGCCCCGGTCCTGCGGGAACGCCTCGTCGGTTTCATCCTCATAGGCCCGCAGCGACAGGCGCAGCCCTTCGCTGCCATCCGCGTCGATATCATCGAACACATCCGCGTCCAAACGGGCCACATGGATGGCAAAGCTTTGCACAAAGCGCAGATACAGCGCGGCGGCGGCCTCGGCCCCCATCGAATCCGACAGGTCCACATAACGCGCGTCGTTCATGCCGATATTCAGAATCGCGCCGGGGCCACCCCAATCGGGGTCCTCGGAACTGGGCCGCACACAAAGCAGTGCGGCCTGATCGAACTGTTCAAGAATGGCCGCGATGTCGGGCACATGCCCTTCCGCAATCCGTTGGACCGCATCAAAGGACAGCGCCACCGTCCGCGGCACCGGCAGGTCCAGACGGACCAGGCGTTGCAGACATTTTGCCCGCCCCCCGTGCGAGACGGTGGTCACGGGCGCTGTTGACGTGATCAGAGTGGTATGCGGATTATTCTGCACTGCGGCACCTTTTGATTTGCACGCAGCATAAGCCCCTGCACCAATGGCGCAAGGGCGTTCTGGCTTAGCCTTCGATCTTGCTGAGGTCAGCCACGCTGGAGCAGACCTGACGGATTTGGCTCAGCAGGTTCAGGCGGTTGCGGCGCAGGATGTCGTTGTCGGTATTGACCTGAACATCTTCGAAAAACGCATCCACCGGACCACGCAGCGCTGCCATTGCGGACATGGCCGACGGGAAATCTTCGGCCTTTAAGGCGGTGTCGATCTCTTTTTGCGCCCCGTCCAAAGCGGTAAACAGCGCCTTTTCGCTGTCCGTCTCTGCAAACTTCACATCCGCACCATAGGAGTATTCGACGCCGTCCTTCTCCTCGGCCTGCGTCAGGATGTTGTTGGCGCGCTTGAACCCTTGCACGAGGTTTTCCCCGTCCTCAGTCGCAATCACCGCGTTCAGAGCACGGGCGCGTTTGACCAGCAGGTTGAGGTCGTCATTACCGTCCATCGCGATACAGGCGTCGATGATGTCATGGCGAATGCCCTCATCGCGGAGGAAGACTTTGAGGCGGTCGTGGAAGAAGGAGAGGAGGTCGGCGACAACAAAAATGGCCTCCTCTTCAATATGATCTACAGAACACAGTTGACGACTTACGCCCGACGTGATGTGCTGTTTGGCCATCTCGCTCAGCGCCAAACGAACGTCGCTCTCCAAAATCAACCGAATGACTCCCAACGCCGCGCGGCGCAGGGCAAACGGGTCTTTCGACCCGGTGGGCTTTTCATCAATCGCCCAGAATCCGGTCAGCGTATCCAGCTTGTCCGCTAGCGCCACAGCCACGGAAACCGGCGCGGTCGGCACGTCGTCGGACGGACCCAGCGGCGAGTAATGCTCCTCACTCGCCTGCCCCACTTCAGCAGGCATTTCAGCGGCCTCGGCGTAGTAGCGGCCCATGAGCCCCTGCAGCTCGGGGAATTCGAACACCATCTCGGACGACAAATCCGCCTTGCATGCCTGCGCGGCCATCATCGCCAGCGCCGGATCGGCCCCCACCGCCGGGGCCAGTTCATGCGCAAGCGTCGCGATACGGTTCACCCGCTCACCCTGCGAGCCCAGCTTGGCATGGAACGTCACCGACTCCAGCTTTTCCACCCACGGCTCGAACCCGTCGGATTTGACGGTGCGCAGGTCGTTCTCCCAGAAGAACTTCGCATCGGCCAGACGCGCCGACAGAACCTTTTGGTTCCCCGCCAGAATGGTCGCGCCATTGTCGGCGGTTTCGCGGTTGGCGACGGTGATGAACCGCTCAATCCGACCGGTCTTGGGATTGCGGACCGAGAAGAATTTCTGGTGCTCTTTCATCGAGGTCTGCAGCACCTCGGGTGGCAGGTTCAGGAATTCGTCGTCGATCTGCCCCATCAGCACCACGGGCCATTCGACCAGACCCGCGACCTCGGCCAGCAGGCCCTTGTCCTCAACCACTTCCAGCCCAGCGGCAAAGGCCATGTTCTGCGCGTCGTTCCAGATGTGTTCAGCCCGGTCGGCGGGGTTCAGCACTACAAAGGCGCGTTTCAGCTTGGCGGCGTAATCATCGAACGACGTGACCGCAAACCGGTCGGGCGCCATGAAACGGTGACCCGCGGTAGTGTCGCCGGATGTGATGCCATCAACCTCAAGCGGCACAACCTGCACGCCCGCCTCATCGGTCAGGATACACAGGATCGAGTGCAGCGGACGCACCCAGCGCAGCGGGCCACTGCCCCAGCGCATGGACTTGGGCCACGGGAAATTGCGGATGGTGGCCTCAAGCACTTCGGCCACGATTTCGGCCGCCGGGCGCCCGGCTTTCTCGATGGTGGCAAAGTAGACCGCGCCTTTGGGCGTGTCGCGCTCTTCCAACTGATCACGGGTCAGGCCAGCGCCACGCAGGAAACCTTCGATGGCCTTGTCCGGCGCGCCCACCTTGGGGCCTTTGCGTTCCTCGCGGATAGTGGGACTCTCGGACAGCAGGCCTTCGATCGCCAGGGTCAGACGACGCGGCGTCGTCAGGGCGGCGGCCCCGGCATAGGTCAGGCCAGCCTCGACCAAACCATCGGTGATCCGCTTTTTCAGGTCCTCGCCCGCGCGGGTTTGCATACGGGCGGGGATTTCTTCGGAAAACAGTTCGATCAACAGGTCGGGCATACTCGGTCCTTAGAAATTGACGATCGTCTGAATGACGATGGCATTGGCGATGTCCACAAAGAAGGCGGATACAAGGGGCAGCACGATAAAGGCAATAGGTGACGGACCATATCGCTTGGTAACTGCGGTCATATTGGCAATTGCGGTCGGCGTCGCACCCAGGGCAAAGCCGCCGAACCCGGCAGACAGAACGGCGGCGCGGTAGTTCCCACCCATCACCGGGAACAGCACCCAGATCACAAATGCCACGGCAAACAGTGTCTGGGCGGCCATGATGACAACGATGGCCAGGCCAAGCTCTGCAATGGTCCAAAGCTGCAGGCTCATCAGCGACATGGCCAGAAACGCGCCCAGCGAAAACTCGGAAATCAGCGCCAGTGAGGGCGTTCGCGAAACCGGCCGCGCTTTGGGGGCCAATACTGCGCGCAGGTTGGCGATGACGATACCCATGATGAGGCAAGGTACGAACAAAGGAAGTTTCAGCCCGGTGGCGACGATTGCCTCGTTCAGAAGAACACCGAAGATGATCGCCAGATTCAGGTAGAGCAACACGCGCATGATGGTCAGGTGATCGATCCTGGTTTCGGCCCCGGCCGCATCATCCGGCAAACCGACCGTGTGCTCTTCGTCCGGGCGATCCGGGGTCAGGTTCCTGCCTTCAACCAGCAAGCGGGCAATCGGCCCGCCCACCAGCGCAGCCAGAACAAGACCAAGCGTCGCCACAGCCACGCCCAACTCGGTCGCGCCCTCAAGCCCGGTGACCGCGCCGACGTCGGGGGCCCAGGCGATAGCTGTGCCGTGCCCGCCGATCAAAGAGGCAGAACCAAAGAGAACCCCTGCCTGAGCCGGATATCCAAAGGCAATAGCCCCGACAGCCCCAACGGCATTCTGCGCAACGATTGTCACCAGGGTCAAAATGAGAAGCAGGAACAATGGCTTGCCGCCGGAAATCAGATCGGCCAGCCGCGCGTTCAATCCGATCCCGGCAAAGAACACAATCAGCAGGAAATCGCGCGAGGCCAGGTCGAAAACCAGCTCAAACCCCGCCATGAGATAGAGAAACAGCAAAACAAAAGAAGCCAGCAACCCGCCGGTGACAGGCTCCGGGATATTGAACTGACGCAAAAGAGCGACCCGCGCGTTGATCTCGGCCCCGATCAGGTAGACCGCAATGCCAAGCGTGGCGGTCAGAAAACCGGGAATGTGGATCGCTGCATCGGTCATGACACTCTCAGCTTTCGGGCCGGGGCGGACATTCCTCGCCGACAACCGTTCCGTCATAGGCCTTTTCACCGCAATTGTTCAGCGCGTGCCAGACATAGCCCCTTCCGTCCGTGGTGATCGCAACGATGCGGTCGACGCCGTAATGAATGTTCTTGGCCCCCATGAACGCCTGGGCCTGCCCCGACTTAAGGGCCTCGGCGATGGCCACAGCATCGTAGCAGCCAAACCAACCCGGCGCGGTCAACGGTTCGGGGTTTTCCACCCGCTGGAACGTCGCCAGGTCCTCGGCCGTCAAATCGGTTTTAAAACACGCCCGGTACCGGATCGGAGAGCTGTCGGCGTCAATCGCCTGAAACGCCGAATACGGGATCGGCTGCGGGTCTTCTGTTCCTTCGGCCCATAAGGACACATCCGCACCCGGCTGAGGTTCGACATCGTAATAGAACCCATAGACCTGAAGGTAATACATGCCAACACCGGCCACGGCCGCGGACAAGACGAGGATGAGTGCAAGCAGTTTTCCGGTCATCTTTTCGACATCCTGATCACGCGACCTCTTTCAACTTTATGGGAAATGAGCCAGTTTCCAGATTGATACAGGCCGGAACGAGGTTTTTGGAATGGACATGACCCTTGCCGTTGGGTTCTTCGGCGCGCTGTTTGCGATCATGAACCCGATCACCAACCTGCCCGTTTTCCTGAGCGTCACCGACGGCCTGACCCCTGCCGACCAGCGCAAGGTGGCTGCAAAGACGGCGACGTACTGCCTGATCCTCGGCGGTGCTTTCGCGGCCATTGGCAACCAGACGCTGGGTCTGTTCGGGATCAGCGTGGATGATCTGCGTGTCGCGGGTGGTCTGGTCGTTCTGATGATCGGCTTGAACATGCTGAGCGGTAAAGAAAGCACCACGCATCACGGAACCGAGGGGGAAAAGCAAGCCTACCCCGAACCCGCCACGGTTGCCTTCTACCCGCTGGCCTTTCCCATTCTGGTTGGTCCCGGCACGATCACGACGCTGATCCTGTACGCGCACCACATTTCCAAGCCGATGGACACCATTATCTACGCAGGCGTCTTTCTGGCTGTGCTGTTCTTGTTGTTCATCACATTCTGGAACGCGTCTGCCTTGGCCAAGCGATTGTCGGCCAATGCCCGCGTGATCATGAGCCGCTTTATGGGCATGATCCTGTCGGCCATCGCAATCGGTATGATTGCAGATGGCCTGAAAGTGCTGTTGCCCGGATTGGCCTGAGCGCCCCATCAGGCCTCGAACCCGGCGGCCTCGGTCAGCAGGAACGCATCCGCACATTGCTTGGCCAGCGCCCGAACCCGGCCGATATAAGCTTGCCGCTCGGTCACCGAGATCACGCCCCGCGCGTCCAGCAGGTTGAACACATGGCTGGCCTTGATGCACTGGTCATAGGCGGGGTGCGCCATGACGATGCGTTTGCCGGTTTTGGGGTCGTCATGTTCCTGCGCCAGAATGGCGGCGCATTCGGCCTCGGCCTCTTCGAAATGGCGCAGCAGAACTTCGGTGTTGGCCACGTCAAAGTTCCAGCGGGCGTATTCCTCTTCGGTTTGCTTGAAGATGTCGCCATAGCTCAGCGGGCTGGGTGACTGAGGATCGTTGAACGGCATGTCCATCACATGATCGATGCCCAGCACATACATCGCCAGGCGTTCCAGACCATAGGTCAACTCGCCCGAGACCGGCGCGCAGTCATGGCCACCGACCTGTTGGAAATATGTAAACTGGCTGACTTCCATTCCGTCACACCAAACCTCCCAGCCCAGACCCCAGGCACCCAGAGTCGGGCTTTCCCAGTCATCCTCGACAAACCGGATGTCGTGCAGATTCATGTCGATACCGATGGCTTCCAGAGAGCCCAGATACAGCTCCTGCAGATCGGGCGGGCTGGGTTTGATCAGCACCTGATATTGATAATAGTGCTGCAACCGGTTCGGGTTCTCGCCATAGCGCCCGTCGGTCGGGCGACGCGACGGTTGCACATAGGCCGCAGCCCATGCCTTTGACCCCAAAGCGCGCAAAGTGGTCGCCGGGTGGAACGTCCCTGCCCCAACCTCCATGTCGTAAGGCTGCAAGATGGCGCAGCCTTTCGAGGCCCAATAGGTCTGGAGACGCAGGATAATTTCCTGAAAAGAACGTGGTGCGCTGGACGGTTCGGTCATGACATTCCCTTTGGGCACATCTGCGCCCGGTTCCGGTCGGTTTTGTCCTTCCTATGCAAGGGGCCAAGGGGCGTCAACGGGCCAATGGGGCCCGGCTGTCACTGCACAGCCACACTGGAAATTCCCCGTTCTCCGGGCATGGCTTTCCGCGGGTCAAATCGCTTAGTCTGCGGCAAAGCCAAAACACTGCGGATACGGGCCGACAATGACACGAGTAATCACTGCAATTTTGTTTCTATTTCTCTTTGGCACGCGCGCCGTTTTTGCACAGCAGGAGGCAGGCGTCTGGGTACAGGTCGAAGCCCGACCGACGCTGCGACAGGCGCAGGAACGCGCACAAGCCTATGCAAACGTTCTGCCTGACGTGAACGGGTTCCGCCTGAACTCTGGCTGGTATGCCATTGTTATCGGGCCTTATTTACGCAATGACGCTGAACAGGTTCTGCGCGTTTACCGGGCCGAGGGGCAAATCCCCGCCGACAGCTACATCGCGTTCTCGAATTCTCTGGCTCAGCAATTCTGGCCCGTTGGTTCAAGCTCTCAGGGTCAAGGCGCGGTGACCCCGCCGGTCGAGCCCACACCGCAGCCCGACCCATCCACCGCCGGGCTGGCCCCTCAGCCTTCGGATGAGACGCGGTCGCAGGCGCTGCAATCCGAACGCGTTCTGACCGCGCAGGAACGCAAGGATCTGCAAACCGCCCTGCAGGCCGCGGGGTTCTATAACTCGACCATCGATGGCGCGTTTGGTGCGGGCACCCGCCGTTCGATGGGGGACTGGCAGCGGTTCAACGGCTATGAGCCCACCGGAGTTCTGACCACGGCGCAGCGCACGGCTCTGATGGACGACTATAACGCCCCGCTGATCAGTGTCGGCATGGCGCGCCATTCCGACACGCAGGCGGGCATCGATCTGGACCTGCCGCTGGGCGTCATCAGCTTTGACCGCTACGAGGCCCCCTTTGCGCATTTCACAGGCACCAGCGATCTGAACGCCAAGGCCTTGCTGATCAGCCAACAGGGCAGCAAATCCACCCTGCGGGCGCTGTATGAAGTGATGCAATCGCTGGAGATTGTGCCTTTGGACGGTCCGCGGCAGCTGCGCGGGGACCGTTTCACGCTGGAGGGTCGCGGCAACGGGATCGTGTCCTACACCGAAGCAGCGCTGAAAGGCGACCAGATCAAGGGCTTTACGTTGGTCTGGCCCGAAGGTGATGAGGCCCGCCGCGCACGGGTTCTGGCTGCGATTAAGGCCAGCTTCACCACAAATGACGCCGTACTTGACGCCGGTGCGGGCGCGGATGCCGATCAGCGGATCGATCTGGTCTCGGGCCTGCAAGTGCGCAAGCCGCGCCTGTCCCGATCCGGGTTCTTCACCGATGCAAACGGCACGGTTCTGACCGTGTCCGAGGCCACGGAAAGCTGCACCCGGATCACGCTGAACGACGATCAGGAGGTTCAGGTGGCCTGGGCAGATACCGATCTTGGCGTGGCCGTGCTGCGCCCTCGACGCAGCCTTGTGCCGATCGGCATCGCCGAGTTCAGCGCCGACAAACCGCGCATTCAGTCCGAGGTCGCGGTGTCGGGTTTCTCATATGAAGGCGCGCTGGGTGCACCAACGCTGACCTACGGCCAGATCACCGATGTGCGGGGCCTGGATGGTGAGGACGGCGTGAAACGCCTTGCATTGGCGGCGCAACCCGGCGACGCGGGCGGCCCGGTTTTTGACGATAACGGACAGGTTGTCGGTATGCTGCTGCCCACCCCGTCCGAGGGGCGCACCCTGCCCGCTTCGGTCAGTCTGGCGGCAACTGCAGACCGCTTGAATGAAGCTTTGGAAAAGGCCGGTGTATCTGGTCAGCCCGGCCAATCAACCGCCGAGGTTTCACCCAATGAGCTCAGCAGACGGGCCAACGGAATGACCGTGCTGGTGCATTGCTGGGACTAAACTGATCTACAAAACGAAAGACGCCGCCCCTTCGGGCGGCGTTTTTTCTTGCTAGGCGATGTCCGGGGTCACCCGGATCAGTGTCGGAACCGGGGCATGAAACGCGGCTCGTACGGCTGCCTGCATCTCTTCCAGACTACCCGGAACGGCGGACAAGGCCCCAAAGGCCTCGGCCAGTTTGCAGAAATCAGGGTTGCGCGCCACCACAGCGCTGGGGGCAATCTGGCCACGGACCATGCTGTCTTCGATCTCTTTCAGCTTGCCGTTGTCCCAAAGGATGATCGGCAGAGACAGGCCCAACTCAACCGCTGCGCCCAGCTCCATCATTGTGTAGTGGAAACCGTAATCCCCCGCGATGACGGCGGTGGGTTTGCCCCGGCGCGCGACCGCGCCCCCGATCCCGGCAGGCAGCGCATAGCCCAGCGTGCCGAACCCGGTCGGATGGTGCCAATGATAGGGGTAAGCCATACCCCAGGCCTCTTTCGCGACATAGGCGAACTGGGTCATGTCAGAATAGATCATCGTGTCGGCCGGCATTGCGTCGCGCAAGGCGTCCAGCACCGGCACGATCCCAGGACGTTCGGCATCGGCTTGCGCCCGCCAGCGTTTGCGGGCCTCGGCGACCTCTTCCAACGTCCAGCCCGTTGCCGGTTTAACGGCGTCAATCGACGCCCACAGGGCATGGGCAAAGCTCTCACCATCTAATTGCAGCTTGATCCCCGCGCGGTGATGGTCGGACAGAACCTGCGGGTCCAGATCGACCCGCACCAGATGAGAGGTATGCCCCAGCGTGTCGCGCCACAGGTCAACCTCACCCAGCTCTGCCCCCACCGCAACCACCAGATCGGCGGACCCGATGACATCGGCGCTGCCCGGGCGCGGCAGCGTGGCGCCGAAATCCAGCGCATAGCCAAGCCCTGCCATCCCGCGACCGGCATAGGTGGTGAAACATGCGGCCCCCAACTGTGTCAGAATTTGCCGCCATAAGTTTGACCGCGCCCCTCCGCCCAGAATAAACAGCGGTCGGCGCGAGATATTCAGCAAGGACATGAGCGGCGCCAGATCAGGCGGCACCACCTTGGACCGCAAACCGGCTGATTGGGAAATGGCGCCGGATCGGCCTCGGCCTCAAGCTGGGCAATTGGCACCTGAATATGCTTGGGGCGCGGGCGGCAGAGTTCGAATTCCTCAAAGGCACGCTCGACCAGACCATAAGCCGCCTGAGCCGTATTGGCCTGACGGGACCAATCCGTCACGGTTTCGGCGGCACCGCGTTGATCCTTCATCTGGTGCAACTGGCCCTGTACGGCGTCCGTCTCGTCCAGACAGGATGACAGCACCAGCATCGGCACTGAATCCGAGTAGGCCTGCCCCATTGGCGTCATGATGTTGCACAGCCCCGGCCCGGTGATCACATACGCCACGCCCGGCCTGCCGGTTGCACGGGCATAGCCGTCGGCCATAAACCCTGCCCCCTGTTCATGACGGGCCAGAACATGCGTGATACCCGCCTCTTCGATGCCCCGATACATTTCCTGGTTGTGAACGCCGGGGATGCCGAAAATCACGTCAACGCCCCGGTCCCTCAACATATGCGAAATCTGGGCGCCCAGAGGTCTTCTCATCAACTTCTCCAGAATTGGGCCGTAAACAGCGCGTAGACGGCCAGCAGTTCCAGCCGCCCGACCAGCATACCAATGGACAGCAACCACTTGGCCGTGTCGTTGAGATTGGCGAAATTGCCCGCCGGGCCGATCTGATCGCCCAGCCCCGGCCCCACATTGGCCAGCGCCGTCGCCGCGCCTGAGACCGACGTTATGAAGTCCAGCCCCGTCAGCGCCAGCGCCCAGGCCAGCACGCCCAGCGACACCACGAAGAACATGAAGAAGCTCATGACCGAGGTCAGAACATCCGGCCCGATCGTTCGCCCGTCATAACGCGGCGCAAACACGCCATGCGGCGAGCGGATACGCTGAATCTGGGTTTTGATCGAGGCAAACAACAGTTGATAGCGGAACACCTTGATCGAACAGGCGGTTGAGCCCGCGCAGCCTCCGATCAGACCGATCAGAAAGAACAGCATGACCGGGAAACTTCCCCACAACATGTAATCGACGCTGGCATAGCCGGTGCCCGAGATGATCGAGGTGACGTTGAACAGTGACTCGCGGAAGGCCTGTTCCCAATGGTGCGGAAAGACCCTCAGCAGAAACACGGCCATGATCACGACCAGCACCAGAATCGTAGCCAGAAAGGTGCGTATCTGGCTGTCCTGCCACAAAGAACTTGTATTGCCATTGGCGAACTGGACATAGCGCACGAACGGCAGCGCAGCGAGGATCATGAACACCGAGGCCGCGTATTCCGCCGGGCCCGAAAATGTGCCGAAGGACGCGTCATAGTTGGAAAACCCACCGGTTGAAATTGTCGTCAACGCGTGAACGACGGCATCGAAGAACCCCATCCCGAGACCGGCATAGACCAGTGCACAAACAAAGGTCAGGAAGACATAGATCAGGGAAATCTGGCCCGCGATTTCCTGCGCACGCGGCAGGATTTTCCCCATGGTTTCAAACCCTTCCGAGCGGAAGATTTGCATGCCTCCAACCCGAAGCTCAGGTAGGAACACCATGGCGACAACAATGATGCCGATCCCGCCCAGCCATTGCAGCACGCCACGCCACAGCAGCAGACCCTGTGGCAGGTCATCGAGACCGGAAATAACGGTGGAACCGGTAGTGGTCAGCCCTGACATGGCCTCGAAATAGGCATCGACAAAGCGCAGTTCGGTCTCACCGAACAAGAACGGGATAGCGCCGAAAAGCGGCAGCGCCACCCAGACGCCGGTGGTCAGCAAAAAGGTCTGACGGATCGTCAGACCTTCGCCCACCCCGTTCGAGCAGCTGATGGACAAGACAACGCCCGTCAGCATGGTGATGACACCGCTTTCCAGAAATACGTGCCACTCGCCCCGACCTTCGATGAGATCCGCAAGCATGGGCAGCATCATGGTCGCCCCAAGAATGGCGACCAACAGGCCAATCACATATCCAACCGGGCGCATGTCCGTCATGAGGCGCAGCGTTGTCGCGCCTGCACGACGGTGTCAAGCGGATGTCCCGTTTACTCGTCCGTTTTGCTGGCAGGTGTGGGCATTGCGGGCGGCTTCGAAGGCGCACGCGTCCGGCGTTGAGACGCCGCGGTTTCTGCCTTGGGTGCGACCTGCTTGGCCTCTACCTTAGGGGCCACCGTTTTGGCCACCGGTGCCGCAGGTTTGGCCGCAGGTGCAACCGGCTTGGCGACCTCAGCCTTCGGGGCTGCGGTGTTCGCTGCTTGTACCTTGGGCTCGGCAGGCTTGGCGGCGGCAGGTTTTGCCGGAGCCTTTGGTGCCGCAGTCTTCTTTACGGTCGTGGGGGCCGCCGGTTTAGGCGATGCAGCTTTTGCCGTGGCCTTGGGCGCCGCAGGTTTGGCGGCTGTTTTTGCCGCGACGGGCTTGGGCGCCTGTGCCTTGGGTGCAGGCTTGGCAGCCACAGGCTTTGCCGTCGCCGCATGACTTGCGTGCGTTGCGGGCTTGGGCGCGGCAACTGCCGGTTTGGCCTCTTGCGGTTTTGCTGCGTTTGCGGGCTTTGATGCCGCGGGAGCAGCCGTTGCCTTGGCAGGGGCAGCCGTCTTCTTGGCCGTGGCAACCGCCTTCTTGGCCGTGGCGGCCGTCTTTTTGGCCGCGTCAGGTTTGGGCGATTCGGCCTTTGGCTTCACCGCCGCTTTGGCACGTGCGACCGGCTTGGCCTTCGGCGCCGCCGCCGGTTTGGGCTTGGCTGCGGTCGCTTTGGACTTGAACTCGGGCTTTGCAGCAGCTGGCGCCGGACGTGCGGATGAAGCGTGCAAAGCATGTACCGGCGCAAACGGCAACTCCATGGCCGAAGTGGCCAGAATTTGCATAATCTTCAGTTGGTTGCTAACCGCGTAGCCGGCCATGCGGATGGCCGCCGCCTGAAATTCCAGCGGCTGGGTAATCGGATTCATTAGTCGTTTCTCCTATGAAAGCGATGCAACCTTCAAAGGGAAGAAGCACCCTGCTCCGCCCTGATGTCTGGGGCGGATTGCCAAGGCTCGAAGTCCCGGGGCGTCTCACGTCTCGGCTTCCTCTCAGTGCGGCAATACGGCTGACAAGCGCGCAAACCACGGCTGCAATCCCCTTTACTTTACGTCAAAGAAAATGCGGCCGCAGCTTTTTTCGCTGCGGTGCGGCGAAAGTTCGCCATTTTGTCTAATTTCGAGACTTCAGATGCGCCTTTTTTAGTCACCCGACGTGAAAAAGGGTCGAGAACAGGCGCGGGTCCAGGCTGGCCGACACAAAGGTCGGACCTTCGGTCAGAACAGATACCGCATCATGGCTGTGCAGACTTTCCTGATGGCTGGCCACAACGCGGAAATCTCCGACATGGTGATCGGCCAGAAGCTCGGCGCAGAACAGGCGGGCGGCGTCCTCGACGAAGATCGGGTTGGCTGCGTTCAGTTCGGCAAATGCCTGTTCATCCTCACGCTTGACCATAACCTGCGTTTCTGTCGGCACCGCGCGACGGCAAAGCGCGATCAGGTCCTCGAACCACAGGCAATCGGCCTCACAGTCAACAACGACCGAAATCCGCGCGACGGACCGCTGCGAATGCGGCGTCGCCAACTGACCGCGCGTAGACCGCGCATGTTCGCTCAGCTCCAGCGAGCATGGGCAGGTCGAGGAATAGACATAGTCCAGGTGCATGATCTTCTGGCGCACGCCGTTCTGTTCGACCAGTTCCAGCGCGATGTCGTAATACTGGTATCCTTCCAGACCCGAGCGCAGGCTTTTCACGCGGTCCGGGTAGGAAAACCGCATCTGGATACGCGCATCAAAGCTGTCCAGATCGGTCATATAGTCGTTCAGCGCGGCCTCGATGACCTCAAAGCTGAACGTGCGCTCGGCGTGTTTGTAGAACGAGCGCATGATCCGGGACATGTTGATGCCCTTCTTTTCAGCCTCAAGGCTGACCGTGCCGGTCACGGATGTTTCCAGCGTCAGGTCGTCACCGTGCTTGCGGTGGAACCGGATCGGCAGGCGGAAATTCGATATCCCCACGTGCTGAATCTGCTGTTTCGCCCCGCGGATCAGGCTGGACGGGCCGTTTTGAAGATCGGGCAATGTCGCGCGATAGGCGTCATCGACCTCAAACCCTTCGGGGTATTCCCGCGACAGCGACGGGTAATTCGTCGGAACCAGCCCCGGCACAAGACGCGCAATGGCGGGATCAAGCTGGCTGATCTCGGCCTCGGTCGCGGTTTCGGCCCATTTGCGCAGCGTATTAAGCGCGGCGGCGGCCTCATCATGGTCAGGTGCGTCATCAATGCTGCGGGGGTGCACGTTCATCGATCGGGGCTCCTCGGGTTGGTCGCCGGACTATATACAGCTTCGGCGCGTTTTCCAGTGTAACTGTATACGCGTCGAAACACAGCCCGGATCGAATTTACGTGAGGGACACGCTATTTGTGCCCCTCATCGTCAAGTTCGAAACGGCTGTAACAGGCAAATGGGCGCCGTTATTGTTGAGAAACGTCCAATGCGCGGCTGATATCGGCAAGCAGGTCGCCTGCGTCCTCAAGACCGATGGACAGGCGGATCAGACCGGGCGTGATGCCTAGTTCGTCTTTCTGATCATCGCTCAGCCGCTGATGCGTCGTGGTGGCCGGGTGCGTCGCAATCGACTTGGCATCGCCAAGGTTGTTCGAGATCACCGGGATCGTCAGCGCGTTCAGGAACGCAAATGCCGCGTCCTTCCCGCCCTTGATGTCCAGCGACAGCACCGTACCGCCCTTGCCGCCAAGCTGGGTCTGAACCAGCGCATTCTGCGCGTGGGTTTTCAGCCCCGGATACAGCGTCCGCTCCAGCGCGGCGTGACCCTCCAGTGCCTCGGCCACGGTCTGCGCGGTCTCGGCTTGCGCGTTGACCCGCAGGGCCATGGTTTCCAGACCCTTCAGCATGATCCACGCGCTGAACGGGCTGAGCGCGCCGCCGGTATGTTTCATATACGGTTCGACTGTGCCGCGGATGAACTCCTTGGTGCCGATGATGACCCCGCCAAGCGCACGCCCCTGCCCGTCGATATGCTTGGTCGCGGAATAGACGACCACATCGGCCCCCTGCTCAATCGCGCGCGAAAAGACCGGGGTGGAAAAGACGTTGTCCACCACCACCAGGGCCCCGACCGCATGGGCCAGCTTGGAAACGGCGGCGATGTCGATCACCTCGAGCGTCGGGTTCGACATGGATTCAAAGAACACCGCCTTGGTGTCCGGCCGGATTGCCGCCTTCCACGCGTCCAGATCGGTGCCGTCGACAAAGGTGACCTCGACCCCATAGCGGGTCAGGATGTTTTCCAGAATATAGAGGCACGACCCGAACAGGGCCTTGGCGGACACAACGTGATCGCCCGCCTTCAGGATCGAGGTCAGCGCACCGTTGACCGCCGCCATGCCGGAAGCGGCGGCAAAAGCGTCCTCGCCCCCTTCCAGCGCGGCAATGCGCTGTTCGAACATCGACACGGTCGGGTTGCCGTAACGGGCATAGATGAACTCATCCGGGCCGGTCTCGATGAACCGCGCCTCGGCCTGCTCGGCGTTTTCATAGACGAAGCCCTGCGTCAGAAAGATCGCCTCGGACACTTCATTGTATTGGCTGCGACGAATACCGCCATGGACGGCTTGGGTGCGTTTGTTCCAGCTCTCGCTCATGTCATTCCTCTCGACCCTTGTCTGGCAAGGGCATCAAAAAAACCCCAGACGCGGTCAAGCGAAAGGGGCCTTTCATCCTGACCTTTTAGCGGTGTTGTTTAGCGTGGCCCGCAATCCGGTAACAAATCGCCACGTGGTGTGGTTGCCATTACGCCGCGGTTGCGGATGCGTCAACCCTTGCAACGGCATCGTCACGGTTCTGTAACCGTCCATTCACCAAAGCATCATAGCGTTGCGTCACATCGGCACCACAACATCTTGTGCGAGGCAGAGCAATGCCATCGGCGACACGTTCGCCCTGCACCGCAGCCCGCGATCTCCGCTTGGGACCTTGCAGCAAACGCCCGACATCCGGGGGGCGGCAATCATCATGACCCACGGGTACAAATATCGCCCCGACGATGCTAAACACCCCACGCAGATGCTCTGGCATTGCCAAAGACATCCACGCGCCGCTGGTCACGGCTTTTTGCGCTGCCCCAATCCAAAGCTCTCTTGCCGTTTGCACAGAAAGCCTCATGATCCCTTCAAGCTGAGGAGGCATCATGATCGACCTGTATTTCTGGCCCACGCCGAACGGCTGGAAGGCATCCATCGCGCTGGAAGAGATGGAGCTGCCCTACACCACCTATCTGATCAACATCGGCAAGGGCGATCAGTTCGACCCCGAGTTCCTGAAGATTTCCCCGAACAACCGGATGCCCGCCATCGTCGATCCCGATGGCCCGGATGGCGCGCCGGTCTCGGTGTTCGAAAGCGGCGCGATCCTGATGTATCTGGCCCGCAAGACCGGGCGGTTTTACGGCAAAACCGAGCGCGACCGGATCGCCGTCGAAGAGTGGCTGATGTGGCAGATGGGCGGCATCGGCCCGATGGCTGGTCAGGCGCATCACTTCCTGAAATACGCCCCACAACTGGACCCGCCGCAGGACCTGCCCTACGCACAAGACCGCTATCGCGCCGAGGTCGGACGTCTGTACGGCGTGCTCGACCGGCGGCTGACCGAAAACGAATACGTCGCGGGCGATTTCTATTCCATCGCGGACATATCGATCTGGGGCTGGGCCAGCCTATGGGAGGGCCAGCAGCAGGTACTGGACGACAAACCCCATTTCACCCGCTGGCTTGAGGCCGTCAGCGCCCGCCCGGGTGTTCAGGCCGGACGCGCGCTACACGCCGAATTGCGCGGGGATCATCGGGACAAGCAGTCGCAGAGCAATCTGTTCAAGCGTTGAAACCTTCCCGATGCACAGACTTAGGCGCGCGCACCTTATCGCTGGAAAGGGCTACCGCTGCGCCCCCGGAGGGTTCTCGTTGAATTGCTCAAAGAACCGGGCCAACCCGACCAGCGGCGTGATGTAGGGCAAGTCCACCAAAGCGACCGAAGGGCGCCCCTCTGACCGTTCCAACCTGCTGTACATATGATCTGCACCGTAGTCCTGCAGCCAAAAGCCAAGATCTTCATAGATGTTTCGGCGACTTTTGACTGTGCACGTTTCACAAATCGCGCCTTGCCCGGCGGGCCGCACGTTCAGACGTTCAACGTCCACGCGGGCTTCACCCTCGATCGTATAATAGCTTGAGATCACCTGGCTGGTCTCGCCTTCCTGTTCGATCTTGCATTTATAGAGAAGCTCTTCGCTCTCAGGGTCCCAGGTGTCCGGGTTGACCGTATTTATTATTGAGGAAACCGTGAACAGCCCATCATTGCCCACCGGGCCGGTTTTGTATTTCCCATCAAAACTTTCCGGAGTTGTTTTGAGGACTTGGAACGCCCGGTCCGCTGGCATGTCGTATCGGATACGTGACTTCCATTCGCGCAGCCCGACTGGAACGTTAATTAAGGTCCCGGGCAACCAGTTCAGGCCCAACCACAGGAATATATTGCCAAAGACGACTCCGAATATGAGCCATGCCGTAACTGCACCGCGATTAGCAGTTGGCGCCAGTTCAGGTATCGCTTCTATGACCGGCAGGAACATCAGCCCGAGCCCGAAGACAAACGCGGTCGTCACCGTTTCCCACCACACCCGAGGGTAAACCAGCACGAGGATCAGAATAATTGACGTGCAGATAACGGCGACACCGGCACTTGCACCTGGACTTTCAAGTAATGCGGATGGCCCGAACAATTGCCAACCAATGGCCCATGGCGCGAACAGTGCAATCAGACTGGTGAGTATCAGCCGCCGCAAACGATAAATGCGGTACAAATATTTGTTTTGCATAAATTAACATCCCTGAATTGCGGATTTCAGAATGCACTCAACTTTGGCAAAATCGTGACGGCGCATGAGTTTCACACCACTTGCGCGCAGAGTTTTACCCGGTTGTTGCCGTGCCCCGCACCAGCACATCCAGCATCCCCGAGATATCCTCGATCTCTTCCGCGATCACATGGATGACCGCGTCGGCTTTCTGCATCCGCCCCGTTACGCGCAGTAACCGCCCCGAGATCACCGCGCGCCGGAATTGCTCATAGATTTTACGCCAGACCACCACGTTGACGATGCCGGTCTCATCCTCAAGCGTGACAAAGATCACCCCTTTGGCCGTCCCCGGCCTCTGCCGCAGGATCACCAGCCCGGCCACGGTAACGCGCGCGCCCTCGGGCGGGTCGTCCAGCTGCTCGGCGGGCAGGCAGGCAGGCGGGCGCGGCCAGTCCCGGTTTGAAACCGCGGGGCGAACAGGGGCAATAAGCATAAGAACAAAAATAGAACAAATGGCAGGAAAGTCCAGTCGCGGCGTGATGAGTCGCAAATGAGGCTGGAAAGACCTAAATGCCTTCACTAAGGAAGAATTCGACAATCGAAAAAGGAAGACGCACGCAATGGCAAAGATCACCTATGTCGAGCACAGCGGTACCGAACACACAGTCGAGGTCGCCAATGGGCTGACCGTCATGGAAGGCGCCCGTGACAATAATATTCCCGGCATCGAGGCCGATTGCGGCGGCGCCTGTGCGTGCTCGACCTGCCATGTCTACCTCCACCCCGACTGGGTCGAGAAAGTTCCGGCCAAGGACGACATGGAAGAGGACATGCTGGACTTTGCCTACGAGCCCGACCCTGCCCGCTCGCGCTTGACCTGCCAGATAAAGGTCACGGACGAACTGGACGGTCTGGTCGTACAGATGCCCGAGAAACAGATCTGATGATCTCCAAAGCGCCGCGCCTGCCCGCCCGCCTGTGGCAATGTCGGGCACGCGGCGCGCTGCTGGCGTTGAGCTTGTGGCTGGCGGGAGGAGCACTTGCGATTGCCGAAACAATCACAAGCGCCCGCTTTACAGAACCCACCACACGCTATGCGCACGGGGTCTTGGGCGATAACATCGAGTACGGCGCGCTGGAACTGACGGTCCAAGGCGGCACGCTTACCATCCGACTGCCCTCGGATCGAGTGTTTGAAGACCTGGCGCCAAGGCTGGTAGATATCGACCTGGATGGCACGCTAGAGGTCATCGTCGTCGAATCCCACAATCAGACAGGCGCTCAACTGGCGATCTATGACAGAGGCGGCAAGAAAATCGCCGCCACACCTCACATAGGTACCCGCTTTCGCTGGCTGGCCCCGATTGGCGCGGACGATCTGGACGGCGACGGTTTTGTGGAAATCGCCTATATTGACCGGCCTCATCTGGCCAAGACCCTGCGCATTTGGCGTTTCAAAGATGGTGACCTGGTCGAGGTCGCCTCCCTGCCCGGCCTGACCAACCATCGCATCGGCGAAGACTTCATCACTGGCGGGATCAGAGATTGCGGCTCTGGCCCTGAAATGATCCTGGTCAACGCCAACTGGCAACAGATCGTTAGCGTCAGCCACGATATGGGGTGGAAAACGCGGACCTTGTCCCCGTTTAGCGGCAAGGCAATGAAACAAGCCTTGAACTGCTCACATTAGCCCGCCCGCAGCCCGCACCAGCGGGCTGCCCGGCCCAAGGCCTTTGGCGTTGCATCTTTGATGCAGCGTCAGGGCGCGGGAGCCTCTGGAATCAGAGCGCCCGCCAGCCGATATCGCGACGGAAGAACCCGTCCGGCCAATCGACACCGTCCACCATTGCATAGGCGCGATCCCGCGCCTCCTGCAGTGTCTCGCCCCGCGCGGTGACGTTCAGGACACGACCACCGGAGGCCAATACCTGCCCGTCAGAGGCTTTGGTTCCGGCGTGAAATACCATGTTCCCGCTATCCTCAGGCAAATCCGCCAGCCCATTGATCACGCTGCCCTTTTTATACGACCCCGGATACCCGTTCGCCGCCATCACAACGGTCAGGGCGTGATCGTCCGCCCAGTTCACTTGTGCTTCGCCCAGCCGGCCTTCGGCGGCCGCGTGCATCAGGTCCATCGCCTGCGCGCCCAGACGCATCATCAAAACCTGACATTCTGGATCGCCGAAGCGTACGTTGTATTCCACCAGACGCGGCTGGCCGTCCTTGATCATCAGACCGGCATAAAGAACACCCTGAAACGGCATCCCGCGCCGTTTCATCTCGACCACGGTAGGCTTGATGATCTCTTCCATCGCACGGGCTTCAATCTCGGCGCTCAGAACCGGCGCCGGGGAATAGGCCCCCATGCCGCCGGTATTCAGGCCGGTATCGCCCTCACCCACGCGCTTGTGATCCTGCGCAGTGCCAACGGAAAGGATGTCCTCGCCATCACACAATACAAAAAGCGACGCCTCTTCACCCTCCATGAATTCTTCGATGACAACCTCGGCACCAGCGCCACCAAACGCACCGCCGAACATGTCGTCGATGGCGTCCAGCGCGGTTTGCTCGTCCATCGCCACGATCACGCCTTTGCCGGCCGCCAGACCATCGGCCTTAACCACGATCGGCGCGCCCTGAGCGCGGATGTAGTCTTTCGCCGGTTCGGCCTCGGTGAACCGCGCGTAAGCTGCCGTTGGAGCACCGGACGCATCGCAAATCTCTTTGGTGAAGCTCTTTGAAGCCTCCAATTGCGCCGCCGCAGCCGACGGGCCGAACACCAGCACACCCGCCTCGCGCAGGCGATCCGCCACGCCTGCGGCCAAAGGGGCCTCGGGGCCGATGATCACGAAGTCAATCGCGTTTGCCTCGGCAAAGCTGACAACCGCCCCGCCATTTTCGATATCCAGCGCGGCGCAATCGGCAATCTGCGCGATCCCGGCATTACCCGGAGCCACGATCAGACGGTCACATTTGGGGTTCTGCATCACCGCCCAGGCCAGGCTGTGTTCGCGCCCACCACTGCCGAGAATGAGGATATTCATGACTGCTCTCCGATCTGCTTGGCCTTGCCTTGCGGGCGTTCTAAGCTGGGCAGGCATTTGACACAAGGCGCTGAAATGTCCGACCTGCTTGACGACCCCATTCCCGGCCAAAACACCCCTGAATACACAGTTTCGGACATCTCGGGCGAGGTGAAACGGACGCTCGAAGGCACGTTCGGGCGAATCCGTGTGCGTGGAGAGGTCGGGCGCGTGTTCAAGGCGCGCTCGGGGCATTTGTATTATGACATCAAGGACGACCGAAACGTGCTGGCCTGCACCACGTGGAAGGGTCAGATCTCGGGCCTGTCCGTTGTGCCGGAAGAAGGGCTTGAGGTCGTCGTCACCGGTCGGCTCACTGCTTTCGGCGCGCAATCAAAATATAACCTGAACGTCGATGAGGTGGCGGTTGCCGGACAAGGCGCGCTGATGGCGCTGCTGGAGAAACGCAAGAAGCAGCTTGAGGCCGAAGGGCTGTTTGCACCTGAACGCAAAAAATCGCTGCCTTATCTGCCGCAGATTATCGGCGTTGTGACCTCGCCTTCGGGCGCGGTGATCCGGGATATTCTGCACCGGCTGCGTGATCGTTTCCCGCGCAAGGTTCTGATCTGGCCGGTGGCCGTTCAGGGATCGAACTGCGCCTCCGAGGTCGCCAATGCCATCCAAGGCTTCAATCAACTGTCCCCCGGCGGAGCCCTGCCCCGCCCGGACCTGATCATCGTCGCACGGGGTGGTGGCTCGATAGAAGATCTGTGGGGCTTCAATGAAGAAATCGTCGCGCACGCCGCCGCATCCTCGGATATTCCGCTGATCTCGGCCGTGGGCCACGAAACGGATACAACCCTGATCGACTATGTCTCAGACCGCCGCGCACCGACGCCAACCGCCGCCGCCGAACTGGCCGTACCCGTGCGGATGGAGCTGCTGGCCTGGACCGAAGAACAAGGCGCGCGCCTGTCCCGCGCAGCGACAGATGCGGTGCAACGGCGATCCCAACGGTTGCGCGACTTGTCCCGCGCCTTGCCGCGCCCTGACAGCTTGCTGAACACTCCGCGCCAACGGCTTGATTTGATTGCAGACCGTCTGACGCCAGCACTGGAACGCGGCGTTCAAAACCGCCGCCTGCAAGTGGTGAAAATCTCCGCCCATCTACGCCCTTCGACCTTGCGCAACCTCGTGACAAGCCGTCAGGAAGCGGTGCGCAACCTGTCCTCGCGCCTGTCCCTGCGCCCAATTCAGCGCGAAATCGAGGTGCAACACCAGACCCTCACCCGACTGGCCGAGCGAATGAACGCCGCGCAGTCAACGCGACTGGATCGGATGCGGCAACAGCTGACCGCAACTGACCGGCTGCGAGAAACGCTCAGCTACAAGGCCACTTTGCAGCGCGGCTATGCGGTTGTGCGCGCCGATGATCAGGTGCTGACGACGAAAAAACAGGCCGAGAACCACAGCTCACTCCAAATCGAGTTCGCTGATGGCGTTTTGTCCACCGGTCAGCCCACAGGCCCAAGACCATCCCCCAAGAAAACCACCAAGAAAGACGCACCGGATCAGGGCTCACTCTTCTGAGTGCACCCTACACGCCAACTTCCGGCCCGTAGCAGAGCATCTCTTCTCCGATATCTTCCGCTTCATAGAGTTCGGTCTCCGCCGGATCACCCTCGAACTGCGCGATCAGACCACTCCCTGAACGGGTGAAGACCCAGCATTGCGGCGCCAGACGATCTTCGTAGATGAAACAAATCTGTTCGTCCTGCTCATACCAGACGCCCTCTTTGCAATTGCCATCCAGGAACGACCAGATAACGCGGCGATTGGGCAGATAACGCTCGACCCCGTAAACCTTTCCCTGAAAGCCATAAAACAGGGTTTTTCCGCGCGTATACTCATCGAAATCTGACGCCGTCAGGGCCGGTTGGGCCGAGGCTGAAAACGCGGGCAACAGCAGAAGAATCGCTAGGTATCTGAACATGGTCGCATTGTGTCAGATGCGGTTGCCCGGTGCCATTGCCATTTCCGCGCAACCACCTGCCTCAACGTCACCGGTTGAGGTGACCCGACAACCCATAACATGTTGGGAAAAACAGGGGAGAAATTCATGACAACCGCATTGTTCTGGCTCGCAGCTATCTGTGCTCTGGCCTATCTGCCCCTGTCGCCACGTCCAGCCAGCCCCTTGCGGTCGCTACTCAAAACCCTGTCCGTCGCTCTGCTGGCCGTGATCGCATTACTGGGCGCAGCACCGCTTCCACTGGTTCTGGCGCTGAGCTTGTGCGCCCTTGGCGATGCGCTGTTGTCGCGCGAGACTGACAGCACCTTCATGGCCGGCATCGGAGCTTTCGCTGCAGGACATCTGGCCTATATCGCCCTGTTCCTGACCCACCCCGCCAGCGACCCCGCCTTGATTTTCGACAAGCCCGGGTTTTTCTGGTCGCTCATCATCCTTGGGATCGTTGCCGCCACCTTGTTGGCCCAGCGTGCCGGAGACCTCAAAGGCCCGGTGCTGGGTTATATCCCGATCATTCTGGGGATGGGCATAACCGTTCTGGCCCTGCCCGACACCGGCGCCCTGCGGTGGGCGCTGCCCGCTGCCCTGGCCTTCATCGCATCTGACCTGATCCTTGCGACCGAGAAATTCCTGCTGCCAGCGGACCACCCTGCCCTGAAGATCACGCCTTATCTGGTTTGGCCGCTTTATTGGGGGGCGCAGGCTGGTTTGCTGATCGCGTTTCTCTGACCCTTTGCAACTGCCGCAAATCCGCATTAGGTGAAGGGAACACCTGCGGAGACCAAAAATGGCGTTTTTCTCAAAGCTCAAGGACAAGCTGTTCAAATCCTCGTCCCGCCTCGAACAGGGGCTGGAGGCTATTGTTGAGGATGGTGGAGAGGAAACAACCGCCCCTGACCCCATCATCCCCGAGCCCGAGCCGCAGCCGGAACCCGTACCGGAAGTTCCGCAACCGGTTCCCGAAGTCCCGGAACCCGCGCCAGTACCGCAACCGGTCGAGGTGCCAGAACCCGCACCCGTCGATCCGCCCCCGCCCGAGGCTGCGCCCTCCAAGGGCGTGTTGGGCCGTCTGTTCGGTCGCAGCGAAGCCAAAACCGCCGTGCGCCGCACACTGGACGACGACATGCTGGAACAGCTCGAAGAGCTGCTGATCGCCTCGGACATGGGCGTCGATACCGCCCTGCGTGTCACCGCAAACATGGCCGAGGGGCGCTATGGCCGCAAACTCTCGACCCAGGAAATCAAACAGCTTCTGGCACAGGAAGTCGCCCGCGTGATGGAGCCGGTGGCCAAACCCCTGCCCATCTACCCCAAACGCCCGCAGGTGGTGCTGGTGGTCGGTGTGAACGGATCGGGCAAGACGACCACGATCGGCAAGCTGGCCAGCCAGTTCAAATCGGCCGGCAAAAAAGTCGTGATCGCCGCCGGAGACACCTTCCGCGCCGCCGCTGTTGAACAGCTGCAGGTTTGGGGTGAACGCGCCGGCGTCCCGGTCCTGACCGCCCCCGAAGGGTCCGACCCCGCCAGCCTCGCCTTTGATGCGCTGACCAAGGCGCAGCAAGAGGGCGCCGACCTACTGATGATCGACACCGCAGGCCGCCTGCAAAACCGCGCCGACCTGATGGAGGAACTGGCGAAAATCGTCCGCGTCATCCGCAAGGTGGACGAAACTGCGCCGCACAACACTCTGCTGGTGCTGGACGCCACCACCGGTCAAAACGCGCTGAGTCAGGTGGAAACCTTCCGCAACCTGGCCGATGTCTCGGGTCTGGTCATGACCAAACTCGACGGCACCGCCAAGGGCGGCGTGCTGGTCGCGCTGGCAGACAAGTTCGGTCTGCCCATCCACGCCATCGGCGTCGGAGAACAGATCGACGACCTCGCCCCCTTCGACCCGGAAGAATTCGCTGCCGCCCTCACCGGTCTGGACCAAAGCTGATCCGCCTCTTCATCTGGCTAAAAATACCTTCCGGGGGTCTGGGGGTGGAAAACCCCCAGCCTCTCCACCCAGCACAAAGATCTGACACTTGAGCAACTGGCTGATCTCACTCGAAGGCACCGAAGCAGGTCACCAACTCGCGCTGGGGTTGGCCCTGATGGCAGCCTTCCTGCATGCGGTCTTTGGCGCCCTGCAAAAGGGCCGCCATGATCCGTGGATGTCGCGCGGTGCCATCGACGCCAGCTATTGCCTGCTGGCCGCACCTTTCGCCTTCTTCGTGGTACCGTGGCCCGAGCCTTATATGTGGCCGATCTTTGCAACGGTGTGGGTAATCCACATCGCTTATAAAATCCTGCAGGCCATGGCCTATACCAAGGGCTCATACACGGTTGTCTACCCGGTTGTCCGCGGCACCGGCCCCCTTTTTACCGTCATCGGCGCCTATCTGCTGTTCGGAGAGACCTTCACTGGCACCCAATGGTTCGGCGTGGCCGTCCTGCTGGCCGGAATCTTCGGGTTGGCCGCCTATAATTTCCGGTTTCTCGAAACCAACCGCGAAACACTGGGCATCGCACTGGTACTGGCCGTCGCGACCGGCCTGTTCGTGGCGCTCTATACCACCTATGACGCTTACGGCATTCGCGCCACCGCCGACCCTTTCACCTTTCTGGCCTGGTTCTTCATGATCGACGGGGCGGCAATGCCGATCTACGCCTTTCTCAGATGGCGCGCGATGATCCACCGCCCGGCAGTCGGCCCGCTGATGTTGCGCGGCTTGGCAGGCGGTATCATCGCCCCCCTGTCTTTCGGGGCGATCATGCTGGCCACAAGGCTCGACAAGGTCGGCGAGGCCGCCGTCCTGCGTGAAACCTCAACGGTGTTTGCCGCGCTGATCGGCTGGCTGGTCCTGAAGGAAACCGTCGGGCCAAGACGGATCGCGCTGATGGCATTGATTGCACTCGGCGCCGTAATAGTTGAAATGGGCGGGTAAGCAGCAGGAAACCGTTATGACAGGCAAAAAAGAGATCAACCCGTTTCTGAAACAGGTGCTGGAGCTCGGCCCCCCGCTGGCCTTCTTCTTAATCTACCTGCGTCTGCGCGATGACAGCTTCCTGATCGGCGGCACTGAATATTCCGGCTTTATCGTTGCCACCATCCTGTTTGTGCCGCTCATGCTGGGCGCTATGGGCGTTCTCTGGTACCTGACGGGCAAGCTCAGCCGGATTCAGATTTTCACCGCTTTCATGGTCATTTTCTTCGGCGGCCTGACCGCCTGGTTCAATGACGAGCGGTTCTTCAAGATGAAGACCACGCTGGTCTACGGCTTCTTTTCGATCATGCTGGGCATCGGCCTGCTGCAGGGCAAATCCTACCTCGCCTATGTCCTGGACGAGATGCTGCCGATGCAACACGAGGGGTGGATGATCCTGACCCGGCGCCTGTGCGGCTGTTTCGCGGTACTGGCTGTGGCCAACGAATTCGTCTGGCGCACGATGTCGACCGACCTCTGGGTCAAGATTGAAACCTTCGGCTTCCCCATCGCGCTGATGGTATTTCTGATGTTGCAATTCAATCTGCTGCAAAGCTACATGGATGATCCTGACCACCAATAGGGGAACAGGGACGATGCCTTTTCGCCTCAGGCGGTAACGCATTTCTGCGCTGTTCCCGGACGTAACGCCGGACCATACCGACAAAAATCCTTGGCTAAACGGCAAAGCTGTGGAAAGTTGTGACACCACTCACAGCCGGAGCACCAGAAACTCATGACGGCTTTTCCAGACAGCGGCTTTCTGTCCGAGGCATCAGACAGACTCAAAGCCATGCTCTCCGCGCAGGCGACCGAAATTTCTCTGGAGCGTGGCGAGGTTCTGTTCGAGCAAGGCGATGAAGGCGACGCCCTTTATGCCATCCTCGAAGGTACGCTCGAAGTGTCCTTTCTGGCCATGAGCGGCCGCAAACTGTCACTGACCCTGATGCGGCCCGGAGAGATTTTTGGCGAGATCGCCCTGTTCGACAGTGGCCCCCGCACCGCCACTATCGCAGCCGCTGAACAGTCCCGCGTGTTGCGGGTCCGGCACGGCGATGTGATGGCTCAGATCCGGCAGCACCCCGACCTGGCTGTGGACCTGATCCGTCTGGCCGGCCTGCGGATGCGGTGGATGGGATCACAACTGAACGAGCAGGTTTTTCTGCCGATGCCGATCCGTCTGGCCCGCAAACTGCTGCACCTGTCCGAACTGCAGGATGACCCGTCCACCCGGATCACCCTGTCCCAAAGCGAACTGGCCGAGTTCGTTGGCGCCACGCGGGAAGCGGTGTCCAAGACCATCTCTACCTGGAAGCGCGACAACGTGGTTGAGGCGTCGCGCGGCGGGCTGATGATTCAAGACTTCGCAGCCTTGCGGGAATTGGCCGAATCCGACCTGATCTGACCCCTGTGACCTGCTTCACAGACCATGGGTAGCATTAAGCCTATCGTCATAATTGTTACCGTAGGAGGTCAGAGAATCATCCCCGATATCTGTCCACTGACCTCTCCCTGTATCAGGGCCACGCGCCTTCCCCGGTGCGTGGCTCATACCTCCCAGCACAAATAAGGCCGGAGCATCTGCTCCGGCCTTTTTGATTGTTTTCATGCTGTGGGTTACTCCCCCAGGCTCAGCGCCACAAAGCGGGGTTCGCCGCCACGGCGCACCAGCAACAGCAGAGATTTACGCCCCGCCTCGCGCGCCTCGTCCATGCGCGCCTCAAGGTCTTCGATCGAGCTGACCTTCTGCTGACCGGCCTCGGTGATCAGGTCACCAGCACGCAAACCCTTGGAAAAGGCTTCAGATGCTTCGTCAACGGCGGTCACCACCAGCCCATCAGCATCCGCATCCAGACCCATATCCGTGCGCAACGCATCGGTCAGCGGCGATATGGTCAAGCCCAGAATGTCGGCGTTTTCCTCGGCCGGAACCTCCGGCGTGTCCTCATCACCGTCCTCGGCACGCTCTGCGTCCTCACGGCGGCCCAGCGTCACCAGAACGGTCTGGGTACCGCCTTCGCGGTGGACCACAACGCGAACCGATTTGCCGACGGTGGTTTCGCCGACCTGACGGACCAGACCGCGGGTGTCTTCGACCTCGACACCGTCAAAGCTGAGGATCACGTCACCGGCCAGCAAACCGGCCTCTTTCGCCGGACCATCCGGCACGTCGCTGATCAGCGCGCCGCCGGGCTTATCGAGGCCCATCGCCTCAGCCATGTCCTCGGTCACGTCTTGAATGCGCACGCCCAGCCAGCCGCGGCGGGTTTCGCCGAATTCACGCAGTTGGTCGACAACCTTGACCACCACGTTCGACGCCATTGAGAAGCCAATCCCGATCGAGCCACCGTTGGGCGACAGAATCGCGGTGTTCACGCCGATCACTTCGCCATCCATGTTGAACAGCGGACCACCCGAGTTGCCCCGGTTAATCGCCGCGTCAGTCTGGATATAGTCGTCATAAGACCCGCTCAGCGCCCGGTTGCGGGCCGAAACGATCCCAGCCGAGACCGAGAAGCCCTGCCCCAGCGGGTTGCCCATGGCGATCACCCAATCGCCAACGCGCGCAATGTCGCTATCGCCAAACTTCACATATTGCAGCGGGCCTGTCGCCTCGACCTTGAGCAGAGCGATATCGGTTTTCTCATCCGTGCCGATCACTTTGGCAGGCAGTTCCTTTTTTGGCTGCCCGTCGCCCGGGAAGAATTCCACAAGGATTTCATCGGCTTCAGCGATGACGTGATTGTTGGTGACGATATAACCGTCCTCGGAAATCACGAAGCCCGATCCCAGCGCATTGCTGCGACGTGGACGGTTGTCGTCATCGCCGTTGCGGTCCTGAAACTCACGAAAGAAATCCTCGAACGGAGAACCCTCGGGTACGATCCCCTGCGGGCCGGTCTGTCCTTCAATCAGAGTTGTGGTGGTGATGTTGACCACCGCCGGGCTGATCTGTTCGGCCAACGGTGCAAGACTTTCACCCCGCGCCTGCGCGGCGACGGTCTGGGCCAGAACAAGCAACATCCCCGCAAAAGCCAGCCACATCAGCCGCATGAAACCAACACTATCGTCCTGCCGGACGGAAATACTTCGTGCTTGTGCCTGCACTTGGGAACTCCTTGTCGACAATTCTTCTGTGGCCGCCCCTCGGCAACCTTTCTTAGCAACCAATGTAGTCAGTTTGTTCAGACCCGCAACTCGGGATCGCGGGGAAATCACCGGCAAGTGAAATCGCCGTCTTAAAACCCGACCTGATACGCGCCCCACAGCAGCACCAGCCCACTGACCACGCAAAGCAGCCCCACCAGCCGTCGCGCCTGTTCCGGCAGTGACCGCAGCGCCTCGAGCATACGTTCAATAAGCGAAGGGGCCAGCGCGTACGCCAGCCCCTCGACAATCAATACCAGCCCAAGGGCCAGAAGAATCATACCCATTATTCAGAAGGCGCAGCAACCGGGGCTGACCGTCCGGTAGGAGAGCCGAGGTAGTTGAAGAACTCGGAATCCGGGCTCAGGATCAACGAGCTGTTACTACCCTGCAAGGCATTCTCATACGCTGTCAGAGAGCGATAAAACTCAAAGAACTCCGGGTCCGCACCGTAGGCTTCAGCAAAGATTGCGTTGCGTTCGGCATCAGCCTCACCGCGAATGATCTCGGCCTCGCGGTTGGCGTCTGACACCAGTTCAACCACGGTCCGGTCGGCCTGCGCGCGGACACGCTGCGCAGCCTCGTTACCACGGGCACGTTCGTCGGTGGCCTCACGTTCCCGTTCGGCCTTCATCCGGTCAAAGGTCGCCTCGAGGTTCGCTTGCGGCAGGTCGGTCGCCTTCAAACGCACGTCGATCACGTTGACGCCCAGCGCCTGCGCTTCGGCAATCGCGCTGTTACGGATACGCAGCATGAGCGCGGCACGGTCCGAGCTGAGGATATCGCGCGACGACACCGAACCCAGCACTTCGCGGGTTTCCGCGCGCAGGATGCGGTCCAGACGATCCTCTGCCACCGGAATACCACCGACGCCAACGGCCTGACGGAAGCGGTTCAGATCAGAAATCCGGTAGCGCGCGAAGGCGTCGACCACCAGACGGCGGTCGTCCAGAGGCGTCACCTCAAGCGGTTGAACGTCAATCGACAGGATGCGGTCATCATAGCGGACGACTTCCTGGATCACCGGGATTTTGAAGGCCAGACCTGGCTCTTCCTTCACCGCGACCACACGGCCGAATTGCAGAACCAGCGCACGCTCACGCTCGTCCACGATAAAGATCGAGGACAGGCCAACCACGCCGAGAATCACGACGAAGATGAGGATAAGGGGTGACTTACGCATCAGTTGCTCTCCTCGGCCTGATTGCGGCGCAGTTCGTTCAGCGGCAGATAGGGCACGACGCCCTGCCCCTGACCTGTCGAGTTCTCGTCCAGAATGATCTTGTCCACGTCACCCAGAACCTGCTCCATCCGTTCCAGATACAGGCGTTTGCGGGTCACATCAGGCGCTTTGGCGTATTCTTCCAGAACCGCGCTGAAACGGCTGGCCTCACCCTGAGCGCTGTTGATCTGCTGGGCGCGATAGGCTTCGGCCTCTTCCAGAACCTGCGCGGCTTCACCACGGGCTTCCGCGAGAACGCGGTTGGCATAGGCGTCGGCCACGTTCTGCAGACGGTCACGCTCCTGCGCGGCGGCCTGAACGTCACGGAACGCGGCGATCACATCCTGCGGCGGGTCGGCTTTGTCGAAGTTCACACGCACGATGTTGATCCCGGAATCGTAGCTATCCATTGTGGACTGGATCAATTCCTGAAGGCGATCCGCGATGATGCCACGATCCCGGTTCAGGATCGGGGCCAGTTCGCTTTGCGCAATGATCTCACGCATGGCCGATTCCGACACGGCGCGGATCGTCTGGCGCGGGTCACGCAGGTTGAACAGGAATTTGGCCGGATCGTTGATGTTCCAAACGACCTGATAGTCGATATCGACCACGTTTTCGTCGCCGGTCAGCATCAGGCCATCGTCGCTGCCGCGCGTGCCGCCCATGTCTTCGGTCTGTTCACGGGTGACCGGGATAACCTCAGCCGTCACGAAGGGCCACGGGGCAAAGTTCAGACCCGGATTGCCGACGGCCGAGAATTCACCCAGAAACAGCTCAACCGACTGTTCTTCGGGCTTGACGGTATAGAAGCTGGCCGCACCCCAGAGCACGGCGGCAACAACCACACCGATCAGCAAGGTGCCTTTGGTAAAGATGGGACCACCCCCACCAGCGCCCTGACCGCCACCACGGCCCGAACCGCCACGGCCGCCCATCAGGACGCGCAGCTGTTCCTGGCCTTTCTTCATCAGCTCATCGATCTCGGGGATCTGCGGGCCGTCGCCTTCGGGAGGCTTGCGCCCGTCCCCGTTGTTACCCCGATTTCCTCCACCGCCAGAAGAGCCTCCGCCCCCCCAGGGGCCACCGCTGTTGCCCGCCATATGTATCTATTCCCTTGTGTTGGACCGTGTGATCACGGTTTCCCTTGTAACTTGTGTGCGCGCAGTTGCAAATCAAGCAGTGCGCACAGGTTGCCGCAGTGTAACCAGTTCCTCGGCCATGACCGGGTGAACGGCAACAGTGCGGTCGAAATCTTCCTTGGTCGCGCCCATTTTGACGGCGATTCCAGCCAGTTGGATCATCTCACCTGCGCCCGGCGCAACGATGTGACAGCCCAGCACCTTACGAGTCGCCTGGCTGACGATCAGCTTCATCAGTACGCGTTGTGTGCCGCCGGCAAACGCCTTCTGCATCGGTTTGAACGAGGTCGCGTAAACCTCAATCGGTTCCTGTGCCGCAGCGTCTTCCTCACTGAGACCCACGGTGCCGAACTCCGGCTGTGTGAAGATCGCGGTCGGGATCAGCTCATGATCCACCGGCGTCGGGTTGCCTTTGAAGACCGTCTCGACGAACGCCATGCCCTCGCGGATCGCAACCGGGGTCAGGTTCACTCGGTCGGTCACGTCGCCGATGGCATAGATCGAGGGCACACCGGTCTGGCTGTATTCGTCCACCACGATCTCGCCCTTGCGACCGCGTTCGACACCGACGGCCTCAAGGCCCAGATTGTCGGCGTTCGGTGCACGACCGGTGGCGTACATGACCACATCGAAGACCCGTTCGGTTCCGTTGGTCGCTTTGACCCAAATCTTGTCGCCCTGCTTTTTCATCTCAAGCACGTTTGTGCCGAGGTGCAGATCGATGCCGTTCTGGCACATCTCTTCACTGATCAGCCCGCGTGCTTCTTCATCGAAGCCGCGCAGAATTTGCGCACCACGATAGAACTGAGTGGTCTTCACACCCATCCCGTTCATGATCCCGGCGAACTCGCTAGCGATGTAGCCGCCACCGACGATCAGGATGCTTTCGGGCAGTTTCTCCAGATGGAAGATTTCGTTCGACGTGATGGCTAATTCCGAGCCAGGAAACTCAGGCACAACGGGGCGGCCGCCGGTGGCGATCAGAATGTGCTTGGCCGTCTTGCGGGTTCCATCGGCCAATTCGACAGTATGCGCATCCACAATATGTGCACGTTGATCAAAGCTCTCGACACCGTTGTTCTTGAGGATGTTGCGATAAATGCCCTCCAGCCGGTCCAGTTCCGTCACCAGCTTGCCGTGAAACGTGTTCCAATCCAACGCACCAGGCTGAATGTCCCATCCATAAGCCTGTGCATCACCGACCATGCCTGAGAATTCGCTGGCAAACACCATCAGCTTTTTCGGCACACATCCCCGGATGACGCAGGTCCCGCCATAGCGGTCCTCTTCCGCCAGCGCCACCTTGGCACCGTTTTCACCAGCCGCCACACGCGCCGCGCGAACCCCGCCCGAGCCGCCTCCGATGACGAACAGATCATAGTCAAAGCTCATCCTGAGTTCCTTTATACCGTCAGGCCAAAATTCGATGATTATCTGGGGTCGAAAGACGCGCTGCCAACCCTTGTCGGTGTGTAAACTTCACTTAAGGCACTGCCACCATGTGTGTTTCACGCTTCTGCACTCGCGCCAGTCGCCGGTCTCAATCCGCCAGATCCGAGAACAGGTTGTCTCCACCTTCAATCAGTTGGTCCAGTTCCGTGGTGCCCGCGTTGATATCGCGCAGCTCGACCCGTCCATCGCCGTGGCCGATCACAACTTTGTCACAGATGTCGATGAACAGCCCGTTTTCGACCACTCCGGGCACCTGATTGAGCACCAGCGCCAGTTGGCGCACGTTACCGATACGCTGCAGATGCAGGTCAAGAATGTGGTTGCCTTCGTCGGTCACAAAAGGCGCTTCGCCGTTCATCCGCAGCATCGCCGAGTTGCCCAGAACATCCATCGTGTCCAGCGCCTCTTCGATCAGGGTCCGCGTGGTCTGCCAGCCAAAGGGGATCACCTCGACCGGCAGGGGGAAGGCGCCCAGCGTTTCAACCTCTTTACCCGCGTCTGCAATTACCACCATCTGGTCGCTGGCCGTGGCGACGATCTTTTCCTGCAGATGCGCACCACCGCCGCCCTTGATCAGGTTCAGCTCGCCGTCGAACTCGTCCGCGCCGTCAATGGTCAGGTCAAGCCATCCAGCCTGATCCAGCGAGACCACCTCGATCCCGACCTCGCGAGCCAGTTGCGCGGTGCGGATTGAGGTCGGCACCCCTTTGACCCGCAGCCCCTCGGTCTGCACCCGCTCACCCAGACGGCGCACCATCCAGGCGGCAGTGGATCCGGTACCCAACCCAACGCGCATCCCGTCCTGAACCATATCGGCGGCACGGCGCGCGGCGACATATTTGGCCTTGTTAATGGGGGACATATCTCGGGTCATGGCAGCGTTTCCCTGTATTGCTGCAGGGTTTATACGGAATGCAACCGCCGACTGCGAGAGCCAATTCGCCCCACCGCCGCGCAAACATCTATCGAAAATACGCGTTTCCGATTGGAAACGTCGCAATCGAGGCTTTCGCGGTGGCCCCGGCGATATACATAGATTTCATGACCGCGCCCTATCGCCTGCATTATGCCCCCGACAACGCCTCTCTGGTGATCAGACTGGCGCTGGAAGAGATGGGCCTGCCCTATGAAACCGTGCTGGTGGACCGCCGCCGGAACGAGCAGGACAGTGCGGCCTACCGGCAGTTGAACCCGAACGAACTGATTCCGGTGCTGGACACACCGCAGGGGCCGATCTTTGAAACGGCGGCCATCCTGTTGTGGCTGGCCGACACGCATGGGCAACTGGGCCCGTCCCCCGAAGCCCCTGATCGGGCGGCATTTCTGAAGTGGCTGTTCTTTGCATCGAACACGCTGCACGCGGACCTGCGCATTCTGTTCTACGCCGAGAAATATATCGACGCCACGCAGGCCGAGACCCTGCGCAACGGCATCCGCCCGCGCCTGCGCCGACATCTGCAGGTATTGGAAGCCGAGGCAAAAGACGCGCCAACCTGGCTGCACCCTGAACAGCCCTCGGTGCTGACCTACTATCTGGCCTGTCAGATGCGGTGGATGGCGCTGTACCCTGCCAGCGCCAACCGCAGCTGGTATCAGCTGTCGGATACCCCTCATCTGCAAGCGATCCTGACACAGCTTGAAACCCGTCCCGCAACCCAGTCCGCCATCGCCGCCGAAGGGTTGGGGGTTACACCATTCACATCCCCGAGTTACGCTACTCCTCAAGAAGGCTCAGCTACCTGACATGTTTCTATCTGTCTTCGATATGTTCAAAGTGGGCATCGGCCCGTCTTCGTCTCATACCATGGGGCCGATGGTTGCGGCCGCCCGGTTTCTGGACCTGATGCGCGCCTCGCCGTTCGAATTCGCGGGGCTGCGTGGATCACTGCACGGCTCACTGGCCTTTACCGGAGTTGGCCATGCGACCGACCGCGCCACCATCCTCGGGCTGGCCGGTTTCGTGCCCGACACCTATGACAACGACAAGGCCGAGGCCGCACTGGCCGCGATCGCCAAGACCCATACGGTCACGCCCGAAGGCCTGCCGACACTGAATTTCGACCCCAAGACCGACCTGATCTTTGACTATGATCACAATCTGCCCGGCCACGCCAACGGCATGATCCTGATGGCAACCGATGCGCAGGGCGACGTGATCCTGCGGCAGGTCTATTACTCGGTCGGCGGCGGCTTTGTCCTGACCGAAGAGGAACTGGCCGAGGGCAAGGACACCAATGACGGCCCACCCGTGCCCTACCCGTTCCACTCGGCGGCGGAAATGTTGGAAATGGCGAATGCCAGCGGCAAAAGCATCGCCCAGATGAAGCGCGAGAACGAAGTCGCGCGCGGCTGCCCCATCAGTTTCGCGAAGGGTACTGCGCGCCTTTGGGAAGTCATGAACAATTGCATCGAACGCGGCCTGAAGACCGACGGCATCCTGCCCGGCGGTCTGAACGTGCGCCGTCGCGCCAAAGGCATTCACGAAGCTCTGCTGGCCGAGCGGGGCATGAACCTGAACGCACCGCACACCATCAACGACTGGATGAGCGTCTACGCCATGGCCGTAAACGAGGAAAACGCCGCCGGAGGTCAGGTCGTCACTGCGCCAACCAATGGCGCGGCGGGCACGCTGCCTGCGGTACTGCGCTATTACCTCGACCACGTGCCGGGGGCCTCGGAAAGCCATGTCGAAGATTTCCTGCTGACCGCTGCAGCCATCGGCGGTCTGGTCAAGTACAACGCTTCGATCTCGGGCGCCGAGGCAGGGTGTCAGGCCGAGGTCGGCAGCGCCTCGGCAATGGCCGCAGCCGGTCTGTGCGCCGTGATGGGCGGCACGCCTGAACAGGTGGAAAACGCCGCCGAGATCGCACTGGAGCATCATCTGGGCATGACCTGCGACCCGGTCAAAGGTCTGGTGCAAGTGCCCTGCATCGAACGCAACGGGCTGGCGGCAATCAAAGCGGTGTCGGCTGCGTCGCTGGCGCTGCGCGGCGACGGCCAGCATTTCGTGCCGCTGGATGCGGCCATCGAAACCATGCGCCAGACCGGGCATGATATGCACGAAAGGTACAAGGAAACGTCTCTGGGCGGTCTGGCGGTGAACGTACCCAACTGCTGACGTCACAACCAAAGGGGATACTATGCGGGGTCATTGTCTGTGCGGCACCATCCGGTACAAGGTCGACCCTCCGGTCCTGTCCTGCGTCACCTGCCATTGCGACAGTTGCAGGCGGCAGTGTGCCGCTCCGATGACCACCTATTTCGGCGTGCGCGACGGCCAGTGGCGCTGGACCGGTGACGCGCCGAAAACCTTCAACTCCTCGCCCGGGGTCGAGCGCAGCTTTTGCCCGAACTGCGGCACGCCGATCTCGTTCCGATCACAATCCATGTCGGATGTGTTGCACCTGTATGTGGCGACGCTGGAGAATCCGAACCAGTTGGAACCCACGCTGCACGTGGCGCATGAGGAAAAACTGCGGTGGCTGAAATTGGGCGACGGCCTGCCCACCTGCATCGGGCCTGACTACACCAAGGTACAGCCGCTGCCCTAGGCGCGGGCGGGCCACCCCTCGGTCCGATCTGACAGAAACGCCTGCATGACATGATCCAAAGCGTCGCGGGGCACCATCACCAACAGGCCGGGTCTATCTACAGTCAATTCCACATCAGACAACGCCCGGTTGGACGTGCCAACGCGGCCGTTCGGTTCCAGCACCAGATCGTCGATCGGCCATTCCAGCCCTTTGCTGCGGCCGGTTACGCGCTGAAATGGAAACAATGAAACCACATCCCCGGGGGTGAGGTTCAGCCCGATCCGCGGCGGCGCGTGGAAAACGACCTCGTGCTCTCCCAACAGGATGCACGGCCGATCCTGCAATCGAACCAGCGTGTTAAGAACCGCCATCTGGTGATCCAGACGACCGCCGAGAAACCCGACCCCCAATACAAGGGGCGCATCTATGCTGCGCAGAGCCTTGTCGAAATCCGTGCTGTCTTGTTCTCGTATCGGAAACAAACGGTCCGTGGGAATTCGGTCAAGATAGGCGCCGCTCAGCGAATCAAAGTCACCGATCACCACGCCCGGCATCCGTCCCGAATCCATCAATGGAATCGCCCCACCATCCGCGGCCACGACCGTATTGACGCGAATCAGCGTCTGATTCAGGTCCTCAGGGCCGATTTCACCGCCTCCAACCAGCGCAATTGGCGCCTCAGACCGCACAATTTGATTATTTTTTCGAAGATTGGACATTTTTTCCGGATTTGGACACATTGAGACCACAAAATGATAGGTTCATGCTGAGAGTTTCGAGCCATAGGTGTGCCCGGCGTCGGGTGAATGGCTCTTGTAGTTTGTAGAGGACGTGCGTCTGATGGTACAGAATAACAAGGTTTTAACCGTCTCTTATGGAACCTTCTCGTGCACTTTGGAAGGATTTGACGATTCCTTTGAGACGATGAAAGCGATTACCGAGTACTTTCGCGATCTTGCCGCCGACGATCGTTATTTCGGTTCTGAACCTCCGCAGCCTGATACAGAAATGCTGACAAAAATCGCGCAGCGTGACGAGCGCCGCAAGGTCGAAGCTCGTCAAAGCGACGCTGGCCTGTTGATCCGCGCCACGGACGAACCCGCCCCCAGCGCGCCGGATTTGAACGTTATCAAAACACCTCCCCCCCGGCCCCCCGTTTTCGTCGATGCCAAAGCCGAAGCCGTCGAAGACACGCCAGCCCCCGCTGAAGACAGCATTGCTGCCAAACTGCAACGCATCCGGGCGGTTGTTTCCCATTCCGAGGAAAACTCGGTCATCTACACCGAGGATGAAGAGACGACCCTAATGAAAAGCACAGCCGGTCCGTCAGATGCGGTCGCGGCGGCTTTTGCTGCCGGTTCTCTGAACCCGGCGGACTTTGAAACTCTCGAAGAGGCGGACGCGATGGACGAAACGTCCGAGGCTGAACCGGAAATGCCTCAGATCGAAGAGGTCGAGGAATTCGCCGCTCCGGCCCTGGATATCGAACACGAAGCCCAGGATCAGGAAGCCGAGACCCAGGTCGCCGCAATCGAGGAAGAGGCCGAAGACGAGGTCGCCTCGGCCGATATCCTGTTCTCGGATATCGACGAAACTGACGAGAACGAGCCCGAAGGTGATGAGGTCACCAACATCCTCAGCGATGCCAGTGCTGACGAAGACGCCAACGCGACAGATCCTGAAGGCATCATGACCGAAGAGGACGAGATTCACCTGCTGGATGAGATCTCCAGCCTGGAATCCATCTTGGCCGGTCGCGCCGAAACGACAGAGGCCGAAGCATCGGACCTGGACCACGATGTGTCGCGCCTGATGGACAAGGTCGGCGAACATCTGGACGACCCGGACACAAGCAACAAGCGCGAAGCTTATACCCAGTTGCGCGCGGCGGTTGCCGTCACCGAAGCCGAACGCAGCGAAAAAGGTGACGCCGATCAGTACGACGATGATCAGGACTACCGTGGCGATCTCTCCTCGGTTGTCAGCCCGCGCCGTCCGGAAGTTCAGGTGACCAGCGCCCGCCCTGCCAGTGACGAGGCGGCGCCGCTCAAACTGGTGGCCGAGCAGCGTATCGACAACCAGAGCGAAGATGCCGGACCGGTGACCCCCCGCCGTGTAACATCCGAGGCCGAGGGTGAAGAGGCTGCCACGGAAGAAAGCGGATTTGCCCTGTTCGCTCAGGAACAAGGCGCGCAATCGCTGCCGGACCTGCTTGAGGCAGCAGCGGCCTATCTGTCCTTCATCGAAGGTCAGGAGCAATTCTCGCGTCCGCAGTTGATGAACAAGATCCGCTCGCTCAAGCAGGATGAATTCAATCGTGAGGAAAGCCTGCGTTCGTTCGGTCAGTTGCTGCGGGACGGCAAGATCGAAAAAGCAGGCGGCGGGCGGTTCGCTGCTTCGACCCAGATCGGCTTCCGCCCGGATGACGAGCGCGCCGCCGGGTAACCTCGCGTGCAAATCAGTTGACGATGGGCCGAAGGTTTCTTCGGCCCATTTTTTATGCACACAGGCATCGCCACTCTCCTTTTGCAGGTTGGCTCACTATGCTGCGGCGCAGAAAAATGGTAAGGTCGGGCGTAAGGTGACCGTTCTTTCCGATCCCGTTCAAACAAAGGCCCCGCCGTGTATGAACTGCCAATTCGACGCCTTCGGGTATATGATAAATCCAAAATAGAAAGCCATTTCAACAACCTGGGCATCGAAGCTCTGACCTCGCGTTTTGGTGCTCCGGTCAGTGCCGCATATGTTCAGACCTATCTGTCCGGGATGTTTGACAATGCCGCTTTGATCTTCGGCGCCTTTCCGGATTCCTGTTTGCGCGGCGTTGGCGAACTGCGTGTGTTGTCAGACGGTCAGACGCATGTGGCCGAGGCCGCCTTTACGGTCGAAACCGCGTGGCAGGATCGCGGTATCGGGGATGCCTTACTGTCGCGGATCATTACTGCGGCCAGGAACCGTGGAATTCGCGAAGTGCACATGCTGTGCCTGGCCACCAACCAGAAAATGCGCCGTCTGGCCGAAAAACACGACGCTGATCTGAAACTGGTGACCGGGCAGATTCAGGCTACTTTGAACGCGCCCTGACCAACCCCGCTCAGCGTTGCCGAGGAGATTTCAGGCGAGTACCACGCAATGGCCCGCGCCATCCTAAGTTGGCCCGGGCCGGACCGGACTCCGGGGTAAATTGCCCCAAACAGTTGCTCCGCCCTGTTATTCCGACGGCTGATCCGGGTCTTCCTTGCCAACGCCTTTGAACACGAACTTGAACGGCAGCGCCCAGACAATGCCCAAAGCGACATAGACCAGCAGCTCCAGCCAGATTGGCGGGCGGTCGAGCCAGTTCACGATTGTCACCACAGCCACGATATAGACCGGCAACCCAATCAACAGCAGCACCAGCGACCAGCGGCGCCGGGCCTTGTAGCTGAGGCCAGTCTTTCCGTCGTCGCTCATCAGTCAGCAAACGGGTCGGTCACCAGAATGGTGTCGTCCCGCTCCGGGCTGGTGGACAAAAGGGCTACGGGGCATTCGATCAGTTCTTCGACGCGGCGCACATATTTGATCGCGTTGGCGGGCAGATCGGCCCAGCTGCGCGCGCCCTCGGTGGATTCGCTCCACCCCGGCATTTCTTCGTAGATCGGCGTGCAGCGCGCCTGTTGGTCGGCCGCGGTGGGCAGATAATCCAGACGTTCACCGTCCAGTTCATAGCCCGTGCAGATCTTCAGCGTCTCGAACCCGTCCAGAACGTCCAGCTTGGTCAGAGAGATGCCGTTCACGCCGCTGGTTGCACATGTCTGGCGCACTAGGCAGGCATCGAACCAACCACAACGGCGCTTGCGCCCGGTGGTGGTGCCGAACTCATGCCCACGCTCACCAAGGCGTTGGCCGTCCGCATCGTCCAGCTCGGTCGGGAACGGACCCTCACCCACACGGGTGGTGTAGGCTTTGACAATGCCCAGAACAAAATCGATCGATCCCGGACCGATGCCGACACCCGTTGCCGCCTGACCGGCGATCACGTTGGACGAGGTCACAAAGGGATAGGTGCCGAAATCGATATCCAGCAACGCGCCCTGCGCCCCTTCGAACAGGATGCGTTTGCCGGCCTTGCGCTTTTCGTTCAGCACTTTCCAAACAGGCGCGGCGAAGGGCAGGATTTCCGATGCGATCTCTTTCAGTTGCGCAATCAGCGCGTCCCGGTCTACCGGCTCGATCCCCAGACCTTTGCGCAGCGGGTCATGGTGCTGCAGCGCACGATCCACACGGGCCTCAAGCGTGGCCTCGTCGGCCAGATCGGCAACGCGCACGGAACGGCGACCAACCTTGTCCTCGTAGGCCGGGCCAATACCGCGACCTGTGGTTCCGATCTTGGTGCCTTTGCTGGCAGCCTCCTCGCGTGCGCGATCCAATTCGCCATGAATCGGCAGGATCAGCGGCGTGTTCTCGGCGATCATCAGCGTCTCGGGCGAGATATCGACGCCCTGCGCACGGATGGTCGCGATTTCCTTGATCAGGTGCCACGGGTCCAACACAACGCCGTTGCCAATGACGCTCAGCTTGCCGCCCCGCACAACGCCCGAGGGCAGCGCGTGCAGCTTGTAGACCTCACCATCAATGACCAAAGTATGCCCGGCATTGTGCCCGCCCTGAAAACGCGCGATCACGTCTGCCCGCTCGCTGAGCCAGTCGACGATCTTGCCTTTTCCTTCGTCACCCCACTGGGCGCCGACAACAACCACATTGGCCATATCCGGTCCTTTTGCGCTGAATTACCAAACTCGGCTCGTATAACGAGGACAAAGCGACAGGGAAACCGGTAATTCGCCGCAGATGAGAACCACGCTGCGCGCGATGCGTCCGGCGGGGATATTTTGGGCCAGATGAAGCGCGGATTCCTTGTTCATCCGGCTCCCAATATCCCGGGGGAGTCGCCCGGAACGGGCGGCGGGGGCAGCGCGCCCTACTCGCTTACGGCCAAACGCACTGGCTGACCATGAGGCGTTGTCAGGTAAGCCTTTTCCCACGCATTCCTATACTGGGTGACTTCGCCAGAGACCGCCGAGCCTTGCTCGTCCAGCAACTGCTCGAGAGTTTCCAGCCACGCGTGGAAATAATCGTTGCCACCATCGAGGTCGCGATCCAGCCCGTGGCGCTTCAGCGTCTGCGAAAACCGCAGGGCCCAGTCCGCCCAATCGAAACGCCCAGCCTCGTTCAATGCCACAGTCACCGCGAACACCTGAGCGTGCCAGGGTTCGGCAAAAACCGGTTCGGGCGCAGAATAGGCGGGGCAATCGCTCATGCTGGCACCAGATAGCTTTGCCAGAGGTCCAGAACGACCTCGTCCTTGGGGTTTTCCGGGTCCGCCCACAATTCCGAAGCAGGAAAAACCACCGTATAGAGCGGCTCTGGAGCCTCGCCAAACCCATGCGCGTTGGAGTCCGGCAGCACATGTGTGCCATGCAGTCGCATGACCTTGCCCGTAGCACCGGATGCGTAAATCGGCAGGCGCGTGTGGCCGCCGTCAACCAGTCGATTGGCGGCCGGATGCACGGTACGTACAGTCTGCCCTACCTTGTACTGTGCGGGGATATCTGACGGACGATCTGCCGCCCCCCCGCTGGCCAATACACCAGCAACGGCTTCAGCCTTCAATGCGCGGCTTGCCAGCGGGTGCGTGCCGTTACTCGCTTGGCCGCGCAAATCCTTTTCGGTCAGCACGCCGGTTTCGACCAACAAATCGGCCAGAGCTGAAATCCACTTCTCGTAATATGAAAACCGCGTGTAATCCTGGGGGGACAATCGTTCGCGCGCGTGACGTTTTACATCGATATTCCACTGACCCAACGAGTCCGCGGCCACCGTCACTGCCAGCGCTCGAGCGTGCCAATCTTCTGAAAAGATCGGAACGTCATCGGATTCGGGGTAAACAGGTCCATCACCGAAACGTCCGCCCATATCATGTACGCGGGTCATGTCGGCACCTTTGGCAATCCGGTGCCGATCATGCTATCGCGGGTGACCAGAGCGGCCAAATCCTCTTCGCTGAGGCCACCCGTCGCCTGTGGGCGCATCGGGAGAACAAGGTACCGCACCTCAGCAGTCGAATCCCAGACACGAACCGAAGTCGTTTCAGGCAAGCTCAACCCGAAGTCTGCCAGCACTTTGCGCGGCTCACGCACGGCCCTGGCGCGGTAGGCGTCGGATTTGTACCAACCTGGTGGAATACCGAGCAGCGGCCATGGGTAGCAGCTACACAAGGTGCACACGACCATATTGTGCTGTTCGGGCGTATTCTCGACCACTACCATGTGTTCGCCCTGGCGCCCATAATAACCCAGATCAGCGACAACTGGCGTGGCATCTTTGAGTAGAGCGGCCTTGAAGTCCGGATCGATCCACGCCTTTGCAACCACACGCGCACCGTTCTGCGGGCCGATTTTGTTCTGATAGGTATCAATGATCTCATCCAAAGCGGCCGGGTCGATCAGCCCCTTGCGGGTCAGAATCGTTTCAAGTGCCTTGACCCGCAGCGCAGGATCGGGCGGTAACAAGGCGTGCGGGTGGTCGGGATTATCATGCGGCATGGGACGCAGCCTGCGTCACCTTTTGCCCAACTGTCCAGTCTCTTTGCCGTGATGCCGCATATCAGGGATCTTGATGGCAACTCCTCCCTTGCCCCCGAGATCAAACTTGCATAAGTACCACGCGATACACGCCACGCTGTACAGGACCACCATGGAAAACGTCGTTCTCATCATCCATCTTCTCTTGGCTCTGGGCCTGATCGCCGTTGTCCTGATGCAGCGGTCCGAAGGCGGTGGCCTGGGTATGGGCGGTGGTGGCGGTGGCGCCATGACCGGCCGCGCAGCAGCGACGGCTCTGGGCAAGGTGACCTGGATTCTGGCGGCGTGTTTTATCGTCACCTCGATCACGCTGACCATTCTGGCCGCCCAGAAATCTTCGGGCAGCTCGGTAATCGACCGTCTGGGCGTTCCGGCCCCTGCCGCGACCGAGGAAAGCACTCCGGCCGTTCCGTCGACCGATGATCTTCTGCCTCCGGCTCAGGGTGACAACGCGCCGCTGATCCCGCAGGCCGACTGATCCACTACACTTAGAAATCTAAAAGACAGCTGCAACAGCATCTTGCGGTTCTCTTGCGCTATGCGCGCGAATCCTTTATACGTGAAGTCCCGTGATGCTGCGGTTTTTTCAAGCCGTCGGGCAGCTGATTTTGACGTCTCACGGGAGCAGCCGAAAAACATGGCGCGTTTTATTTTCATCACTGGTGGTGTGGTTTCGTCCTTGGGTAAAGGACTGGCTTCGGCGGCTCTGGGCGCGCTGTTGCAGGCCCGGGGATATTCGGTGCGTCTGCGTAAGCTTGACCCCTACCTGAACGTCGATCCGGGCACGATGTCACCATTTGAACATGGCGAAGTGTTCGTCACCGATGACGGTGCCGAGACCGATCTGGACCTTGGCCATTATGAGCGTTTCACCGGTGTTGCCGCGCGCAAGACCGACTCGGTCAGCTCGGGGCGCATCTATTCCAATGTGCTGGAGAAGGAACGCCGCGGAGACTACCTCGGCAAGACCATTCAGGTGATCCCGCACGTCACCAACGAGATCAAGGATTTCATCGCCATTGGCGAGGATGAGGTCGATTTCATGCTGTGTGAAATCGGCGGCACCGTGGGCGATATCGAGGGCCTGCCCTTCTTCGAAGCCATCCGTCAGTTCAGCCAGGACAAACCGCGCGGCCAGTGCCTGTTCATGCACCTGACGCTGCTGCCCTACATCAAGGCGTCCGGTGAGCTGAAAACCAAGCCGACCCAGCACTCGGTGAAAGAGCTGCGCTCGATCGGTCTGGCACCGGATATTCTGGTCTGCCGGTCCGAAGGCCCGATCCCGAAGAAAGAGCGTGAAAAGCTGGCCCTGTTCTGTAACGTGCGACCCGATAGCGTGATCGCCGCGCAAGACCTGAGCACCATTTACGACGCCCCGCTGGCCTATCACCGCGAAGGTCTGGATCAGGCGGTTCTGGACGCGTTCCAGATCAGCCCTGCGCCGAAGCCCGATCTGGCCAAATGGGAAGACGTCAGCGACCGCATCCACAATGCCGAGGGCGAGGTAAAGGTCGCCATCGTCGGCAAATACACCCAGCTGGAAGACGCCTATAAGTCGATTGCCGAGGCGCTGACCCATGGCGGCATGGCCAACCGTGTCAAGGTCAAGATCGAATGGGTCGATGCCGAGGTCTTCGATACCGAGGACGCCGCTCCCTATCTGGAAGGCTTCCATGCCATCCTCGTCCCCGGCGGGTTCGGCGAGCGCGGCACCGAAGGCAAGATCAAGGCAGCGCAATACGCGCGTGAGCACAAGGTGCCCTATCTGGGCATCTGTCTGGGCATGCAGATGGCGGTGATCGAAGCCGCCCGCAATGCAGCAGGCATTGCCGAGGCCGGGTCCGAGGAATTCGACCACGAAGCCGGGAAAAAGCGTTTTGAACCGGTGGTTTACCACCTGAAAGAGTGGGTGCAGGGCAACCACCGGGTTGAACGCAAAGTGGGCGATGACAAGGGCGGCACCATGCGTCTGGGCGCCTATGACGCGGTTCTGGCCGAGGGTTCGAAAGTGGCTGAGGTCTACGGCGGAACTCAGATCGAGGAACGCCACCGTCACCGCTATGAGGTGGACATCAAGTACCGCGAAAAGCTTGAGAAAGCCGGCCTGAACTTCTCGGGCATGTCGCCCGACGGCCGTCTGCCGGAAATCGTCGAATGGTCGGATCATCCGTGGTTCATTGGTGTGCAATACCACCCAGAACTCAAATCCAAACCGTTTGACCCGCACCCGCTGTTCCGCGACTTTGTGCGTGCTGCGAAAGAAAGCTCGCGTCTGGTCTGATCGCGGACCGGACACCGCATTGTGACGGCGGGCGCAAAAAAACCTATACGCGCCCGCCCTTTCCACGGTTAACTGTCCTCGACCCAGTGACAGGAGGCCGGCCATGACCAATCAGACCACCAAAGCGGAAGCATTCGCAGCCCTACACAAAAAGGGCGAACCGGTCATTCTTTACAACATCTGGGACGCAGGCAGCGCCGGGGCCGTGCGCGATGCGGGGGCCAAGGCGATTGCCACCGGTAGTGCTCCGGTTGCGATGGCGCAGGGGTTCGGCGATGGTCAGAACATCCCGATGGAAACCGCGCTGGACAACGCCCGCCGGATCGTCGCCGCTGTTGACCTGCCGGTGACACTGGATTTCGAAGGGGCCTATGCCGAGGATGTACTGGGCGTCGCCGCCAACGCCCAACGCGCGCTGGAGACCGGCGTTGTCGGCTTCAACTTCGAAGATCAGATCGTCGGCACCAGCGACCTCTATGATATTGAAACGCAGGAAGCGCGGGTTAGCGCCATGCGCGAAGGCTGCGATGCAGCCGGTATCCCGGCCTTCATCAACGCCCGCACGGATATTTTTCTGAAAGCCAAGCCTGAAACCCACTCTGACGCTATGCTGGACGAGGCGATTGCCCGGGCCAAAGCCTATGCCGATGCCGGAGCCAGCGGGTTCTTTGCGCCGGGCCTGAAAGACGAAGCCATGATCGCTCGTCTATGCGAATCGACCGCCCTGCCGGTCAACATCATCGCCCTGCCCGGCACCCCTGACACGGCCACACTGGCCGGGTTGGGCGTGGCACGGATCAGCTATGGTCCGGTCCCCTATCGGCAGATGCTGGGATGGCTTCAGGAGCAGGCAAAACAGGCCATTCAGGCCGGTTGATCCCTTCGCCCAAGTGTCGCGTTCAGCGTGTTTTTGCCGCTTTGACAAAACTGCCCGGCATTCGCAGCAATGGCGGGTAGTCGGTGCTTGGCGGGCTACAAAATATGGAATATCCTCGCGGCATGTTGAAGAAGTTCTTACAGGCTTTTCGCCCACCGCAACACGACAACCTGCCCGACCCGGACGCCGAACTGGCGCTGGGTGCGCTGATGGTGCGCGTGGCGCAGGCGGATCGGGATTACAAGCTTGAGGAAATCAGCCTGATCGACCGTATTCTTGCCCGGCTGTATCAGCATAACGCGATCGAGGCCGCCAAGGTCCGCGCCACCTGTGAGAGGCTGCACGCCGCCGCACCAGAAACCGACACGTTCGGCAAGCTGATCCGCGAAACCACCGATCTGCACGAACGTCTGGCCGCGCTGGACGCCTTGTGGGAGGTCGTGCTGGCCGATGGCAATTCCGACGAAGGCGAGATGAATATCGTGGAAGAGGCGCGCATTGCCATGGGGCTGAGTTTCAACGACAGCCAGACCGCGCGCGAACGGGTGCAAAGGCGCTTGGAAGAGCGTTAGACCCTCTCTATATCTAACACATGTTCAGTGATTTTCTGGCCCGGCTGACACAGCCCGCCCCCGACCCGCTTGCCGATGACGACGCCCGCCTTGCCCTGACGGCCCTGCTGGTGCGCATTGCGCGGTCTGACAACGATTATGCCGATACCGAAATGGCCCGAATCGACAAGATTTCGGCCGAACGCTATGGCCTGTCCCCGTTCGAGGCCGCCGCCCTGCGCGCCCGGGCCGAAGATCTTGAGGCCGAGGCGCCTGACACCGTCCGCTTTACCCGCGCGATCAAGGAAGCCATTGCCTATGACGACCGGCTCGCCGTTGTGCAGGCGATGTGGTCGGTTGCGCTGGCCGACGGGCAACGCACCGGCGAGGAGGATTCGCTTTTGCGGCTGGTGGTCAGCCTGCTGGGCGTTAGCGACGTCGATTCCGCTCTGGCCCGCCAAAAGGCCGCCAAATCGTGATTGCGATGCTGGGCATGTATGACATGCCCGCGCTGCAACCGGTGAATGACCGGTTCTGGACATTGATTCGGGGCCACCTTGGCTATGGTCCCGATCACCTGACCCGCGATGCGGATGTTTGGGATGTCTGGCTGAATCCCGAACTGACATTTGCTCAAACCTGCGGGATGCCCTATCGCACCCAGCTGCATGGCAAAGTGCAACTGGTCGGAACGCCCGACTACGGGTTGGCAGGCTGCCCGCCGGGCTATTACCGATCCATTTTTGTTTCCCGTCGGGATGACCCCCGCGATCTTGGTCAGCTGGCGAAGGGCACCTTTGCCTATAACGAAAAGCTGTCACAATCGGGCTGGGCGGCACCGATGGTTCATCTTGAAGCGCACGACCAGCAGCCCAATGCCATCATCGCAACCGGCGGCCACACGCAATCGGCAAACGCAGTCGCAGAAGGTAAGGCAGAGTTCGCGGCTCTGGACGCGCTGACTTGGGAGCTGCTCAAAGCACACACCAGCCTTGGGGCAGTACTGCGCGAGGTCGCCACCACACTTCCGACACCCGCCCTGCCTTATATCACCGCCACGGACCAGGACGCCGCTGCAATCGCCCGTGCCGTTTGCGCCGCGATTGGCGATCTGACACAGCCGGATTGCGAATTGCTGCACCTTCGCGGCCTGATCGACATCCCGGCGGGTGACTACCTGTCGGTCCCTAATCCATCTCAGGTTTAGACAACCGGGCTTGCTTGCTGACCGATTTGGTCAATACCTATGGTCAATTTGGCCGTTTCAGCCCCCGATGATGTCAATTGCGCATTGCATTGCCCCGATTTTTAAGCCCTAGTACCGCACCAACACCGACAACACATGGGCCATCCGTGACAGATTCCACTCCCGTCATCGAAATCACCAATCTCCACAAAAGTTTCGGCAATCTGGAAGTGCTGAAGGGCGTCGATATTACAGCAAGACGCGGGGACGTTGTTTCGCTGATCGGGTCGTCCGGTTCAGGCAAATCCACCCTGCTGCGTTGCTGCAACCTACTGGAAGACAGCCAACAGGGCGAGATTCTGTTCAAGGGCGAGCCGGTGCGCTGGTCCGGCAACGCACACCACCGCCGCCCCGCCGACCCGAAACAGGTAATGCGTATCCGCACCAATCTGTCGATGGTGTTTCAGCAGTTCAACCTTTGGTCCCACATGACCATTCTGCAAAACGTGATGGAGGCCCCCGTCACCGTACTGGGCCGCGACCCGAAAGAGGTTGAAGACAGCGCCCGCAAATACCTGGAAAAAGTTGGCATCGGCGACAAATGTGACGTCTATCCGGCGCAGCTCTCCGGTGGTCAGCAACAGCGCGCCGCCATCGCCCGCGGCCTGTGCATGGAGCCCGAGGCGCTGCTGTTCGACGAACCGACCTCGGCGCTGGACCCCGAGCTTGAGCAGGAAGTCATCAAGGTGATCAAGGATCTGGCTGCCGAAGGCCGTACCATGATCATCGTGACCCACGACATGAAAATGGCTGCTGATATCTCCAGCCACGTCGTGTTCCTGCATCAGGGCCTGATCGAAGAAGAGGGCCTGCCGGAAGATATCTTTACCTCCCCCGAATCCGAGCGACTTCGGGGCTTCCTATCCGCCACAAAGGCGGCTTAACTTCAGATCAGAAAACAAACAGGGGAGTATCCAATGAAAAAACTGATTCTGACTACTGCGGCTCTGGCTTTGACCGCCGGCATGGCCATGGCGGACACCATCCGTCTGGGCACCGAAGGAGCCTATGCGCCGTGGAACTTCGTCAACGACGCAGGCGAAATCGACGGGTTCGAGCGCGAACTGGGCGATGAGCTGTGCAAGCGCGCCAATCTGGACTGCGAATGGGTCAAGAACGACTGGGACTCGATCATTCCGAACCTAGTATCGGGCAACTACGACGCCATCATCGCAGGCATGTCGATCACCGACGAGCGTGACGAAGTCATCGACTTCACTCAGAACTACACGCCGCCGGATCCGTCGGCCTATCTGGCTATGTCCGATGACGTTGATCTTGCCGGTGGCGTGATCGCGGCACAGACCGGCACCATTCAGGCAGGCTATGTCGCAGATTCCGGCGCGACTTTGGTCGAGTTCGCAAACCCCGAGGAAACCCTCGCAGCCGTGCGCAATGGCGAAGCGGATGCGGTTCTGGCGGACAAGTCCTTCCTTGCACCCTTCTCCGAAGACGGTTCGGGCCTGCTCTTTGTTGGCGACGAAGTACCGCTGGGCGGTGGCGTCGGCATGGGTATCCGTGAATCCGACGGTGAGCTGAAAGAAAAGTTCAACGCAGCCATCCAGTCCATGAAGGACGACGGCAGCCTGAACGAGCTGATCACCAAGTGGGAAGTGTCCTCGACCTTCTGATAAACTCTGCGGCGTGCCTGCCCCTAGGGCGCGCCGCCTCCTGAGCCCTTGCCAGTCAAAGAGGCCCGCCATTTTCTCGTTCTGTACTGATCCCGAAACGCTCGGCACGTTCCGTTGGTTTTCCTGCTATCTGACCAACGGTGTGCATTGGGTGTTCTACCTGTCCTTCTTCAAGGTCCTGCTGCTGCTTGCAATCACCGCTCCGGTTGCATTGGGCTTTGGCTTTTTAGGAGCCATGGCGGCCCGGTCGCATTTCCCACCGCTCAGCCTGCTGGGCAAGGGCTATATCGCCATCGTACGTGGCGTGCCGGACATCGCCTTCTTCATGTTCTTCGTGATCGCGCTGGATCAGGCGTTCGAATGGACCCGTCACAAAATCCTGTGCCCGGAATGGACTGATCCTATCCGGCAAGGCAATGACTTTATCGTCTGTCAGGCCGCCAAGCTGCCGCTGGGCAGCGCGCCGGAATGGGTGCACGAAACCTACGGTTTCTTTCTGGCTGTTGTCACATTCTCTATCGTTTTCGGCGCCTTCGCGGCCAACGTCCTGTTCGGCGGTATGCGCGCCGTGCCGCACGCCCAGCTGGAAACGGCCGAGGCCTACGGTATGACCCGCCGCCAGACTTTCTGGCGCATCCTGGTGCCGCAAATGTGGGTCTATGCCCTGCCCGGCCTGTCGAACCTGTGGATGGTACTGATCAAGGCCACGCCGCTGCTGTTCCTGCTGGGCATCGAAGACATCGTTTATTGGGCGCGCGAACTGGGTGGCTACAAGAACCCGAAATTTACCCAATACCCGCATGGCGACTGGCGCATGTGGTATTTCCTCGCCCTGTTGGTGTTCTACCTGGGCATGACCCGCGTATCAGAGATTGGCCTTGAACGCCTGATGCGCCGCCTGTCTCACGGTCAGGCGACCTCGGGCGGAGAGCTGCTGCGCAAGGAGACCACCGCATGAGCTGCTTGCAAACGATTCAAGACTACGGCCTGCGCTCGATCGGTATTGGCGAGCGTATTCTGCCCCGAAGCGATTTCACCCTGTGCGAGCATTTCACGCTGATCGGCTCGGGGATGATCTGGAACATCTATTTCGGTGTCATGGCACTGATGACCGGGTTTTTTCTGGCCACGGCGCTGGCATTGGGCAAGGCATCCACGAACAAATGGCTGCGCAAACCGTCGGAATGGTTCATCTTTCTGTTCCGGGGCTCGCCACTGTTCATCCAGTTCTTCTTTGCCTACTTCCTGTTCCTGTCGCTGAAGCAGAGCTTTCCGTTCCTCGACGCGCTCACCTCCGCCTGGCTGGGTGCGCTGATCGTGCTGTTCTTCAATACCGCAGCCTATTCGGGTGAGATCTTCTATGGCGCGCTGCGGTCGATCCCGAAAGGCGATATCGAGGCTGCGGATGCCTACGGCATGACCGGCTGGTCCCGGTTCCGTCGCATCATCTGGCCCACCATGCTGCGGCTGGCATGGCCCGCATACACGAACGAGGCGATCTTCCTGTTCCACGCCACCACGCTGGTCTTCTTCTCGGCCTTCCCGGTCTGGCAGCAGCGCGGAGACGCGCTGTATTACGCGGGCTATTTCGCGGACAAGACGTTCAACCCGTTCATCCCCTACCCGATTCTGGCCTTCTACTTCATCCTGCTGACTTTGGTGGTCATTTGGGGGTTTGGCATGGTCAACAAGCGGCTGAACCGACACTTGCCCGTAGCAAAGCGGAGCAAAATGAGGCTGAGGCTGAACCTGGCGCGCTGATCACAGGCGCGCCAGTCGTCCATTCGACCTACGAAATCCGAAAAACGAAACAGCTGACAAATGCGCGTTGTTCGCGTTGTATCTGATGCTGTTTGAGAGAGATGGTACCGCCTCCCTGGCTTGAACAGGGGACCTCTGGATCCACAATCCAGCGCTCTAACCAACTGAGCTAAGGCGGCACTCGTGAGGGGCGATGTACCGAACGTACCGGGGGAATGCAAGAGGATTAAAGCCGAATTTTCCAGCTTTGTTCGACAAGATCGACCCCAAAGGAATGCACCGGTTTGCTGTCCAACAACTGCCACCCGTTCGCCCTATACAACGCACCGGCCGCCCTGTGGCTTTCATGGGTCCACAGCCGCATTTCCGTGTAGCCGACACTGCGTGCAAAGCCCGTGCAGGTGTTCAACATCCGCTTTCCCAACCCCTGCCCCCGAACTTCAGGCAGCAGCAGGAAAAGCCGCAGTTTTGCGGTTTGATCATCCAGCGCGACGCAAAAGATACTGCCCAGCCTTTGTCCGGTGCGCTCAGCAATCCAGCCCCGCTCGCGCGTCGAATCGTGATCGGCGGTAAAATCGTCCAGAACGCGCCGAACCAGAGCCCCAAACGAGGCGTCGAACCCTTCATCCCGCGTGTAAAGCCTGTGGTGCTGCTCTATCAGCCAAGGCGCATCTGTGGCGCGAAAAGATCTGATCCGGACATTCTCCATGACGTATCTGACCGCAAAGGCAGCTTGATTCTCAACCCTTTGCGCGCTAGCACGAACGCTCAGTCCCGGAGGCGAACATGGGCATCAACACCGAACGCGACATTCAGGCCAACCTGCAGATCGGTCCCACCGATCAGGGTATGATACGGCTGTTCATCGAGGCAGATGGCATCGAGATCCCGATGGATTTCGATCCTGAAGAAGCCGAGGAAATCGCGGACGAAATCCGCGCGGCCGTGCAGGCCGCCCGGGCGGTCAAAAGCTGATCCTTCAGATTCGGGGATCCCGCAGTGTCTGCAACCTGCGAGCAGCGTCACAGGCAAATTTCTGAACCATCTTCTTGCGCCGCGCCGGAGCAAGCTTGTCTTCCGGCGCCATACGCACAATCTCGGCATCATAGGCGTCAGCGATGATCAGGCCGGTTTCCACAGGCAGCAGCTCGGTCGGAAAGTCGGTGTCGACAGCCCAGAAAAACCGGTCGCACCACTCAAGATAGCCCTGCCATTTGGAATCCGACTGATAATCCGCACGGCTGGATTTGCATTCGACCACCCACAGTTCACCCTTGGGGCCCAGCCCCATGACATCGACGCGCAATCCCCGGGCCGGCACGAATTCTTCAACCGAAACAAAGCCATGCGTCAGCAGGTGGCGGGCGACGCCACGCGCCAGTCGTTGTCCGGGTTGCAGATCAAGTGTCATTTAAAAAAATTTGAACAATTCGTGAACAAAAATCAAGAGTGAGTTCGCGCTTGACATGATACCTTTTGGTTTCACATTATATGATACCAAAAGGTATTTCTTAAGGCGAAGCACATGCAGTCACAAACTCAAACCGCATTTCGCGCACTTGCCGACCCGACCCGCCGGGACATCGTGCAGTTGCTGGCCGCGCAGGATATGACCATCGCGCAGCTGACCGAGCGGTTCGACATGACCCGCGCAGCCGTCAAAAAGCACCTGACCGTTTTGTCGGATGGTGGGTTGATCACGGTCGAAGCGCGCGGGCGAGAACGGATAAATCGATTGGAACCCAAGGGAATGGCCCCTGTTCTGGACTGGCTCAGCTTTTTCGACCAGTTCTGGGACGAACGCTTGAACAACCTGAAAGAAGCCATTGAAAGGAAAGACAGATGACTAAAGCCATTCTGCAAAAAACAATCTTTCTGCGGGCCGAACCGGAAATCGTCTGGGCCTATCTGACCGACCCCGACCGGCTGGCCGAGTGGTTTCACAAACCCGAACGTCCTCTGGCAGCGGGCCAAAAGCTCGAGATGTTCGGGACCACCAGCGGCGATTTGCTGATCTGGGGCGAAGTACGCGTCGCCCGCCCACCGGAATATCTGGAGTACACATTCACCGTCAAACCCATGGGCGACGCCGTCAGTGTGGTCAAATGGACGCTGGAACCGGTCGCCGGGGGCACCCGACTGGCCCTGCAACACGAGGGCCTGCCGCAAGGTGCTGATGCTTTTGGCCTGATCCTGTCACTGGACAAGGGCTGGGACGAACACTTTGGCCAGATGCGCACCGCTTTGCACGAAACTGTTGATGCCTGACCCCTTGTGCAAACCCGCCGCAACCCCTAGGTAGGCGCTTGGCGGGTTCTGCCCTTCTTGTGACTGGTAGCATTCTGGTGGCCTTAAGCAATTCCGAGGGGGCTGGCTCTGTTCAGGTCCTGGCCTGATTACCTGGCGCCCACCTGTACATACAGGTCCTCGGGAATCACACCGCACGGTTGACTGGTGGTCCCGCCACATCCCCCCGCTGATCCTCGTCCGAAAGATCCTGTTTGACGAACCCCTCGTCCGACAGGGCGAAATCATACAGGTTCCGCCCCTTCCACTGCGGCAAGTATTCGTCGAACAGCCGGTTCTTCTGCTCGGGCCAGGACGGTACAACGAGGTCGGCACCGGCCAGCCCGACGCCAAAGCTTAGAACACTTGCGTCCTGATACCGTCGTGCCGCCTGCAGGACCGCATGATGCAGCAAGACATGTTCGATATGACCGTATTCTCCCACGTTGTTGTGGGTGATAATTGTTGACGGCTTGACCTGCTGCATCAGGGCGAAGGCCGATCCACTCAGCAGCCCGAACAGAGGGTGGCGGCCCAAAGGGCGCAGTACTTCAGGAGGGTTGTCCGCCGGCTGCGACGGCATCTTGATAAAGCGCCGCAACCTCCTGTGGTCGTTTTCGACAGCAAAGGGAAACTGAACTCTCCGGGCCCCGACCGCATCGCATACACGCTGCATGGCCGCCTCGCGCGTGTTGGTATCACGGCGGTTGGGCGCGGGTCGAAAGAAGCTGGCGACCGTTACATCCGCCTTGCCCTTCAGGCGTGACAGGGTCGAGCCGCAAAACAATGTCTCGTCATCCTGATGGCACACGCAAAGCAATATCCGTTGGCCCATCAGGCTTTCGAGACTGGCATTGCCCGTGGCAATATCCGCCCCGATCGTCAACACATCGTAGTTGGCGCTCTGGATATCCTGAAACCGCGAAGAGGTAACCCGGCGGGCCCGCCCCTCTGTGATCATTTTCTCGGAACTGGCCTGGACATGGCCGTTCTTATTGTCGCCCTGCAACAGGTAGCACCGCCTCGCCAGCCCTGGCCAAATGGCTTCGACCTCTGCGATTCTGGTTTTCTTCAGCGCATCCAGGTGCACCAGGTCAATCGGACCAAATGGCTGCTCTGCTGCGGCTTGACGTAAACCTTCGATGGCATCTGACATGTATAGTTTGACACGCCCAGGAAACCTGTCTTCCAGCCACTTGAAGACAATCGGAACGTAGATGTCCACCGGCGGCCAAGACGCCCTTAACCGCTGCCCAAGATCAATCCCGATGAACTTGAGCGCAGGATTGGAGTGCAGCGCCAGCAAGGCTGCATGCCCCCCGGCAACGCCGACCTCGACAAAACAGGAACTCTCCTGCGCCAACAGGTGCAGAGCCCGCCGCTTGGGTTCCATCCCGGGCACCAGATCGCCCAGATGGAAATCTTGCTGCATGTGACCGTAGCAAACGTTTCCATTGATAGCGACAGATTCACCTGCCCGCTTTAACCCATCAGCAATGGCAAGGTTAAGGTTCTCAAGATCCTCGCGAAAGGCCCGAGAGGCGATGACCTCTTCGTAAGAACTGGTGCTCACAGTGTATGCTCTTTTGCTGCCGGTTGACGTGTTTGACCGACATCAGATGGCAACATGTTCTGACATTCAAGCGGTTTGCACGCGATCGCTGTGAAAAGGCAGGTAACGCGAACTGATCCTTAACCCGGCTGCGCTGAAACCTGTATCAGCGATTTTCCACCTTGACCGTCGCGGGCTGGAATTTGACGGCCACCGGCGTGCCGCGGCGCGGACCCTGCGGTTTCTCGGCCATGCTCATGATCGCATAGGCAAATTGCACACCAGCAAAAACGATCCCGTTCATGAACCAGATCATGCCAAGCGCGATCAGGCCCATTTCCGAGCTTGTGATCAGATGGCGCAGGTTGGCGACATTCAGGGCCAGAAGAACACCGACAAACACCGCCGAAATCACGAACCCCCAGGCAACCTGAGTGATATACAGCCGGATCAGTTTGGGCATGGCGACTCTCCTTGCGCTATGACATTCAGTTTAGCGCATGTAAGTCCCGCGTAAAGGCGTCAGAACGCCTCGGGCTGAGCCTCGCGCGCCATGTGATCCAGAACGGCGTTGACGAATTTCGGTTCCTTGCCTTCGGGGAAGAAGGCGCGGGCCACGTCGACGAATTCGGTGATCACCACTTTGGGCGGCGTGTCGCTCTGGGTCAGTTCCGCCCCTGCCGCGCGGAAAGTGGCGCGCAGGGTCGGGTCGATGCGTGCGATGGGCCATTTGGCAACCAACGCACGGTCAGTCATCTGGTCAATCGGGGCCTGATAGTTCACAGCGTCCTCAACCAGTTTGCGGAAGACGCGGGTATCGCCGTCCAGCATTTCCTCGCCCTCATAGACGGCGCCAAACCGGTGATCCAGAAACTCGTTCACAACCTGTTCGGTCGTCTGGCCCGACTGCTCCATCTGGAACAGCGCCTGCACGGCGTAAAGCCGGGCGGCGGATTTCATCAGGCGTTTCCGGTTGGCCGGTTTCGGCGCGTCTGTCTGGGTCATGCTGTCGTGGGTCCGTTGCTGTCGCCCGCCACAAGGATGGACTCGGACGGGGGCTTGAAGCCGACGCCCTTTTTCGAAGCGCCCCACTTACGGCTGAGTGCGATCAGATGCAAGGCCGCAGCGGCTGCTCCGCCGCCTTTATTCATCTTTTCGGGATTTGCGCGGACTTCGGCCTGATCGTCATTTTCCACGGTCAGGATGCCGTTGCCGATCAGCAGTCCCTGCAGACCCATCAGCTGAATGGCACGGCTGGAGTCGTTGCAAACGGTTTCATAATGCGTGGTCTCACCCCGGATCACGCAGCCCAGCGCAACATAACCGTCGTAGTTACACTGGCGGTCGGCCATGGCGATGGCGGTCGGGATTTCGAGCGCGCCGGGAACCTCGACCACGTCGCAGGTGCCGCCAGCGGCCTCGATCTCGGCCTTGGCACCGGCCACCATGTTATCGGCGATGGTGCGATAGAACGGGGCCACCACCAGCAGCAGTTTCACCGGTTTATCGAATGTCGGGGTCGGCAGGACGCCATGTTTGTCTTGTTCAGCCACGATCAGTCTTCCTTGAGGATTGAGCGGGTGCCGACGATGGACAGTCCAAACGCGTCGAGCCCCAGATATACGGTTTCAGGCGAGTCGGTCAGCAGCACCAGTTCCTGAATACCCATCTTGGACAGGATCTGCGCGCCCAGGCCAGTTTGCTTGATGGTGCGGGGGCCTTCGTCCTCAGCCGCATAAAGCGAGTTGCGCGGCTGGCGGAACAGGCAGACAACGCCGCGGCCTTCCTCGGCGATCTTTTCCATCGCGCGGGGCAATTCGCGCGAGGATTTAGGGCCAAGGCCCAGAATGTCCGGCGCTTCATGCAGAGCGTGGGTGCGGGTCAGGACCGGCTCGGGCGTCGTAATATCGCCCTTGATCATGACGACGTGCTCGATGCCGTGGGTCTGGTCGGTGAACAGGCGCATCTCCCACTCGCCGCCGTATTCGGACGTCACGGTTTCGCGCGAGGTTTCGACCACCAGATTGTCGTTGCGCGAGCGGTAGGTGATCAGGTCGCTGATCGTGCCGATCTTCATGTCGTGCTCTTTGGCGAATTCCACCAGATCGGGCAGACGCGCCATGGTGCCGTCGGGTTTCATGATCTCACAGATCACGCCCGAGGGGTTCAGCCCGGCCAGACGCGAGATATCCACGGCGGCCTCGGTATGTCCCGCGCGCACCAGAACCCCACCCCGCTTGGCACGCAGAGGGAAGATATGGCCGGGAGTGGCGATATGGGCCATCGTGTTTTGTTCGTTGATCGCAGTCGCGACGGTCAGGGCTCGGTCGGCGGCAGAGATGCCGGTCGACACGCCCTCACGCGCCTCAATCGACACGGTGAACGCGGTTTCGTGGCGGGACGAGTTGTTCACCGCCATCATCGGCAGGCCCAAAGTTTCCACACGCTCAGCGGTCATCGGCAGACAGATCAGCCCACGCCCATGGGTGGCCATGAAATTGATCGCCTCGGCATCGGCGAATTCCGCGGCAATCACCAGATCGCCCTCATTCTCGCGATCTTCGTGGTCGACCAGAATATACATCCGGCCTTTGCGCGCCTCTTCGATGATCTCTTCGATCGGGCTGATCGCGGCGCGCAGTTGCGCTTCGACGGGTCCGGGGGTTTCAAAGCTCATGAGGCAGCCTTTCGCAGAGCATGTTTGAACGGGTGGATAGACCACGACGCGCCCAAAGGCCAGCCCGCAGACGGCAAGGCCCGGTCAGGACGCGACGTTGCTCTGGTGCTTCAGGACATCTCGGCCAGACGCGCGACATAGCGGGCCAGCGTGTCAATCTCAAGGTTCACCTTGTCGCCGACCGAGACATCACCCCAGGTCGTGACCTCTTTGGTATGCGGGATAAAGTTGATCCCGAAGTCGCAGCCATCCACATCGTTGACGGTCAGAGAGGTGCCGTTCAGCGCAACCGATCCCTTGGGCGCGATGAACCGGGCCAGTTCCTTGGGCGCGCGCAGGGTAACGCGCGTGCTGTCGCCTTCGTCCTGAACAGCGACCACTTCGGCCACGCCGTCCACGTGACCCGACACGATATGCCCGCCAAGTTCGTCACCAACCTTCAGGGCGCGTTCAAGGTTTACACGTTTGCCGACCTGCCAGCTGTCCAGATTGGTTTTCGATACCGTCTCGGCGCTGATCTGAACGTCATACCAGTCATCGCCCAGTGCAATGACGGTCAGGCAGACCCCATCGCTGGCAATCGAGGCCCCGATATCGATACCCGCCGTGTCATACTCCGTCTTGATCCGGGCCCGCAGATCGCCCTGTTGATCCAGCTCGGTGACGGTGCCCACATCGGTGACGATCCCTGTAAACATTCCGCTAACCCTTATTCCTGACGTGGTCCAATGTTCCCCGCCGAGGTAAGCCCAACCAGCCTTACGGGCAAGCCCCACCTTGCCGCGAAAACCCGAAACGGGCATAATTTCATCAACAAACGGCCAGAGCAGCATTGATGTCACCCCCCGAAACAAACCTGAAACGCCGTGTCTTCCTGTTTCTGCAGGGGCCGCATGGCCCGTTCTTCAGCGGGCTTGGCAGGATGCTGCGATCCACCGGGGCTGAGGTCTGGCGCGTTGGCTTCAATGCCGGCGATCAGGTCTTCTGGTTCGACAAATCATCCTACATCCCCTTTCGCGACGCACCCGAGCACTGGCCGGACCGGCTGTCGGACCTGATCGACGAACGGGGTGTCACGGATATTGTCCTCTATGGCGATACACGTCCGGTTCATGCCCAAGCCGTGAAGGTCGCAAAGGCCAAGGACGTCACTGTCCATGTCTTCGAGGAAGGCTATTTGCGCCCTTGGTGGGTGACGTATGAGCGGTTCGGTTCGAACGGCAACTCGCGCCTGATGTCGCTGAATGTCGGGCAGATGCAGCAGGCACTGGATCAATCCGCTTTGCAGGTGCCACCGCCGCCGTCCCATTGGGGGGATATGCGGCAGCATATCTTCTACGGTGCGCTGTATCACTGGTTCGTGCTGTTCCTGAACCAGCGCTACCGTAACTTTAGGCGGCACCGAGACTTGCCGGTTTCAAAGGAATTCAGGCTGTATTTCAAACGCTTGGCCCTGATGCCGTTTCATCGAATTCAACGCCGCTGGGCAACGGCAAGGGTGCTGGGCAACGGTCACCCCTACCACTTGGTTCTGTTGCAACTGGGGCATGACAGCTCGGTTCAGGCGCACTCGAATTATTCCTGCATGTCGGACTTTCTAAAGGACGTTTTTCAGGGCTTTGCTGACGGCGCCCCGGCGCATCACCGGCTGGTGATCAAGGAACACCCGCTTGAAAATCACCGCGAGCCCCTGCACCGCCGCGTGCGTCAGTTGGCAAAGGCGCATGGTATCGCGGATCGTGTGCACTATGTGCCCGGCGGAAAGCTCGCAAAGCTTCTGAATGGAGCCAATTCAGCCGTCACGGTCAACTCAACCGCGGGTCAGCAGGTTCTGTGGCGCGGCATCCCTCTGCGCATTTTCGGCAGGTCGGTCTATGACAAGCCCGAGTTCGTGTCACGCCAGCCGCTGGATGCGTTTTTTACCGACCCCATGCCGCCGGACCAAGCGGCCTATCAAAGCTATCGCCAGTTCCTGCTGAAAACCAGCCAACTGCCCGGGGGCTTCTATTCGCACCGAGGTCGGCGGCAATTGCTGCGGGGCGTGGCGGACATGATGCTTGATGCCAAGGACCCCTATCAATCGGTCCTGTCCCACAAAGAGGCGCTGACGCCACAGTTGAACGTGGTTGAGTGAAATCGACCGCTTGGCGCTAGAAGTTGTCGTGCGAACCGGGTAGCCTGCGCCAAACAAAAGACTAAACAAAGACGACTGAGGATAACCGGCAGTGCAGCGCTTTCCAATCCGATGGATACGGGGGATGTCCCTTGTGGCCGTAATTGGCCTGTTGGCCGCGTGCCAGCTTCCCAAAGCGGGTCCCAACAAATCCGAAATTCTGTCGGGTTCGACCGCGAATGGCGGCAATGCCTTTGTGGTCGAGGTCGACGACCGGGTTGCACGCGCGACGTCAGCTGTCCCAAAATACGGGTTTTCTGCCGCCTTCAGCAGCGCGCCGAACCTGACCGCCGACACGGTGCGGGCCGGCGACGTTCTGGGCCTGACGATCTGGGAAAACGTCGATGATGGCCTGCTGTCAGGCGAACTCAGCGCAGCCACCGCGCTTGAGCAGGTACAGGTGGACAGCGACGGTTTCATCTTTGTGCCTTATGCCGGACGCATCCGTGCCGCTGGCAACACGCCCGAGCAACTGCGCCAGTTGATCACCAGCAAATTGCAGGACCAGACCCCCGACCCACAAGTCGAAGTGCGCCGCACCGCAGGCAACGGGTCAACTGTTTCGCTGTCTGGGGAAATCGGTGCACCCGGCGTTTATCCGATCGAACGACCCAGCAGAACCTTGCTTGGAATGCTTTCTCAAGCTGGAGGGGTCGCCGTTGGTTCGGACATCGCGCTTGTGACACTGATCCGCGGCAACGATCGCGGAACCGTCTGGTATGACGATCTGTTCCAAAACCCCAAGCTGGACGTCGCGCTGCGCGGCGGTGATCGCATTCTGGTCGAGGCGGACAGCAGATCCTACATCGCACTGGGTGCCACCGGCCAATCCCGCGTGGCATTCGACACGCAAGACCTTTCCGCGCTTGAGGCTCTGGCGCAGGTGGGCGGGCTGCAATCGCTGTCCTCGGACCCGACCGGTATCTTCATTCTGCGCAGGGAACGGCAGGACATCGCCCGCTCGGTCATGGGCCGTCAGGACTTGCAGGGCGACCAACGCATGATCTACCTGCTGAACCTCACCGCCCCCAACGGGTTGTTCATTGCCCGCGATTTCGTCATTCGGGACGATGACACAATTTACGTCACCGAAGCGCCATATGCACAGTGGAGCAAGTCGATCTCTCTGATCGCGGGTGGCCTGACGCCGCTTGCAAATGTCACCACACTGACGGGCGGCTGATGCAATCCGACGCAACAGCCGGGATTCAGCGTACCCGGCTGTATGTCTATAACGGCGGCTTCCTGACCCAGCGCCGCATCCGGCGCATCCTCAACCTCTCTGGTTATGACATTCGTCTTGGCCTTCCCAGCGAAGGCGATGTCGTCGGCGTTTGGGGCAACAGCCCGACGGCCCATCGCGGCGAAAACATCGCCACCGGACGCAATGCCCCAATCCTGCGGGTCGAGGATGCTTTTTTGCGTTCGCTGCATCCGGGGCGGGCTGGAGAACCCCCGCTGGGCCTGCTGCTCGACCGGTCAGGCATGCATTTCGACCCGGCGCGGCCCTCAGATCTTGAGACTTTGCTGGCCACCCATCCGCTGGACGATACCGCGCTGCTGAACCGGGCCAGATATGGCATCAAACGGGTGCGCGAACTGCACCTGAGCAAGTATTCAGCCGTCGACCCTATCCTGCCGCCACCCGACCCCGGCTATGTTCTGGTGGTCGATCAGGCGCATGACGACGCCTCGGTGATTGCCAGCAAGGGCAACCACGCGCGGTTTCGCGAGATGCTGGTCATGGCGCAAGAGGAAAACCCCGGCGCCCGCATTCTGATCAAGACGCATCCGGAAACCGTCGCCGGGCACCGAGGCGGATATTTCTCGGAACAGGACCTGTCCGACAGGGTCTCGATCATCGACACGCCCGTCAGTCCCTGGACCTTGCTTGAGGGTGCGACGGGCGTCTACACCCTGTCCTCGCAATTCGGGTTCGAGGCCATCATGGCCGGGCACAAACCGCGTGTCTTTGGCCAGCCTTTTTATGCTGGCTGGGGCCTGACACAGGACGAAGAACACTTTCCACGCCGCCAGCGCAATCTGACCCGGCCACAGTTGTTTGCGGCGACGATGATCCTCTATCCCACATGGTATGACCCGTGCGGGGACCGGCTGTGCGAACTGGAAACCGTTCTGGACACGCTCGAGGCACAAACGCGGGCGTGGCGGCAGGATCACAAGGGGTGGACCGCGTCCGGAATGCGCCTGTGGAAACGCAAGCACCTGCAACAGATGTTCGGGCGCGAGAAAAAGATCAGGTTCACGTCTGAACCGCCAGAGGCGTCCGACCGCCCGCATATGGTCTGGGCCAGCCATTCTCGTGGGGCCGAAGACGCCATCAGGATCGAGGATGGTTTTCTGCGGTCTAGAGGGTTGGGCGCCAGTCTGGTGCCGCCCCTGTCGCTGGCAACTGATGATCTGGGCATCTATTACGACCCGACACATCCCAGCAGGCTGGAAGAGCTGATCGCCACGCGCGAGACCCTGCGTCCGGATCAGGAAATGCGAGCCGAACGTCTGGTGGCGCAGATCCTTGCGGGCCAGCTCAGCAAATACAACACCGGCGGCGAAGCCCCTGATCTGCCCGAGGGGCACCGCATACTGGTGCCAGGTCAGGTTCACGACGACGCCTCGATCCTGTTGGGCACCACCACGGTGCGCACCAATACCGACCTGCTGCGCGCAGCGCGCGAGGCGAACCCGAATGCGATCCTGATCTACAAGCCTCATCCCGATGTCGAAGCCGGGTTGCGCGACGGAGAGATCGAAGACGAAGGCCTTGCCGACGTGATCGCCAGCAACACCGATCCGGCCACCTTGCTGTTGCAGGTACAGGAGGTCTGGACCATGACCTCTCTGCTAGGGTTTGAGGCCCTGTTGCGCGGGGTGGGCGTCACCACGCTTGGCGCGCCTTTCTATGCTGGCTGGGGCCTGACGCAGGATCTGGGAACAATTCCGGTGCGGCGGGGTGCGCGACCGTCAATGCTGGGGTTGGTTTATGCCGCCCTGATCGACTATCCGCGCTATCTGGACCCGGTTACCGGACTACCATGCCCCGTCGAGGTCGCAGTGCAACGCCTGACCGAAGGGTATGAGCGTAAAGGCGGCCCGCCCTTAAGGCTGTTATCTAAACTACAGGGCGCGTTTGCCACGCAGGCGCATCTGTGGCGCCGCCGCTAGCGCAGCGACCGCGCCCAACGGTGCAGAACGTCCGGCCCAATGGCGCGGGCTTCGATCAACTCGAACCGCGGCGCCGCGTCCAGCGTTTCCAACCCGAGCGATCCGATGGCCGACAGCCCCTCGGCCCCGATCGTCAGACCTGCGCTGAAGCCTACCAGTTCATCCACAAGATCATCGGCCAACAAGGACGCGGCGAGCGCCGATCCACCTTCGCAGAACACCCGCGTCAGCCCTGCCTGTCCCAGTTGCTGCAACAAGTCGGCAGCATCGATATGATGTTCCTGCAGGGCGCAGGGGATCAGACGTGCGCCCAACCCTTGCCAGGCGCGGGCGCGCTCGGGATCCGGGGACGGGCCATGACACAGCCAGACCGGTATCTGCGACGCCGTGCGGGCCAGGTGCCCCATCAGCGGGATGTCCAGGTGGCGTGAAACGACGACCCGTACCGGCTGCGCCTCGATCCCCAGATCGCGGACCGTCAGCGACGGGTCATCCGCCCGCGCTGTCCCGGCCCCAACCATCACTGCATCATGACGTGCACGCATCGCGTGGACCGCCCGTCGCGCCTTTGGCCCGGTGATCCACTGGCTGTGACCGCTCGAAGTCGCGATGCGCCCGTCGAAGCTGCTGGCCAGTTTGAGCGTCACAAATGGCCGCCCCTGTTCCGTCTTCAGAAAGAACCCAGCGTGGTCCCGCGCGGCCTGCTCGGCCAGAACACCGGTGGTGACCTCGACCCCGGCCTCGCGCAGCATGGCAAAGCCCTGCCCCGCCACGCGCGGATCACTGTCTTCGATTGCCGAAACGACACGCGACACTCCGGCCTTGATAAGCGCCTCGGCACAAGGGGGTGTCTGGCCGTGATGGGAACAGGGCTCCAACGAGATATAAGCGGTCGCCCCGCGCGCAGCCTCACCAGCCTGTGCCAGCGCCTGAGTTTCGCCATGCGGGCGGCCACCGGGTTGTGTCCAGCCGCGCCCCACGATCCGACCGTCGCGCACGATTACGCAGCCCACAGCCGGGTTGGGCCAACACGTGCCCTGACCGCGCTGACCCAATGACAAGGCCAGCGCCATATATCGCTTATCAGTTTCGCTCACTCGTCCGTCGAAGGCTGCGGCGGTCGCAGTTCGTGGACAAACTCCTCGAAATCATCGGCCGCCTGGAAATTCTTATATACGCTTGCAAAGCGAACATAAGCCACGGTGTCGATCCGCGCCAGAGCTTCCATGACGATCTCGCCGATCTTGCTGGAGGGGATGTCGGTCTCACCCATGCTTTCCAGACGCCGAACGATGCCAGAGATCATCTGGTCGATCCGATCCGGCTCAATCGGGCGTTTCTGCATCGAAATCCGGATCGAGCGTTCCAGCTTGTCCCGGTCGAAATCCTCGCGTTTTCCATTGGTTTTGATCACCACCAGATCGCGCAGCTGCACGCGTTCATAGGTGGTGAACCGCCCCCCACATGCGGGACAAAACCGGCGTCGGCGGATCGCAACATGATCCTCTGCCGGGCGTGAATCTTTGACCTGAGTGTCGATATTTCCGCAAAACGGGCAGCGCATCCGCCGTCTCCTCGTCCCTTGTTCGGCCTCTTTTTGTAAGCAATGCCGCTTACTTATCCACAACTATAGGGTAGCCGCTAGGATTTGGGTAGTCGGAATTTATCACCGCTATATCGTGAATCTACGCGAAATGCGCCGCAACCTTTCGATGGTGCGGCGCGGCGCGATGTTCGAACAGGTAAACCCCCTGCCACGTACCCAAAACCGGTCGCCCGGACGCAACCGGGATCGTCAGCGACACCGGCAAAAGCGCGGCTTTGATATGGGCAGGCATATCGTCCGGGCCTTCATAAGTGTGGCGCAGATACGCCATCGCCGGATGATCCGACGGCGGTACAAGCCGGTCGAAAAAGGCGTGTAGATCCGTCTGCACTTCGGGATCTGCGTTTTCCTGAATGACCAGAGAACAAGAGGTGTGCCGCACGAACAGGGTCAGCAACCCATGACCCCCAACCGAACTCAGCCACCGATGCACGTCCGGGGTAAATTCGTAAAGGCCCGGACCCCGCGTCGAAATCGTAAACTCGGTCTGCATCAGGCGGCCAGCCCCCCTATCAGCGATCGAAGGGGCGCACGTTGCACCGGCCATTGGCAGCCGAAACGGACATGCTGTACCCCGGCTGGAACCCTGCCGAGAAGATACCACTGCTTTGCTGCGAAGCCCCGCCGGGCGGAGTGAGCGAGAACTGCACCGCCGTTTTGCGGCCTGTCGCCTCGCTGGGGCCGTATCCGCGTTTGACATAGATACGCTGCTGCCAGCCTGCCCCTAAGGTTCTGCGCGCAAAATCAGCCGCGGCACACCAATACCCGTCCACGTCGGTGCGCCCTCTGGGGATCACTTCAAATTCCGTGCTGCTTAGCGCAACCGTCTGGTACCCCAGGCGACCGTTGAAGGCCGAGGCCGGAGTACTCAGTACAAGCGCTGCAAATACTGCGTAAGTCATGACCTTTTTCATAATCATACTCTTTCCTGTTTCGAGGTAGGTATTGACCTAGCTTACTTTAAAATCAGACAAAGCCGCTTCACGATGAATTCAGTCCGGACGCTGCGGTTCGTGAACCGGCGCCAGCCAGCCGCGATACCGGATCAGCAGTCCCAACACCGGCATATCAGCCGACACGTCAAAACAAAAATGCCCTGTTTCGTCCTGCCATTCCACGGTTGAAGAGCGCGGCAGCAAAAAGGCGGGACAGCGCAGACCCAACACGCTGAGACGTCGGATGTGGATCAGCAGGCAACCGTCAGAGATTTCGGGCACCAGCCAAAAGGACAACCACCCCATTTGTTCACGAACACATGCAGCACCGTGATCAAAAGTCAGACGGGACCGCGTGATGTGACCGTCAAAATCCCGTGTCCATCGCCACTCATGCCCGTCCCGTTCGATTCTGATCTGCACCGGAATGTCTTCGGCATCGCGGGGAAAACGCCCAAGACGCAAGGCCAGCGCAACCAGCCACCCCCTGCCCCCAACAATGCTGCACCGTCCAGCGTACCGGCCCGGCGCCTCGTGCAGGCGCCGTATGGCCGCGGGCACGTCAGCCCCGGCAGGCAGGGATTGCAGGAAGGGATCGGGATGCACTCAGAACCCCTCGGGCAGGAACCGCGCACGCAGCGCGGGGTCCGGGACCATACAGGTCTTCGTGCGCCCGAAGATCTTGTATCTGTTGCGCGCAATCGAGTGATAAAGCGGGTCCTTGATCCATCCGGGCAGGAACCGACACAGGGACAGAACCGGCCAGCCCCCCGGCAAGTTCTTCATCGCGGCGGCAAAAGCATCCAGACGTTGATGCACTCTGCCATTCACGATGACCAGATTGGTTTCGAAATCCTGCGTTGGCAGGCCAAGCTCGCGGTATAGCCGTTGGCCTAGTGGCGATTGCGCCGTTGCGAACCTGAAGCGCTGCGCTTTGTCCCGCGCCAGCATAAAGTGAAAGAACCCCGAGCACAGGACACATTCCCTATCAAATACAATGGCATCCTGCATGTCCTTGAGGTTTGCAAAAACAGGGGTCGGCATGTCTTTCGGGTCCGATGGCTCTCGGGCTCAACCCTTTCACCCCGACCCTGGCCGGACAATGCGACAAGAGGACATCCGGCCAATCGCAGATCGAAAGAACGTGCCGGGGAGCCACCGGTCGGGGGGTGGTCCAGGGCTCTGCCTCCCATCCCCGGCAAGGCGCTGACCCGACAACAGACCAAAAATAATGAATATCCACCCAAGGGTCTTGTTTTCATGCGCCAAAACCTTTCGAATTCCAGACAACAGACATTTGCTTTGGACAGAGGCCGCGCATCCCGTCGCTTTGGCGCGTGAGTGCATTGAAATACGGTGGAAAATGTCATGGAAGTTGATATCGCCCGCATCCAGCTGCTAACCCAAGCGCTTGATAAAAGAACGAATGGCACCGAAGTGTCAGACCACATCCTTGAAAAATGCAACCTGACCCGGGAAACCATCGCTCCGCCGGCAACCGCCTATACCGCCCAGCAGGAAGCCATGTTCGTACGCTATGCCTGCGACGCGTTGGGGGACATCACCTTTGCGGCTCAGACAGGGCTGCAGTTCAAATCCGCCTCAAGCCTGACTGCCTATATCAGCAAATACTCGCGGGACCTGCGGCAGGTGATGGAGAATACATCCCGGTTTCACAAGATCATTGACCCTGCGTTGATGTTCAGCCTCCGGCTTGCCGGAAATTTCGCCACCATCGAGGCCGATTGGAAAGACGCCAGTTTTGCCCGGTACCACCGCAGGACCGAGTTCCTGCTGTTCACCGGGTTGGCCCGGATGCGCGCCTTGACGCAAACAAATTTCTTTCCGATCGAAATCAGGTTTCAGCACGAGGTAGGCGACAAAAAGGAAAACTTTCAAAAGCTTGCGGGGTGTCCCGTTGTTTTCGGTGCCGAACGGCTTGAGATCGCAGTCGCACCTTCGGCGCTGGATTTGCCGGTTCCGACTTATGACCCGAACCTGCGAGCGCATCTTCTGGAATACGGAGAACGCGTATTGGCCGAGCGGCGTTCACCCAAGCAAAAGCTGCGCGCGCAGGTCGAAGGGCTGATCACCCGGTCCCTGCCCGGCACGGTCATCAATGCCGACGAAGCCGCTGCCAATCTAGGGATGAGCCCACGCACCTTTGCCCGGCGACTCAAAGATGAGGGGGTGAGCTATCGCGATATCGTCGATGATCTGCGCTGCGATCTGGCGCAGACCTTCATCACCAACGGGATGCCCCTGTCCGAGATCGCCTTTTCGCTGGGCTATTCGGATCAGCCCGCATTTTCGACCGCCTTCAAGCGCTGGACCGGCCAGGCCCCCAGCGCCTTTCGCGGCCGTCTGGATTTTCCGAAAAGCCCCTAAAGCGAGTGGCCGGGGGTCATCGGCGTTGCCACCTCACCCCGGCCTGTCCCATGAGTGGACACAAAGGATATAAAGACGTCTTGAGTCTGAGACTTGTGAGTTGCCGCCAAATTGATCGTTGAACTGGTCAACCTGAAGAGACCGGTCGTAAGAAAAAAGGCGCCTCATCTGAGGCGCCTTTGACTTTACTGATCCAGGAAGGATCGCAGCTTTCGCGATCGGCTGGGGTGCTTGAGCTTGCGCAGCGCCTTCGCCTCGATCTGACGGATACGTTCGCGGGTCACGCTGAACTGCTGGCCGACCTCCTCCAGCGTATGGTCGGTATTCATGCCAATGCCGAACCGCATCCGCAAAACCCGCTCCTCACGCGGGGTGAGCGAAGCCAGAACGCGCGTCGTGGTTTCCTTGAGGTTTTCCTGAATGGCACTGTCCAGCGGCAGCACGGCATTCTTGTCCTCGATGAAATCGCCCAGCTGGCTGTCTTCCTCGTCGCCAATCGGCGTTTCCAGAGAGATCGGCTCTTTGGCGATTTTCATCACCTTGCGAACCTTCTCAAGCGGCATCTGCAGCTTTTCGGCCAGTTCTTCCGGCGTCGGCTCGCGGCCGATCTCGTGCAGCATCTGGCGACCGGTCCGGACCAGCTTGTTGATCGTTTCGATCATGTGAACCGGGATACGGATCGTGCGCGCCTGATCCGCGATCGAGCGCGTGATCGCCTGACGGATCCACCACGTTGCATAGGTCGAGAACTTGTAGCCGCGGCGATATTCGAACTTGTCGACCGCCTTCATCAGGCCGATGTTACCTTCCTGAATAAGATCAAGGAATTGCAGGCCACGGTTCGTGTACTTTTTGGCGATCGAGATCACCAGACGCAGGTTGGCCTCGACCATTTCCTTCTTGGCCTGCCGCGCCTCTTTCTCGCCCTTCTGAACCTGCTGAACGATGCGGCGGAATTCGCTGATGTCCAGACCGACATATTGACCGACCTGAGCCATGTCGTTGCGCAGTTCCTCAACCTTGGCGGTCGAGCGTTCGATGAACATCTGCCAGCCCCGGCCCGGCTTTTCAGCCATTTCGGCCAACCAGTTCGGGTCCAGTTCGCGACCACGATAGGCGTCAATGAACTCACGACGGTTGATCCGAGCCTGGTCGGCCAGTTTCACCATCGCGCTGTCCAGCGACATGATGCGACGGTTGATGCCATAAAGCTGGTCGATCAACGCCTCGATCCGGTTGTTGTGCAGGTGCAGCCCGTTCACCAGTTCGACAATCTCAGCGCGCAGCTTCTGATAGGTCTCTTCGTCCTTTTCGCTGAACGATCCATCCTCGTTCAGCGTGGCCGAGATCCGGCTGTCCTGCATTTCCGACAACATCGAGAAGTCGGTCGAGATACGTTCCAGCGTGGTCAGAACCTGATCTTTCAGGGCCGCTTCCATCGCAGCCAGCGACATGTTGGCCTGATCGTCGTCGTCATCATCATCGTCATTGGCAATCGGATTGCCATCGGCGTCCAGCTCCGGGCCGGTTTCCTTAGCAGGCTTGGACGCCTGCACCGCCGAAGTGTCGACAACAGGTTCTTCGACATCGCCGTCTTCGTCCATCTGGTTGCCAAAGGTGGCCTCCAGATCGATGACGTCGCGCAGCAGAATATCTTCGGACAGCAATTCGTCGTGCCAGATGGTGATCGCCTGGAAGGTCAGCGGGCTTTCGCACAGACCGGCGATCATGGTGTTGCGACCGGCCTCGATCCGCTTTGCGATGGCGATCTCGCCCTCGCGGCTCAGCAGTTCAACCGAACCCATCTCGCGCAGATACATGCGGACCGGGTCGTCGGTGCGATCCAGCTTTTCGGTGGCGGCCCCGGCCAACGCAACCTCGCGATTGCTATCGGTGGTGGTCAGTTCGGTCGAGCCTTTATTCTCTTCCTCTTCAGCCTCTTCATCTTCGATGATGTTGATGCCCATCTCGGACAGCATCGACATAACGTCTTCGATCTGTTCCGAGCTGACCTGATCCGGCGGCAGAACCTGATTGAGCTGGTCGTAGGTGATATACCCTTTCTCACGGGCCTCGGCGATCATCTTCTTGACCTGGGCCTGGCTCATGTCCAGCGAGATTTCCTGTTCCTGCTCGTCGGATTTGCGATCTTCGGTCGTGTCTTTGGCGGCCATTCAATGCTCCTGCAGGGATGGGTGATTCGTTTGTACCGAATCATTAGCGCGTAGAAGTGATTCGGCCACCCGTTTACCTGTTTTTCTTTTCCAGTGCCTTACGAAAACACCAGTTTAGCGGCGTTTCCGTTCAAAATTGATCCCGGACGTGATTGCCTTGAACGCGTCTTTCTCGTCGCGGTTGATTCGCGCGCCATTGTCGGCGATGTCGAAAACGGCCCTGTCCTCGTTCTGGCTGCGGCTTGTGCGGTTGCGCTCTTCGGCGGCCTGGGCCAGCCGGTATGTCAGCGCCTCATCGGCCAGATCGGACAGTTCCTCTGCAGCTTCGGCAATCTCAGCATCCAACCCCCTGAGAGCTTTGATCTTTGCGAGTTCCTCGGCCAGCGTCATCTCGGCCTTTTCAACGTCGCCCGGTTTGTGCACACAGGGGATTACTGCGACATGGCGAAGGGCCAGCAGGTTTTCAAGGGCTTCCGGCCCCAAAGTTTCAGCAATGTGGTCCTGCAGGTGATCCGGGTCATCAATCGCATGGCGCAGAATGGCATGGCGCAGGGACGCGTGATCGGGGTCACGGCACTCCATCTCTTCCAACTGGTGCTCGAATTGCACGACGACCTGCGGGTTCAACGCCGCGATTGCCAGAATCGCCGCTTCACGCAGTTGAATTTCCGCCCCCTCGGATGACGCCAGGAATGAAGCGCGCGCACCGGGTGTTGCCGGCTGTTTCTGCGGCTGCCACTTGCCGCGCGGCTGCCATGGGCGGTTCTGAGGTTGCCGCTGCGGGCGGAACAGCTGCCAGCGCAGGTCTTTGATTTCCTGCCCGTAATGCGAGCGGATCGAGGGATCACGGATCAGCTTGATCTTGTCGCGTAGCACCTTGTCCAGTGCCGCCTTGCGCTCGGGGCTGTCGAACACCTTGCCCTCGGTTTCGCGCTGCCACAGCAGCTTGACCATTGGGATGGCCCCGTCCAGCACGGCCTGCACCGCGCCCGCCCCTTCGGCCCGCAACAGATCATCCGGGTCCTTGCCCTCGGGCATCAGAGCAAAGCGAAGGGATTTTCCTGCCTCCAGCAGCGGCAAGGCCAGATCGACGGCGCGCATCGCGGCGCGCAGGCCCGCTGTGTCGCCATCCAGCGCGATGATCGGCTCGTCCGAGATACGCCAGAGCAGTTGCAACTGATGCTCGGTAATCGCGGTGCCCAACGGCGCGACCGAAGCCCCAAACCCGGCCTCGGCCAGCGCGATCACGTCCATATATCCTTCGGCCACGATCAGAGGCTGCCCCTTCCCCGCCGCCTGCCGCGCAGGGCCATGATTGTAGAGGCTGCGACCTTTATCAAAAAGATCGGTCTCGGGTGAGTTCAGGTATTTCGCGTTGTCGTTGGGGTCCATCGCCCGACCGCCAAAAGCGATGCACCGCCCGCGCGGGTCGCGGATCGGGTACATGATCCGGTTGCGGAACGTGTCATAGGGCTTTTTGCCCTTGTTCGAAGGCTTCGCCAACCCGGCCCCGAGGATCAAATCCTCGGCCACGTTTTTGCCACGCAGATGATCCCACAGCGCCTGCCAGCCGTCCGGGGCAAATCCGATCTCCCACCGTTCCAACGCCTGTGCGCCCAACCCGCGGCGGGTCAGGTAGTCACGCGCAGCGCCCCCTGCCCCGGTCTTGAACTGCAGACGGAAGAACTGCACCGCCTGCTCCATCACTTCGGCCAATTGCGAGCGTCGGTCCTGCTTCTCCTGCGCTTTTGGGTCACGTGCAGGCATCGGCATTCCGGCCTCACGGGCCAGAATCTCAACCGCTTCTATGAACGAGACGTTCTCGGTCTCTTTCACAAAGCTGATCGCGTCGCCTTTGGCGTGGCAGCCGAAGCAGTAATAAAACCCCTTTTGGTCATCCACATGGAACGAGGCCGTCTTTTCATGGTGAAACGGGCACGGCGCCCACATGTCGCCCTTGCCCTGATTGGACTTGCGCGCATCCCACATGACTTTGCGCCCAACGACCTGAGACAGGCTCAGCCGGGTGCGCAGCTCATCAAGGAAACCGGGGGGCAGGGACATGGGTCAAACCTGACAGAAATGAAAACGCGCGCCAAGGGGATGACGCGCGGTTGTCCACAGGGAAATGTCGGTCCTGTGGATTATTGCTGCAGGCATAGTTCCAGCCACGCGGCGCCAAGGTCTTTTTTGCGGACGTCACGCATCTTTTGTTCATAGACCCAGGGCGTGATCAGAGGAATCGCATTGTTGTAGTTGTCGGGCCATGTCGGGCTGGTATCAGCCACCGCCTGCGGAACGTCGCGTTCCTTTACCTTATCCAGGCGCGCTTGCTGAATCGCCGCAACGACATCGGCCTGATGCTGGCAGCTTTGTTCTTTGGTTTCCTGAGCAGCCACAGGTGTGGCCAGAAACAGGGCCGCGATGGCGGTACGCAACATGGGGGTCTCCCGGAATCGTTTCTTTCGCGGCAGCTTACCCTTGGCAGGGCTTGCCCGCCATTGTCGTTTTGCACCTCTCGCTATCGTGTTGCGCTGGGGCGACCGATCAGACCCGCCCGCCCCAGCTAGAACTCAAAGCCCCTTGGCGCGATAGCTTTTCGAAACGCGGTCGATGGCCACGATATAGGCCGCCGTCCGCAAGTCCTCGACATCGTCGCGGCTGTGCCACACCTCACGCATGGACTGATAGGCAATGCGCATGGTGTCATCCAGACCCGAACGCACCAGCTCCAGTTCATCCGCGCCGCGAAGGTACTTGGCCTTGAAGTCCGGAGACATCGACCACGCATCGCCCAGGTAACGGTCCAGCCGCTCCAGTTCGCTGACGATCAACTCGTGCCGCGCCTCTTCCTGACGGCGCTGCATCCGGCCAAAGCGGATATGGCTCAGGTTTTTGACCCATTCGAAGTAGGACACCGTCACACCGCCCGCATTCGCGTACATGTCCGGGATGATCACTGTGCCTTTCTTGCGCAGAATCTCATCCGCGCCCGCTGTCACAGGACCATTCGCTGCCTCGATGATCAGCGGCGCCTTGATCCGCTCGGCATTGGACAGGTTGATCACACCCTCAAGCGCCGCCGGGATGAGGATATCGCAATCCGCCTCAAGAACCTCGGTCCCCTCGGCCGAATGCGTTGCGTCCGGGTAATTGCTGACGCCGCCATGCTTCACGATCCACTGCCGGACGGATTCAACATCGATCCCGTCGGGATTGTACAGCGCACCATCCCATTCAATGATGCCAACGATCCGCGAGCCGTCCTCCTCGCTCAGGAACTTGGCCGCGTGGTAGCCCACGTTGCCCAACCCTTGAACAATGATGCGTTTGCCATCCAGCTTGCCCGACAGGCCCGCCTTCTGCACATCCTCGGGGTGGCGGAAAAATTCACGCAACGCGTATTGAATGCCCCGCCCGGTCGCCTCGACCCGTCCCGAGATACCCCCCGCATTCAGCGGCTTGCCCGTCACACTGGCGCGCGCGTTGATATCGGTCGTGTTCATGCGGGCGTATTGGTCTGCCATCCAGGCCATCTCACGCTCGCCCGTGCCCATATCCGGCGCAGGCACGTTCTGAGACGGGTTGATCAGGTCGCGCTTGGCCAGTTCATAGGCGAACCGCCGGGTGATCTGCTCAAGCTCATGCTCTTCATATTGGCGGGGATCGATGCACAGACCCCCCTTCGAGCCGCCAAACGGCGTTTCGACCAGAGCACATTTGTAAGTCATCAGCGCCGCCAGCGCCTCGACCTCGTCCTGGTTCACCGCCAGGGCGTAGCGAATGCCGCCCTTCACCGGTTCCATGTGCTCGGAATGAACCGAACGATAGCCGGTAAAGGTATGAATTTCACCCCGCAGGCGCACACCGAAGCGCACGGTGTAGGTGGCATTGCAAACCCGGATCTTTTCCTCCAGCCCCGGAGGCAAATCCATCAGGGACGCTGCCCTGTTGAACATGAGATCCACACTCTCTCGAAAGCTGGGTTCTGTGATGGCCGTCATATAATCCTCCGTGCCAGCGAACGACTTACGTTCTGACGTTTTGTCGCACCCACTGTGTAAACGATCAATATTTAAGCGAAAATAAAACCGACAAATCCCGAGGGACGTTTTCCGAGCCCCCCCTGAGTCGCCAACCCCGGATCGCCCTGTCGGAATTGTCGCCCATACGACAACAGAAGCACCTAACGCACTCAAATTATCCCGCTTTTTCCGGCAAACCGGTCAAGACGGCGGCTTTTTCGCCTAAATCCCGCCACGTTTCGGCGTTAATTTTTGAAAGTTAATATTTCCTTGGCAGTTTGGATGTCTGCTCAGCGAGGTCGTCAAAATGATAATGCGCGTTTTTAGAAACGGCTCTAAGAAATTCAAGAGCTTCACTCCTTCGGCTCGTCGTTTCGCCCGGGACGAAGATGGTGGCGTGTTCACGATCTTCGTGCTGACCGGCTTCATCATAATCATCACGCTGACTGGCATGGGCGTGGACATGATGCACTTTGAGCGCGACAGGGCGAACCTGCAGGCGACACTGGACCGTGCAGTTCTGGCGGCCGCCGACCTGGATCAGGAACTGCCCCCGGCGGAAGTCGTCAAAGACTATTTCAAAAAGTCCGGCGTCAAAGGCCGGTTGACGAAAGAACCTGCCGTTACGCCGGGTTTTGGCTCAAGACGGGTGACGGCCGAGGCGGAAGCGGTCGTCAAAACGGCCTTCATGTACTTCGCGGGCATCCCCGAGCTTAGGGCTTCGGTTACCAGCACAGCGGAAGAATCCGTGGGCGCGATCGAGATTTCGCTGGTTCTCGACATGTCCGGGTCGATGGACGATCCGTCTGCCGAGGCTGGGAAAGACAAGATTCAGGTTCTGCGGGAAGCGGCCAAGGAATTTGTGACGACGATGTACGAAAAGGAAAATCCCGAGAAGATTTCGATCTCGATTGTTCCTTACGCCACACAAGTAAATGCCGGCGAGAACATTCTTGGCAAATTCACAGGTGTATCCAATGAGCATAACTACTCTCACTGCGTGAACTTCACGGGTAGTCAATTCAAAGAACACAACGTGAAGCCCGCAACGGTGCTTGAACGTACGGCCCATTTCGACCGGTACAGATCGAACAACGCTGCCTACCAGTGGGAACACAACCGTAGACCAACCTGCCCCACCCGAGCCGGCAGTGAGATCACTCCGGTGACAAACGACATTTCGGAACTTCATGGCCAGATTGACGCGCTGACTGCGAGCGGCAACACGTCAATTGACATTGGAATGAAATGGGCCGCGGCGCTGGTGGATCCCGCTTTCCAGCCCATCATCTCCAAATTGGCAAATCAGAAAAAAGACCCGGACTCGGACGCAGAGGATGCACCGACGGTCGTCCCGAAAGAATTCGCGAACCGGCCCAAGGAATACACGTCTGATGTTCAAAAGATCATCATCGTCATGACCGACGGATACAACACCAGTCAGTGGAAACTGAGAAGTTCGTTGCGCAGCGGGAATTCCCCCGTTTGGTACAATCCCAACTACTCGCAACAGGAATCCAGGTACAATTGGGACACTCGCAGATGGGAAACGGTGACGGTTCAAGGCGAGTACAGCGTCCGCATGTCAACAAATCCGAACCGGTACTACTGGTCTCGTCAGGAACGGTGGAACATGGATCACCGCTATGGGGACATGGACAGTGAGGACGGTACCGCCGTTCGCCTGACTTACCCAGAGCTTTTCGCTCTCACATCGCTCCGCTGGAACGCACTGAACAACTTTTATCCGTGGGACGGCAGCGCGCTCAGCGACTGGTATTCAAATGCCTATTCGTCGGTTTCAAGAAGTACCAAGAACACGCGTACAAATGACATTTGCTCTGCCATCAAAAACCAAGGGGTGCTGGTTTACGGCATTGCTTTCGAGGCGCCTGACGCAGGTCTGACCACGATCGAAAACTGCGCCACCAAGCCCAGCATGGTTTATGAGGTCAACAGCACCGGCAATCTGGGTGATGAGAACCTTACGCTCGAAGAGGCATTCCGCTCCATTGCCTCGTCGATCAAACGACTGAGGCTGACACAATGATCCGCAAGCTTCTAAAGAAACTCGTTCGGTTCAAGCGGTCTGAAGACGGGTCGCTGACCGTTGAGTTTGTCTTGATCTTTCCGGCCTATCTCTTCTTCATCATGGGCGCTGTCGAATACTCGATGGTCACGATTCAGCAGTCGTTGCTGGAACGCTCAATAGACATCGTCGTGCGTGATATTCGCCTGGGAACCGATTCCGTGATCACTCACGACACGATCAAGGAAGATATCTGCGACAGAGCGGGAATTATCCCAAGCTGTTCCCGCAACCTCAGGCTGGAAATGATCCTTCAGGACGCCTTTACCGGCTTGGATTTCCCAGTGGAACCGGATTGCGTCAACAGAGAGGAAGAGGCCAAACCGGCCCGGAACTTCGAAGCGGGTGCGTCAAACGCACTGATGATACTTCGCGCCTGTGCCAAAGTTGATCCAATTTTCCCGACCACCGCGATGGGGCGCGCTTTGCAAAGCGACGATGGCTTGGTCACGCTAACGGCGATCACCGCCTTTGTTCAGGAGCCTTAAATGACACGTTATTTTTTAAGTTTCCGGCAATTTCTGGCCCGGTTCGCCCGCAGCGAACATGGCGGCCTCGCATTCGAGGGAATTGTGGTTTTCCCAATTTTCGTCTGGTCGATCACGCTTGGGTACACGTTCTTTGACGGGTTCCGCCAAAATACCGCCAACCTAAAAGCTGCGTACACTGTAGGTGACCTTATCTCGCGTGAAACGGACGAGTTGACCGACACCTATGCACAATCCATGTACACCGTTATGCGGCGGATGGTGAACAACAACTCGACGCTGAAGATGCGTTTGTCATTCATCATGTATCAAGAAGACGATGACCGTCACTACGTGCATTGGTCCACAACCTGCGGGTTTGTCGGCACATGGGACAACTCCAACATCGACAGAATAAAAGAAAATTTGCCCCCGATGTCGGATCTGGACACTTTGATCCTTGTTGAAACGCTGAACGACTATAACCCGTTGTTCAAAACCGGTTGGTTGACCAAAGATCATGAATTCACCAACTTCGTATTCACCCGACCGCGCTTTACTGATCTGGTGAAAGCGCCCGATATTTCGCCTATTTTCTGTCAAGGGGATGCAGGGCCTGTGGATGTAGCAACAACGAGCTAAGCACATCCGTCATGAATTTGGTTTCGGCGGCAGCAGTCATGCCGCCGACGCCCACCCGGCGTCCCACACGCCACCATAGTCCGGGCGCCCAGCTGTTTTCTCCGCCAACGCGTGTTTTCAACAGAAACCCGTTCGAAGGTTTAAACGCAAAGACCCCTCGGTCAACTGCCTCGATATCCTCTACTTTCGCGATCAGGTGCCCTGCCCCGGTGCGGAGTTCAGATTGCGTCAGCTCGATCCAGTCATTTGTTGCGTGCCACATGCGATATGCCAGCCAGAACGCGGCGCCGCCAACAACCAGCAGAAAAACCAGCCAAAGGGGTTCGGGCGGCTGCGCCAGTGCCACCGACAGGACCAGAATGCCGACGATGCTCAGCATCCCGACGCCAAGCCAACGTCTGGCGGGTGACGGCTTAATAGTGGCCAGAATGTCTTGTTGCATATGAACCCCTGTCGTTTTCCTGTGGGTTTAGCGGCTTTCGGCGGGGAAAAACAGGGGGTCGGCTACTGCTGATTTTTGCACATTTCCCGTTCTTTTCTGCCGATTGACGCTGTCGTGGCCGAAAATACATGGTGACCAAAGCTTCAGGAGGCCACTATGTCCCTACGACCCGTTCTGGAAACCCGGAAAGCCATCTCAGCAATCGAGGGCGCTGGCGTAAAGCTACACCGCGCGTTCGGGTTCCAGGACCCGTCCGAGCTTGACCCGTTTCTGCTGTTCGATGACTTCCGGAACGAACGTCCTCAGGACTATCAGGCCGGGTTTCCGTGGCACCCTCATCGCGGGATCGAGACGATCACCTATGTGCTGGCCGGATCGGTCGAACATTCGGATTCGCTGGGCAACACCGGCACGCTTGGCGCCGGAGACGTTCAGTGGATGACCGCAGGATCCGGAATTCTGCATCAGGAAATGCCGGCCGGCAACGCGTCAGGCCAGATGCATGGGTTCCAATTGTGGGGCAACCTGCCCCAAGCGCAAAAGATGACCGCGCCGCGCTATCAAGACGTCCAGAGCAAGGACATCCCGGAGATCACCGATGACGACGGCACCACCGTGCGCGTGATCGTAGGTCAGTTCTGGGGCAAGACCGGCCCGGTCGACGGCATCGCTGCCGACCCGCAATATCTGGACGTCCATGTTCCGGCGGGGGTCAAAAAGACGTTTAAGATCGATACGTACCGCCGCGCCTTTGCCTATGTATTCGAAGGTCAGGCTGCCTTTGCCGATGCCTCGCAACCCTCTGGCATCCTGCTGGAAAAGGAAGTCGCCGGGCAAGAGGTCAATATCCGCGACATGTCCGGCGACCGGACGCTGGTCCGGTTTGGTACCGGGGATGAAATCACGGTTCAGGCCGGGCCTGAAGGTGTGCGGTTCCTGCTGATCTCAGGCGCGCCGATCAACGAGCCGGTCGCCTGGCACGGACCCATCGTTATGAATACGCGAACCGAGCTTGAGCAAGCCTTTCGAGAGCTGCGCAACGGCACCTTCATTCGCCCTGCGCATTAAGCCAATCAGGCCGAAACCGACCGGCGGACCATGTCCCAATAGACTTGTTCGACCTCATCCAGCGACAGACGTCCGCCGGCGCGATACCACGTCATCACACCGTTCAGCATCGCGATCACCGCCAATGTCGCGATCTTGGTGTCGGCGATATCAAACACCCCGGCCGCCTGCCCCGCGCGCAGGATCGCCTCAAGCGCGTCTTCATAGCGGCGGCGCAGCGCTTCGATCTCTGTAAAATTCTCGGGCGTCAGGTTGCGCAGTTCCATATAGGCGATGAACACCTCATCCGGGCGCTGGAGGTGAAAGCGGATGTGGAACCCGACAAACTGCCGCAAAGCCTCGGACGCATCGCCCGGCTGATCCAACGCGTCATAGGCTGCCAGCAAGTCCTGCATGTGTTCGTGCATCAAACGGAACAGCAAGCTCTGCTTGTCGGGCGTGTAGTTATACAACGCCCCCGCCTGCACGCCGACCTCACCCGCAATCTGACGCATTGAGACGGCGGCATAGCCGTGACGGGCAAACAGCCCCAGCGCTGCCTTTCGGATACGTGGGCCGGTGATATCGGAATGTGAACCTTGCGTACGTGCCATTCCCGCAGCGTATCTGAACGTTTGTTCAGATAGAACCCCGCTTGAACCAACGCCATAAAAGGTGCATCACGTTTGCAATCGATCTTGAAAGGGTTCTGAATGAAGCCCCTGCCTTTGCTGATCCTGCTGCTCGCCTGTGTCGGATGCGCCGATTTTCCGGAACTGGAGGGGCGTGAGCAGCCCGACGTCAGATCGGCCCGCTATCCTACGCTTATCCCCATTCAGGAAAGCCTCGGCCCGCCAGTTGACCCGGTGAACGAGGCCGCCGAGGTCGAAGAGGATCTTGTTGCCCGGCGTGAAGCGCTGGAGAAAAAGGCACAAGACCTTCAGGCTGCGGAAATCAACTGACCCTCAACGATTCAAGGCCCGCCCCGGGCCGCGACGCATTGCACCCTAGCGCCGAACCCGCTAAGGCAGCGCTGAACGGGCGGCAGGCCCGATACGATGAAGTTTTCGAGCGGAAAGGAACCCACGGGATGACACAGGCGCTGCGGCTTGGAATTGCGGGCTTGGGAACGGTTGGCGTGGGTGTCGTGAAGATCGTCCGCCGCCATGCAGACCTGTTGCGGGCGCGTACGGGGCGGTCTGTGGAAATCGTCGCCGTGTCGGCGCGCGATGCCGGCAAAGACCGTGGCGTGAACCTTTCCGACTATGCCTGGGAAACCGATCCGGTGGCGCTGGCAAAACGTGATGATATCGACGTGTTTGTCGAGTTGATCGGCGGCGAGAACGGCCCCGCCAAAGCCTCGGTCGAGGCAGCACTGGCCACCGGCAAAGACGTTGTCACCGCGAACAAGGCGTTGCTGGCGATCCACGGCCAGGACCTCGCCGAAAAGGCCGAGGCCGCAGGCCGCGTGATCCGGTTCGAGGCCGCCGTGGCAGGCGGCATCCCGGTCATCAAATCCCTGACCGAAGGGCTGGCCGGAAACGAGATCACCCGCGTCATGGGCGTGATGAACGGCACCTGCAACTATATCCTGACCCGGATGCAGTCGCAGGAGCTGGGCTATAACGCCCTGTTCGAGGAATGCGCGCAACTTGGATATCTGGAGGCTGACCCGAACCTCGACGTCGGCGGCATTGATGCTGCACACAAACTGGCGCTGCTGTCCTCGATCGCGTTCGGGACCAAGCCGAATTTCGACGGCATTCAGATCGAAGGCATTCAGCAGATCAGCCTGGACGACATCCATCAGGCCGACGACATGGGCTATCGCATCAAGCTGCTGGGCGTTGCGCAACGCTCGGCGCGTGGTCTGGAACAGCGGATGCAGCCGTGCCTAGTGCCCAGCAGTTCGCCCCTTGGGCAACTGGAAGGCGGAACCAACATGGTGGTGATCGAAGGTGACGCGGTCGAGCAGGTTGTTCTGCGCGGCCCCGGTGCGGGCGAAGGCCCCACGGCCAGCGCCGTGATGGGCGATGTCTGCGATCTGGCGCGCGGACTGCATATCCCGACCTTTGGCCGCCCCGCGACCTCACTGCAAGATGCCCAGCCTGCCGTGACCGGCCTGCCCGCGCCCTATTATCTGCGTCTTGCCCTGTTCGACAAACCCGGTGCGCTGGCCAAGGTGGCGGCCATTCTGGGCGATGCGGGCGTTTCGATCGACCGGATGCGCCAATACGGCCATTCCGAAAGCACCGCGCCAGTTCTGATCGTGACCCACAAGACCACGCGCGCCACGCTGGACGTGGCCCTGGAAGGGCTGCGCGAGACCGACGTGGTGGCCGGAGAACCCGTTGCATTGCGGATTGAAGAGGTTTGACCCTTGCGGCCTGCATGAAACGCAGGCTATCCCGAACAAAACGCCTTTACTGACCTGAGGATACCGAACATGAGTGCTGCCAAAGTAGATTTCAACGACCGACTGCTGTCTCTGGGCCTTGCGCGGGTGGCAGAACAGGCTGCACTGGCGTCGGCCTCTCTGGTCGGTCGCGGTGACGAAAAAGCCGCCGATCAGGCCGCCGTGAACGCGATGCGCGAACAGCTGAACCTGCTGGATATCGCGGGCGTGGTCGTCATCGGTGAAGGTGAGCGCGACGAAGCGCCGATGCTGTATATCGGCGAAGAGGTCGGCACCGGCGAAGGCCCCGGCGTGGACATCGCGCTGGACCCGCTGGAAGGCACCACGCTGACCGCCAAGGACATGCCCAACGCGCTGACCGTGATTGCCATGGGCCCGCGCGGCTCAATGCTGCACGCGCCCGACGTCTACATGGACAAGCTGGCCGTTGGTCCGGGCTTTCCTGAAGGTGTCGTCAATCTGGACATGAGCCCCCGCGAGCGTGTCGAAGCGCTGGCCAAAGCCAAGGGCTGTGAACCTGCCGACATCACCGTTTGCATTCTGGAACGCCCGCGTCACGAGGCGATGATCGCCGAGGTGCGCGAAACCGGTGCTTCGATCCGCCTGATCACCGATGGTGACGTGGCCGGCGTCATGCACTGCGCCGAAAGCGAAGAGACCGGCATCGACATGTATATGGGCCAGGGCGGCGCGCCCGAGGGCGTTCTGGCCGCAGCTGCGCTGAAATGCATGGGCGGTCAGATCTTTGGCCGCTTGCTGTTCCGCAACGATGACGAACGTGGCCGCGCCGCCAAGGCGGGCATCACCGATCTGGACCGCGTCTATGCACGCGACGAGATGGTCACCGCAGACGTGATCTTTGCCGCAACCGGCGTGACCGGTGGCTCGCTGCTGCCGCGTATCAAGCGCGAACCCGGTTGGGTGGAAACCACCACTCTGCTGATGCGCTCGAAAACCGGGTCGGTGCGTCGCATGACCTACCGCACGCCGATGTGGTCACACGACAACGCCTAACCGCTTGCGTCGCCGCCTTCGGCGAGAGTATTTGTAAAAAGATGAAGAGGCCGGGCCCAGTTGGTGTCCGGCCTTGACCTATGGAGGCAGGGATTTGAGTTTTCTGGGGGTTGAGCAGTCCCTGAACGGACGGCGTTGGGTTGGCCCTTCGGCCGAGACCGACCGGGCCACCGAGATGCTGGTGCAGCAGGCGGGTCTGCCTCGTGCCGTATGTCAGGTTCTGGCACGGCGCGGCGTTCCCGCGATGGAAGCCGACGGGTTTCTTGAGCCCAAGTTGAAAGAGCTGCTGCCCGACCCGCGGTCGATGAAAGACATGGAAACCGCCGCAACGCGGTTTCTGACGGCGGCACGGAACAAACAACGGATCGCGGTCTTTGCGGATTATGACGTGGACGGAGGCAGCTCGGCCGCGTTGCTGCTGGTCTGGTTGCGTCAGATGGGCATGCAGGCGACGCTTTATGTTCCCGACCGGATCGACGAAGGATATGGCCCGAACGTCCCGGCCATGCAGGAACTGGCGGCTAACCACGACCTGATCATCTGCGTCGACTGCGGGACGCTCAGCCACGAGCCCATCGCGGCCGCCAAGGGCGCGGACGTCATCGTGTTGGACCACCACCTGGGCGCTGAGACCCTGCCCGATTGCGTCGCCGTGGTGAACCCGAACCGGCAGGACGAAAGCGGCGATCTTGGGTATCTCTGCGCGGCTGGTGTTGTGTTTTTGATGCTGGTCGAGGCCGGGCGGCAGCTACGAGAGGCAGGTGTCAAAGGCCCCGACTTGATTTCCCTGCTGGACCTTGTGGCGCTGGCGACCGTGGCCGATGTCGCGCCGCTGATCGGCGCGAACCGAGCACTGGTGCGTCAGGGGTTGAAGGTCATGGCGCAGCGGCAACGACCTGGTCTGGTGGCCCTGTCCGATGTGGCGCGCATGGACTCGGCGCCCAACAGTTACCACCTGGGCTTTCTGCTTGGTCCGCGCGTGAATGCGGGGGGGCGGATTGGGCAGGCCGATCTGGGGGCGCGGTTGCTGAGCACGGAGTCGATGCACGAGGCCGAGGCGCTGTCGCAGCGGCTGGATGAACTGAACACCGAGCGTCGCGATATTGAAAACGCAGTGCGCGCGGCCGCGCTGGAACAGGCCGAGGAACGGGGATTGGACGCGCCCTTGGTCTGGGCGGCGGGCGAAGGCTGGCATCCAGGCGTGGTTGGCATCGTGGCATCGCGCTTGAAGGAAAACGCGAACCGCCCGGCGATTGTCATCGGCTTTGACGGGGATGAGGGCAAAGGCTCGGGCCGATCAGTATCTGGCGTTGACCTCGGAGCGTCAATCCAGCGGCTGGCGTCCGAGGGGCTGCTGGTCAAAGGCGGAGGCCACAAGATGGCGGCGGGTCTGACAGTGATGCGGGATCAGTTGGAACCGGCAATGGCGCGTTTGACCGAGTTGCTGGCCAAACAAGGCGCAGGCGAAGGCGGACCAGCCGACCTGAAACTGGACGGCGCCCTGATGCCGGGCGCGGCCACGATTGATCTGATCGAACAGATCGAAAAGGCGGGTCCGTTCGGGGCCAGCGCCCCTGCCCCGCGCTACGCCCTGCCCGACCTGCAGGTGCGCTTTGCCAAACGCGTTGGCGAGTCTCATCTGAAACTGTCTCTGGCCGACGGTGTTGGGGGCGGCCTGGACGCCATCGCCTTTGGGGCGTTTGACGGGCCGATGGGTGAAAAGCTGTCCAACCACGGCGGCGCACGGTTCCATTTCGCCGGGCGGCTTGAGGTGAACACATGGGGCGGACGGCAGAGCGTGCAGCTCAGGCTCGAGGATGCGGCGCAAGCAAATTAAACCCGATTTCAGGCCCGTGAAAAAACTTTCCCACGCTTGCGTTTTTCGGCTTGCGGGGGTGCAAGGTAAACCGTAAAAGGCCCTCCACAAGCCAGCGTGGCCCGTTCGTCTATCGGTTAGGACGCCAGGTTTTCAACCTGGAAAGAGGGGTTCGATTCCCCTACGGGCTGCCACTTGTGCTTGTTTGGACCAAATGGCCCGTTCGTCTATCGGTTAGGACGCCAGGTTTTCAACCTGGAAAGAGGGGTTCGATTCCCCTACGGGCTGCCATTTCCTGCTTACACCCCGAGCTTGTCGCGGCACAGATCAGTGATCTGCCCCCAGATCGATTTGAATTCCGGTGTGTTTTCTGCTGCATAGTGAAAGTTCTTCATCAGCCCGGTCAGCTGTGTGAACACCTGCCGCACCTCAGCCTTGTCCGCGAATGACGCCGTCGATTGGGTCACGTCATAGACCAGCTTGAAGGTCATCTTCTGACGCTCTAGCGGAACCGTGGCATCGACCTTGTCGAAGGCGTCCTGCTGCAGATAGACCATGTCCACGAACAGCGCCTTTTGCTGGGTCACGAAATCTTCGATGGTGACACCCTCTTCACCGGTCACCTGCATCATCTGATCAACCTGCTCACCTTTTTCGATCAAATCCAGCAGATCGCGCACCTTGCCGGTCCAGCCGGGCTCAGCGTTCTTGTCGTACCAGTCCGAAAGCTGATCGGTATAGCGCGACCAGCTAAGCATCGGATCGACCGCCGGGTAGAACCGCTTGTAGGCACGTTCCGAAGACAGACCGAGGAAGCATTTCACCGTGGACAGCGTCGACTGCGTGACCGGCTCATCAAAGTTACCACCCGCAGGCGAGACCGTGCCGATCAGGGTCAGGCTGCCCAGATCGCCATCGTTGGTTTTCATCGCACCGGCGCGCTCGTACAGGCCCTTGATCGAGCTTTCCAGATAGGCGGGAAAACCTTCCTCGCCGGGGATTTCCTCAAGTTTGCCAGAGGTTTCACGCATCGCCTGCGCCCAGCGGCTGGTGCTGTCTGCGATCAACAGCACGTCATAGCCCATCTGGCGGTAATACTCGCCCAGCGTGATGCCGGTGAAGATCGACGCCTCGCGCGCGGCAACCGGCATCGAGGACGTGTTGCAGATGATGATGGTCCGGTCCATCAGGCTGCCGCCGGTGGTCGGGTCGGTCATTTTGGGGAATTCGTGAATCGTCTCGACCACCTCACCCGCGCGTTCACCGCAGGCCACGACGATCACGATATCCACCTTTGCGTTCCGCGCGATCAGGTTTTGCAGCACTGTCTTACCCGCCCCGAACGGCCCCGGAATACAGGCCGTCCCCCCGCGTGCGATTGGGAAGAACGTGTCGATCAGGCGCTGAGACGTCAAAACCGGTTCAGTTGGATAAAGCCGCTCGGACGACGCGCGTTTCAGGATGCTTTCCGGCAACGGGCGCCGCACCGGCCATTTCTGTGAGAGGGTCAGTGTGTGTTCGCCCCCCTGCTCATCCTCAAGGCGCGCAACGATATCGTGGATCGTAGCGGCGCCCTTTTGCACCCAAACCACCTTGTAATCGCCCACCCAGTTAAACGGCAGCATGATTTTATGGTTGAAATGACCCTCGGGCACGGTTCCGATACTGTCGCCCGCCGTGACCGTATCGCCGACCTTGACCGAAGGCGTGAACGACCATTTGGCCTGCGTGTCCAGCGGGGCCACGTCCGCCCCCCGCGGCAGAAAGGTACCGAATTCGGCTGCCACCTTGGGCAGCGGCGATTGCAGACCGTCGAACACCTGCCCCAGCAAACCCGGTGCCAGCTCAACCGACAGCAACTGCCCCGATTGTTCGACCGGGTCGCCCACAGCCACGCCGTCGGTACTTTCGTATACTTGCACGTCGGCGATGTCGCCGCGTACCCGCAGCACTTCGGCCTTCAAACGCTCCTGACGGCCACCAGGACCGGGACGTGTCGGAAGGATAAACACAACCTCGTTCTTGACCAACTGCCCAGGCCGCCCCGAAGCATCGTGATTGGCCTGAATCTGCACCAGCCCCTCCTGTACCGAGACAACACGGGCGGTGGCGGTCTGCGTGGTGGGGGTTGGGGCTGTCATGCGCTTGCTCCATCAAAGTCTAGCCCGGCAACACCGGCCATCGCCTGTTGTGCCAGACGTTCAAATCGTGTGGCCGCGTCCTGCGCATTGCTTTGCGCCCAGCGATCGAAAATGTTCCAGATCAGCACGTAAATCGCCACGGCTTCGAAATCGAACAGGTGGCGGGCGGCGTGCTTTTTCAGCTGCGTATGGCTGACCGACAAGAGCAAACGCTCCAGCCCCAGCGGATCTTCCGCATCCAGCAACTGTTTGGCCTCTTTGATCCAGGGCATCGGCCCGTCCAGCTTGAAGATCGGGTCGCTCCAGTTGGCGGGGATGTGGCGGCTCCATCGCCCCATTCCAAAGGTAGCCGTGGGCGGGCTGCCCCCTTGCTGGCGCAGACGCAGCGCAGCGACAGCCGTGCGAAGGTCCAGCCGTTCCGCAAATACCTTTCGCAAGGTAGGCTGCGGAATGTCTTCCAGTGCCTCTTTGCACCGTTCAATGGCCTGAGCGTCCGTGACGTCCATGTCATAATCGCTCCAATTCAGAGCGTGCTCCAACACCTTCAAAACACGCGCATCTTCAGATGTCAGCGCGGTCAACCGGCGATCCAGACGCAACCGCGACAGCGGCGGCTGTTTGGCAACAAACAACCGTTCCGAGCCCGGCAAGCTGCTGATCAGCGCGATATAGGCGTCGGGGTCCGACATGCTACCGGATCACCCCTTCCAACACCGCGCGGAAACGAGGCTGCAGATGCTCCATCAACAGCGAGGCGACGGCCTTGTTGGTCAGGTCCAGCACCACACCCTGATCCTCAGCCCGAACGCGGATACCGTCCTGCGCATCGTCCGAGGCGTGCAGTTCGACCTGCTCACGCAACATATCTGCGGTCAGTCCCAGCACGTATTTGGTCAGCTTGCCGGATTGAATGTCATCAGCGTTCTGCTTGATGTCTTCCTGCGTTGCGACCTTGGCGGGCAGAATGACCTGCACCTTGCCGTCCAGCTTGGCTTCAGTTGAGGCACGTCCCACCACCTCAAGGATCATTTGCTTCAGCAACTCCGGATCACCCATTTCCTTGGTGACCAGACGTTCGACATCTTCGCGAAACCGATCCGTCAGGCCCGCTTTCATGGTCAAAACCGCGTCTCGCATGGCGGTATTCAGCGCCTCTTCACCCGCCGCACGGTAATTGTCGGATTCGCTGCGGGCCTTTTTCTGATACGCATCCGCTTCGCGTTTGGCATCAGCCAGAATCTTCGCGGCCTCGGCCTTTGCCTCCGCGCGCAGTTTCTCGGCATCCGCCTGCCCGGCCGCCACCCCATCACTGCGCAGCTTGTCGATCAGAGCATCGACACCGTGCGAAATCATCCCATCCTGTGCCATTAGCTGATCCCCGCGCTGATGACGAGGGCAAAGACAAAGGCAAAGACGCCAAAACCTTCGATGATCGCGGCGGGTGCCAGCGACAGACCGAAGATTTCAGGCTTCTCCTTAGTCGCGTTGATCGCTGCCGCACAGGCCCGGCCCTGCCAGATGCCGCAATACATCAGCGCGATGCCCGACAGGATACCGATCCCGAACAGCCCGCCCGCGTTATCCGGCGTCACGTCGCGGTTCAGCGTGAACATGATGACGATGCCATAGATCACCATGGTCGACGGAAAGGCAGAAACACCGACGAACCGGCCATAGCCGCCCTCGGTTTCGGTCATGGCGCCGATACTGGCCATCCCCGCAATCGAGCAGCCGATGGCGCTTGCGGCCGCGCCCAGCGCCATGGGCGCGTAAATCCCCAGCCAACCCAATGTCAGAACAAGCTCATTCATTCCTGAACCTCCTTGCGGGCGAACGGGCGAAAGACGATGCCTTCATCCGGCAGACCCCATTTAAAGAATTCGATGTAATTGAGACGCAATCCGTGGACGACGCCGCTCATCAACGCGAGGGCGAAGTTGAGGATATGGCCGATGATCAGGATCAAAAGACCGAACAGGATGCCCGGCCCTTTCAACGCGTGGATCACCGACATGGCCAGATCATTGAAGGTAATCGCCAGCGATGCCGAGGCCAGCCCCAGCGCGAACAGGCGCATGTAACTCAGCACGTCTCCGAATGCGCCCATGGCCCCGGCAAGGCCCTGAACCCCGTCGATCAGGCGCCAAATCCAGTCGGTGGGCTTCTTGATCACACGCTCGCTGGAGAACAGCAGGATCGCCACCGCGCCCACAATCAGAATTGCCGCCCCCGGTGTCGGGGAATCCCCCTTCATGTAGCTGAGCCACAGGACAAACCCACCAATCAGCGCCGCGATCCAACCCAGATTGGCGATGGCTTTCCTTTGCCCCCACGCTGCCCGCGCGGCCAGAGCATTGGCCAGCACCAGATGCAGAACACCGACGACAATCGACACCATCATCATGGCCCCGAAATTGTTCATATCCAGCAGCTTGAGCCTGGCCCAGATTGACCCATCGGGCGGAGAAACTCCGAAATAGCTGCCGACCAGAATGCCGTAGATGATCGTCGCGCCCGAGATGATCAGACCATACAGCCGCCATGATCTTTGCCCGACCGTTCTGCCCATCCGCTTCCAGAACAGCAGCAGACCCAGCAGGATGACAGCCCCATAGCCCGCGTCGGCCACGATCATCGCGAAGAAGAACGCAAACGACACGGCGACGATAATGCTTGGGTCCCAATCCTTGTAGCCGGGCACTTGATAAAATAGCGCCAAGTCAACGGCAGCACTGCGTTTTTCCGGTTGCTCCAACAACGTGGGTGGGGCGTCATCCGGCCCCGGTTCTTCGATCAGAACGGCTGCATCCTTGGCTTTGGCCATCTCGATTACGGCATCAATGCGATCCTCGGGCACCCAGCCTTGCAGGGCGAACATCGCCTCTTCGTCGCGGACCTTCTGGGTCGCATGTGCCAGCTCTGCTGCGCTTTCGGCCACCGAAAGGTTGCGCCGCATCAGCGTCAGATACCGGGTCTGAGCAACCCGTTCAGCCTCAAGCGCTTCGATGGCGATCTCGGCTTCTTCCAGTTGCGCCTCCAACTCGTGAATGGGCAGCGATCCGGTATGAGTGCGCGGAACCGGTAGGATGTCGTCAGCGGGTTCTTCCGGAGCAATCAGGACGGCGTAGATGAACCGGTGATCCTGCTCCAGAATGGCCCAGGGCAGCGTCAGACCAGGCAGCGCATCGCGGTGCTTTACCGGCAGTTGGTAGAACCACAGTCGATTGCCCGCCAGCACGTCATCGGGCGGGAAGTCCAGATCCCCCCACGGCCGCACCTGAGTGATCCGATGGGCCAGAAAATCCCGCCGGTCAGTCATATCCCGCGTACGCTGCATCAGGCCCAGCACGCCCTTGACGAACTGGTCCATGTCAAAATCCAGGTCCCGTTGTATCTGGCGGCGTGGTTCGGGCACATCTGTCAGGAAACGCAATGCCTTATAGGCGTCTCTTGCGCCACGTTCGCTGATCTTTTCGGGTTCAGCCGGAGGCGGAGCCAGCGGCAGCACGTGCATACAACCCAAGTCCTGTAACGCCTCAAGCGTCTGGGTCTTCTGCCCGGCGCGTCCGACCAACGACAGTTTCTTGAGACGCGCGACACTCATGACACCGCCTGTTGCGCGTGTTTGCGCTTGGAGATTTTCGAGCGCACGACAGACTGCATCTGCTCATCGCTCAAATAGATGCGGATTTTCTTGATATTGGCCTTGGCGCGTGGGATCAGGACCTTTTCAAACAGGTTGACGCGTTGGGTGATCGTGGCGACGGCCTTGTCGAAAATCTTCACCCGCTCCTCTGCCACTTTGACCCGCAGGCGTGCCTCGATCATGTCATGCAGCAACTGCGCCGCCGCATCGACCCAATGTGGTTTGGCCAGCAGTGAATAGGGTCGGACAGCAACCTCGATCCGGTCGAGCGCGGGCATTTTCACACCCACGACGTTGACCTCTTTGACCTTGTAGTCCTTGAGTTCGACCAGCCCGTCCAGATCGATGCCCTGTTGCGCCAGCATCGGCAGCTTGGCCCCGACCTGCTGGGCCAGTTCCTTCACCTCTTCCTCAAGCCGCCGCACATCCTCGCGCGCTTTGGCACGTTCCGCCATCAACTGCTGACGCTTCAGGTCCAGCGACGGCAGGAACCGCTCATAGCATTTCAGCTGCGTCTGCTGGCGGGCCAGCGACGATTTATTCAGCTGCAACCGCGCCATTTGTATCCTTCGGGAAATACTTGTCGACCAGAGCCTGCTTCATCAGCAGTTGTTCAGGCTGGAAGCACTCAGCCAGCGTTTTCCATCCCAGATCCAGCGCGTCCTCCAGCGGGATCGAGACGTTGATGTCCATGAACCGCTTGCGGAACAGCGCGCCGAATTTCAGTAACTGGTGATCATAATCCGACAAATCAAACGCCATCGCCTGTTTCTGTGCAGCATCACGGCTTTCGGAATAAAACCGGATCATCGTGTTCATGATCTGCCCGTGATCTTCGCGCGTGGTCTTGCCGATCACGTTCTGCTTGAGGCGCGACAGGCTGCCGAATGGGTCGATCACGCCCGAGTGCAGATAGAACTGCCCTTCAGTGATATAGCCGGTGTTGTCCGGAACCGGATGGGTCACGTCATTGCCGGGCATCGTCGTCACGGTCAACACCGTCACCGATCCGCCCTTGGCGTAATCACAGGCTTTCTCGTACCGCCGCGCCAGTTGCGAGTAGAGATCGCCCATATAGCCGCGCTGCGAAGGCACCCGTTCCTGACTGATACCCACCTCTTTCATAGCGTCTGCAAAGGCCGTCATGTCGGTCATCAGGACCAGCACGCGCTTGCCCTCTTCCACCGCGAATTTCTCGGCCACGGCCAGCGCCATGTCCGGCACCAGCAGGCGTTCGACCAAGGGGTCCATCGCCTGATTGACGAACATCACCGTGCGCGAGAACACGCCCGCATCCTCGAAAGACGTCCGGAACGTGTGGTAGTCGTCAAAGATCAGCCCCAGCCCGCCAAACACCACGATGTCGGCGTCGGCCTGAATGCCGATTCGGCTGAGGAAGGCGTTGAATGGCTCACCCGACACCGAAAAGATCGGGATTTTCTGGCTTTCGACCAATGTGTTGAACACATCGATCATCGGCACATCGGTACGGATCATCTTGTTGGGCACCGCACGTTCGGCCGGGTTCACGGTCGGCCCGCCAATATCAATCCGCGGCTCGGACGACAGGTCCGGCCCGCCATCAATCGCCACCCCCGCCCCATCGAACACGCGGCCCAGAATGTTGGCCGAATAAGGCGTCTGCATCGGATGACCAAGGAAGGTTGCAGTGGCTTCGGTCGAGATCCCCTTGGTGCCGGAAAACACCTGCAAGGTCACCACGTCGTGGTCGATGAAGATCGCCTGCGCCAGGGTTTTATGCCCATCGACCGTCTCGATCACCGCCAAGTCATTGAACCGAACTGCTGCATCAGCAGACCCGTCCAACGGCACCCTGACCTTGATCGTATCCCCGACAATTTCCAGTACACGCGTGTATTTCAACAGACTCTGGGACATTGCCTATCCTCATACGTCCAAGTGAATTTCGCCAATCGGCGCCACGTCAATCAGCGGCATTTTTTGTAATCGCGAGTGCAGCTTACAACGAATTCACAAATTGACAACCGAGGATACATTGCCGTCGCGGCCCCCTACAGAAACTCAATTACTAAAAATTTAGTTTGACACATACGCAAGAAATCGCTGATGCTGTCCGGCATCCGGTTCGCGCCGGAAACCATAATCTTTGGGAGGAGACAGATGCGGAGACATCTACTTTCCGCAGTGGCGGCGGCTGCCGTCATTGCGGGGCACGGGTCCGCTTGGGCCGACGAAGCCGCAGCACAACGCTGGATCGACGACGAGTTCCAGCCATCGACCCTGTCGAAAGACGAACAGATGGCCGAAATGCAGTGGTTCATCGAAGCTGCACAACCTTACGCTGGCATGGAAATCAACGTCCTGTCCGAAGGCATCCCGACCCACTCGTACGAATCCGAGGTTCTGACCAAGGCGTTCGAGGAAATCACCGGCATCAAGGTCAACCACCAGATCCTTGGCGAAGGCGAAGTGGTTCAGGCCGTTCAGACGCAGCTGCAGACCGGCCGGAACCTGTATGACGGTTATGTCAATGACAGTGACCTGATTGGCACGCATTCGCGCCTGCAACTGGCCTATCCGCTAACCGACATGATGGGGGGTGACTGGGCGGCGACAACCTCGCCGACGCTGGATCTGGATGACTTCATGGGTATCCAGTTCACCACCGGCCCGGACGGCAAGCTGTACCAGCTGCCGGATCAGCAGTTCGCGAACCTGTACTGGTTCCGCAAGGACTGGTTCGATGACGAAGCCAACAAGGCCGCGTTCAAAGAGAAATACGGCTATGACTTGGGCGTTCCGGTCAACTGGTCAGCCTATGAGGACATCGCCGAATTCTTCACCAACGATGTGAAGGAAATCGATGGCGTCGCGATCTATGGCCACATGGATTACGGCAAGCGCGCGCCTGACCTGGGCTGGCGCATGACTGACGCGTGGTTGTCGATGGCCGGTGCCGGTGACGTGGGCGAGCCGAACGGCGTCCCGGTCGACGAATGGGGCATCCGCATGGAAGCGGGCACCTGCAACCCTGTTGGTGCGTCCGTCTCGCGCGGTGGTGCTGCAAACGGCCCGGCTGCGGTCTATGCGATCCGCAAATGGGATGAGTGGTTGCGGAACTATGCGCCTCCGGGTGCGGCGTCTTATGACTTCTACCAGTCGCTGCCGGCGCTCAGCCAGGGCAACGTGGCCCAGCAAATCTTCTGGTACACCGCCTTTACCGCCGACATGGTCAAGCCGAAGTCCGAAGGCAACAACACCGTGGATGACGAAGGCACGCCGCTGTGGCGGATGGCGCCCAGCCCGCATGGCCCCTACTGGGAAGAAGGTCAGAAAGTCGGTTATCAGGACGTGGGCTCCTGGACCTTCTTGAAATCGACCCCGGCGGATCGCGCTCAGGCTGCGTGGCTATACGCTCAGTTCGTGACGTCCAAGACTGTCGATGTGAAGAAATCCCATGTGGGTCTGACCTTCATCCGCGACAGCTCGGTCAACCACGAGTCGTTCACCGAACGCGCGCCCAAGCTGGGTGGTCTGGTCGAGTTCTACCGCTCGCCTGACCGTGTGGCATGGTCGCCGACCGGCATCAACGTTCCGGATTATCCGAAGCTGGCCCAGATCTGGTGGCAGCAGATCGGTGACGTGAACTCGGGCGCCTTCACCCCGCAAGAGGCGATGGACCGTCTGGCCGAAGAGATGGACATCACCATGGCCCGTATGCAGGCCGCGGATGAAAGCGCCGGTGTCTACGGTGGCTGTGGCCCGCGTCTGAACGAACCGCAGGATCCTGCCTTCTGGCTGGAAAAAGCGGGTTCGCCCAAGGCCAAGCTGGAGAACGAAAAGCCGCAGGGCCAAACCGTCAACTATGACGAACTGGTTCAGCGCTGGCAGTCTCAGTAACGCCGTGAAAACCGGGGGTGCCGTTTGCGGCATCCCCGCCCCAAAAGACCAGTGCGATGCACTGAAGGACCGGAACCCACGGACATGATCGAACTACAAAACGCCACCAAACGGGTTGGCAATGTCATCCATATCAAGCCCACGAACCTGACGCTGCAGACCGGCCACTTCAATGTGCTGCTGGGCGCGACGGGATCGGGCAAGACCTCTCTGATCAAGATGATGGCCGGGCTGGACCCGATCGCCTCGGGCAAGGTTCTGATGGATGGGCAGGACGTGACCCGGCTGAACACGCAAAAGCGGCAGATCAGCCTGGTGCACCAGTTCTTTGTGAACTACCCACATATGACCGTATTCGACAACATTGCTTCGCCGCTGCGCGTTGCCGGCATGGCGCAATCCGAGGTCGAAGGCCGCGTCGAAGAGGCCGCAGACCTGCTGCAATTGCGCCCGATGTTGCACCGCCGCCCGCATGAGCTGTCGGGTGGTCAACAACAACGAACCGCGCTGGCCCGCGCCATAGCCAAGGAAAGCCGTGCGGTGTTTCTGGACGAACCGCTGGCGAACCTCGACTACAAGCTGCGCGAGGAACTGCGTGAGCAACTGCCGGACCTGTTCGCAGGCCGCGGGGCTGTGGTGGTCTATGCCACATCCGAACCCGAAGAGGCCCTGCTGCTGGGCGGCTACACCGCGCTGATGGAAGACGGCCGCGTCACTCAGTTCGGACCTACCGCCGACATCTATCGCAACCCTGAAAACATCGCTGCGGCGCGCGTGTTCTCGGACCCGCCGATCAACGTGGCCCGCATTACTGTTTCAGGCGCGCAGGCGCAACTTGCTGGCGGCGGCGGCTGGGCTGTCGCCGACATGGCCGACGGAGATTACATGGTCGCCGTGCGACCCCATCGGGTGACGCCGTTCCGCACCACGGATGCCGATGTAGAACTGACCGGGCGGGTGATCGTGACCGAGCTGTCGGGCTCGGATTCCAGCGCGCATTTCCAGCATGGCGAGGACGCATGGGTATCGCTGGCTGCGGGTGTGCATCCCTATCAGGTGGGCGAGGACCACAGCTTTTACATGAACCCGGCACATTGCCGGTACTTCGGCCAAGACGGCCAAAGGGTGGCCTGACATGGCACAAATCAAGCTTTCAAACCTGCGACACAGCTACATGCCTATGCCGAAAGGCCCCGAGGATTATGCGCTGAAGGAAATCGACGTGACATGGCGCGATGGCGGCGCTTACGCGCTGCTAGGGCCGTCGGGTTGCGGCAAGTCCACTCTGCTGAACATCATCTCGGGCCTGCTGACGCCGTCCGAGGGGCAAATTCTGTTTGACGGTCAGGACGTCACCGCCCTGCCCCCAGATCAACGCAACATCGCACAGGTGTTCCAGTTCCCGGTGATCTACGACACCATGACCGTGGGCGAGAACCTGGCGTTTCCGCTGAAAAACCGGGGCGTCGACCCCGCAACGATCAAGCGTCGCGTCGATGAGATTGCCGAGATGCTGGACGTCACGGATATGCTGAACACCCGCGCCTCGGGTCTAAGCCCGGACAACAAGCAGAAGATCTCGATGGGGCGCGGTCTGGTCCGCGACGACGTGAACGCGGTGATGTTCGATGAGCCGCTGACCGTGATTGATCCGCACCTGAAATGGAAACTGCGGTCCAAGCTGAAAGAGCTGCACCAGCGCGTTAAAGCCACGATGATCTACGTGACCCACGACCAGACCGAGGCGTTGACCTTTGCCGATGAGGTCGTGGTGATGCAGGAAGGCGAAGTGGTTCAGATCGGCACCCCGGTTGAGCTGTTCGAACGCCCGCAGCACACGTTTGTCGGCCACTTCATCGGCTCACCCGGAATGAACGTTCTGCCCTGCGAGGCCAAGGGCGACCGGGCAGTATTCGAAGGCCACGAGGTTATGCTGGAAGGCCCCGCCCATGGGGACGGAGGCCGCACTGATTTGGGCATCCGCCCTGAATATGTGGGCTTTGGCGAAACCGGCATCCCGGCGCATGTAACCAAGGTGTCAGACATTGGTCGCCACTACGTGGTCAGTGCCATGGTCGGTAATACCGCCCTTAAGGCCGTGACCGAACACAGCGTGCCCGAACCGGGCTCGCAGGTCTTCCTGCAATTCAAACCAGAACAATCCCGCGTCTACCGCGACGGCTGGATTGCAACCGAGGAGTGCAGCTGATGAGAACCGAAAACCAAAAAGCCTGGTTCTTTGTCCTGCCCGTTCTGGCGCTGGTCGCATTCAATGCGCTGGTGCCGATGATGACGGTGGTCAACTACTCGGTGCAGGAAACCTTCGGCAACAACCAGTTCTTCTGGGAAGGGCTTGGCTGGTTCGAACAAATCCTGCGCTCGGATCGTTTTCAGGCCGCTCTGGGTCGGCAATTCCTGTTCACCTTTCTGATCCTGCTGATCGAGGTGCCGCTGGGCATTATCGTCGCCCTGTCCATGCCGCGCAAAGGCTTCTGGGTGCCGGTCTGTCTGGTGCTGATGGCGCTGCCGATGTTGATCCCGTGGAACGTGGTTGGGTCGATGTGGAACATCTTCACCCTGCCCAAGATCGGCCTGATGGGATATTTCCTGAATGACGTTCTGGGCATCAACTATGACATGACGCAACAGCCTCTGTCCGCCTGGATCACCGTCATCGTGATGGATGTCTGGCACTGGACCTCGCTGGTGGTGCTGCTGTGCTATGCGGGCCTCGTGTCGATCCCGGATGCCTATTATCAAGCCGCCAAGATCGACGGGGCAAGCCCCTGGTCGGTGTTCCGCTATATCCAACTGCCCAAGATGAAAACCGTTCTGACCATCGCCGTTCTGCTGCGGTTCATGGACAGTTTCAACATCTATACCGAGCCCTTCGTTCTGACCGGCGGTGGCCCCGGCAACTCAACCACCCTGCTGTCGATCGACCTTGTGAAGATCGCGCTGGGACAGTTCGACCTTGGCCCTGCGGCCGCGATGAGCCTGATCTATTTCGCCATCACGCTGCTGGTCAGCTGGGTCTTCTACACTCTGATGACAAAGGATGACGCGCAATGAAGAAGCGGTCCCTTATCCCGATCCTCTATATCGCGTTCCTGATGCTGCCGATCTATTGGCTGGTGGCGATGTCCTTCAAGACCACGAACGAGATCCTGTCGGGCTTTTCCCTGTTCCCCCAGACCTTTACCCTAGAGAACTACATCACCATCTTCACCGACCCGACATGGTACTGGGGCTATATCAACTCGATCACCTATGTGACGCTGAACACGGTGCTTTCGGTCTGTGTCGCCCTGCCCGCCGCCTATGCGTTCTCGCGCTATCGGTTTCTGGGCGACAAGCAGTTGTTCTTCTGGCTGCTGACCAACCGGATGGCCCCGGCTGCGGTATTTGCCCTGCCGTTCTTCCAGCTTTATTCCTCGATCGGTCTGTTCGACACCTATCTGGCCGTGGCGCTGGCGCACACGCTGTTCAACGTGCCGCTGGCGGTGTGGATTTTGGAAGGCTTCATGCGCGGCATCCCAAAGGAACTGGACGAAACGGCCTATGTCGACGGCTATTCCTTCCCGCGCTTTTTCGTGACGATCTTCCTGCCCAACATCAAGGCAGGCGTCGGCGTGGCGGCCTTCTTCTGCTTCATGTTCTCATGGGTGGAAATGCTGCTGGCCAAGACGCTCACCGCGGTCGAAGCCAAACCTATCGCCGCCGTGATGACCCGCACCGCGTCCAGCGCTGGGTATGAGCTGGGCCTGCTGGCCGCAGCCGGGACACTGACCATCATCCCCGGCGCCATCGTCATCTGGTTTGTCCGCAACTACATCGCGCGCGGTTTCGCGATGGGTCGTGTGTGAGGTTCGATATGCGTAAATTCCTTCTCACCCTCCCCTTCCTGCCCTCGACGGCCTTTGCTCAGGCGCAGGCCGGATGGGGCAGTGTCGGCCAGCAAGAGGAAAAGGGGTTCTCCTGGACCGATCCCCTGTGGCCGGATTTCTGGATGGCCTGGACCCCGGCGACACTGGCCGTGTTCGTAGGCATCTTTTCGGCCATCGCCCTGATCGGCGTGCTTGAAGGCTTCAAGTATCGCGACGGGATTGAACGGCGCGGTGTCCTGGGCCTGACGACCACGCTGGGCGACCGCCTTTTCATCACCCTGCTGGGCTCGGCCTATATCTTTCTTGCCTGGCTTGGACTGGTGGGCCAGCCCGTCTGGATCCCCCTATTCCTGTCGATCGGCTGGGGCATCTTCGTCTTCTGGAAAGTTTGAGCTTTGCGAAACAGCGAAAGGATGCTTGTCTGTCAGGCATACTAAAAAATGCGACACGAAAGACCGATGCGAAAAAAGAAAACAAAAAACCTGCTGACCGAAGTGGAACTTGAGTTCATGAACGAACTCTGGGCCCTGGGTCGGGGCTCGGTCCGTGACGTGCTTGATCGCCTGCCGCCAGAGCGCAACCTGGCTTATACGTCCGGTGCAACCATCCTGCGGATTCTCGACGACAAAGGGTTTGTCGAAAGCCACAAGGACGGAAAGACGCTGATCTATACGCCGCTTCTGGAAAAGGACAGATATCAGGCACGGTCGCTGCAGAACCTGTCGCGGACCCTGTTCGACGACACACCTGCCACGCTGGTCGCGCGTCTGGTTGACGATGCGGGTCTCAGCGAAGCCGATCTGGAGGAAATTCGGGCACTGGTAGAGAGGAGACTGCAAAATGACAGCGGTTAAACCGGTTCTCGACGCGTATCTGGAATGGAATCTTGTCCTCGGCCTGGCTGCAATACTCTGGCTGGCTGCGCGGGGGCTTCTGTCCCGGACATCACTCAGCCACGGGTTTGTGGCGCAGTTGCGGGCGCTCAAGGCGCTTTGCTTGTGTATCGTCATAAGCCCCTTGCTGGCACTGGGTGTATCTGCGCTGGCCGCTTTTACTCAGGCCAAAAGCACCTTGGCGATCGGAGACATCGCCGTGGCGGCCTATCTGCGCGGTGACATCGCCATGCCCGCCACCCAGTTCGAGGCGCTGCTGAACACGCGGCAACGCTGGGTCGAGGTGTTATTCAGTGGTGAGCATTCGATTGTGTCCGCGATCCTTGTGATGATGGCGCTTGCATCGCTGATCTATGCCCTGCGCGTGTTCCGCGACGGTCTGGCGATCCGCGAGACGGTCAACACCAGCTTCTTGTGGCGCCGGTCGGCAAAGGTGGATATCCGCCTGTCCGACCGCATCTCCGTCCCCTTCGCGGTCCGGGGTCTGCGCCGGCGTCACGTCGTGTTGCCCAGCCACTTGCTGGACACCCCGCGTGAGCTGCGCTTTGCCCTTGCGCATGAGCTTCAGCACGTGCGCGCCGGGGATGTTGAGTGGGAGCTCGGGTTCGAATTGCTGCGGCCCCTGCTGTTCTGGAACCCTGCCTATCTGGTGCTGAAATACCAATTCGACCGCCTGCGTGAACTGGCCTGTGATCAGTCGGTCGTGGCCCGCAAGAACATCGATGCCCATGACTATACCAAATGCCTGCTGGACTACTGCGCCCGTACCGTCACGCGCGGCAGCCCGCGTGTTCTCAACGTGGCTCTGGTCACTGGCGGCAAGGCAAAACGTGTTCTGCGCCAACGGGTGATTGCGCTGGCGGATGCGCCCGCGATGCAATCGTCGATGCCGCTGATGTTCCTCGGCCTGATCATCCTGTTTGCACTTATCCTTGGGCTGGCCGCCGCATCAGTCCAACAGGCCGAGGATTGGAGCCATGATCGCCTGATGCTGTCGACCGTGGTCAACCTCGAACGGTTGGAAGCGCGCAATCAGGGCAACTGACCCGCTTACCAGCCGCGACGCCCAAACAAGGCCTGCAACCGGGTCTGCCCAGCGAACGGGTCGGCAGGTTGTGGTGCCACCAGGTTCGCAACAACCCGCCGAACCAGAACCCAACAGATCACCGCAAAGATGACCCCTCCCAACGCCTGACCCAGCAGCACGCCGGGTGCGCCAGCGATATAGGCCCCGACCACCGCAAACGGCCAGGTGCCCAGCGAGTGCCGCCCCCAATTCACCAATGTCGAATAAATCGGGTAGCCAAGATTGTTGAAACTGGCATTCGCGACAAAGATCACGCCGTTGAAGAACGAGGCCAGCGCAAGCGGCCCGCAGAACAGATAGATCAGCGCCCGTGTCTGCCCCTGCGCCTGAAACAGGTCGGCAATCGGCGCGCGCAGCAGGAACAGAGTGGCCGCCATCAGGCAGACATACACGGCCGTGAATTTAACACCGGCCAGAAAGGTCGCTTTCACGCGGTCATACTGCGCCGCGCCGAAGTTCTGCCCGACAATTGGGCCAATGGCCCCAGACAAGGCGAACACAACCGAAAACGCCACCGGCATCAGTCGCCCGATCACCGCCATACCGGCCACGGCATCCGTTCCGAACTGCGCAATTTCACGGATGATAATGGCGTTGCCGATGGGCGTGGCGATATTGGTCAGCACTGCGGGCACGGCAATCGCCCTTACGGGTCGGACATCCTCCGCCAACTGTCGCAGCGAAGGTCGCCCGAAACCACGATGCACGCGCACCGCCGGTCTGACCGCCGCAATCAGCATGCAAACCCGCGCAATGACCGAAGCGATAGCCGCCCCGTCCAGCCCCAGCCCGACGGCAAAGATCAGGACCGGGTCCAGCACAGCGTTGACCACTCCACCGTAAATCGTAGCCTGCATCGAGCGCCGCGCATCCCCATAGGCACGCAACACCGCCATGCCGGTCATCGCAACCGCCATCACCCACATTGTCGGCAGAATGATCGAGACATATCGGGCGGCCAATCGCAGCACCTCGCCCTCGGCGCCAAGCAGAGACAGGCAAAATGTCAGGTTGAGCAGAACGGCCACAGAGACGACCAACCCGACCAGAGCGCCCAGAACCGCCACGCTGGTTCCGAAGTGACGGGCCTGCTCGTGCCGCCCGGCCCCCAACTCTCGCGCCACCAAAGCGCCCGCTGCGATCGACAGGCCGACATTGATCGAATTGGTGAAAAACAACAGCGTCCCGGCATAGCCGACCGCTGCGGCCAACGCATCGTTACCCAGCATCGAAATGAAGATCATGTCGACGAAATCCACCGCGAAAATCGCCATCAGGCCAATGCTGGTGGTCAGTGACATGCGGGTGACGTGGCCCATCAGGCTGCCCGTCAGAAAGACTGCTCTACCTTCGGATTGTGTTGCCATTTATTAGTTCAGCCCCTACCCCTAAGGCCAATTTGCCCGCGTTTCCGTCGGTGATGCAACGGCAATCTCGGGGCGTTTTTTTTTGATGCGGTTGATGCTCTAGTATTGCTTGTCCGCCTGATACCCGCGCAGGAACTGCTGGACAAATCCAGACAGCTCCGTCCGAACGGCATCGGTATCCAACGCGACAAACCGACCTTCAAGCGACAGCTTGACAATGCCATGAACCGCCGAGAACACGGTACGCGCGCGCAAGCCCAGTGTGGCGTCATCCAGCCCCGGGCTTAACTGCGACAGCGGGTGCATGACCTCGGCAATCAGACCTGCGTGTTCCTCCAGATGCCACTCGGGTACCGGTACGTCTGGCGGCATCCTGTGATCAAACAGAGCAGCCCAGAGGTTCGGGTTCTCGGTGCCGAATTCAAGATAGGCCAGTGCAAGCGCCAACAGCTTTTCCTCAGACGCCTCTTTTGAGGCCGAAGCGTCCTGCAGAGACGTATGCAAACGCGCCAGCGTGCGCGAATTCACCGCCAGAATCAAAAGGTCCAGATCCTCGTAGGCGTTATACAGGCTACCCAGCGCGCATCCCGCATCTTTGGTGACATCTCTGGCCCGCAATGCCGCCAACCCGTGCGCCTTTATCCTTTTCTCTGCTGCATTCAGAAGATTTTCTTTCAGAATTTCTCTTTTGTTTTTAGCCACTTAATTCTCCGCTACATCAAAAATTGAACATCGTTCATTTTTAGCGTTGAACAATGTTCAGAATCAACGCATAGTCACCTCATGAACAATGTTCATAAACGAGGAGCCCAAGATGTTCAAACTGTTTGCCACTTTGTTACGAGGTCAGGCCTATGAGGCGGCAACCGTTGTCGCGGACCGCCACGCCCTACCCATTCTGCGCCAGCAAATCAGGGATTGCGCCCATGCCGTTCAGATGTCTCGCAAGGCGGTCGCCGTCGCGATGGCTCAGAACGAGCAGGAAAAGAAACAGCATGACCGGCTGACCCAGCAAATCGCCGACCTTGAGGTCCGCACGCTGGATGCCCTGCAACAGAACCGCGACGACCTGGCCCGTGACGCCGCCGACGCCATCACCCACCTTGAAGCCGAGCGCGACGTGTCCACCCAGGCACAGGCCCGGTTCGATACGGAAATCGCCCGGCTGCGCACTGTCTTGCGTGAGGCCGAAACCCGGCTGCGGCAACTGCAGCGTGGTCAGCGGCTGGCTACGGCGACAGACAAAACGCAGCGCCTGCAGCAGGTGGCCCCCGACAGCGGTCTGTCAACACTGCGTGAGGCCGAAGACACCCTGCAACGCCTGCAGGAACGGCAAAGCGAAATGGACGCCACCGCCCGTGCCATGACCGAGTTGGAAACCACCGGATCCGCCGAAAACGTACGTGATCGACTGGCCGAGGCAGGCTGCGGCAAACCCCTGCGTTCCAACGCGGATGAGGTTCTGGAGCGGCTGAAAAAGAAGGCCCAGAAATCCGCAAAGTCGAAATCGAGCTAACATCGAAAACCAAATTTAACGCACTGAAAAACTGAAAGGAATAGTCCAATGAATACCGAAGAAAACCTGAACCTGCCCCAGTCGAACGCATGGAACATGTTCACCATCGCCTCATTTATTGTTGCGGCGGCGATGATGACGGGCGGCATTTATTTCCTCGAGGCCAGCTTTGCCGCAAAAGGGTTCTACTCGATGTCCGCGTTGATGCTGGTACACACCACCGTCTCGATCACCAAAACACTGCGCGACCGCGAAGAATCCCAGCGCCTGCACAACCGAATCGAAGAGGCCAAGACCGAGAAACTTCTGAAGGAAGTGGGCGACAATATCGCCGCCTAAACGATCACATCGCGCAGGGAAAGGCGCGCGCGGCTGGGGGTGGCTTTGTTGGCGACCCCCAGCCGCAATGCATTGAACAGCACCCGGTCGCCGGGGACGCCGAACCGATCCGAAACCGCCGCGCGCGTATCAGGATCATCCGCCAGCGCCGCCGCTGGCCAGCCAACCAACCCACGGGCCGTGGCCTGCAACCATGTCCGGTAAAACGCCCGCCCGGCATCGACCATCGACCCGCCCACAGGCCAGTGAAACAAGGCAATCGCGCTTGCGGCCCTGCCACGCGCGGCCTCGCCCGAAAGCTGCGGACCAAGGCCCAGAACAGAGAACAGGTCATAGACCTTGCCGCCAAGCACGACCGGTACCAGCTTGGCGGTGATTGCATCCATGACCAAAACATCCCGGTTCAGACCATCGGCATCGTATCTCGGATCATCCTTGCGCAGCCGCATCCATTGCAGCAACTCAGCACGGAAGGGTTTTGGCCGCATGATCCGGGCCGAGGCGATATCGATCTGTTTGGCCAACCAGTCGATCTGTGCCGCAGCCGTCACCAGCGTCATATGCGCATCTGCCCAATTATCGAGGGCAGCTTTCGGGACAGGTGAAAAACCCGCCCGATGGGTCAGGCGCCCGGGCATTTCTGCCGCCAGCGCGGCATCATCAGGGGCAGCCACGCCTTCGGGAACGACCCGGGCGATTGAGCGCAAGCGAGTGCCCCCTGTGCCTTCGGTCAGAGTCACGCTGGCACCCGCCCCACGCGCGGCCAGCGCCAGAACAGTACCTTCGACCGCCGCTCCACACGAAACCTCTAGGTCACGATCCGTCGGATCACCAACGGGCAGACGCCGGGACAGGTCGGCCAGAATGTCGATGCCTCCGTCGCGTAGCGCCCAGCGCGCCGGTTGCGTGTTATGGGCCGACGGCGCCAGCATCGCCTGCGCCACAACGGCTTCAAATTCCGCCCGGTCCATCACGACAACTCCTTGGAAAACAGGTGCAACCGATGCAACGGCACCGCCCCGGCCTTTTCGGTTTGCCGCAGGCTGGCAGTGTTTTCATCGGCGATCCATGTGCCGCCGACCGTCTTATACCCTGCCGCAATCATGTCGCGCGTCATCTCGCTGAGCATCAGGGGATTGACCGAACGGCCCTGAAATTCTGGCATCACGCCCTGAAAGATCACCACAGCGCGGTCTCTGCGGGCTTTGTACCGCAGGTAATGCCATGGCAGCGACAGGCGCATCCGGGACCCGACCCGGCGCAGCAACGGGTTGAGGTCTGGGATCGCGATCACCGCTCCGGCGGGTTTGCCCTGATAGTGCACCACCTTGGAAATACGCGGGTCCATGATCCATTTCAGGTCTTTGGCCTGAAAATGGAACTCTTCGGCCGTGACCGGAACGAACATCGGGTTGTCTTTGAAGCTGCGGTTCAGGATCGCGCGGGCATCTTCAAGCCGTTCGGCAATGGTCGCGCGGGTGACGGGGGCGAAGGAAAACCCCTGGTCCAACAAGTGCGCGCGCTGAGTGTCGGGTAATACCTGCGGCGCAGGCGTCACATCCAGACGGCGCTCGAACGTTGTCATGGGAAAATGTGGCTCATACCCGTTCGCCTTCAGCAATCCCGGCAGGTGTGGTGCCCCCCAGATCTGATCGGTGAAGGGCGCCTGATCGAACCCGCTGGTCATGATCCCGGCCTGTTGCATCGCGGTCAGGTTGAAGTTGCCGGTCAGCCGCGTCATGCCTTTTCCGCGGGCCCAGTTTTCCGCAGCCCGCAGCAGGGCGGTTGCAGCCTCGGCATCGTTTGCGCAATCGAAGAAGCCAAAGCATCCCCGGGCCTCGTGATGCAGATCATTCGATGCCCAGTGCAGATGCGCGGTGATCCGACCAACCGGTTTGCCTTGCCGTAAAGCGGTGAAATAGGTGAATTCGGAGGCGTCCGAAAACAACGGATTGCCGACCGAGAGAAACCGCTTCAGATCCGCCTTCATAGGCGACACGTATGGGGCATCCGGCCCGTAAGCGTGAAACGGAGCGGCAAAGAAACTCGGGAAATCCCGCTCAAGGAGTTCGATCATGATTGCCCCTCGGCCACCAGAACTGAGGCCATCCGCTGGACCGCATGCAGGGCCGCGCCCGTGCTGTCCAGTCCCGCAATGTCAGGGCTGCTGAGCATCACCAGCCGCAGGGGATCAGCCGACAGCAACACGGCGTGCGTGGCGTCAAACCGTGAGAACAGCCAATTGATCTGTTCGTCCCCTGTGCTTCCCAACTGTTGCACCGGCACTTCGCTGAACCGGGACCGCAGGTCGCCAAGGTTCATGCCCGACAAATCGACCTCTTCCACCAGCACCGCATCCGGAGCGCCCGCAGCGCGGCGCAGCAAGGCCAAGCTGGCCTGCGGCCCCTGCCCCTTTGCTTCGGCGATCTCACGCAGGGCGACCAGTTGGCGGTCCTCGATACGCAAGGCAATCGCGGCCTGCCATATCGCCAGCAAGATCAACGTGGACACGACGACCGCCATGACCTGCACCCCGGCACGCATGTCCAGCGACACAAGTCCGGATAGGGTCAGGGTCAACAGCCCGGTTACCAAAAACACGATCCCGAAACTGCGCAGGATATCCCGGGCCCTCAGCCCCGAACGGTTCATCCCGATCGACAGCCAGCACAGCACTAGAACGGCCACGCCGCCCAGCCTGACCGGGGCATCGACCACTGCCTCGCGCATGTAATCCGTTGCCAGAAACGGCAGGATCAACAGGAAGGACAGGCTTATTCTGTTGACGGTTCTGTTCTCGGTCGGGGACAGGCTGTCCCTGTCGCGGCGCAGCACGAAAATGGCAACCCCGCTTAAACCCAGCAACTGGAACAACAGCAACCCGGTCAGTCGCCAGACCTCGAGGCTGCTGAATTGCAACAGCCCCAACAGCCCAAGAATGACCGCACCCCAGGCGCAGGTCAGCTTCAGGATCGGAGGCGCATGCCGGCGCAGCAAGCCCTCGGCGAGAACCAAGGCAGCCAAGGGTAACAACGCCGCGCAACACGCCGCAGTCGCAGAGAAAAACCAGCCCCATCCACCCCAATGGCCGATCCGGGACAGCATCAATACCAACAGCACCCACAGGCAAAACCGAAATCGTCTGGCGATTTCCGGCCTTTGCACGAGGTCGTCCAGATGCAGCAATACAACCATTGCGCCCAGCGCGGCGCAGACTGACACCCACGTGTCTGCCAGAAATGCCGCCGTATCGGTCATGACGCCAGCAACCTGTTCATCTGTCTCCGAACCAGCGGCCGCATCAGGGCTGCCATAAAACCCGGCAAGGGACGCTCGACCTTGCCGGTATGAGGGTTCAGGAACCAGCCGCGATAATCGGCGCCATGCGGGCGCCCCAGAACGGCCTGCAGCGCCTCACCGCCCATCAGCGTCCCTGCCATGATCACCATGGGCGCAAAGGACATCCGGCTGCGGGTGCCGGCAATGACCTCACCCGCCAGGGCCAGATCCACGTGATGCCGGGACGAGGAATGGGTCAGCACATATTCAGCTTCGGCAGCCGCAGCCGCATCACGCATTTCCGGCGTCAATGCGTTCCAGAGGGTGCCTTGCGTGGGGTAGTCCAGACGTTCTTCCGGCATCGGGTCACCCGGTCCGGTGACGTAAACCGATGGTAAGGGCGAGGCATAAGCGTCGATTACCTGCCGCCTGTTGATCCGCGCCGTACGATACAGAAGCAGACTGGCGCCCAGATCGTCCGTGCCGTTAATGACCACATCTGCGGTATGGACCAAACGGTCCACGTGGTCCGGCCAGTCTGCGCCCAGCACTTCGATTTCAGCCTCGGGGTTGATTTGCAAACACTGGTCCCGGGTCGCCATCGCCTTGTCCTGGTCGACCGTTCCCAGCGTCGCGAACAATTGCCGGTTCAGGTTCGAAACCTCGAAACTGTCCAGATCGGCAAGGATCAAACGACCTACCCCGGCACGGATCAGGGTCATGATCGCACTGCCCCCCATCCCGCCGGTGCCACAGACAAAAACGCAGGCGTTGCGCAGCACATCCTGTTCGGCTTGCGAAACAAAGCCCAGATTGCGCGTGGTGAATTCCTGATACGAAAACGTGCTCATTTACCCTGCTCCCTAGCGCGCAGAATGCCGAAATCCCGCTGCGTGTCCGCCCATTGCCACAACGGCATGGCCAGACGCTGCAACACGGCCGCGAAAACAGCCAGCGCAACGGCTGCGAAGGACCCACGCGGAACCTCACGCCCGACATAAGACAGCGCAGTTGGCGTATCCATCTGCCCCAATTGCAAAACGTCGTCGCCCCGGTTGTAGTCCAGCTGATCCCGGCAATAGTCGTTCACGACCTGATCCCTGTGTTTGGGCGCGTCGGCGAAGGTCTTCTTCAGATGATCCGAACCGCCCGTATAGGCGTTGGTGATCACGAAACGGTCTTCGTCGAACCCGGCCTCGGAGCCGACACCAAAGACATGACGATGATGCCGCATGATATCCCGCGCCAACAGCAGATGCAGAAGGCTGCGCCGGTTTTGCGCGCCGCCCTCGGGCGCCGGAAAGACCCGCGCGAACCCGCTGCCGACCAGCCCCACGACCGCAGGCACCTGCGTCACGTTCGAAATCCACAGCGGCCGCATCCCATTGCGGAACAGCATCAAGACACAGGTCAGCCCATACAGCACCCAACTGAGCCCCTGACTGCGCAGATCAGGATCGACCATCACCAATCCCAGATGCAGCACTTCCTCGGACCGGTGCCCCAGATCGACCTCCATCAGCGCCAGAGCGTTAAAGGCCACCGGCGTCTGATCGTCCCGGCGCGAAACCAGCGTGATCACCGACTGTCCCAGCCTGTCGCGGTCGCCCGCAAAGACCCCATAGGTCAACTCTCCGGCAGGCAGCGTTTTCGAGGCCACCTGACGCAGGTCCGCGACCAGCTTGTCCAACTCATCCGGAGACATCCACAGACCCGGACGTTCGACAATACGAACCCGATACCCGCCCGAGGCGTTCAGACGAACATCCATATATCGCTGCGACGCAGCCCTGATGATGGCGCTTAGCAAATCCTGTTCCCGATTTTTTCTGCTCTTTTTCAGATACGAGTTTTATTGTGACAAAACTAAGGTTTGGGGCGTGCTATTTCACGTCACTTATGAATGAGGTAACGTCCATAAGACGCAAGTCCTGAATTCCACCAGTTCCCCGGGACGCAAAGGCCGGTTAAGCTCTGCTCAGAAAAGGCATCAGCAATGAAAATCGTCTCGGGTGGGCAAACCGGCGCGGATATGGCGGCATTGGAATTCGCCCGGCACAACGGGCTGGATTATGGCGGTTGGGTTCCAAAGGGCCGCACGAATGAAGCGGGCCGGATTCCTGAACATTTCACCGGGCTGTCCGAGACGGACTCAGAGAAGGTTGTTGAAAGAACCCGGTGCAACGTCGCCTCAAGCGATGCCACGCTTATCTTTGTTGATGGGTCGACAAGCCCGGGAACGCAACAAACCATCGCTTTCGCAGAAGACGCCGGAAAACCGCATTTGGTGGTCGATGTCAGGGACGGAACCGCGACCTGCGCACGGAAGGTCCGGGAGTGGCTGCAATCCACCCCCGCCTCGGTTCTGAATATCGCGGGCCACCGAGCATCCGAGGCGCCGCTGATCGGACCACAGGCCCGCGCGATACTGGACCAAAATCTGGATCTGTTTGGAGCCTAACCCGCGATTACCGTAGTAGGCGCGGCCCCATCCATCCCTGGCGGCAAAAGGCAAGTCGACCACCATACGCCAGCTGAGTAACCAACGGCACCCAGTGGCCGGGGCGATGCACCGTAAAGCCCGCACTGCCCTGCCCGCTTTAACTCCCGTTATTCTGACGAGACCATAGACCGATTTCGTCCCCGTCTATGATGATCGCAAGGTCCCAGAACTTTCTGATTTCCGCTTCGGCGGCCAGCGCTGCCGCCGGTTCGTCCGGGACACGCTCGACACGAAAACCGAACTGTTCGAACCCGCTGTACTCGACGCGGCTTAGAATGACCGGAAAGACCTCTCGTTCCAGTGCGGCGGCGGCAAGGCGTCTTGCGACATTGTGCGCAGCCTCCAGAGGTTTCAGAACCCGAATACCGATATACGTGGGGCCGCCCTTATCGCGTTCCCACAGGGCAGTGGATGGTGTCAGGTCCATTTCGGGGAACACAACTTTCCCATACGGCTTGGATTTGCGGTTGTCGGTGATCAACGCATCCAGTTGAACCGGCCGCTTTGGCGACGTCCTGCCAAGAATTTCGAACCAAGAGATGTCTGTCATTTTCCGTGCCTGACCTCTGCAATGATTTCAGCTGCTTTCGACGCTCCTGCTTCGGGTAATTCAATCCTGTCCAATGCAGACCGGTAGAGTTCCACCTCATCGTGATCCAGGCAATCCGACACTGTCCGTTCCAGTTTCATGAGGTCTTTTTCGGTGATGATCGCGCAAAGGTCGCGGTCGGCCAATGCCCGGGCGCGCCGCTCCTGATTGTCCAGATAAGGGGCTGATTGCGGGATCAGGATCGCGGGGATTTTGTTGTATAGTATCTCTAGGACGGAATTATACCCCGCCGCCGAAATGACCAGATCCGCAGCCAGACACAGGGATGTGGCCTCGAATGTCTGGACCACGCGGGTATTCGTCCACCCGAACGTGGCGGGCTGAACCTTGCTGCCGGGCCATGTCACGACAAGATGCAGACAGTCCGTCCGATCCTCTAGCATCCCCGATATCGCCTGCAGCTGCGCCGACCGGTCAGACGCCACACCGCCGCCCAACATGCTGACGACCAGTTGCTTGAAGTCCCGTCCGAATCGTTCTGCCAATCGCTCTCTCAGCCCGTCGCGTTCATCGGCGGACTGAACCACCTGACGAAAGATCGGGCCGACATAGTGGACGTGATCGCCATAGCTGTAGGCGTCGTTCAGTTCTTCAAAGGCTTCCGAAGGGACGATGACCCGGTTGAACACCCCTTCTCGGCGCAGCATGGTCTGCCGGGATCGACCGTCCGGCCAAAGGCCCCGCCGAACCCAAACCGCTGACAAGTTCCGCTCAAGGATCACACGATAGACGGAATCGAAGACATGGCCGCCGTCAAAGACCAGGCTGTCATTTTCCTGCAACACAGCGCGAAGCCGGCGGTATGTCAGGATATCATTGCCGTCGGGATTGTCTGTCATGTCGATCCGCGAAACCAGCGGAATGCAATCGATACCTTCGCGGCGGACAAGCGGCACGCAACTGGGAAAGGCTGCAAAAACCGACGACATGTCGTCGGGCAGCGCGTTTGCAATCACGGCGCACCGCTGGGCGTGCCCCAATCCAACGCCGTTTGTTGGGAAGAACAAGGTTCTCTGCGCGCTTCGAACAGGTTCGCATGCTTCGGGGGTCAGACCTGCGGCGCTTTCCAGACGGGAAATGTCCACCGTATGAAGCCACTGAGACATTCTTGCCTGTTCAGCAATTTGCGAGGTGTTGCCAAGTACCTTTCCCGTCAGATACCCATCCAGCGAAAACGGAGTTTTGGGTCCAAGCAAGACGGGCGCGCCAGAAGACACCAGAGCTTCGTCATCGGTGCAGTCTATTGCAACACCCCCGGCCGCGATCAACTCGACCGCAAAAGCCGCCATACGAACACCGGCAATGCCGTGGCCGAACATCACTAAGATGTCCGTCGAGTTTGCCAGAGTCAGCGACGAAAGATCGGTATACAGGTTGGTCGGCAAATCATGAAACGGCGAGGCGTTGATCACCTCGTTCTGCGCCCCGCTGACAACCAGCCGCAGATTATAACCGCCCCGGTTACTCATCCGGGACAAGCAGGGCAACGTCTCGGGGTTGTCCAGTTCCATGGAGCCCAAAACGACCGTGACATTCGGCATCTCACGCGTGGGCCTGGGCGTGGTGCGAACCTCGGCCACCAGAGGGCTGATCGCCGAGGGCAAAACCGAACGCGGCTGAAAATCCGTCAGGTCGATCACCGTGGCTTCGCGACCGAGTGCATAGGCCAGACGCGCCTTTGCACCGACATAGCTTTGCTGGGTCAGGAACCGTCCCGTCGCGATCACTGGCACATCCGGGCCAAGCTGCTTGTGCCGAAGGGACGCAAGAAGCAGATCATCGATATCCTCGGCACCAAGCACGAATATGGTCTCGGCCTTATGTTCTGCCGGGTCGACAAGAAATCTGGCCGCCTCGTAAACTCTGCCCCGTCCTGCGTTTTCCGGCAGATACTCGGCATCGATGCAGGCGGTGAACCCGCGCGCGGCAAGTTGTTCGGCAAAGATCAATTGCGCATCGAAGGATCGTAAGGAACGCGAACCGGCCTCAATGAAAATCATCCCGATACCTCGCTGTCTGCGGAAATGACATTGGCCAGCTGTGCCTTGAAATTCTCGGCGGAATAGCGCGCCAGCGCCGATTGCGACCTGGCAACCTGTTCATGATACCGGTGCGGCTGCGCAATAAGGTCGGAAATGATCCCGTCCACCTCTGCCGGGCGGCAACTGAGCACTGCGTCACCAAAGGTTTCGCCTATGTCGGAATTGGTAAGAACCACTTTGCCCGCAGCCAGCGCCTCGGCGATGACGCGGCCGAAACTTTCTTGCCAGGTCGGCGCTGTGAAATAGACAAAGAAATCAATCATTTCAAAAAACTCGTCTACGCGAATGGCATTGAAGGGCAGCAAGGTCCAATGCGGGCGCAGAACACGCGCATCCAGCAATGCGTCGGCCCCCAGAATCACGTTGCTTTGCGCATGTTCGGGAAAACACCTGTCGAGATCGGCAAGAACCGGAAATTTCTCAAAACCGGGCCGGGAATGCCTTCCGCGGCGGTCAACGGGCATGTCGCAGGGGGCCGCTATCTCGGTTTCGCAGATGTTGAACCAGTCAGCATCCAGAACCTCCCATTGCCGGGCTACACGGGACCCGGTCAACCAATCGGTTACGGTTTTCCGATTGTACGGCGAAATCGGCGCAAGCGTTTTCCTGAGCGAAAGCGCCGAGGCCTCAATCTGGTTCAGGCAGGATAAAACGTCGAACCCTTCTTCGCCGCCCGGACGCAGAAAGTTCTCATGCGTGACCACGATCAGGTTCCGCGCAAAGACCCTTGTGTTCAATGAATCCTGGAACTTTAAGAATGCCGGATTGTGCAAGATCACATAATCCGCACTGACCCGAGGCGCATCCCAAATCAGTGGAATGTTCAGCTCGTCAAGCACACACCGCAGCACCGGTGCAATATACTTATCCTCGCCAAATGTCCTTGAGGTTACCGCATGAACCTCAAGCTCTCCGAACTGCTCGGCCACACGAAGCTCGGCGGCGACGGCCGCTGACGTGCCGCCAGAAAACCGTGGTTCAATGATATAGGCGATCTTCGGGCGCGAAGGACAACTGAGGGCGTCGAACACGGGCATTGGGCCTAGTGCTGCAGCGAACTTGCGCGCGAGTTCGTCCCCGTCCGGGCGTCAGGCGAAGAAGCGGTATAGCCGAAGTCCAGGCCGCCGGCGGATGCGGCATCGTAAAAGTCGCGCAATTCCCGCGACAGTTCGTCTTCGCCGGTCAGCAACTCGGGATTTCTCTCAAGGTATGACCTGAGCGCCCTTGTGTCGTTGGTTGATAATAGCTGATCAATAGCGATCAGATGTTCAAGCGTGATCTCAGCACGCGCGCCCTCGGTCGACGCTAGGAATAGTAGCGCAGTTACAATGCCGACGAGTCTGCTATCAGTCATTTAAAAAAAACCTTATCAATACTAGTTAACCATACTCACCCTTTGATTCAGTGTTTTGCACTTAATTCCAAGAATAGCGTCTTTAGTTCGTTGTTGCCCGAAGTTTTTTCAGAACCTGACTTCTAAGTTGATTGACCGGGTTGTTTGCCGTCGCGCGGAGGCTGTTTCTTTTGGTCGTGCGCTTGACCGGGGAACTGCTAAAGCCGTCTCCGGCCAGATATAACTCCACCACCCCGCTTGGTGTTTTTGTTTTTGCCCCGGTGAAGTCGCGCAGCAAAGCACCCGCGTCTTTTGCCAGGGCTGCGGCTTTGGCGGCGTCCTGCCTGTGGTAGAACCGAACGTTGGACTGCGACACCCGGAAGCCTACACGCGCCGTCGCATTGAGTTCATGACCCGTGGTTGTCAGGTCGGCGACAACCGAATCCACGGCATCCTGCGGCAGCCTGTTGGGTGCATACAGCCTGAACGCCGCCCCTCCTGCGATGGAACTTGCTTGCGGTGGTTCGACGTCAGCACCGGGCAGCGTCACAAGCCTCACTGTACCTGATGGTTCTGCCCGCCGCGTCAACTTGGGAGTCTGCAGCGCCTCCGGACCAACTCCGGGGCCTCCAAGGTGCGCCGAGGGGTCCAATGCGACAGTCGTCAAAGCGTTTTCAATCGGATCGATCGATACGGGCAAATCCGGCTGGATGGCCCGAACCTGTTCCGACAATGATCTGGCCTCGGCCGCAGGCGGCAACAGCGCAGGTTGTCTGTATAAGACAGGCTGAGCCGCAAGTTCAGGTGGCCGCGCCGGTGGAGTGAACACATCCGCCGCAATGTCCAAAGGATCAAATCCAGTCGCCGCGACCGCCGCCAGAGCGATTGCGGGGTCAAAAAACTCTGGTGCGATTTCATATGGCAGGAAACTCGGGTTCGCCTCTCGGGTTGGCAGATAGCCGGGACCACCCACCGGTAGGAATGGCTGCTCTAGCGCGGGAACGTAGGCCAAAACGCTTGGAGCGACACTTGGTGTTGTCAGTTCGGGCGGCTGTGCCGCCTCTGGCAAATCCGGCACCGGGGGCGTCACCGAAGCGGAACTGTCCAGATCTTCCACCTCTGTCAAACTGCTGTCCGGGGTATCTGCCCCCGGCGCGAGGCCGACCAGATCCGTTGAAATGACTGTCTCACCCAGCGCGGCCGTCGGCAGATCAGGTTGCGATGGAACAAAATCCTCACCCTGTAGCGGAGAGGCTATCTCGACGTCAGCAGTGACCGGCCCTGCCGTTTCATCCGGACCTGATCCCGAAAGAACCCAAAACACCGAAGATGATGCGATTGCACCAATGGCGCAGCCAACGGCGATAAACCCCAGCCTGACCTTGCGGCGCGCGCGTTGCTGATCTTCCAGTTTTTGAAAAACCTTTTTGGACAGGCGATAGTCGATCTCTTCATGTGAAAGCCGCAAACTCAGCCCTGCATCTGGATCGGCGGAACTGCTTTTACTTCTGCGGGATTTGAAAAAAACCTCGGCTATTTCGCCAGCGTCGGCTGTTTTACTGCCATCAGGCGCCTCGGGCCCGGCTTCCTCCGACTCACCCGTGTACTTCACACTTACCGTAATTCTTTTCTTTCTGGCTTCTTCAAGCTGGTCCGACCACGGCATTAGCCCAACCGGAGAAGGTTCACCTGTGGTTGATTGCGCCTGGCTGCGGTCGGTCGCTTTGGGTGCTTCTGTCTTTTTACCCTGCTGATCCTGCGCGGCGCGCTCGGTCTCTTGCTCTATCCGCGCTTTTTCAAGGACCTTCTGCCATTCAGGGGATTGAACAAAATCATAGATACCCGGCGCCTGAGCAACGCGTTTCTTGGCAACTTCTGGTCGAGCCTTCCGGCCGCTCGCCTTCGTCATGATTACCCCCGACTGGCCGGTAGAATAACCTCTAGGCTGTTGTAGCCCGGTCAAACAGAACACAGGCCGGCGCGTCAAAAATGCAAAAAAATATGGTTTAGAGTATAAAAAATTGACCACTCGCTGACAAGTCAGCCGACACCGTCGGGTCGATTGTGACCACTTTCGCGTTAAGGACAGGATCGCTGTCCCCTGCCCCGCTGAACCGGGGTTTCAGCAATATTTTTTGTCCCATCGTCAATTTCAAGCTACGCTGAGGCGATTGCCAAGCGCCACATGAACGCTGTTGCTGAGTTTTCGGTGGATGTTTGGGTAACCTGAATGAAAACACCTGGATTTAGATGGAAGATATTCAAAACGAACTCGACGCATTTACCCTGATCGATCATTCCGATCCCGTTCATGCCAAAATCGTCGTGGTGGACTGGATGCTGGGGAACGCGTGCAGCTATGCTTGCAGCTATTGCCCCAAAGCGTTGCATGACGGCACGGTCCGATGGCAAAAGACCAAGGACGTCCTGCATTTATATCACCAGATGAAACGCCACTATGTGGACGAGCGGGACAAGATTGTCTGGCTTCAGTTCACCGGCGGCGAACCCACGATGCATCCCCGCATCATTGATTTGCTGCAGCAGGCGTCAGAAATTGATTTCAAAGTCAGCCTGATCAGCAATGCGTCGCGGACACCCCGGTTCTGGGAAAAGATAAGCGGGTGTCTGAACAGCGTCATCCTGACCTACCACGCCGAGTTCGCGGAGCTGGATCATTTCATCCGTGTGGCGAAAATGATGGAGGACCGCATCAGCGTCCATATCAACGTCACGATGCACCCGGACCGCTTTGACCAGACCTTTGAAGACGCCCAGGAACTGCGCGCGGCGCTGCCGGCGGCTTCGATCTCGTTAAAACCCTTACGGCAGGAATTCGGGGCAAAGCTGTACGATTACACCGATGACCAGATGCGGGTGCTTTCGAAAGGGCTGCCCTCGAAATACGCTCCGGTCGGTGAAAAGCCACGCTCTCTGATGCGCGCAACCACACGGTCCGGGCAGTGCGAGACATTGCCCCCGAATGAGTTCATTCTCAGGGGCAAGAACCGATGGCGTGGGTACAACTGCAATGTCGGGCTCGAATCCCTGCGGGTCCGAGGGAATGGCGAAGTCTATCGGGGTGTCTGCGGCGTCGGCGGAGTAATCGGATATCTGGGCGAGGACGTTGACCTGCCCCGCGACCCGATCCGATGCACAAACGACTCCTGTTCCTGTCTGGCTGACATCCTGATCCGAAAAGAGCTGTAAGCCCGCACCGGGGCAACCTGTCAGATCGAGTTGAGGCTGCCGAGATCCACACCGCCCCACGCCATGCGCGGATCGGCCAGAACATCAAGCAGGTCTTTGTGCTCGGGGTGGTCGGACGAGCACACATCCTGGGTTTTGAACTCCTGCGGGGTGACATGCCCCCAATTGCGCAGCCGCAGGAAATAAACACCATCAGCGTTCATTTCATTGGCAAGATCCACGAAGGCTGGCATCTCTTTGTAATTTGCAGTTTGCACAACAAAGTCCAGGCGCAATGTATCGATGTCTCCGCGTGCATTCAGTTCACCGAGGAAGCGCAGGTTCTTCCTTAACGCGGTGAAATCGCCACCACGGCGGAGCACACTGTACGTGTCGGCCTGCGCCGCATCGATCGACACCCAGACCGACGAAACCTTGTCCCAAAGTCCCAGATCGTTCCATGCCCTTTCATTGGCCAGCAACCCGTTGGTATGAAGCTGGATACGCCGCCCGGGCGGACCCGACTGCGTCAACCGCCCCAGAAGATGACGAAAGTGCCTGCTGCCAAACGGATCGCCTGATCCGGTCACCTTGATTTTCGTGGCCTTGCTGACCAGCGGCAAAAGGTGGTCTTCAAACACCTTGTTCAAGCGCTCTGTTTCTTTGTGCGGCAGGTTGATCAGCTGCGTCCTGCAACTGGGGCAGGAGATGTTGCAGGACCGGTCATGAGACAGGATGACCCGATCCGGGCCTTCTTCCAGTTCAAGCTTCAGGCTTTGCGTTTCCGGGGTGCGGGCCGGAAGCCTGCGACCGGCGATCTGCGGACAATGCCAGCGGCTGCAATGTGAAAAATCACCGTCACGGACGGACCGTCTGATTTCGCGGGCCCGGTCTGAATTCCAGAATCCGCCCTCATCTGCGGTTTCAAGACGGCCAATTGGAACCGGCTGCCATGCCGAGCAGCAAAAATGAACCTCACCGTTGACCCGCGTTTCCATTTCCCGAAATGGTGCGACACATGTGCGCGTCCGCAGCCAGCGGTCGGCTTCGGTTTCAAGATCCGCCGACGTTTCGCGGGCAGCATCAATAAGCCGTTGCGCCATAAGGTCATGGTGATCGCGGCTGACGACCTCGCGTCCTAGCATTTCGGTTGCCTGCCACCGTCCCTGCCGAAGCTCGAGCAACCCGGCAACCAACAGCGTCAAAATCTCATGCTCTGTCGCGTTTTCCGAAACCTGTGCGACGAACCGATCGATCCGGGCCTGACTGTTGTCTTGTTGTATGGCTTCTGCGCATTCGGTCACCAGGTCTGATGCATGTGCACCGGGACCTTCAAGAAGCCTGCGCCGCCTAAGATAGGTCGCGTTCTTTTCCGACAGCGTCTCGATGATCGCTGCACAGTCGGCATCGTCTGTGTCGTTAAGCAATTTGGTGTTGTTGCGCGTTGTAGGCATTGCGCCTGCCATAGTGACATACCGCGACACCAAATCAAGTACGCGCTTGAATGCCGCAACCGCCACGCGGTCGACCATATGGATTTCCACTCCCAAAGCCCGCAAGCCACCGAACTTATGCAGTTCCGGTTTGAACGTGGAGATCCCCCGGAGTTGCACAACCGAAGGGCCGGGCCGTCTATCTGAAAGCACCCGCAAGCGACGCGGGCGTCCGTAGTCTCACCATGATGGAACCGACAGCCGATCCACGACATGCCCAGTAAAAGCCGATCATTGCATGGTATCTTCAAGGCCGGTTTGCACTGGGCACGCAACGGGCTCGATTCCTGCACTCCTGCCGGTGAGATTCCGGTAAAGGAAATCGTGACCAGAATTGCAGGGTCGATCCGGGCACGGACCGGTCATGCCGGCATCAGATTGACGCAAGGCAGCCGCCGCGGTCCGTGATTCACTGCTGAAATGCAAATGGTGACAAACTTAAAGGGATGTGGCCGACCTGTAAGTCGTTGATAAGTGGCGGGGAGACAGGGATTCGAACCCTGGGGACGCTCTCACGCCCAACGGTTTTCAAGACCGCCGCATTCGACCACTCTGCCACCTCCCCGCGTGAGGCCGGGTCTAAGGCCAAGTTGAAACGGTGGCAAGAGCAAATAGGGAAATCTCGCCGAAGCGCGTGCAGTGGTCTTTCCATGACACTTTGCCCACGTTATGCTTTGCGGGAAAGACCGTAGCAGTCCGGCAAAACAGAACCGGCGACCGGCGGCGGGGCTCAGGAAACGAGGCCCCTTCAGGCAAGGGATGACAAAATGAAACGAGCGAGTGAGACACGCGCAAAACCGCGATCGCTGGCGGTACTTGGCGTGGCATTGGCAGTTCTGGCCGGGTGTGAAGAGGGTTTGTCTCCGGAGGGGACCTCGACGGAAGCCCCTGCGGATGACGCGCAGACCGATGAAAAGGTCGAACTGTTCCCGGACTACTCAAAAACCACTGGTGAAACCGTTGAGGCACCGGACGTGTTCAACGTGGTTGAGGCCGGTCTTTGGGATGGTCGCCCGTCGCTGGGCGGTATCTGGGTGGCCCACCCCGACGTCAACCAGCCTGAGCGCGTGGTGATCAAGAACACGACCAACAACAAATCCATCACCGGCGCCCTGTTCCGGCGGGAAAGAAGCCAGCCCGGACCAACATTGCAGTTGTCCTCGGCGGCGGCTGAAAAGCTGGGCATCCTTGCCGGGGCGCCGACCAAGGTCGAGGTCGTCGCCCTGCGGCGCAAACCTGTCGAAGAAAAAGAGCCGGAAGCGGAAGAGACCCCGGAAATCGAAGCGGCTGAAAACACGCCTGCTGCCGAAGACGCCAAGCCCCAGGACGAAGCAATCGACACCGCAGCGGCTGAAACTGAAAAGCCCGCCAAGCGCAAGTGGTGGCAAAAGAAGGAAACGGTTGCCGCGGCTGGCGCGACCGGAGCAGCCGCCGCGGCGGCAGCCGACACTGCAGCCGAGGCAGCGGAACAAGTGGTGGAAACGGCCGCCGAGGCAAACCCGACCCCCACCCTGTCGGACCCGGAGGTTACCGCGCCCGAAGAAAAGCCCACCAAACGGAAGTGGTGGCAGAAGAAAAAAACCGACACGATCACCGAAACGCCGCTGGACCCCATCGCAGGCGCTGCCGCTGCTATTGAGGCCGCCGAGCCGACCCCGGCCAGCACAACCGCCGCCGTAGCAACGGCTCAGCAAAAGACCCCGCGCTCGCTGCCCAAACCGTATGTTCAGGTCGGAACTTTCAATGTCGAGGCCAACGCCAAAAGCGCGGTTTCAAAGATTGAGCGCAACGGCATGTCCGCCGATATTCGCGAACTGAAGACCGACGACAAAACGGTCTGGCGCGTGCTGGTTGGCCCGGCAAATACCCGCGCGGAACGCAACGCGATCCAGCGCGACGTCAAGGATCTTGGCTTTACCGACGCGTTTAACGTCAAAAACTGAAACAAAGGAGGCCCCCCGTGCTGTCCTCACTGCGATCATCTGTTTTGACCCTCGGGCTGGCGCTGTTTGCGCTGCCCGCCCATGCTTTTGACACACAGGCCCGCGCGGCCTATGTGATGGACCAGACAACGGGCACCGTGCTTCTGTCCAAAGAGGCGGATCAACCGCTTCCGCCGGCGTCGATGTCCAAACTGATGACGCTCTATGTCGCGTTCGAGGCGCTGCGCGATGGCCGGCTGACGCTGGACGAAACCCTGCCGGTTTCCGAACACGCGATGAGCTATGGCGGCTCGACCATGTTCCTGAACACGCAGGACCGGGTCCGGGTCGAGGATCTGTTGCGCGGCATCATCGTGCTGTCGGGCAACGACGCCTGCGTGGTGATCGCCGAGGCGCTCAGCCCCGATGGGACCGAAGCCGGGTTTGCCCGCTACATGACCCAACGCGCCAAGCAGATGGGCATGGACAACTCGAACTTCTCCAACTCGAACGGCTGGCCCGCAGCGGGTCACATGATGTCAGTGCATGACCTAGCCGTACTGGCGGACCGGCTGATTTCCGATTTCCCGGAATACTACCCTCTGTTTGCCGAAGAAGTGTTTGAATTCGATGGCCGTGCGCCGTCGAACAAGCGCAACCGCAACCCGCTGCTGAAACTGGGGATCGGTGCCGACGGCCTGAAAACCGGCCACACGCAAGAGGCCGGGTATGGCCTTGTCGGCTCGGCCAAGCAGGGGGACCGCCGGGTGATCTTCGTTCTCACCGGCCTCGACAGCACCGGCAAGCGGGCAGAGGAGGCTGAGGCCGTGGTTAACTGGTCGTTTCGAAATTTTGTCGAGAGGACAGTTGCCAACGCGGACACGCCGATAGCCCAGGCCAAGATCTGGATGGGGGCAAAAAAGACCGTCGATCTGGTTCCCGAAGAGGACCTGTCGCTGTTATTCCCGGTGCTGGGCGACAAGAATATCGAAGCCGAAGTGGTCTATAACGGCCCCGTAAACGCTCCGGTGGAAAAGGGTCAGCAACTGGCCGAGCTGGTGATCAAACCCGAAGGCCTGCCGGAAATTCGGCGCCCGCTGGTAGCGGCCGAAGCCGTTCCGAGCGGAGGGTTCGTGGTGCGTATGCTGACCGTGGGCGGTATCGTCCTGACCGATGTAATCGGCAATCCTCTGGACGCATTGTGACGGGATCCGGATTGTTTCTGACCTTCGAAGGCATTGACGGATCAGGCAAATCCTCGCAGGCGCGAATGCTTGCGGATCACCTGCGCGATCTGGGCCATGAGGTTGTGTTGACGCGCGAACCCGGCGGATCACCCGGGGCCGAGGAAATCCGGCGACTTGTTCTGGAGGGCGACCCCGACCGCTGGTCGGCCGAGACCGAACTGCTGCTTTTCACCGCTGCGCGGCGGGACCATCTGGAGCGCACCATCGAACCGGCGCTGGCGGCGGGCAAAGTGGTGATTTGCGATCGTTTCGCGGACAGCACCCGCATGTATCAGGGCCTGTCGCGCGGGAACCTGCGCGCGGTGGTTGACCAGTTGCACAGCCTGATGATCGGGCGCGAACCTGACCTGACCCTGCTGATCGACATGGACCCGCAAACCGGCCTGACCCGCGCCAAAGGCCGTCAGGGCACCGAGGAACGGTTCGAAGATTTCGGTATCGACCTGCAGGAAAAGATGCGCGCAGGCTTTCTGGCACTGGCGGAAGAGTTCCAAGACCGTTTCCGGGTGATCGACGGCAACCGGGACATGGACAGCGTTGCCCAGGATGTGACAGAAATCGTCCTGCAAACACTGTGACAGACGATAGATGAGCGACGACACCCCTACCCCGGATCAGGCCCCCGGTGCTCCGCACCCGCGTGAAACCCAGCACCTGTTTGGCCAGACCGAGGCCGAGCAGGCGTTTCTGAGCGCCTACACCTCGGACCGGCTGCACCACGGCTGGCTTCTGACCGGTCCGCGCGGGGTGGGCAAGGCAACGCTTGCTTGGCGGATCGCCCGGTTTCTATTGGCGACGCCTCCGGCTGAGGATGAGCTGTTTGGCGCCCCACCGCCGCCCGAGTCGCTGGCGATTGACCCCGAACACCCCGTCGCGCACCGCATCCTGGCTGGCGCCGAGCCGGGACTGGCCGCCATCACCCGCTCGGTGAACGATCAGGGGCGTCTACGGAATGAGATCGTGGTGGACGACATCCGTAAGCTGGGGAAATTCTTCGGCCTGTCCTCTGCCGATGGCGGACGGCGCGTCGTGATCGTGGATTCGGCGGATGAGATGAATGTCAGCGCGGCCAATGCCTTGCTGAAGATGCTCGAAGAACCGCCCGCGCGCACGACACTGCTGCTGATCTCGCACCAACCGTCGCGCCTGCTGCCAACAATCCGGTCGCGCTGTCGCACCTTGCGTCTGTCTCCCCTAGGCCCCGAGGATATGCAGGCTGCGCTCACGCAAACCGGTGCCGAACTGCCCGCCAAAGCTGACCATTTGGCTGCGCTGGCCGCCGGGTCCGTGGGGGATGCGGTTCGGCTGATCAATCTGGGCGGGCTGGAGATTTACGCCGAACTGATCGCCATTCTCGGCACCCTGCCCCGGATGGACCGTCAGCGCGCGTTGGCCTTGGCCGAGGCCGCCGCCCAGCGCGGCGCGGCAGACCGGTTCGAGCTGCTGCTGACCCTGATCGACGTCGCCTTGTCCCGCCTCGCCCTGACCGGTGCAACCGGTGCACCACCCGCGCCAGAGGCCGCCCCGAATGAGGCCGAAACACTGGCGCGCCTGTCCACCTCACCGCATCAAGCCCGCCAATGGGCAGAGGTCGCGGCGACAATCACAGCCCGCGCGCGACATGGTCAGGCGGTGAACCTTGACCCTGCCGCTCTGGTCCTAGATACGGTGTTCAAGATACAGGAAACCGCCGGTCAGAGCAGATGAGCGACACCCCCCAGATCACCGACAGCCATTGCCATCTGGACTTCCCCGATTTCGAGGGGCAACTGGACCAGATCATCGCCAACGCCGCCAAGGCGGGCGTGACCCGCATGGTCACGATCTGCACCCGCCTGCGCAACGAACCCACCGTCCGCGCCATTGCCGAGGCCCACGCGCCCGTCTTCTATGCCGCCGGCACGCACCCCATGAGCGCGGCGGATGAACCGATGGCGACCGTGGACGAACTGGTTGCTCTGGCGCGGCACCCCAAATTCGTGGGCATTGGCGAAACCGGTCTGGATTACCACTACACCGCTGACAGCGCCGATGTGCAGAAACAATCGCTGCGCGTCCATATCGAGGCCGCTCAACGCACCGGCCTGCCGCTGATCATTCACGCCCGCGCCGCCGACGATGACATGGCGCGCATTCTGGCTGAGGAACACCGCAACGCGCCCTATTCCTGCGTCATGCACTGCTTTTCGTCCTCAGCAGAACTGGCCAAGGCCGCGCTGGATCTGGGCTTCTACCTGTCGATGTCCGGCATCGCCGTCTTCCCCAAAAGCCAGGAACTACGTGATATCTTCGCCGCCGCCCCGGTCGACCGCGTTCTGGTGGAAACCGACGCACCCTATCTGGCCCCACCGCCATACCGCGGCAAACGCAACGAACCGGCCTATACCGCCCATACCGCCCGCAAAGGGGCCGAGGTGTTTGGTATGGATTACGCTGATTTCGCGGCCCAAACGCAGGCCAATTTCGACCGGCTGTTCACCAAAGCCGCAACCTACAAGGCAGCCGCATGACCGAGCTGCGCTGCACCATCCTGGGTTGCGGCTCTTCCGGCGGTGTACCCCGGCTGGGTGGGCATTGGGGCGCGTGTGACCCCGACAACCCCAGAAACATCCGCCGCCGATGCTCCATGCTGGTGGAACGCGACGGGCCCGAGGGCACAACATCCGTCCTGATCGACACCACGCCGGACATGCGCAGCCAGTTGCTGAGCACCGGAACCGGGCGGCTGGATGGCGTGGTCTATACCCATTCACATGCTGACCACGTGCACGGTATCGACGATCTGCGCATGATCGTCTTCAACATGAAGACGCGCGTTCCCGTTTGGGCGGATGGCGACACCCAAAACGACCTGTTGGGGCGGTTCGGCTACGCGTTCATTCAACCCGCAACCTCTCCTTACCCGCCGATTTTGGACCTGAAGGCCATTGATGGCCCGTTCGAAATCGACGGTCCGGGCGGAGCGATCCCGTTTCACCCGTTCAAGGTCAACCACGGCACGATCGATTCGCTGGGGTTCAAAATGGGCAAACTGGTCTACCTGCCGGACGTGGCCGAATTCTACGACGACTCCTGGCCCTTGCTGGGAGATTTGGACTGTCTGATCATCGACGCCCTGCGCCGGTCTCCGCACCCCACCCACGCGCATCTGGAAAAGACGCTGGGATGGATTGACCAGTTGAAACCCAAACGCGCAGTTTTGACCAACATGCATATCGACCTCGACTATGCCACGGTCGAATCTGAGACCGCCGATCACATCACCCCGGCCTATGACGGCATGGTGATCCGTCAGGCCCTGTAAAGCGCTGCTGTTGCGGCCTGCGATATCCCTCGGGGTGGCAAGATGCTGCAAAACCTGATCGACGTCATTCTGCCGGTATTTCTGGTGATCGGAGCGGGATATGCCGCGACATCCTCGGGGTACTTCAAAGAGGCCCATGTGGACGGGTTGATGAAGTTCACCCAAGGCTTCGCAATTCCCTGCCTGCTGTTTCTGGCCATCGCGCATCTGGACCTGAGCTCCAGCTTCGATCCCCGGTTATTGGCCAGCTTTTATACTGCGGCGGCGCTGTGTTTCACCGCGGGCCTGTTCGGCGCCCGCCTGATCTTTCGCCGCGAGTGGGAGGACTGCGTCGCCATCGGGTTCTGCTGCCTGTTCTCGAATTCAGTGTTACTGGGTCTGCCGATTACCGAACGCGCCTATGGACCCGGAAACCTGTCCGGCAACTATGCGATCATCGCCTTCCACGCCCCGTTTTGCTATGCCGTCGGCATCACCGTGATGGAGGTGGTCCGCAATCGCGGCAACGGCGGCACGCTTATGGTGCGGTCGGTCCTGACAGCGATGTTCCGCAACGCCCTGATCCTTGGCATCGCGCTGGGATTTGTCGTCAACCTGTCCGGGATAGGCGTACCCTCTGTGGTGGACGAGGCGCTTGGCCTCATAACCCGCGCCGCCCTGCCCGGTGCGTTGTTTGCATTGGGTGGTGTGCTGGTCAAATACAGGCCCGAAGGCGACCTGCGCACGATTGCCTATGTCTGCGCCATTTCACTGATGCTGCACCCCAGCCTCATGTGGCTGTTCGGAACATCGGCTGGCCTGCCGCAGGACCTTTTCCGCTCGGGCGTGCTGAACGCGGCAATGGCTCCGGGGTTTAACGCCTATATCTTCGCCAATATGTATGGCCGGGCCAAACGGGTCGCGGCCTCGTCCGTGCTGGTCGGGACAGCGGTTTCCATCCTGTCCGTCTGGTTTTGGCTGACAGTTTTGGGCTGAAATTGGAACGGCTTGGATTGACTTTGATGCGGCAGGGAACACCTATCGTGAAAGCAGACAGGAACAAGTAAATGCCCCACGCCCTTATCGTCGCTCATGGCCAACCGTCTGACCCAATCCCGGCAGAACAGGCGTTGGCCGCCTATGCCGCCGAGGTGAATGCCTCGTGTGATGGCGTGACTGTGCATTCTGCCACTCTGGCCGCACCGGGCATTTTCGAACAGCGCGTGGCAGAGCTGACCGATGACGCCGTGATCTATCCGCTATTCATGGCCAAGGGCTGGTTTGTAACCAGCGCCCTGCCCAAACGTCTGGCCGGGCGAAACCTGCGCATTCTCGATCCGTTGGGGGTGGACCCCGACCTGCCGGACCTGGTTGCGGCGGCACTGCGTGACACGCTGAACGAAAACCATTGGGCCGCAGAAGAGACCGATCTGGTGCTGGCTGCCCACGGATCCGGCCGCAGCCGCAATCCATCTGCCGTGGCCCGCACCTTTGCCAACGATCTGGCGCAGCACCTGCCGTTCAAATCGATGCGTCTGGGGTTTGTCGAAGAACCGCCCTCAATTGCCGAGGCTGCAGCTAGCCTGTCCACTCAGGCGTTGTGCTTGCCGTATTTCGCCTGCAACGGCGGCCATGTGCTTGACGATGTCCCGCAAGAATTGAACGCGGCAGCCTTCAAAGGTCGGGTGACGCCCGTGGTTGGAGAACTGCCCCGGATCAAGCACCATATTGCAGCCACTCTGTCCCGCCTGCTCCACAAGGCCTGACTGACCGAAAAACCGAGGGCCTGACACAGACTGGATCGACCCGAGGCGATACTTCCTACCGCTGCCCTACAAGCGCAGAATAAAGGCAATGGCGGGACCTCCCTTTCCTCTTGGCTTCGTACAGGGCCAAGTCTGCCGCATTCAGAATTTCGGCGGCTTTAGGGGGCTTGAACTGAGTGGACAACGCAGTTCCGATGCTGGCGGAAATCCGGCAGGTGTTCTTCTCGAACGCCATCGGCGTTTGCAACCGGTCGATCAGGCGCGCTGCAATTGCCGAAAGAACAACTTCGTCGGACAGGCCCTTGAATATAATGACGAACTCGTCCCCACCGATTCGCGCGACCGTGTCGTCATTGCGGGTCTCTTCCACCATGATCCGGGCGGCCTGCTGCAGCACATAATCCCCCGCAGCGTGCCCGTATTGATCGTTGACCGACTTGAAGAAATCCAGATCCAGATGCATCAGGGCGAACGGTGAATTCCCGGAAATCAGGTGACCCAGCAACACATCCATCGCCCGGCGGTTCTTTAGCCCGGTCAGCATGTCGGTAAAGGCTTGCTCCTCAGCCGCCAGCATCGCCCCTTGCAGCCGCAGGTTCAGTGACCGCGAGGCCTCCATCGCTGCGGATTTGGCCTCGACCAGGTACAGCAGTTCGATGGCAAGGTCGGTGCCCGAGAAATCCGCACTGGTCAGGGCATAATCGCGCACTGCATCCAGAATCGAAATGCCAAAGGACAGATTGATGACCGCACCTTTTCCCTGCGGTAAAGGGGCGATCAACCCTTTAAGGGCCGTGCGCGGCGTATCATGAAGCTTGAGGTGCAGCTTGGCCCCGGCCAGGGACATCAGCGCCGACAGCGTTGTCACAGCACGCGGCCGCACCAGCTCGAAGACGTCCAGAAAATCTTTCCCGACCATCGGTTGATCGGGACGCAGTTTTTGCAATGTCGGCCCCACACGAATGATCTGCCCGTCTTCGTCCGCAAGAACAAACATCGGGCACAGCGTCTCTAGTAGGGTTGCCAGATCACGCGAGTCCATCATGATTTCCGCGCCCCCAGATCGAAATGACGCCCTTCGGCAAATGCGCTTTCCACAAGAACAATTGAAATGACCTCAGCCTCGCCCTCCTGCCCGTCATGAGACAGCATCGCCAAGGCGCCGTAATCATCGGCCATGGCGCGCAGGACCCCGACCATCACGCTGGAATAGCCGGGCAGACCCGTATGGCAGAACAACTGATATTCCGTTGGCGCCATCTCTCTCAGCTCCAGCGCGGGTAGGTTGAGGTCGGAAACGGCCAGCCGAACCCGGTCGGACAGATCGTCAAGCGAATGCAGGAACTCGACATAACTGACACCGCCAAAGCGCAGCAGCCGCCGTAAATCCTCCATTTTGGGATGAGAAACCAGGTAGGTTCCCAGATCCTCGAGGATTTCGGCGCGCGGGCGGTTCAGGTCAACACGCAGCGCATCCAGAACCCGAACGGTCATGTCATCGTCATAGACCAGCATGGCCTCGAACTCGACAAAGCCCAGTTCGGCGGCCTCGGTTACGCGCAGCCAGCACGATTGTCCGTAAGTCGCGCATACAAAAGACTGTACCGCCCGATTGATCAGACCATGCATGAGATGCCCCAGATTGGTTTCTGCACCAATCTGGCCTGACAATCCTTAACAAAACCCCAAGATGACTGGCGAGATACCAACAATCTGATCAAGTCTAATGATCGAAACCATTGACAGAAAACTAGAAATCCGTCGGCGCCCCGCCTTCGGCCTTCCGGCGGGTGACAAATTCGGCCAGTTCTTCGCGGATACCTTCATCCATCGGCGGAGGCTCAAAGCTGGTGACGATTTCCTTGAACATGTGATGCGCCCGTTCGGCCGTCCAGATGCCACCCGCAACGTTCCAGCCTTCATAGTTTCTCCAATCGCTGAGGAACGGCTGGTAAAACGCCGTGGTGTAACGATCCTGCGTGTGCTGAACGCCAAAGAAATGGCCGTCATTGCCAACCGCACGGATCGCCTCCAGCGCGATCTCGTCCGGCCCCGTCGCCGTGACCTCAGGTTGCATATAACGTTGGATTTGCTGCAGGATTTCGCAGTCCATTATGAATTTTTCCGGGCTGGCGATCAGCCCACCCTCAAGCCATCCGGCCGCGTGATAGACCATGTTGGTGCCCGACTGGACGGCCGCCCACAGAGAGTTCGATGTCTCCCACACCGACTGCCCGTCGGGAACGTTGGCCGCGCAGACCCCTGACGACCGCATCGGCAAGCCGTAGTACCGCGCCATCTGCCCGGTCATTTGGGTCGAGCGCATATATTCCGGCGTGCCAAAGGCCGGTGCCCCCGACTTCATGTCCACATTCGACGTGAACGTCCCGATCACGCAAGGAATTCCCGGGCGCACATATTGGAACAGGGCAATCGCACACAGCGCCTCGGCCAGCGATTGCGCCACGGCCCCCGCCATCGTCACCGGCGCCATCGCCCCTGCCAAGGTGAACGGTGTCACCACAATCGCCTGCCCCCGCCGCGCCAATCTTAGGCAGCCGTCAATCATCGGATGATCATGCTTCAGCGGCGAGGTCGAGTTGATGTTGGTATACATCCGCGGTGATGCTTCGAACTCTTCATGGCTCAGGCCGCCCGCGATTCTGACCATCTCCATCACGTCTTCGACGCGCTCCTTGCCCAGCGAATAGGCGTGCATCGCTTTGTCCGTCAGGGTCAGCTTGTCATAAAGGACGTCCAGATGCCGGATGCTGGCGTGGATATCGACCGGCTCAACCGGGTAGCCCCCAGCGAAGTGGATGCAGTTGAAATACTGCGTCAGTTTCAGCAAATTCCGACACATCTCACGATTGCCGGGAACCTTGGTGCCGATCTCCATGTCCCAGTAGTTCGGCGGAGACGACACGTTGCCGAACACCATGGTCCGGCCACCGATTTCAATCCTCCGGTCGGGGTTGCGCGGCGTGATGGTAAAGCGCGATGGCGCCTTGGCCACCATCTCCATCACAAAATCCCGACCCATGCGGACATTGTCGCCATCGATGGTACATCCGGCCTCGCGAAGAATGCCGATGGCCTCTTCGTTGTAGAACTCGATCCCGATCTCTTCGAGGATACGCATGGCCCCTTCGTGGATCGCCTCAATACCGGCCTGATCCAGCGGCTCGGTCGGATTGTCTATATTGACCGGAGGGTTCCACGGCATCTGGTCGATGACCGCGCTGCCCCTGCGTTCGGCGGCACCGGCCCGTCCCCCACTACGACGCCTACGCCTTTTCGTGTCAGCCATTTGATCCTCCGGAACTTGCGTACCCCCATGCAAGCCCCGAAGGCGGGTGTCTGGCCGCTCTGTCTGCGACAGTCTATGTCGGTTTCTTGTCCCGAAACGCCGAAATTGACTGCGGCGCGATCAGATTTTGGCCAGCCAGTCCGGAATATGCCCGATATCCGGCAACACAACATCCGCCATCGGCGCCAGTGCTTCGGCCGGAGCCAGCCCCGTGAGAACACCAATCGTGGTCATCCCGGCAGCGCGCCCGGCTTGCAGATCATGCAAGCTGTCCCCAACCATGGCGACTTGTTCCGGCTCCACGCCGACATGAGCCGCAAAGGCCAGCAACTGCCCGGGACCGGGTTTGAAACCGTGGCCACTGTCATAACCCGCGACAAAATCGAAATGCTCGTGAATTCCAACCGAGGCCAAATGCTGCAGTGCCGGTGCTTCGCTGTCATTGGTCGCCACTCCCAACTTGAACCCGGCCTGCCGCAACCCTTCCAGAAAAGGAACCAACGGAATGGCCTGAGCCTGCGGCGCTGCGGCGGCTTCGGCATTCAACACATCGATCAGTTCCTCTCTAGAAGAGTCCTGAATATGCTGGGCGAGCAGATCGGCTATCTCTTCGACTGTAGCTGCTATAACGATGCTGTCTTCTGAATATGTGGCCGTCTCAAGATCAAATCCGATGATCCTACCCAGTTCGGCGGCGCGCGTATGATCGCCACCGGCCAGACGCAGCACCATGTTGCGTCCAAACGCGCCCCAGGTATTGGCAAAATCAAACAGGGTTCCATCCTTGTCAAACAGGATCGCGTCGATGGGCATTGAATGCTCCTGCAAGGTTGTTGGATCAGGTCCAGTGGACGTCGGCACCACCAGACAACACCGCCCGCGCCTGACCGGGATGATCATAAGGCACGGAGTTGGCGTCACAGAAAGCGATCACCCACGAATCGTCAAGCATAAGAAACTCCAGAACCGATCCTAGGAACTCCGATTCGCCCGCCCGGTCACGCAGATCCTGCGCCGACGCACCGGTAGACCCCAGAAAGATCGGCAGCAATTCGTCGTTACCGACCAGCCAGCCCAAGACATTGAGCGCCAGCGTTTCTGCAGATTGGGCGGAGATTGACATAAAATTGCCCCCGATCAGGTCGTGGAAAGGGTTTGTTAACCAGACTCATAAACACTTTAACAACGCATGCAATCAATGGTGACTGATATGTCCGTGCAGGGAACCATCCTTGTCCTCGACGGGACCTCAACCAATCGCATCATGCTGAAAGTTCAACTGACGGCAGCATGGTACCACGTCGTACAAGGCGAACGGCTTCAGGGCCTCGCCGGGCTGTTGCGGCGCGCCAAACCCGATCTGGTGCTGACGTCTCAGACCTTGCCGGATGGCACCGCGACGGATGTCAAAAGGCTGGTTCAGGCTGATCCGGACCTGATCGGGGTGCCGGTGGTGGCGATCGCGCCGCAAAACGACAAGGCCGCCCGGTTGCAAGCCTTGGCGGATGGGTTGGACGATGTTCTGGTGCACCCGTTCAAAGACACGTTCCTGTTGGCAAGAGTGCGCAGCCTGTTGCGGGCTCGGGCCGAAACACAGGATCTGCACGTCGAATCCGGTTCGCACCCTATGGGCTTTGCGGAGCCCGGTGCCACGCCCTTCATGCCCCCTAAAGCGGCGCGTGTGGCCATTCTGACGCAATCCGCACGGACCGGAGCGCTGTGGCAGAATGCCCTGTCGAAACGCACGCGGCACAGCTTGTCCGCGCATACCTCAACAAACCTGCACGGCGTTTTGTCCGGACCGGTGCCGGACGCCATCATCTTTGAAATCAGCGCAAACCCATCGGGTCTGAACCTGCTGGCAGATCTGAAATCCCGCAGCACCACCCGACATACGGTTCTGATCGGGGTTCTTGGGGAAGAGAATGCCGCGCTGGCCTCGGAGGCGCTGGACCGGGGCGCCGACGCGATCTGCATGGACGGGTTCTGCGCGGAAGAGGCGCTGTTGCGTCTGGACAGCCAGATCAAGCGCAAGACGCGGCTGGACCAAATGCGTGCCTCGCTACGGCGTGGGCTGGTCGAGTCTTGGGTGGACCCTCTGACCGGGTTGCACAATCGCCGCTATGCGATGCGTGCGATGGATCAGATCGCCCATCAATCCAGCCGCACCGGAAAAGGGTTTGCCGTGATGCTGGCCGATCTGGACCACTTCAAGGCCATCAACGACAAGTTTGGCCATACCGGAGGGGATCTGGTTCTGACCGAGGCGGCCAAACGGTTGAAGCAGGCCGTCGGTTCGGCCGGTTTCATTGCCCGGATCGGCGGAGAAGAGTTCATGATCGGCCTGTCGGAGACCACGCAGGCTCAGGCTCTCAAACTGGCCCGCAGCCTGTGTGACTGCATCCGCCAGGAACCTTTCGACCTGCCGGACACCCCTGCCCCCATCCCGGTTACGATCAGCATCGGGCTGATCGCAACCCATGCCAAGGTCACCTCACCGTCGCATCAGCCTGCGGGGCTGGAGGGATTGATCAAATCGGCCGACATCGCGCTATACGCCGCCAAGACAGCCGGGCGCGATCAGGTTCGGGTCCGGCAAAGCGCGGCCTGATCTGGTCAGTCCTTGTGCTTACGCCCGTAACGTTTGCGCTGCACTACCTCTTGCAGCCGGTCCGCGTAGACCTGACGTTCGGCATCCGTCATCGCGGTGACCCGCACCAGCCATTCCTCCTGCAATGCGCCTTGCAACTCGGCCATGGCCTGCGCCTGTTGCTCCAGCAAAGCCTGCACAACCGATGGGTCAAATGGCTCTGCCCGCAAGGCGGCCTCCAGCGCAGCAAAATCCTGAGACCGGAGTTTCGCCCCTTTGACATGCCGCTCGGACAGTTCTCCGCGCAGGGCTTTCCGATCCTCTTTCGGCAGCGCCCGATAAATCGCGGGTCCAAACCCGGGAGGCGGCTTGCCGCGATCCCCGCCCTTGACGCGGTAAACCGTGCCTAGGGCAACCCCGACGATCAACAGGTTCAGCGCCAGCGATATGGTCAGCAGAACCGTTACCCACCGTCTTTTGGGCTTGGCATTATCGCTCATTCGGCGTCCTCCAGAAATGTTGTGTCCAGACCAAGATCAGCGACCACAAAGCTGGTCTCCTGCGGGTAGATTATCGTCGCGGGGTCGGGCAGAAAGCCCGGTGCTGACAAGCCGATCCAAACACCCGCCGCGCTGGCCGCAACCAGACCGCCCATGCTCTGCCAACCACCGATCCCGTCCAGTATCCGCGCCCAGACCGGGCGCGACTGTACTGCGGGTTTCAGCCGATCGAGACGCACCGTTTCGGCATCCGTCAGGATACGGACCGCCAGATCATCGGGCAATTCGGGTCGGGTCTGCCGTGCCTGGGCAAACAACTGGTCAAGTTCCGTGTCGTTCTCAGCCATCTTCGTACCCCAGCTCATCTTGCCGCCCGGCCAGTATCGCGGCCAAGGCGCGTTTTCCGCGCGCGGTCAGACTTTCCACCGCTTCCGTCGAAACACCCATGATCCCGGCGATTTCCGGGTTGGGTAACTCCTCGATATGCCGCAAGATCACCGCCTGCCTCTGGCGGTCCGGCAATTGCGATAACGCCGCCTGCAAGGCGTCCTTGCGCGCCGCGTCCTGCATCCGATCCGCTGCACTGAGGTCGCCGTCCTCGGGTTCCGGCACATCGTCCAGACGGTCCGGCCGTTTCTTGCGCTGTATGTCCACACACAGGTTCAGCGTTACACGGTACAGCCAGGTTGACACCCTGGCCTGACCCGGCACCCAATTCGGAGCCATCTGCCACAGCCGCATCATCGCATCCTGCGTCACGTCTTCGGCCTCGGCCCGGTTGCCCAGCATCCGCATAGCCACCGACAAACACCGCGGTGCCAGCCGATCCGTCAACGCGCGTGCGGCTGCGGCATCGCCCTTGGCGAACTGCCGCAGCAACGCATCGTCCGACGTGTCCGCGGCGCACGATGCGCCACGAACTTCGTGCAGGGGGGAGGTCAGATCCTCCATCCTTCATCAATTGTCGTCAGAGCCCGCCTTGCCGTGCTTCTTGTGCTTCCGGCCCATCCGCTCTTTTGCATCGGCATATTCCTGTTCCGAAATCGTTCCGCTGTTATCCGCGTCGATACGGTCAAACATCTTGCCAGCGCGGCGCGGTTTGGGCAACTCGTCCTCGCTCAAAAAACCGTCCTTGTTGGCGTCGTGTCTTTCGAACATCTTGGTCACGCGGTCATCGGCTTTCTTTTGCGCCGCAGCCTGCATTTCCTCGACGCTCAACTGACCATCGCCATTCGTGTCGGCCTCGGTGAATCGTTGCGCCCGGTGGGCCTCCATCTCTTCCTGGGTCAGTTGGCCATCACCATTGGCGTCCAGTTCCTGAAAGCTCGCGGGTACGCGATCCTTCGGCCCTGCCGCCAGAACCGAGGTGCCTGTGACTGCAACGGCCGAGATCAGGATGGCCGGAATGAATTTCGCGCTTTTCATATCGTTTTCCCTTTGCTTTGCGGCCCCATCGCCGCTGCTCACATAGGTTCAAACGGGTCGGCGCGCGGGTTCCGTCGCAAAAATCAGATTTTTTTTGACAGCCAGTTACAGCCGACCTAAGTCACAAAGCGCCGCACCCCCCTTTTCTGCGGGACAAAACAAGCGCATTATCCTGCGCATTCGAACGCGCGAGTTTCAAAATGACAGATCAGACGATCGACACCACTACCGAGGATGACCGCCCCACACGGCCCGCATTAATCAAGGGCTTTCGTGGCCGTTGCCCGAAATGCGGCGAAGGCAAGCTGCTACGCGGCTACCTGAAGGTCAACGATAGCTGCAGCAATTGCGGGCAGGAGCTGTTTCACCACCGCGCGGATGACGGCCCGGCCTATCTGACCATTCTGCTGGTCGGTCACCTGCTGGCTCCGGCGCTGCACGTGACCTATGTCGAGTTCCGCCCCGAACCCATGACCATGTTCCTGATCTTTGCCATCGGATGCACTGCGCTGTCGCTATTCCTGCTGCCCCGGCTGAAAGGCGCTGTAGTCGCCTATCAATGGGCGCGCCGGATGCACGGGTTTGAAAAAGCGTAATGCCCCGCGCGGACAGGTCGATCAGCGGATGACAGAAGACAAGTCAGCGATACGGAACGCGGCGACGGTCATCGTCCTGCGGGACCGCTTGACCGAACCATCGATCCTGATGGGGCAGCGCGGCGCAAAGGCCGTCTTCATGCCCAACAAGTTCGTGTTTCCCGGAGGGGCAGTTGATGCGGCGGATGAAGAAATTCCTCTTGCCGCGCCCATGCCCGAGCTTTGCCGCGAACGGTTGGACGAAAAATCCGAACCGGGGCTGCAGACCGCGCTGGCTGCTGCGGCGATCCGCGAACTATGGGAAGAAACCGGACTGATCCTGGGCGAACCCGGCACTTGGAACGACGCGGTGCCCGAGGATTGGCAGGGCTTTGCCTCCATGGGCTTCCGCCCCTCGGCTGACGCCCTGCAATTCGTGTTCCGGGCGGTGACGCCTCCGGGCCGCCCGCGCCGGTTCGACGCGCGGTTCTTTCTGGTCGATGCCGACGCGATTCAGGGCGATCTGGACGACTTCAGCCGTGCCTCGGATGAGCTGTCCCACCTGCAATGGGTTCCGCTCGACCGCGCGCGTGATCTGGACCTGCCGTTCATCACCGAGGTGGTTCTGGCCGAAATCGCAGCCCGGGTTTCAAACCCCGAGCCGCCTGCGACCGTGCCCCTCTACCTGCATACCGAGGAACAGAGCCTGTTCCTGCAGCTCAAAGGCTATCCGATGCCTGACGCGGATTAGGCGTCACTTCATCCGGCTGATCACTGTGGTCACTTCGGGCTTTTTGCCGATCTCGGCCTTGGCCGTCTGACGCACGATGCGGCGCATGGCTTCTTCCAGCTTGTCATCGTCGCGCAGGGTTTTGGCATCGGCGCGCATCAGGAACTGGTTCAGATCCTCTTCCAGCACCTCGACCAGCGCGGCCTTGGAGGTTCCGATTTCGGGCAGGCCCATCGTGTCGCACCACGGCTCACCCAGGGGTTCGTCCTCTTCATCCAGAATGACCGTCACCGTCACATGCCCGTTCAGCGCCATGCGGATACGATCGCGCACGATCCCGTCCAGCGCGCCAACCTTGACGGTGCCGTCCAGATAGGTGCGGCCGGTTTCGATATAGTCGGCCACCTTGGGTTCATTGCCGGTCAGGTCCAGCATCGTGCCGTTCACAGCCAGAATGCCAGTGCGCCCACCAGATTCGGCCAGTTTGGCATGTTCGCGCAGATGACGGTGTTCGCCATGCATCGGGATCACCATCTGCGGGTCAATCAGTGCATGCACCCTTTCAAGATCAGGGCGGTTGGCGTGGCCGGACACGTGGTACAGGCCCGAGCTGTCATCCACCACGTCCACGCCCTTTTCGCTGAGCTGGTTGATAATGAAGATCACGCCACGTTCGTTGCCGGGGATGGTCTTGGATGAAAACAGGAACAGGTCGCCCTCTTTCAGTTCGATCCCGCGATACTTGCCACGCGCCAGTTGCGCGCTGGCGGCGCGGCGCTCACCCTGGCTGCCGGTCACGATCAGCATCAGGTTCTGGCGCGGCAGGTCCACCGCCTCTTCGGCACTGACGACCTTGGGAAAATCCGACAGGATGCCGGTTTCAGTGGCTGCTTCAATCATCCGACGCATGGCACGGCCCAGCAACACGACCGAACGCCCGGCCCGCGCGCCCGCCTCGGCCAGCGTTTTCACCCGCGCCACGTTCGAGGCAAAGGTGGTCGCAACCACCATGCCTTCGGCGCTTTCCAACAGCTTGGTGATCTCGGGGCCAACTTCGGATTCCGAGCGGCCAGCATGGGGCGAGAACACATTGGTGCTGTCACAGACCAAAGCCTTTACACCGGGTTTGGCAACCTCGGCCCACAGATCGGGGTCGAACGGTTCACCGACCACGGGCTGTGTATCCAGCTTGAAATCCCCGGAATGCACGATTCGGCCTTCCGGCGTGTCGATCACCAGCGCGGCGCTTTCGGGAATGGAGTGCGAAACCGGCAGGAAGCCGACCTTGAACGGACCAACCAAAATCTGCTCAGGCCAGGCCGAGGCCGTCTGCACAGCATCTTCGGGATGGCCATGTTCTTCCATCTTACGGCGCGCGATATTGGCTGTGAACGCGCGCGCATAAATCGGCGCGCCCAGTGCTTCATAGCAATGCGCAACCGCGCCCACGTGATCTTCGTGCGCGTGGGTGACGAACACGGCATCCAGCCGGTCGGCACGTTCCTGCAGCCACGAGATATCCGCATGGATCAAATCAACCCCCGGCGTCGTGTCCATATCCGGAAAGGTCACCCCCAGATCGACGAGGATCAGCCGCTCTTGCCCCGGTTTGCCATAGCCATAGACATAGGCGTTCATGCCAATTTCGCCGGCACCGCCCAGCGGCAGATAGATCAGTCGTTCACTGCTCATGTCGAGCCATTATCCTTGTTATAGCGATGGATCACGGTCAGACCGTGCATCGTCAGATCGTCTTCGATCGCGTCAAACCCGACATCCGCCTGATCGAACAAAGGCGCAAGCCCGCCGGTGCCGACCACTTTCATCGGCATCCCGTATTCCTCTTTGATCCGGGCAATCAGCCCCTCGATCAAGCCGGAATAGCCCCAATACACGCCAGACTGAATGCAGCCAACCGTATTTGTACCAATCACCTTTTCAGGCCGGGTGATGTCGATATGCGGCAGGGCCGCCGCCCCTTGGTGCAGCGCCTCGAGGCTGAGGTTCACGCCGGGCGCAATGATGCCGCCGAGATAGGCCCCGTCCGACGCGACCACGTCAAAGTTGGTGGCGGTGCCAAAATCGACAACCACCACGTCGCCGCCGTGACGGTCAAACGCGCCAACCGCATTGGCCAGACGGTCGGGTCCGGGTATCGTGCCCTCGTCGATGCGCGGTGCCACGGGCAGCAGGCATTCCGGCTTGCCCACAACCAGCGGGCGGCAGCCAAAGAAACGATCGGCAAAGATGCGCAGGTTGAAAACCACGCGCGGCACGGTCGAGGCGATCACCACATCGGTGATGTCCGCGTCGATCCCATAGTGTTTTACCAGCGTCGAATACCAGGTGAAATAGGCGTCCGCCGTGCGGGAATGGTGGGTCGAGGTGCGCAGGGTGCACAGAAACTTCTCGCCATCCCAGATCGAGAAAACGGTGTTGGTGTTGCCGCAGTCAATCGCCAGAAGCATCTGCGTCTCCTTCAGAAAAACACATCCGCCGCCGGAATGCTGACGCGGCCCTTGGCGGTCTTTAGGACAAGGTTGCCATTCGAGTCCACGGTTTCAAAGGTTCCCACCGTTTCCGAGGTCGAGGTCCGTGCGGTGATCACCTCGCCCAACTTGGCGGCGCGCGACAGCCAGGCGGTGCGGATCGGTTCGAACCCGTAGGTCGCGAACTGGGTTTCATACCGCGCATAGGCCGAGGCCAGTTCGGTCAGAAAATCCTCGGGGATAACGGCGGCACCGGTCTCTGACAGCAACGAGACGGGACGAACGGCGCTTTGTTCGACGGCATAGGCCGGGGGCGCCTCAGAGAGGTTCACTCCGATGCCGATGGCCAGATGAGACAGTTCACGCCCCTGCCCGGTGCTTTCCAACAGGATACCGGCCAGCTTGCCGCCGTTCAGCAGCACATCGTTGGGCCATTTCAAGGACAGCCCTGCCGCCCGGCCAGTCACCGCAACACAAGCGTCGAACAAAGCCAGCGCCGCGACAAAGCTGCGCAACGCAGCCTGTTCCGGATTACCCTGCGGGCGCATCAACAAGGTCGCTGCCAGATTGCCTTTGGGGTTGGCCCAAGTGCGGCCCCGCCGCCCGCGTGCAGCGGTCTGGTGATGCGCCATGATCCAGACCGGACCCGGCGCCGTCGGGGCAAGCCGGGCAGCCTCGTTCAGGGTGCTGTCGACCTCCTGCACGATGTGCAGACCGTATCCTTGCGGCCAATCGGTCATGGCAAAAAGGCCCGGTCCGTTGACCGAGCCCCCTGCAATTGGATGTTAGGCAAATCAGTTGACAAGCGTTGCCGCCGCAGCTGCCGCCGCGCCCTCAATGCCGAACTGATAGAACACGCCAACCAGCATCAGCGCGGCCGAGCCCATCAGAGCGACCCACAGTACCGGCGTGGACCGTGTTTCGATTGGATCTTCGTTCTCTTCCCCGAAATACATGTAGAACACGATCCGCAGGTAATAGAACGCACCGATCACGGAAGCGATGGCCGAGACGATGACCAGCCCGGTCAGCCCTGCACTGATGCCCGCCTGCCAGACGCCGAACTTGGCGAAAAAGCCCAGCATCGGCGGCACGCCCGCAAGGCTGAACATCAGGATCAGCACGGCCAGAGCCTTGCCCGGATCGCGCTTGGAATACTGACGCAGCGCATCGATATCAGTGACGGGTTTGCCATCACGCTCCATCATCAGGATGAAGGCAAAGGTGCCGATATTCATGGTCACGTAGATCGCCAGATACATCAGCATCGCCTTGATGCCCATTTCCGTACCCGCCGCCAGACCGATCAGCGCATAGCCCATATGGGCAATCGACGAAAACGCCATCAGCCGCTTGATGTTACGCTGCCCAATCGCGGCAACTGCACCCAGCAGCATCGACAGGACAGACAGCAGCACGATCACCTGCTGCCAATCCTTGACCACGCCGCCAAAGGCGTCGTGCATCAGGCGGGCAAACAGCGCCATCGCCGCCACCTTCGGCGCGGTGGCAAAGAAGGCGGTGATCGGCGTGGGCGAGCCTTCGTACACGTCCGGTGTCCACATGTGGAACGGCACAGCCGAGACCTTGAACGCCAGACCCGAGATCAGGAAGATCAGGCCGAACAGCAGGCCGACCGAGATGTCTCCGTGATGAACGGTCTGGATGATGCCCGAGAACAGGGTGGTTCCAGTAAAGCCATAGACCAGCGACGCGCCATACAGCAGCAGGCCCGAGCTGAGCGCGCCAAGCACGAAATACTTCAGACCCGCTTCGGTCGACTTCGCGCTGTCGCGGCGCAGGGCGGCCACGACGTAGAGCGACAGCGACTGCAGCTCCAGCCCCATATACAGGGACATCAGGTCGCCGGCGCTGACCATCATCATCATGCCCACGGCGGCCAAGGCCACCAGCAGCGGGTATTCGAACCGCAGCAACCCGCGGCGCGACATGTAATCCTGGCTCATCACCAGAACAGCGGCGGCGGACAGCAGGACCGCAACCTTGGCAAAACGCGAGAATCCGTCGTCGATGAACATGCCGTCGAAGGCCACGTTGACGCCATCGCCATTGGTGGCAATCCAAATGGCCAGCAGCGCCATCAGGCCGGCCGTTGACCAAACCAGAACTGGCGCCAGCGCGTCTTTCGCAGTGTAGACAGCCCCGATCAGAGCGGCCATCGCATATACGGCCAGAACGATCTCTGGCAGGATTATTGTCAGATCAGCCTGGATCATGTCTCCAAAGCCTCCTTAATGCGAAGCGGCCGCCTGGGTCACGGCCTCAGCCGCGGCCAGAGCCGTGTCATAGTTCGAAATCAGTGCAGCGGTCGAGTTGCCGATCACATCGGTCACCAGCGACGGGTAGACGCCCAGCAGGATCGTCATCACGATCAGCGGCGCGAAGATCAGCCGTTCGCGCGAGCTCATGTCCGTCATCGCCTTGAGGCTTTCTTTGATCAGGTCGCCAAAGACCACGCGGCGATACAGCCACAGCGCGTAAGCCGCCGAGAAGATCACACCGGTCGCCGCGACTGCGGTTACCCAGGTGTTGACCTGGAACGCGCCCATTAGGGTCAGGAACTCACCGATAAACCCAGAAGTGCCCGGCAGGCCGACATTGGCCATGGTGAACAGCATGAAGACCAGCGCATAGGCGGGCATCCGGATCACCAGACCTCCGTACGCGTCGATATCGCGGGTGTGCATCCGGTCATAGATCACACCGACACACAGGAAGAGTGCCGCCGAGATAAACCCGTGGCTGAGCATCTGAAAGATCGCGCCGTCGATACCCTGCTGGTTCGCCGCAAAGATACCCATGGTCACAAAGCCCATATGCGCGACCGAGGAATAGGCGATCAGCTTTTTCATATCCTCCTGCACCAGCGCCACCAACGAGGTGTAGACCACGGCGATGGCCGACATCCAAAGCACCAGATCGGTCATCACCGCCGAGCCGACAGGGAACATCGGCAAGCTGAACCGCAGGAAGCCATAGCCGCCCATCTTCAGCAGGATCGCCGCCAGCACGACCGAGCCAGCTGTCGGCGCCTGAACGTGTGCGTCCGGCAACCAGGTGTGCACCGGCCACATCGGCATTTTCACCGCGAATGAGGCGAAGAACGCCAGGAACATCAGCGTCTGCATGCCGCCGACGACATAGATGCCCAGCACGCTGAAGCTTTCCGACGAGAACTGATGGCTCATCAACGCTTCGATATCCGTGGTGCCCGCATCCGCATACATCGCAACCATCGCCACCAGCATCAGCACCGAGCCGAGGAAGGTATAGAGGAAGAACTTGAAGCTGGCGTAGATGCGATCCTTGCCGCCCCAGATGCCGATGATCAGGAACATCGGGATCAGGCCTGCCTCGAAGAACAGGTAGAATAGCACCAGATCCAGCGCCATGAAAACGCCCAGCATCAGCGTTTCCAAGAGCAGGAAGGCGATCATGTATTCCTTGACGCGATCTGTAACCTGCCAGCTGGCCAGAATGGTCAGCGGCATGATGAAGGTGGTCAGCAGCACGAACAGAACGCTGATGCCATCCACACCCATCTTGTATTTCAAACCCAGCAGCCACTCACCCTCTTCCACCATCTGGAAGCCGGTGTTGGACGGGTCAAACCCTGTGTAGATGCCGATCGAGACCAGGAACGTCACCGTGGTCGCCACCAGCGCAACCCATTTCGCATTGCGCTGCGCAGCCACATCATCGCCATGCAGGAACAGGGCCAGAATACCTGCCGCCACTGCGGGGATGAAGGTGACGATGGAGAGGATATTATCCATTAGTGTGCGCCTCCGCCGATCGACATCCAGGTGACCAGGGCGGCGATGCCCAGAACCATCCAGAAGGCGTAAGTAAAGATGTAGCCCGTCTGCGCCTTGCCTGCGAGGCGGGTGAAGAAGGGAACAACGCCCATGGCGACACCGTTCAGGAAGCCGTCGATGGTGTTGCCATCGCCGCGTTTCCACAGGAACCGGCCAAGCGCCACGGTGGGTTTGACGAAGATCGCATCGTAGATTTCGTCAAAGTACCACTTGTTCAGCAGGAACAGGTACAGCGGTCGCTGGTTCTGAGCCAGACGCCCCGGCAGGGACGGGTTCACGATATAGAACCAGTAGGCCATGACAAAACCCAGCACCATCGCAACAAAGGGCGAAACCTTGACCCATTTCGGGGCCGCGTGCGCGTCGTCCAGAATGTGGTTCTCCGGCCCGATATAAAGCGCACCTTCGCCCGGCTTGCCCGCAAAGACATAGTGGTGATCCCCACCATGCGCAGCCTCGTCGCCGTGGTCAGCGTCAGCATGTGCGGCCTCGTCGCCATGACCGTCATCCGCATGAGTATCCGACGCGTGGTCGTCCTCGGCATGAGACGTATCGGCATGCGCATCCGCCTGACCGTGATCGCCAGCTTCGGCGTGCTCGGACGCTTCGGCCACCGGAATGCCATAGAACTTGCCGACCTTGTCCGCGTGACCAAAGAAGTTGCCGTACCAGATCATGCCGGCAAAGACCGCGCCCAAAGACAGCACACCCAAAGGCACGAGCATGGTCAACGGGCTTTCATGCGCGTGATCATGCGTATGCTGATCGCCTCGCGGCGTACCGTAGAAGGTCAGGAAGATCAGACGCCAACTGTAGAACGAAGTGAACGCAGCCGCGACCACCAGCAGCCAGAAGCCATAGGCTGAGCCGCCTGCATAGGCACTCTCGATGATGGCATCCTTGGACAGGAACCCGGCGAACCCGATGGTCGTCAGCGGAATACCCACACCGGTGATGGCCAGCGTCCCGATCATCATCGCCCAGAAGGTATAGGGGATCTTTTTCCGCAGACCGCCGTATTCGGTCATCTCCTGCTCGTGATGCATGGCGTGGATCACCGAACCGGCGCCAAGGAACAGCAGGGCCTTGAAGAACGCGTGCGTGAACAGGTGGAACATCGCGGCCGAATACATGCCAACACCTGCCGCCACGAACATGTAGCCCAACTGCGAACAGGTCGAATAGGCGATGACGCGCTTGATGTCGGTCTGAACCAGCCCCACCGTTGCGGCAAAGAACGCGGTCGAAGCACCCAGCACGGTGATGAACCCGGTGGCACCCGGCGCGAACTCCATCAGCGGCGACATGCGGCAGACCAGGAATACACCAGCGGTCACCATGGTCGCGGCGTGGATCAGCGCCGAAACGGGTGTCGGGCCTTCCATCGCGTCCGGCAACCATGTGTGCAGGATCAACTGCGCCGATTTACCCATCGCACCGATGAACAGCAGCACACAGATCACCTCGATGGCGGTCCACTCACCCCACAGGAAGTGCAGCTGCGTTTCCGCCAGTTCCGGTGCCGACGCGAAGATGTCCGAGAAGTTAATGCTGTCGGTCAGGAAGAACAGCGCAAAGATGCCCAAAGCAAAGCCGAAGTCACCGACGCGGTTGACGATAAACGCCTTCATCGCCGCCGCATTAGCCGAGGGCTTGCGATAGTAGAACCCGATCAGCAAGTAGGACGCGACACCCACACCTTCCCAGCCAAAGAACATCTGTACCAGATTGTCCGCTGTCACCAGCATCAACATGGCGAAGGTGAAGAAGGACAGATAGGCAAAGAAGCGCGGCTTGTAGCTCTCGCCCTCACGCCACTGCGGGTCGTGATCCATGTAGCCGAAAGAATAGAGGTGCACGAGCGCCGAGACGGTCGTCACCACGATCAGCATGATCGCGGTCAGCCGGTCCAGACGTACCGCCCAGCTTGTCGACAGCGAGCCGCTCTCGATCCAACGCATGACCTCGATCTGCTGGGTGTGGCCGTCGAAGGTGAAGAACACGATCCACGACAGCAGACAGGCCAGAAACAGCAGGCCGGTGGCGGTCCACATGGCGGCTTTCTCGCCAATAAAGCGCCAGCCAAAGCCGCAGATCAGTGCGCCCACAAGCGGGGCAAAGAGGATGGTGGTTTCCATGTTCCCTTACCCCTTCATCATGTTGACGTCTTCAACCGCGATGGTGCCGCGGTTGCGGAAGAAGCAGACCAGAATGGCCAGACCAATCGCCGCCTCGGCCGCCGCAACGGTCAGCACGAACAGCGTGAACACCTGCCCGACCAGATCGCCGAGAAAGCTGGAAAACGCCACGAGGTTGATATTCACCGCCAAGAGCATCAGTTCGATGCTCATCAGCAGGATGATGACGTTCTTGCGGTTCAGGAAGAGACCGAAGATGCCGATGACGAACAGCGTCGCCGCGACCGTAAGATAATGTTCAAGTCCGATCATAGCTTCGCTCCTGGCGAGTCGGGGTAGTAGAGTCTGCAGCCGCAGGTGTAGTCGATGCGCTTGTGGTCTTTAGTTCGAGCAAAGAACTTCTGGATGCTCTTGGTGAAGGTATATTGGTGCTCGACTGAAATATGCTCCAATTCGGATACCGTTGTCTCCGAGGTCAACCCGATTGGGCCGTCTGGCTTCTGTATCAAATCGATAGAGGTTGGAACGAGTCCGGCAATTCCGGAGTTGTAGTATTCCCCTTCGATAACGATGCCTTCTCCGCTCGTGCAATCTTGAAAGAACAGGTTCTCACGTGGACTACACCCTTCACCACTCTTTATGCGCTGACCAATACGGCCATTTCCAATGTCAACAACGGCTTCTCCGCTAAAGTAGTTCCATTTGCCCCGTCCGGCTTTCTCAAAGCTGCAATCAGCTTGGACGGACTTAAGCTTCCATCCCTCGTTGACGGGCGCTGACGAGCAAGCCATTGCCGCGTCACTCACCACACAGATGATGAGCGCAAGTGCTATAGTGGAGTTGCGCATCACAACCCCTGCCCCGGTTTCACGTCCTTCAACTCCATCGCTTTGGCCGGGTCGCGCATCATCTGGCCGACGATGTCCTGACGCTTGATGTCTTTGCGATGGCGCAGGGTCAGCACGATGGCACCGATCATGGCCACCAGCAGGATCAGGCCCGCCAGTTGGAACAGAAGGAAGTATTGATCATAAAGAATGACGCCGAGCGCCTCGGTGTTGTGGCGGTCTGCCGGAACCGGCTGCGCCAGATTGGCCGCCGCGCCCTGCGCGCTGTCCCATGCGCCAAAGGCCATGACGAACTGCATCAGGATCACCAGACCGATCAGCAGGGCCAGCGGCATATAGCGCGCCATCTCGGCCTTGAGCTCGGCAAAATCCACGTCCAGCATCATCACAACAAACAGGAACAGAACCGCGACGGCGCCGACATAGACGATGATCAGCAGCATCGCCACGAACTCGGCCCCCAGCAGCACGAACAGCCCCGCCGAAGACAGGAACGCCAAAATCAGCCACAGTACCGAGTGCACCGGCTGGCGGCTGATCACCGTGAACAGCCCGCCGGTGATGGCGCTGATGGCAAACAGATAGAAGGCAAAGACGGTCATTGATCCTCATCCTCGTTGTCGCCCATGACCTCTTGCGCCAGATCCAGCGCGCGGGTCATGGCCGGGATGCCGGCAAAGACCGACATCTGACCGATCGTTTCCACGATCTCTTGTTTCTTGGCGCCAGCTTCCAGCGCATGACGCACGGTCTGGCGCACCGCTGCATCCGCCTGAGCACCCTGACAGGTCAGCCCGGCCAGCGTTAGCAACAGGCGCGTCTTGGCATCCAGCCCATCCTTGTTGACTGTGTTGCCGAACATCATCTCCATGACCTCTTTCGGCATGGTCGGCCACAGCGCCTCGAACCCTTTGGGCGAAAAGCTTTCCATCGCCGGGTTCATCGCCTTGGCCATGTCCTGAGCCTGCTTCATCATCAGCTCAAACGGATTTGTCGGCGTGTCACTCATCGGTACGGCGCGTCCATTTCCAGATTGCGGGCGATCTCGGCTTCCCAGCGTTCGCCGTTATCCAGCAACTTCTGCTTGTCGTAGAACAGCTCTTCGCGGGTTTCGGTGGCGAATTCGAAGTTGGGGCCTTCGACGATGGCATCAACCGGGCAGGCCTCTTGGCAGAAGCCGCAATAGATGCACTTGGTCATGTCGATGTCATAGCGCGTGGTGCGGCGGCTGCCGTCTTCGCGCGGTTCGGCGTCGATGGTGATGGCCTGCGCAGGGCAAACCGCCTCGCACAGTTTGCAGGCGATGCAGCGTTCCTCACCGTTCGGATAGCGGCGCAGGGCGTGTTCGCCCCGGAAACGCGGCGACAGCGGGCCTTTCTCATGCGGATAGTTGATGGTGGCTTTAGGGGCGAAAAAGTACTTCATTCCAAGTTTAAAGCCGACCCAAAAGTCCTGCAGAAGAAAGTACTTGGCAGCGCGGGTATAGTCGATTTGCGTCATGATCAGCCTCCTACGCTCCACCGGGCGAAGATGCCCCAGAACCATTCGAATTTCGCCGCAAAGGCCACGAACACCACCCAGGCCAGCGAGAACGGCAGGAACACTTTCCAGCCCAACCGCATCAGCTGGTCATAGCGGTAGCGGGGCGTGATTGCCTTGACCATCGCGAAGATGAAGAAGAAGAACGCCATCTTGCCGACCATCCACAGGACACCATCCGGCAGACCCGGGATCGGGGACAGCCAGCCGCCGAAGAACAGCAGCGAAATCAGGGCGCACATGAGGAAGATCGCGATATATTCACCGGCCATGAACAGCAGGAACATCGTGGCGGAGTATTCCACCTGATACCCGGCCACCAGCTCCGATTCCGCCTCGGGCAGGTCAAAGGGCGGGCGGTTGGTCTCGGCCAGCGCCGAGATGAAGAACAGGAAGACCATCGGGAAGTGCGGCAGCCAGTACCAGCCAAAGAAGCCATAGCCGGTATCCTGCGCGCCCACGATGGAACCAAAATTCATTGATCCAGTCGAGATGATCACACCGATGATGATCAGACCAATAGACACTTCGTATGAGATCATCTGCGCCGCGGACCGCAGAGACCCAAGGAACGGGTACTTCGAGTTCGATGCCCAACCGCCCATAATCACGCCATAAACCTCAAGCGAGGACACGGCAAAAATATACAGAATCGCCACGTTCAGGTCTGACAGAACCCAGCCGTCGTTGAACGGGATCACCGCCCAGGCGATCAGCGACAGAACAAAGCTGGTCATCGGGGCCAGAATGAACACGGCGCGATCTGCCCCGGCAGGGATCACGACCTCTTTCACGACGTATTTCAGCGCGTCGGCCACCGATTGCAAAATGCCATAGACGCCAACCACGTTGGGTCCGCGACGCATCTGAACAGCCGCCCAGATCTTGCGGTCGCCATAGACAAGAAACAACAGCGAGATCATCACGAACGCAACAACAGCAAGCACTTGCGCCAGAATGATGATGGCTATTCCGCCTGGGGTGTTAAAGAATTCAGCCATTGGTCCTCACACCGTGGGTATTCCGTTTTCCGCGAGCGATGCAAAGGCCATATGCCTGCGCAAACTGCGGCTGGGTCGGCGCGTTGGTGTAAACAGCATCTGCCGCCATTGCGCCACCCTTAATCTTGGGTTTCACACACAAATCAGGCGCGGCGTACTGCCACCCGGCAGTCGCGCTTGAATGTGATATGAAACAGGTTTGGTTCATTCCGCTGCGATCTTCTCGGATTTGCGGGCCTGTGCCTGCGCCGAAAGCTCGGCCATCAGCTGCGAAGCGCGCGCGATCGGGTTGGTCAGGTAGAAATCCTTGACCGCCAAACGGAAGGTTGCTTTGCCCAGAGGGCCTGCATCCAGCGCTTGAACCTCGTTCTCGCCCACTTCGTCGATACGGGCCAGATGCGGAACCGCTTCGATCAGCACGGTGCGCAGTTGCGCCAGCGAGTCGAAAGGCAGCGTTGCGCCCAGCTCCGCCGACAGGGCACGCAGAATGGCCCAGTTTTCCTTGGCCTCACCCGGTGCAAACCCGGCGCGCATCGCCAGTTGCGGGCGCCCTTCGGTATTCACGAACAGGCCGTTTTCCTCGGTATAGGCCGCGCCCGGCAGGATCACGTCGGCGCGGTGCGCGCCCCGGTCACCATGGCTGCCCTGATAGATCACAAAGGCACCGTCACCGATTTCGACCTCATCCGCGCCGAGGTTGTAGATGACATCCGCCGCGCTAACCGCGTCCATGCCGCTTTCGTTGGTGGCATCCACATCCATTGCGCCAACACGCGAAGCGGCGGTGTGCAGGACAATCAGACCACTTTCTGTATTGGTTGCAATGGCTTGCGCGGCGGCCAGAACGGCAGCGCCGTCCGCCTCTTGCAATGCGCCCTGCCCGACGACGACCAGAGAGCGTTTGCCCTTGATTGCATCATCGCCGCCCATGTCGACGACTTTCTGCAGCGCCGCGCGGTCGTCACCCATGTGGTGATACTCATAAGTCAGGTCCACCGCCGGACCAACCAGAGCCACCTCGGCCCCATGTGCCCAAGCCTTGCGGATACGGGCGTTCAGAACCGGAGCCTCGTCACGCGGGTTGGTGCCGATCAGCAGGATGCGTTCGGCGCCGTCGATGTCCTCGATGGCTGCGGTCCCGGCATAGGCACCCCGATTGCCCGCAGGCAGCTTGGCGCCATCGGTACGGCATTCGACAACACCGCCCTGCCCTTCGATCATCTGCTTCAGCGCAAATGCGGCCTCAACCGGTGCCAGATCACCGACGATCCCCGCCGGTTTCTCGGCGCCTTTCAGCGCCTCGGCGGCCTTCGTCAGCGCCTCGGGCCACGAGGCCGGACGCAGTTTGCCGTTTTCGCGCACGTAAGGCTTGTCCAGTCGCTGACGGCGCAGCCCGTCCCAGACAAAGCGGGTCTTGTCGCTGATCCATTCCTCGTTCACGCCATCATGGTTGCGCGGCAGGAAACGCATCACTTCGCGCCCCTTGGTATCCACGCGGATGTTCGAGCCCAGAGCATCCATCACATCGATGCTCTCGGTCTTGGTCAGTTCCCACGGGCGCGCGGTAAAGGCGTAGGGCTTCGAGGTCAGCGCGCCTACCGGGCACAGGTCGATGATGTTGCCCTGCATGTTCGAATCGAGCGTCTGGTTCAGATACGAGGTGATCTCGGCATCCTCGCCCCGCCCGGTCTGACCCATCTGGGAGATCCCGGCGACCTCGGTGGTAAAGCGCACACAACGGGTACAGCTGATGCAACGGGTCATCGCGGTGCCAACGAGCGGCCCCAGATCCAGATCATCCACCGCCCGCTTGGCTTCCTTGAAGCGCGACCCCGACAGACCATAGGCCATCGCCTGATCCTGCAGGTCGCACTCGCCGCCCTGGTCGCAGATCGGGCAATCCAGCGGGTGGTTGATCAGCAGAAACTCCATCACCCCTTCGCGGGCCTTCTTGACCATGGGCGAGTTCGTCTTGACCACCGGCGGCTGACCTTCCGGCCCCGGGCGCAAGTCACGCACCTGCATCGCGCACGAGGCTGCAGGTTTCGGCGGACCGCCCACGACCTCAACCAGACACATCCGGCAGTTCCCGGCGATCGACAGACGTTCGTGATAGCAAAAACGCGGCACTTCGACCCCGGCCTCTTCACAGGCCTGGATCAGGGTCATCGCACCATCGACTTCGATTTCCTGCCCGTCGATATTCACTTTGCGGAGATCAGACATAGTGACGTTACCCTTTCAGAAAAGCGCCAATCGAGGTTTCATTGGAAATTTCGAGCCGACCGGCTGCACAGAAAGTCTCAGGCTCTCCAATTACGATCCCGCGTTTTTGTATGTACGCGATTGCATCATCCTGAACCCGCTTACGCGGCAGATTTCGAGCGAGATACTTAAAATCGCTCGCACGGTATCCTTCTGCCTCGTATTTCTCGGCCAGCGCCTCGCTCGTTTTGTAAACCTTCGAACGGTCGAGGGTCAGAGAACGACATTCGCTTGCTATTTGATCCGCCATCGCATTCGCAAAAGCGAAGTCGTAAACATCTGATGGCAGCTCGCCACGAAACTCGGCTCGGGAAACGGAAGAGCTGTCGGTCGTGGTCGCACAGGCACTAAGTGCCAACAGCAACCCGACACCGATTGCGCCAGTTTTCAGAGTTTCAATACCCATCCGTCAATTTGCCCTCAAGTACACGCCAATGGCGCTGTTTCTTTCGATTTCCTTCCGACCCAACGTGCAGAAGGAATTCGGATTTTCATACGTGACGCCGTTCTGAGCCAGATACGCCTCGCCCTTGGCGCGCATCCGGTCCTTTTCGGCATCGGAATCCACATAGGCCCGGATTTCATCGTCCGAGTACCCCAGGCTGTTGGCCTTGGATTTCAACCCCCACATCACACCAATCGCTTTCAGTCGCCGCCCGCTGATCGAGGGGCAATACTCTGAAATCTCGTTTGCAATGGCGATGTAGTAGAGTTCGTTGTCGATCTCTTTGACTTCGCGCAAGGGCGGTTTTGCTTCGGCAAGGGTCGGCAGGGTCAGCACCGAGATCAATGCAAGCGCTCTGATACCAGACATGACAATTCCTTTCGTCTTGGGAAACCCAAGACGAAAGGCGACCGAGGCGCTATGCAATAACACCCGCCGCATCATGGCCTGATATGCAAAAACACGCGTCATGGCCGCTGGCAGGTTCCTGCAAATGTCAGTTTGTCATCGCTGATGCGCAGGTTCTGCGGCTCGGTATCCGGACCAACCTTCCACGCGATTTTAGAAGAGCCAAAATTCTTGATGCAGAACTTGGTCCCTTCAAACCGACCGGCCTCGCGCGCGCCGTCAAGTGAGGCAGAGACGCCGTTGACCACTACCGTAAAGTCAGCCGGCGACACTTTCTTGTTGACGGGTTTTACCTTGGCCCGGAATGCGTGACCATCGAACCGGACCTGATTTTCAGAAGGCGTGACGACTCCGCAGGCTGAAACAAACGCCAGCGCGGCAACCATACCCAGCATGATGCCGTTGTTTTTGAGATGCCTTAGTCCGAACATCCGATGTTCCTCCAGCCCCACCATCAGAACGCTGCCACCAACGCCATGAGACCCATGACGAACATGCAGGCCCAGCCGACGACATAAAGAACCGATCGTAAGCCGCTGTGAGGTTTGCCGATTCCGCGCATATGCACGACCAGCATCGCCAGACGCGCCAACAGCGCGACCGAGGCAAGCAGGTTCACCCAAACCGGGCCAACACCCATCAGGATCGCTGCAATTGTAACCGTCAGATAGGCAGGCAGCGTCTCGGTCCCGTTCAGGTACGCGCGGTTCAGGCGGTACGCCTTGTCGGCATAGTCCTGCTCGGGCGTCGCCCCCGGAGCGAGCCCCTTGCCCTGCTTGGCCAAGGCCGAGAACGGGGAAAGAAACAGTACGACAAGGGTGAAAATCACCAGCGACGCGACTGCATGACCGTATTCTGCGAATGCTTCCATCACTTCATCTTCCCCGGATACCCGTCAAACAGCCCATCGTTCCGATTACGCTCAATTGACATTTGACAACCTCTTTGCTGCCTTCTGGGCCTGCCACAAAAGCATCAGCCCTAGTGCCACGATCATCGCCGCAAATATCGGCAAATTTAGAGACACCCCATATCCAAGGCCCGCGAAAAGGAAAGACAGGCCAAATCCAAGTACCAGAGGGCTGACGCCCAGAGAAATCGAAACAAGCCGTGTTGCTCCGTTGGCTCGTAACAAAGTCACCAGACCAAAAACGATCAAGCAAAAGCCCAGGACCGAAAGATATGATGCAAGAACCGCCATCCTACTCTGCCGCCATCGCGCCCATGCGGCCCGATTTCTGCGCCTTGATACGATCTTCGATTTCCTCGCGGAAATTGCGAATCAAGCCCTGGATCGGCCAGGCCGCCGCGTCGCCAAGGGCGCAAATCGTGTGGCCTTCAACCTGTTTGGTCACATCAAACAGCATGTCGATCTCTTCCGGTTCCGCCTCACCGCGCACCAGACGGTCCATCACACGCATCATCCAGCCGGTGCCTTCGCGGCAAGGCGTACACTGGCCGCAGCTTTCGTGTTTGTAGAACTTCGACAGCCGCCAGATTGCCTTGATGATATCGGTGGACTTGTCCATCACGATCACCGCCGCCGTTCCAAGCCCCGAGCCGAGATCGTTGCGCAGATAGTCGAAATCCATGATCGCATCGCGCATGTTCTCTCCGCGTACACAAGGCACCGAAGACCCGCCGGGGATCACCGCCAGCAGGTTGTCCCAGCCGCCGCGAATGCCGCCGCAATGGGTTTCGATCAGCTCTTCAAAGGAAATCGACATCGCCTCTTCAACGACGCAGGGGTTGTTGACGTGACCCGAGATCGCAAACAGCTTGGTGCCCGCGTTGTTCTGACGGCCAAAGCCCGCGAACCAATCCGCGCCCCGGCGCAGGATGGTCGGCACAACCGCGATGGATTCCACATTGTTCACCGTGGTCGGGCAACCATAAAGCCCCGCACCCGCCGGGAACGGAGGCTTCATCCGCGGCATACCCTTCTTGCCCTCAAGGCTTTCGATCAGGGCGGTTTCTTCGCCGCAGATATAGGCGCCTGCCCCGTGATGCAGGAACAGGTCGAAATCCCAGCCCGAGCCAGCGGCGTTCTTGCCCAACAGACCGGCGTCATACGCCTCATCAATCGCGGCCTGCAACGCCTCGCGCTCACGGATGTACTCACCGCGCAGGTAGATATAGCAGGTATGCGCATTCATCGCGAAAGACGCGATCAAGCACCCCTCGATCAGCGTGTGCGGATCATGGCGCATGATCTCGCGGTCTTTACAGGTGCCGGGCTCGGATTCGTCTGCGTTCACAACCAGATAAGCCGGGCGCCCATCGCTTTCCTTAGGCATGAACGACCATTTCAGCCCGGTCGGGAACCCCGCACCGCCACGACCACGCAGGCCCGAGTCCTTCATCGTCTGAATGATCCAGTCGCGCCCGTTGCCGATCAGGCCAGCAGTGCCGTCCCAATGCCCGCGAGCCTGCGCCCCCCGCAAGCTGCGTTCATGCATCCCGTAGATGTTGGTAAAGATCCGGTCCTGATCCTTCAGCATCGCTTACCCTCAGCTCTCCTGACGCATTCGCCAGAGTTGAAATATGTTGACGCCCGCATAGATAAATCCTGCCAGAGCGGCGAGATCGAACAGCAGCGCATGGCGCGCCGTCAGTTCCAATGCGGGGCCGATGAACATGTTCATGGCAAGCCAGATCACCATAGTCACCGCGATGACTATGCCGATATGTCGACCCTTACGGGCTATGGCCTGTTCCTTGTCCTTGTCCATGTCACCTAAGGCGCCCAGGCTGGGCACCGTCGTTTAGTCTTCGTAAGTGCCGTCTTCCTTAGCACGTTTGGCGAATTCGGTTTCCTCACCCGCCGCAAGCTTGGCCGCCTGTTCAATCCAGCCATCGCGTTCGATCCGGCCTTTGAACTTCAGGCGCGCATCCACCCAGGCCACATGCTCGGGCGTCCAGGCTGCGATCTGGTCATAGTGGTAGAAACCCAGCTCGTTCAGCGTCTCTTCCAGCTTTGGCCCGACACCTTTCAGCATCTTGAGGTCATCCGCCTTGCCATCCCGCGCTGCGGTCAGCGTCTCGGGCTGGTCTTCCTTGGCCCCTTCCGGTTCAGGCTTGGCTTTCGCCTCCGCGGCCTGTTTCACGGCCGGCTTCGGCGTTTCAGGTGCTTTCGGAGGTTTCGCCGACGCCGAGGCACCGGCCTGCTTGCCATCCTTGCCCAGCCAAGGGGTCAGGATCGGAACTTCGGTCCCGTCGATGCGCTTGACCGTGTCACTCAGATCCGTCGCCAATTCGACGCTTGCATTGTACTGAGGCTTGCCCGCTTCATATTCAGTCAGGCTGCTGAGGCCTTTCAGCGGTTCTGCCGCATAGCGACCGTTCTGCGGACCCGGCGTCGGCACTTTGCCTGCCACCAGATCGTCGACGATCTTGCCAAAGCTCTCAGCGGTCAGGTCTTCGTAGTAATCCTTGCCGATCTGAGCCATCGGCGCGTTGGTGCAGGACCCGAGGCATTCCACCTCTTCCCAGCTCAGCTTGCCGTCGGCGGACAGCTCATGCGGCTTGGCCGCGATCTTTTCCTTGCAGACCGCGATCAGGTCCTCGGCCCCGCAGATCATGCACGACGTCGTACCGCAAACCTGAATATGCGCCACAGACCCAACCGGTTGCAGTTGGAACATGAAATAGAACGAGGCGACCTCAAGCACGCGGATATAGGCCATGCCCAGCATATCGGCAACGGATTCAATAGCAGGGCGGCTCAGCCAGCCCTCCTGCTCCTGCGCACGCCACAGCAGCGGGATCACCGCACTGGCCTGACGGCCCTCGGGGTATTTTGTAACCTGTGCTTCGGCCCATTGCTGGTTGGCAGCGGTAAAGGCAAAGCTCTCGGGTTGTTCGGGATGAAGACGGCGCAGCATCAGGCGGCTCCTTCGGTTATTCGGGCGACGAATGTGACCGCAAAAGCAACCACAGACAAAGCGCCGGCAATCAGGTGTTTCGAGACGCCCTTTTGGGCCCGGTGATAAATACGCGCGTCAACAAAGGCCATCACCGCACAAGCGGCAAAGAAAGCAAGCATGACATTGAGGTCCTGATAGAAGGCCGCAAAAACCCCGATCAGCGCAAACGCCAGATAACGATCCGCCATCACGCGCGGCAATTGCTCGGCGTGATGTCCCGTCTGCTTCAGGCCCAGGGCGGGATTTGCCCAGAACAGGCAGCCGAGCAACAGCAGAAACGCTCCACCGATCCCGGCGCATATCATGGCGAAGAGCATAAGGCTCACCGATCAATCTCCCCAAACACAACGTCCATGGTGCCGATGATGGCGGCGACGTCGGCCAGTTGGTGCCCTCCGGCAACGTGGTCCATGGCTTGCAGGTGCAGGAAACCCGGCGCGCGTAGTTTGGCGCGGTAGGGTTTGTTGGTGCCGTCGGCGACCAGATAGACGCCGAACTCGCCCTTGGGGGCCTCGACGGCGGCGTAAACTTCGCCTGCGGGGACGTGGAAGCCTTCGGTGTACAGCTTGAAGTGATGGATCAGACTTTCCATCGAGGTTTTCATGTCCGAGCGTTTCGGCGGGGTGATCTTACCGCGGGCCAGAACGTCGCCGGGGCATTCGCGGATTTTGGCGATGGCCTGACGGATGATCAGCAGCGACTGGCGCATCTCTTCCATGCGGACGAGGTAGCGGTCATAGCAATCACCGTTCTTGCCGACCGGAATCTGGAATTCGAACTCGTCATAGCATTCATAGGGCTGCGCGCGGCGCAGGTCCCATGCCAAGCCCGATCCACGGACCATCACGCCCGAGAACCCGTATTTCTGGATGTCATCCTCGGTCACGATGCCAATATCGGCGTTGCGCTGTTTGAAGATACGGTTTTCGGTCAGCAGGCCGTCGATATCATCGAGAACGGCGGGGAATTCGTGGCTCCACGCCTCGATATCGTCCAGCAGTTCCGGCGGCAGGTCCTGATGGACGCCACCGGGGCGGAAATAGGCGGCGTGCAGGCGGGCACCGCAGGCACGCTCATAGAACACCATCAGCTTTTCGCGCTCTTCAAAGCCCCAGAGCGGCGGGGTCAGCGCGCCAACGTCCATCGCCTGCGTGGTCACGTTCAGCAGGTGGTTCAGGATGCGGCCGATCTCGGAATATAGCACCCGGATCAGAGAGCCCCGGCGCGGCACTTCCACACCGGTCAGTTTTTCGATGGCCAGACACCAGGCATGTTCCTGGTTCATCGGTGCCACATAGTCCAGACGGTCGAAATACGGCAGGTTCTGCAGATACGTCCGGCTTTCCATCAGTTTTTCGGTGCCGCGGTGCAGCAGGCCGATATGCGGGTCGCAACGCTCGACAATCTCGCCGTCCAACTCAAGCACAAGACGCAAAACGCCGTGTGCCGCAGGGTGTTGCGGGCCGAAGTTGATGTTGAAATTGCGGATCTTCTGTTCTCCGCTCAGCGCGTCCGTGCTGCCGTCATCGTATCTTGAGCCGTCCATCAACGCCCTCGTTTCTTCTTCGCTTCGGCCCGAACCCGGACCTTTTCCGCCTCGGCCGCCTTGACTGCGGCCCCCGCCAGCAGGACCCCCAACGCACCCAACGCGATCAGTTCCCCCAGCAGCATCATCTCAGCGGCGCTCCAGTTCCTGTAATTTCAGCCCAACCCACCAAAGCAACGCAATCGTGCCGAAAGGGATCAGACAAAGAAGGCACCAGTATTTGTTGATCCCGAAAAACGGCAAAATCTTCACCATCGGGATGATGGTTAGTGCCGAAAGGATCAACCACCAGATGCCACCCATTACTCACTCTCCTGTTTCTCATCCCCCGGCAGAATGTAATTCGCGCCTTCCCATGGGGACATGAAATCGAATTGTCGGTATTCCTGCACCAGACTGACCGGTTCGTAGACCACACGCTTTTGCGCCTCATCATAACGCACCTCGGTGTAACCGGTGGTGGGAAAATCCTTGCGCAGCGGATGGCCGCGGAAACCATAGTCGGTCAGGATGCGCCGCAAGTCCGGGTGACCCGAGAACAGGATGCCGAACATGTCGAACACCTCACGCTCGAACCAGTTGGCCGAGGGGTGAACGTCCACGATCGACGGCACCATGTCTTCCTCGCGGATCGAGACCCGCAGACGGATACGTTGGTTCTGGTACATCGACAGGAAGTGGTACACCACGTCGAACCGCTTGGCACGTTCGGGGTAGTCAACACCGGTGATATCCACCAGGGTCGAGAACTTGCAGTTCTGGTCGGTCCGCAGAAATTCCACGAATTCCACGATATTCGACGGGGCCACATCGACGTTCAGCTCGCCATAGGTCACATCCCAGGACAGAACGCAATCGGCCCGTTTCAATTCCAGCTGGGCGCCGAGTTCCTTGAGTGCTTCGCTCATCTGCCCTCTCCTCAGCGTACGATGGTGCCGGTGCGGCGGATTTTGCGTTGCAGCTGCATCAGACCGTACAGCAGCGCCTCAGCGGTCGGAGGGCAGCCGGGCACATAGATGTCCACCGGAACAACCCGGTCGCAGCCGCGCACAACGGAATAGGAATAGTGGTAATAGCCACCGCCATTCGCACAGGACCCCATCGAGATCACATAGCGCGGCTCGGGCATCTGGTCATAGACCTTGCGCAGCGCCGGGGCCATCTTGTTGGTCAGGGTTCCGGCCACGATCATCACGTCCGACTGACGCGGGGACGCACGCGGCGCGATGCCGAACCGTTCGGCATCATAACGCGGCATCGAGGTGTGCATCATCTCAACCGCGCAGCAGGCCAGACCGAATGTCATCCAGTGCAGCGAGCCGGTGCGCGCCCAGTTGATGATGTCCTCGGTCGAGGTCAGCAGGAAGCCTTTGTCCTGCAGCTCGGCATTCAGGGCCTGGGTGGCGACTTCTTTATCGACGCCAGCGGTATTTGCACCAGTCATCACTCCCATTCCAGGGCCCCTTTCTTCCATTCATAGGCAAAGCCGATGGTCAGCACCGCCAGGAACACCATCATGGACCAGAAGCCCACATCGCTGATGTCCTTGAAGCCCACGGCCCATGGGAACAGGAAGGCGATTTCCAGATCGAAGATAATGAAGAGAATCGAAACCAGATAGAATCGGACGTCGAATTTCATCCGCGCATCGTCGAAGGCGTTGAAACCGCACTCATATGCGCTGACCTTTTCGGGGTCGGGATTGCGGACTGCCAGTACCACAGCGGCCAGAATCAGTACGATTCCAAGGCCCACGGCAACGGCCAGAAACACCAGAATCGGGAGGTACTCCCGCAGCAGGTCTTCCACGAATAGCTCCTTTCCTGCGCATACCCCCCAGGGACGCGCCGTCAATTGGCGTGTTGACTGGACATTCTCTATCCCTGTGGGGTCAGAGGGTCAACCGAACAGAAACGCGCAGGGGCCTAATATTCCACTTGCCCTCACAATTGGAAAACCCGGCCTTTAAGCGAATCCGTTTTTGCACTAACCGGGCGCTAAACCTGAGTATTCCATGCAGGTTTCCGTTTGTCGAAAAAGGCGCTGATGCCTTCGCGCGCCTCGTCGGTTTCCCACCGTTCGACCAGCGACCGGATCGTCTGATCGATCACGTCGTCGTCGATGCGTGGACCCAACGCTTGCACTAGATCCTTGGCCGAGGCCACCGCCCCCGGCGCGCAGGACAGGTAGGGCTGAACTTCGGCCTCGACGGCATCACCAAGATCGGCGGCGGGAACGATTTTGGCCAAAAGGCCAAGGCCCACGGCCTCAGCCGCATCGAACACCCGGGCCGACATGAACACGCGCCGCGCCCGAGCCGCGCCCATGCGGGCGATGACATAGGGGCCAATGGTTGCCGGGATGAGGCCCAGCCGGGTTTCGGTCAGCGCCATCTTTATCCCGTCCACACCCACGGCCACGTCACAAACCGCAGCCAGTCCGATGCCGCCACCAAAAGCGTTGCCCTGAAGCGCCCCGATCAGAGGTTTGGGCATCGTGTTCAGCGCCTGCAGCATCTCGGCCAGCTTACGCGCCTCGGCAAAGCGCGTCTCGGGGTCGGCGGCCATCTGGTCCTGCATCCAGCCCAGATCCCCACCGGCACAAAAGCTTTTCCCTGCGCCGGTAAGGACCACGACCCGTACCGTGTCGTCCGCCCCCAACTGTGCCGCCGCCTGCGTCAGCTCGGAAATCATCAGCGCCGACATCGCGTTGTGCTTTTCCGGACGGTCGAGCGTCAGAGTCGCTACCCCCCGCGCGTCCTGCGTGACCGAGATCGTTTCGAACATCACCCTTTACTCCGCTCGCATTGCTCGGGCCATCTGGGCAGCCTCTTCGACTGCAGCCTGATCAATCCCGGCCTGATATCCCAGCCGCTCCAGATGCGCGACGACGGCTTCGGTCGCGACGTTGCCGGACGCACCCGGCGCGTAGGGACAACCGCCCAACCCACCAACAGCCGAGTCGAAGGTTCGAACGCCCAGCGCCAGCGCGGCGTCGATATTGTCGATGGCGCGGCCATTGGTGTCATGGAAATGGCCCGCCAACCGGGTGACCGGCACCCGCTCCCGCACCGCCAACAGCATATGCGCGATGGTATCCGGCGTCCCCTGTCCGATCGTGTCGCCCAACGAGACCTCATAGCAGCCCAGCGCGAACAGATGATCCGCAACCTCAGCCACCTTCTCGGGCGGGGTTGGCCCGTCATAGGGGCAGTCAGTCACGCACGACACATACCCACGCACCGGCAGATCAATATGCCGCGCGGCCTCAAGGATCGGAGTGAACCGTTCGATGGACTCGGCAATCGTGGCATTAATGTTGGCTTTCGAGAATCCCTCGGAGGCCGAGGCAAACACCGCGATCTCATCCGCCTTGGCTGCCAGCGCGTCTTCATACCCGCGCATGTTTGGCGTCAGCGCGGCATAGCGCACTCCGTCCGCCCGTTGGATACCGGCCAGCACATCGGCACTGCCCGCCATCTGCGGCACCCATTTGGGCGAGACGAAACTGGCCACTTCGATCCGATTGAACCCGGCGCGGCTGAGGCTGTCGATCAAGGCCACTTTATCGGCCACAGGAATTTCACGCTGTTCGTTTTGCAGACCATCGCGTGGACCTACTTCGAAAATCTCGACCCGCTCATCCATTGCAGCGCTCCTCCCGGTTTCGTTTCCAACATGTTGACCTGACTGTGCCACGCGATGCGGCGCAGGAACAGGCTACTCCTCTTCCAACCGGACCAGGGTGGCTCCGGCCTCAACCTGCGAACCGTCTTCGGCCAGCACTTCGGCAACGATCCCATCCCGAGCGGCCAGCAGCGAATGCTCCATCTTCATGGCCTCCAGAATGGCCAGCCGATCCCCTTCTTTCACCGCCTGCCCGACCGAGGCAAACACGGCTTTCACCAACCCGGGCATCGGGGCCTCAATCACATTGGTATCACCAGCAGCGCTGCTGTCACGGTCCAGTGGGTCGACGATTTCAAAAGCCCGCCCATAGTTTTCAAACACGGTGATCCGTGATCCCGACACCGACACGCGCGGCATGGGCGCACCGCCAATCGACCAGCCCTCAGCGCTGCGTTCCGCGATGAGGGTTTCCTCAGCCACCTGCCATATCTGACGGTTTGGACCTTCGACCTGAACATCCAGATCAATCAGCTCGTCGGCCATCAACTGCACGGCACGATGCAACGGTGCCCACAGGGAAAATCCAGTCTCATCAGAGGTCTCGGCCAACCCCAGCGCCGTCATCGCAGCGGCCACACATGTCGCAGCAGTGGCCGCTGCATCCTGCGTCAACGCATGCAAATCCCGACCGATCAGCCCGGTATCCACATCGCCCTCGGCAAACCCCTGATGCCGGGTCAGCGCGCCCAGAAAGGCCAGGTTGGTCACGGTGCCCGCCACTTCGGTCCGCTGCAGGGCGCGGTGAAGCTGCTCTAACGCGACCGCGCGGGTTGGGCCGTGGACGATGACCTTTGCGATCATCGGGTCATACCACGGGCTGATCGTGTCCCCCGTACGCACGCCGCTGTCGGCCCGACAGGCGGTGGGGAATTGCAGATGCGTCAGGGTGCCGGTTGCGGGCAGGAACCCCTTGGGTACGTCTTCTGCGTACAGCCGCGCTTCGAAGGCATGGCCATTGATGGACAAGTCGTCCTGCTGCTTGGGCAGTGTCTCACCCGCGGCGACCCGCAACTGCCATTCGACCAGATCGACTCCGGTGATTGCCTCGGTCACCGGATGTTCGACCTGCAGGCGGGTGTTCATCTCCATGAACCAGAACCGATCCGGGCGCAGCCCGTCCGAGGCATCGACGATGAACTCAACCGTCCCCGCCCCCTTGTAGCCAATCGCCTCGGCGGCGCGGACACCCGCCTGCCCCATCGCCTCGCGCATCTCAGCCGTCATGCCGGGGGCCGGAGCCTCTTCGATCACTTTCTGGTGCCGCCGTTGCAGCGAGCAATCGCGTTCGAACAGATGCACGGCATGGGTGCCGTCTCCGAACACCTGCACCTCGATATGGCGGGGTTTGGCGACGAACTTCTCAACCAGCACGGCGTCGTTGCCAAAAGCAGTACGGGCCTCGCTGCGGGCGCTGTCCAAACCCGAGGCGAAATCCTCGGGCCGTTCGACCAGCCGCATCCCCTTGCCGCCACCGCCCGCGACGGCCTTGATCAGCACCGGATAGCCGATGGTGTCCGCTGCCCCGGCCAGATGCTCGGGGTCCTGATTATCGCCGTGATAGCCGGGCACAACGGGCACGCCCGCCTGCTCCATCAGCACTTTGGCGGCGTCTTTCAGACCCATCTTCCGGATCGCATCCGCCGAGGGGCCGATAAAGACCAGCCCTGCAGCGTCAACCGCATCCACGAAATCGGGGTTCTCGGACAGAAACCCATACCCCGGATGGATCGCCTGAGCGCCGGTATTCAAGGCAGCCTGAATGATCACATCACCTTTCAGGTAACTCTCCGCCGGAGCGGCGCCACCAATGTGCACGGCCTCATCCGCCATCTGCACATGTTTGGCCGAGACATCCGCGTCCGAGTAAACAGCCACGCAGGCCACGCCCATCTTTTGGGCGGTTTCCATGACCCGGCAAGCAATCTCGCCCCGGTTGGCAATCAGGATTTTGTTAAACATTGTCTCGTTTCCAATTGCGGACTGCATTGCCTAGATGCCTTTCTGTTCGCGCATCAAGCGCCACAAGCTTCACCTCAAGGTGACTTCTCACGACCGAGGCAACAGCAATCTCGGCCGCTTGTTCATGCGGGAAACCATACGCCCCGGTTGAAATTGCCGGAAACGCGATACTCAGGCAGCCATGCTCCACCGCCAATCGCAGACAATTCGAGTAGCACCGCGATAAAAGCTCAGCTTCGTTCGCCTCACCGTTTCGCCAGATCGGGCCAACCGTATGGATCACAATACGCGAAGGAAGATTGTAAGCCCCAGTGACCTTGGCCTCTCCGGTTTCGCATCCCCCAAGTCCACGACATTCCTCGAGAAGCTGCGGACCTGCGGCGCGGTGAATTGCGCCGTCCACTCCGCCGCCGCCCAGCAATGAGCGGTTGGCCGCGTTTACAATTGCATCTACCTGCAATTGAGTGATGTCAGATTTTACGATCACAAGCCCCATGATCACATCCTGAACACGCCGAAACGTGTCTCCTCGATCGGGGCATTCAGCGCGGCGTTCAGCGACAGTGCCAGCACATCGCGGCTTTTGCGCGGGTCGATGATGCCGTCATCCCAAAGGCGGGCCGAAGCATAGAGCGGATGGGATTGTTCCTCGAACATATCCAGCGTCGGGCGCTTGAACTCGGCCTCTTCGGTGGCCGACCAGGTGCCGCCCTGCCGTTCGATCCCGTCGCGCTTGACGGTGGCCAGAACGCCTGCGGCCTGCTCTCCGCCCATGACTGAAATCCGCGAATTTGGCCATGTCCACAGGAACCGGGGCTGATAGGCCCGGCCTGCCATGCCGTAATTCCCGGCCCCAAAGGACCCTCCGACCAGCATTGTAACCTTGGGCACCGAGGTCGTGGCCACGGCGGTCACCATTTTGGCCCCATGCCGCGCGATGCCTTCGTTTTCATATTTCCGGCCCACCATGAAACCGGTGATGTTCTGCAAAAAGACCAGCGGGATGCGGCGCTGAGAACAAAGTTCCACGAAATGCGCGCCCTTCTGCGCCGACTCGGAAAACAGCACGCCGTTATTGGCGATGATCCCGACGGGGCAGCCTTTGACATGGGCGAAGCCGGTCACCAGCGTCTCACCGAACCGGGGCTTGAATTCGTCGAACCGAGAGCCATCGACGAGCCGCGCAATCACCTCACGAATGTCATACGGCGTGCGCAGATCAGCCGGGACCACTCCGAGGATTTCCTCGGGGTCATAGGCCGGGTATTCGGGGCTGGCCCAATCCACGGTCTGTGGCTGGCGCAGGTTCAGCGACCCGACGGCGCGACGGGCCAAGGCCAGCGCATGGGCATCATCCTCGGCCAGGTAATCCGCCACGCCGGACAGGCGGGTATGGACGTCGCCACCGCCCAAGTCCTCGGCGCTGACAACCTCTCCGGTCGCGGCCTTGACCAAGGGCGGCCCGGCCAGAAAGATCGTGCCCTGTTCCTTCACGATGATGGTCACGTCCGACATTGCGGGCACATAGGCCCCGCCAGCCGTGCATGAGCCCATCACCACGGCGATCTGAGGGATGCCCTTCGCGCTCATCCGCGCCTGATTATAGAAGATGCGGCCAAAGTGGTCGCGGTCGGGGAAGACCTCATCCTGATTGGGCAGGTTGGCGCCGCCGCTATCGACCAGATAGATGCAGGGCAGATGGTTTTCCTCGGCGATCTCCTGCGCCCGGAGGTGTTTCTTGACGGTCATCGGATAGTATGTGCCGCCCTTCACGGTGGCGTCGTTGCACACCACCATGACCTCACGCCCCTGCACCCGGCCAATGCCCGCGATCACTCCCGCCGCCGGGGCCGCATCGCCATACATTCCATGCGCCGCCGTCGCGCCAATCTCAAGGAACGGAGACCCCGGGTCCAGCAGGTTCGCCACCCGCCGACGCGGCAGCATCTTGCCCCGAGATTCATGCCGCGCGCGGGATTTCTCACCCCCGCCCATACGGGCCGCCTCTGCAGCGGCAGAGATTTGCGCCAGCGCGTCCAGATGGGCGGTTCGATTTGCTTTGAAGCCCTCAGAGGCGGGCATGGCTTTGGATGTGAGTTTCATGCGCGCAGCATCCTTTTTAGTTTCGCGGGCAATTGTCGGCGTGCTCGACCGGTTTTGAAGATCGTCGGCAGCTTTCTGTCGAACCAATAGCGCCAAGGGTGGTTTACTGGGGTCTTTTCGCCCAGAAGCTCAAGCATCGCAGCAACATGTTCTCGGTCATAAAACCATAGCAGGCGCCCAGAATAACTTAGTTGGAAATATGCGTCCTGAGGCCAACGGATCTTGGTTTTTCGAGGCGTATGGCAGTTGTCGCAGATAGACGTTCCAAGCAAAGAACTGAGGAGATTCCGATACATGCCTATTGGATACAGAGCATTTGACGAATGAATATCCGAACCACCGAGGCCGATATAGGCCAAGGTGTGTTCACGATGCCAGTTCGAATAGTTACGCTTGGGCTGGTCAGGTTTTACAACCATTACGTCCTTCCCAAGCGTTTCGCCAACAGAGTTCTTTGCCCTGACTTCTAACTGTGCAGGTACAAATCGCGCAGGCTGTTGGCAGTTCGGGCATTCGATTGCCACGGTCTTTGGGAAGTTTGCAGTATCGCATTCGAAATCAAAGGAGGATATCATTGTCCGACCTCCCCCGCCGCCCGCGCCTTCAATTCCTTGCGGATCACCTTGCCCGTCACCGTCATCGGCAACTCCTCCAAAAACGCCACCTCGCGCGGATAGGAATACTGCGCCAGACGGTCCTTGACCCAATCCTGCAGTTCCGCGCCCGTCGCCTCGGCCCCCGGTTTCAACACCACATAGGCCTTCACGATCTCGGTCCGCAGCGGGTCGGGTTTGCCGACCACGCCAACCGTCGCGACATCTGGATGGGTCAGCAGGCAATCTTCAATCTCGGCGGGGCCTATGCGGTAGCCGGCCGAGGTGATCACGTCGTCATCGCGACCGACGAACCGCAGATAGTCGCCCTCCCACACGCCGCGGTCGCCGGTGATCAGCCAATCGCCGCGGAATTTCTCGGCCGTTGCCTCGGGCCGGTTCCAGTATTCCAACAGCATCGAGGCCGAGCCGCGCCGGATGGCCACGTCACCCTCTTCGTCAGTCGGCTGGCCGCCGTCATCGATCACCGCCACCTCATGCCCCGGCACCGGCTTGCCGATACAGCCGGGCCGCACCGGAAAGTCCTCGGCGCAGGAGGACACGACCATGTTGCATTCGGTCTGGCCGTAGAATTCGTTGATCGTCAAACCGAACGCCTTTTGCCCCCAGGCCAGCATTTCGGCCCCCAGTGGTTCACCACCCGACGCAACCGAGCGCAGGCCGGGTATGCTCTGATCCGCCGCCTTCAGCATCCGCAGAGCCGTGGGCGGAAAGAACACGTTGCGCACGCCGCCGCGCGCAATCACATCGGCGCAGGCTTCGGGGGTGAATTTCTCAAGCCGCGCCGCGACCACCGGGATGCCCAGCGCCAAACCGGGCATCAGCACGTCGAACAGCCCTCCGATCCAGGCCCAGTCGGCGGGCGTCCAAAGGCAGTCGCCCTCGCGTAGGTGGTTGTGGCTGATCGAAACGCCCGGCAGGTGACCGGTCAGAACCCTGTGCCCGTGCAAGGCCCCTTTGGGGCTGCCGGTAGTGCCCGAGGTATAGATCAACACCGCCGGGTCCTCGGGGCCGGTTTCGGCAAAGGGCAGCGGATCATCGGACGGCGCAATCTGATCAACCCGGATTGGCTGCGCCAGATCGCCCAGCAATGCGGCGCCTTCCTCATCTGTCAGCACCACCTGCGCCCCTGCATCCCCAACACGAGAGGCCAGCGCGTCATGCTTGAACAGCTTGAACAGAGGCACCGAAATCGCCCCGAGCTTCCAGATCGCCAGATGGGCCGCGGCGCACCACGGCGATTGGCTGAGCAGCACGCCCACGCGGTCACCTGGCTGCACCTGGTTCCGCAACGCCCGTGCAATCCCGTCGGTCATGCGCCCGAGCTGACCATAAGAGACGGCGGCGCACCCACCCGCCGTCAGATCAAGGATGGCGACACTGTCGCCGGGCTGCGCCAGGCATTGCCGCGCCATGTTGAGGCTGGCGGGAATCTCCCAGCCCCCCGATTGCCGCATACCCGGTATGACGCTAGCGGGACACATGCATAAAACCTGTTGTTTTCATGATATTTTTTGACCACCCGCACTGTGTCAGGCTCGCAGTAATTTGATGCAGATCAGAGTTGGCGGTGTCGTTGTCCGGCAAAACCGATCCATCAGCAAATCCAAAGGCCATAAAATGACCAAAACACTCGCCGCTTTGACACTCTCCACCGCGCTTGTCGCGCTTGCCGCCCCCGCAATGGCCCAGAACCAAGGTGACTGGACCGTTGGTGTCGGTGTTGGCTACCTTGACCCGAAATCCGACAACGGCACCCTGTCCGGTGGCCTCGACGTCGAAGTAGATTCGGACACGCGCCCGATCTTCACCGTGGAATACTTCGTCCGCGACAATTTGGGTATCGAACTTCTGGCTGCCACTCCGTTCAAACACGACATCACTCTGAACGGCAGCATCGATGCAGGCAGCGTCAAGCACCTGCCGCCCACCCTGTCGCTGAACTACCACTTCCCGACCAACAGCGTTTGGAAACCGTATGTCGGCGCAGGTCTGAACTACACGATCTTCTTCGACGAAGAACTGCCCGGGCTCGAGCTTGACAACTCCTTTGGCATCGCACTGCAGGCCGGTCTGGACTACATGGTCACCGAAAAGGGTGCCGTACGTCTGAACGTCCGCTGGTTCGACATCGACTCGGATGTCTCGCTGGGTGGCACCGACATCGGTACCGCCGAAATCGATCCTTGGCTGGTCGGCGTATCCTACGTCCATAGCTTCTGATCCTTTGAAAGAACGCCCCGCAGCTCCCTCGTCTGCGGGGCGTTTTTCCGTCACAGCATTTCGCTCATCAATTCCCGCCCGATCAGCATCCGGCGGATTTCACTGGTCCCTGCGCCGATCTCCATCAGCTTGGCGTCGCGGAAAATCCGGCTGACCGCGGAATCCGCCAGAAACCCGGCCCCACCCATTGCCTGCACCGCCTGATGCGCCTGTACCATCGCCTGCTCCGAGGCATAGAGGCAGCACGCCGCCGCGTCCTGACGGGTCACGTCGCCCCGGTCACAAGCCTTCGCAACCTCATAGACATAGGCCCGCGCCGAATTCATCGCGGTATACATGTCGGCGATCTTGCCCTGCATCAGTTGAAAGCTGCCGATCGGTTTGCCGAACTGCTTGCGCTCGGCCAGATAGGGCATGATCTCGTCCAGACAGGCTGCCATGATACCTGTACCGATCCCGGCCAGAACCACGCGTTCGTAATCCAGCCCCGACATCAGCACCGCGACCCCTTTGCCCTCTTCGCCCAGAACGTTTTCGAACGGCACTTCGACATCTTCGAAAATCAACTCGGCCGTGTTCGATCCGCGCATACCCAGCTTGTCGAAATGGGGCGAGGTCGAAAAACCTTTCATCTCTTTTTCGATCAGAAAGGCTGTAATCCCTTTGGACCCCGCCTCCGGGTCCGTCTTGGCGTAGACGACCAGAGTATCCGCGTCCGGCCCGTTGGTGATCCAATATTTGTTGCCGTTCAACCGATAGTGGTCGTTACGCTTTTCCGCGCGCAGTTTCATCGACACCACGTCGGATCCCGCCGATGCTTCGGACATCGCCAAGGCGCCCACATGATCGCCTGAGATCAGGCGCGGCAGATACTTCGCTTTCTGCTCATCGGTCCCATTCAGCTTGATCTGGTTGACGCACAGATTTGAATGCGCCCCGTAAGACAGCGAAACCGAGGCCGAGGCCCGCGCGACTTCCTCCACCGCAACGGTATGGGCCAGGTACGACATCCCTGCCCCGCCGTATTCCTCAGACACTGTGATCCCGAGCATCCCCAAATCGCCCATCTCTTTCCACAACTCGTTGGGAAAAGCATTGGATTTGTCGACCTCAGCCGCGATCGGCTTAACCCGATCCTGCGCCCAGCGGTGCACCATCTCGCGCAGAGCATTCACGTCTTCGCCCAGATCAAATTGCATTGTGGCCGAGAACATACGCGATCTCCTCCTTCGCATAAATGAACACATGTTCAATAAACTGATAGCAGCCGGATTGCATCTGGTCAACGACCCTGATCGGCACGATCCCCCAAAACGCAGACAGCCGCCCCAAGGGGCGGCTGTCAAAAAGAGCGTGCACCGCAGGCGCACTCGATTGGATCAGGATTGGTAGACCACACTAACCTCGGATCGGATGATGCGCGCGATCAGGCGGCAATCCTCCAGCGAAAAGGTCAGAGGCACGCGCATGTCCATGATACCGGCCAGTATGCGATCACTGGCCGGCATTGGCACGCTGTCCGCATAACGCCAACTGTCATAGCGAGAGGTAAACCCGCTCGGCTCGGCCCCACCGAACCATTTGAGCTCCACCCCACGCGCCGCACAGTGACGGATCACCTCGGCAATGCGCTCCGGCGACCAGTCGAGCAACAGGAACTGGATCGACGAACCGACATATGCTTCCTCTTCGGGACGCTCGACGATGGTCAGACCCGGAGTTCCGCGCAGCCCCGCCGCAATCTCGTCATACCGTTCATTCCAACGCTGCACCTGACGGTCCAGATCCCGCAGCTGCGGGCGCAGAATGGCGGCGCGCAGGTTGTCCATACGGCCGGATACATTCGGCGTGGTGTACTTGATCCGCTCAAACACCTCCGGCCCCGGCGCGGCCAGGTGGCGTTCATAGAGCATATAGGACCCCGACAGCATCGTCGCCTTGGCCGCCAGTTCTTCGTCATCGGTGATCAGCAACCCGCCTTCACCGGAATTGACATGCTTGTAGGTCTGACAGGAATAGCACCCGATCGCCCCCTGCCGCCCCGAAAGCTGCCCGCGCCACGCCGCACCCATCGTGTGGGCGCAATCCTCGATCACGATAACGCCAGCCGCATCGCAGATCTGCATCAGCCGATCCATGTCGCACAAATGCCCGCGCATATGGCTGAGCATCAGGACCTTCGCCTGATCCAGCTTTGCCTCAAGGTCATCCAGATCAATGGTCAGGCTCTCAGTCACGCCCACAAAGACCGGCTGCGCCCCGACCGAGGCAATCGCCCCCGGCACCGGCGCCAGCGTAAAGGCATTGGTCAGAACCGGATCACCGGGCTGCACGCCAACTGCCCGCAGCGCCGTCGCCAGAGCATAGCCGCCGGAGGACACCGCCAGACAGTACTTCGCTCCCATTTGCGCCGCGAATTCCTGCTCCAGCAGGGCGGTCTCGCCCAGTTCTCCGGGGACGACGTTGTAACGGTGCAGGCGTCCGTGGCGCAGGACAGCCATTGCGGCCTCGATCGCCTCTTCGGGGATGGGTTCCTGCTGGGTAAAGCTGCCAGTGAAAATCTCAGTCATAGGCTTTTTCTGATGCCGCACGGGCTGAGGGTCAAGAGATCACGCCGCCGCACCGATTAGCCCTTCGACCACCGCATGCAGATCGTCGAAGTGATGCAGCAATGCTTCGGGCTCCAGCGCAGCCATATCATCGCCAGATGGGCCGAACGTGACAAGAACCGAGGGCACACCAGCAGCGCGGGCGGTGTTGCGGTCGGTATCGGAATCCCCGATCAGCACACACAAATCCGGGTGCCCGCCCGCCCGACGCGCGGCCTCGCGCAGGGGTTCCGGGTCCGGCTTGCGCACCGGCAACGTGTCCGCGCCGACCAAAGAGGCAAACGCATCCCGCACCCCCATTTGCGTCAGCAGCTGATGCGCCAAAGCCTCGGGCTTGTTGGTGCAGATGCCCACGCCGTAACCGGCAGACCGCAAAACCTCGACCGCGTCCAGCGCACCGGGATAGAATTGGGTGTGGGTGTCGATGGCCTGCGAATACGCCTCAAGTAGCGTTGGGTAATAGGCGTGGACCGTATCCTCGTCATAGGCCCCCACCCGCTTGAGCCCGTGCGTCAGCATCATCCGCCCGCCCCGCAACGCAACCGCCGCGTCCTGCCCGTGCACCAGCACATCGCCATGCCCCATCTGGCGAAAACAGTGGTTCGCCGCAGCCAGCAGATCGCCGGATGTATCGGCCAGAGTTCCGTCCAGATCGAAGATAACTGTGCGCATTGTGCCTCCTGCCTCGGCGGTTTTTTGCCGTGTCGTGTTGCAAACGGCAATCTTGTTTGATGGCTGAACCGCTTGCGCCTTTGACCTCAGCGGATAAAACGGACGGCAACAAAACACAAAGAGAAATCGATTTCATGAGCACTGCCCTTGTCATCCTTGCCGCCGGAAAAGGCACCAGGATGTATTCGGATATCCCCAAAGTTCTGCACCCCATCGCCCAAGTCCCGATGCTGGTCCACGCCATGCGCGCCGGTGCAGTGCTTTCGCCCGAGCGCACCGTGATCGTCACCGGCCATGGAGCCGAGGCCGTGGCAAAGGTCGCCGCGAACGAGGACGACACCGCGCAGATCGCCGTACAGGAAGAACAATTGGGTACCGCCCATGCCGTCGCACAAGCCCGCGACGCACTGAAGGGATTCGAAGGCGATGTGGTGGTCCTGTACGGCGACACCCCGTTTTTGCAGCCCGACACGCTGGAACGCATGATCGCGGCCCGGGCGGAAAACGATCTGGTCATTCTGGGGTTCGAGGCTGCCGATCCCGCGCGTTATGGCCGTCTGGTGATGAATGGCGACAGCCTGGAACGGATCGTCGAATTCAAAGACGCCTCGGATCAGGAACGCGCCATAACCTTGTGTAACTCGGGCCTTTTGGCGTGTGACGCTGAGACACTGTTTTCCCTGATCGACGCGGTGGGCAATGACAACGCAGCAGGTGAATACTACCTGCCCGACGTGGTTGAAATTGCCCGCAATCGCGATCTGAAGGTCACGGCCGTCGCCTGTGATGAGGCGCAGACGCTGGGCGTGAACTCGCGCGTTGATCTGGCCGCTGCGGATGCTGTGTTTCAGGCCAATGCCCGTACCGCCCTGTTGGAATTGGGCGTCACACTGATGGCCCCCGAAACCGTCTATCTGGCCGCCGACACCATCATCGGCCGCGATACGGTGATCGAACCAAACGTGGTCTTCGGCCCCGGAGTCACCGTCGAAAGCGGTGCAACGATCCGGGCGTTTTCGCATCTGGAAGGCTGCCATGTCAGCCGTGGCGCCGTCGTCGGCCCCTATGCCCGCCTGCGCCCCGGCGCGGAACTGGCCGAGAACACCCGCATCGGCAATTTTGTCGAGATCAAGAACGCTGAAATCGCGGAAGGCGCCAAGGTCAATCATCTCAGCTATATCGGCGACGCCTCGGTTGGGGCGGCAACCAATATCGGCGCAGGCACGATCACCTGCAACTATGACGGCGTGATGAAGCACCGCACCACGATTGGCGAGAATGTCTTTATCGGCTCGAACACCATGCTGGTTGCACCGGTCACGCTGGGGGACGGCGCGATGACGGCAACTGGAACCGTTGTAACTCGTGACGTGGAACCCGACGCGCTGGCCGTGGCCCGTGCCAAGCAGGACAACAAGCCGGGCTACGCACTTAAATTGTTTGACATGTTGAAGGCGAAGAAGGCTCGCCGCGACAAAGGAGCCTGATCCATGTGTGGAATCGTAGGTGTTCTGGGCGAACACGAAGCCGCCCCCATTCTGGTCGAAGCCCTGAAACGGTTGGAATACCGCGGCTATGACAGTGCGGGTATTGCCACGGTCAATAACGGCGCGCTTGGGCGCCGCCGGGCGGTGGGTAAGCTGGTCAACCTCAGCGATCTGCTGGTGCATGACCCGCTGCCGGGCAAATCCGGCATCGGGCATACCCGCTGGGCCACGCACGGCGCGCCCTCGGTTACCAACGCACACCCCCACAAGGCCGGTCCGGTCGCCGTGGTACATAACGGCATCGTCGAAAACTACCGCGAGCTACGAGCGGAACTGGCCGAACATGGCGTGGATTTCGTGACCGAGACCGACACCGAAACCGTGGCTCTGATGGCCGAGCATTACCTGAACACCGGCCTGCCCCCGGTTGAGGCCGCATTCAAGACCATCAACCGCCTTAAGGGCGCTTTTGCGCTGGCCTTCCTGTTCGACGGACAGGACGACCTGATTGTTGCGGCCCGCAAGGGCTCACCCCTGGCCATCGGGCATGGAGTTGGTGAGATGTTCGTGGGCTCGGACGCAATTGCACTGGCACCGCTGACCGACCGCATCACCTATCTTGAGGAAGGCGACCGCGCGGTCCTGACCCGCACCTCGCTTGAGATCCGCAACGAGGCCGGAGAGCTGGCGAACCGCGAAACCCGCCAGATCAAGCTGGATCAGACGCGGGCCGACAAGGCCGGCCACAAACACTTTATGGCCAAGGAAATCGCCGAGCAACCCGTGGTGGTGGCCGAAGCGATCCGGTCATACCTGCCCACCGGCGGGAATGAGGTCGTTCTGCCGGGTGATCTGGACTTCACCAAGCTCGACCGTCTGACCATGGTGGCCTGCGGCACCGCCTTCTATGCCTGTCTGACCGCGAAATACTGGTTTGAACAACTGGCCAAGATGCCGGTCGAGGTCGATATCGCCAGCGAGTTCCGCTATCGCGAACCGCCGATCCCGGGTCGGACTGCGGCGCTGTTCGTCAGCCAGTCGGGGGAAACCGCCGACACGCTGGCCGCGCTGCGCTATTGCGAGGGCAAGGCCGACAAGATCGTGTCGGTGGTCAATGTTCCCGAAAGCTCGATCGCGCGGGAAAGCGATCTTGCCCTGCCCATCCACGCGGGGGTCGAGATCGGTGTGGCCTCGACCAAGGCGTTCACCTGTCAGCTCAGCGTGTTGCTGATGCTGGCGCTGAAGGCCGCTGCGGACCGGGGAACGCTGAGCGACGAGGAACTGGCCGATCACGCCGCCGCACTGCGCGGGCTGCCGACGGCGCTCAACACCGCGCTGGATCAGAACCAGGCCATCAGGAAATCTGCCCAGCGCCTGTCCGAGGCGCGTGACGTGCTGTTTCTGGGCCGCGGCCTGATGTATCCGCTGGCGATGGAAGGCGCGCTGAAACTCAAGGAAATCAGCTACATCCACGCCGAAGGTTATGCGTCGGGTGAACTGAAACACGGCCCCATCGCCCTGATCGACAAACACATGCCGGTGGTCGTCATGGCCCCGCGCGATGCGGTGTTCGACAAGACCGTTTCGAACATGCAGGAAGTCATGGCGCGCAAGGGCAAGGTCATTCTGGTCTCGGACGATGACGGCATTGCCGAGGCCAAGGACGGCGTCTGGAGCACCATTCGCATGCCCCACATCCACACCAGCCTCGCCCCGATCCTGTATTCAGTTCCGGCGCAGCTGCTGGCCTATCATACAGCGGTGGCAAAAGGCACGGACGTGGACCAGCCGCGCAATCTGGCGAAATCCGTCACGGTGGAGTGAAACATGGCCAAAAAATTTCCGGAGCTGGACGACGCCCAGCAGAAGTTCATCGCAGATCAGCACCTCTTTTTCGTCGGCACCGCTGCGCCTGACGGGCGGGTGAATATCTCGCCCAAGGGGATGGACTCGCTGCGCGTTCTGGGGCCGAACCGGATTGTCTGGATGAACCTGACAGGCAGCGGCAATGAAACCGCCGGGCATTTGCTGGAAACCAATCGCATGACGCTGATGTGGTGTTCCTTCACCACCCGCCCTCTGATCCTGCGCACCTATGGGACCGCGCGCACCTTGCATGTAGGCGACGCTGGCTGGGACGAACTGGCCGGCCTGTTCCCCGATCACCGCAGCGCGCGGCAGATTTATGATCTCGATATCGATCTGGTCCAGACCTCCTGCGGCTATGCGGTGCCGTTCATGGAGTATCAGTCCGACCGGGACACCATGCAGAAATGGGTGGACGGCAAGTCCGACGACGACATCCGCGCCTATTGGGTGGAAAAGAACCAGCAGACCATCGACGGCAAACCAACCCGCGCCGACTAATCTGATGCTGGACACCTATCTGGATCAGATCAAAGCCCATGCGGATGCCGAACGCGCCGAGCAGATGGCGGCCTATCACAAGGCTGACCGCCCTTACCTTGGCGTCGGAAACCCGGTGCTGAATGACCTGACCAAAGCCTGGCGTCAGGAACTGGACGTGCCTGCGCGCGTCGAACTGGCAGATGCGCTCTGGCAGACCAACATCCACGAAGGCCGTCTGGCCGCCGCCAAACTGCTAACACAGGCGCGCATTCGCCCAGATGAGGCGGTTTGGGATCTATTGCAAAGCTGGCTGCCCGATTTCGACGCCTGGGCTGTGGCCGATCACGCCTGCATGGCCATACAGAAACGTCTGTCAGCCGATCCGTCCCGGCTGGATCAGGTCGAACACTGGACGACGTCCGACCATATGTGGACGCGGCGCGCGGCACTGGTGGCCACGCTGCCCTGGACCAAACAGAACTACCCCAAACCCGACGATCTGGCGCGGCGAGACCGTATCCTCGGTTGGGCGGCGGGCTATGTGCCCGACCGCGATTGGTTTATCCAGAAGGTCATTGCATGGTGGCTGCGTGAACTGTCGAAACACGACCCGGATCGCGTGGTCGCCTTTCTGGCCTCACATGGCGAGGCAATGAAACCCTTTGCCCGCCGCGAGGCCGGAAAGTTTCTGAAAGATCAGTTGGAATAGACCTCAAGTTCAACCAACTCGTCGAACGGCAACAACAAGGCTCGCATTGCATCCAACGACAATCGGCTTCCGCCACCCTCGGGCCCTGGTGCGGGAACCAGAGTGATATAGGCCTGCGACCCGGTTTTCGGCACAACCACGCGACCGGTGAATTCGGTATCAACCAGCGGCGTCTGCAGCCAACGGCCCGGCGTCGTCGGGTCGCCCAGCCCGGCAATGGTGGTCTTTGCCCCGACCCAACCCGCGGCAGTGGCGGGTAAGGGCTCCGGCTCAACCGGCGTTTCGGCCACAACCTCTTCTGCTTCGGCAGGCTTTTCGTCGCCCCCGAAAACGCGGTCTGTCGTCGACCGCACGGTGTCGCATCCTGCAACCAGAACGCACAAAGTCAAAAGCGTATACCTCATGCCGACAACCTACCGCCCTGCGCGCATCTGTACCAGCGCAAAGGAAACTTCGCCCTTGTCGCAGGCATGCCCCGGCTTTACCTATGTCGCATGACTGCGCCTCTCATCGACCCGTTCGCCCGTGCGATCACCTATCTCCGCGTCTCCGTCACGGACCGCTGCGATTTCCGCTGCGTGTACTGCATGTCCGAGGACATGAAATTCCTGCCGAAGAAAGACCTGCTGACGCTGGAAGAGCTGGACCGCATGTGCACCACCTTCGTGAAGATGGGGGTCGAGAAACTACGCATCACCGGTGGCGAACCGCTTGTGCGCCGCAATATCATGACATTTTTCAACAGCATGACCCGCCATCTGGACAGCGGCGCGTTGAAAGAGCTGACGCTGACCACCAATGGGTCTCAGTTGCATCGCTTTGCCGATGACCTTTATGCGGCGGGCGTGCGGCGGGTGAATATCTCGCTGGACACGCTGGACGAGGACAAGTTTGCCCAGATCACCCGCTGGGGCCGCCTGAAACAGGTGCTGAACGGCATCGACGCGGCGCAAAAGGCCGGACTGCGGATCAAGATCAACGCGGTGGCCCTGAAAGGCTTCAACGAAGAAGAACTGCCCACAATCACGAAATGGTGTGCCGAGCGCGACATGGACCTGACCTGGATCGAGGTTATGCCCATGGGCGACATCGGAAACGAGGATCGGCTGGACCAGTACTGGTCGCTGAAGGACGTGCGCAAGGAATATGAAAACCACTATTCGGTGACCGATCTGGCCGAACGGACCGGTGGGCCTGCGCGCTATGTACGGCTGGAGGAGACCGGGCAAAAGATCGGCTTTATCACGCCGCTGTCGCATAACTTCTGCGAAAGCTGTAACCGCGTGCGCCTGACCTGCACCGGTGAGCTTTTCATGTGCCTCGGCCAAGAGGACATGGCCGACCTGCGCGGCGCCCTGCGCGACCACCCCGACACCGAGCAACCGCTCGAGGATGCGATCCGCGCGGCGATCAACCTCAAGCCAAAGGGTCACGATTTCGACTATTCCCGTCAGGCGGTAGACGGCCAGATGAGCCGTCACATGAGCCACACGGGCGGCTGACATGCCGGATCAACCGGGTCGGCCGACGCTGCTGTATCACCTGTATTGCGGCCTGACCTCAGTTGCAGGCCCTCTGGTCTGGCGTACGGTGCGGAAAAAGCTGCAGGCGGCCGACGTTCCCGTAATCCGCCAACAAGAACGTCTGGGCCATGCCGGTCAGCTCCGCCCCGACGGGCGCCTGATCTGGTTCCACGCGGCCAGCGTCGGTGAAACCCTGTCGGTGATCAGCCTGATCAAACGGCTGGGCGAGCGTCTACCCGATGCCGCGTTTCTGATCACCTCGGGCACCCCCACCTCAGCTGCGCTGATCGAGAAACGCATGCCACCACGCACGCGCCACCAATACCCACCCCTCGACATACCCGGCCCCGTCCGACGTTTTCTGGATCACTGGCGCCCCGACGCCGGTATCTTTGTCGAAAGCGAAATCTGGCCCCACCTGATTGTCGAAGGCGCGGCCCGTGGCATCCCTCTGGCGCTGCTCAACGCCCGCCTGTCGGATAAATCCGTCAAAGGCTGGAAAAAACGCCCCGACACGGCACGCTTCATTCTCGACCACTTCCGCCTGTTCCTGACGCAGAACGACAAGACGGCGGCAAACCTGATCGACATGGGCGCACGCGCGGAACGCGTACAGCCCGGTACGAACCTCAAGGCGATGTCCGACCCGCTGCCCGTGGACCAAACCACGCTGTCCGACATTCGCACCCAGATTGGAAACCGCCCTGTCTGGATTGCCAGTTCCACCCATGCGGGCGAAGAGGAAATCGTTCTGGCCGCCCATGCGGCGCTGCTCGAACGCTGGCCCGATCTGCTTTTGTTGCTGATCCCCCGCCACCCCGAGCGCCGCAACGACGTCGCCGCGTTGATCGAACAAGCTGGACAAAACGCAGCGTTCCGGTCAGCCGGAGATCAGATCACCGAGGAAACACAAATCTACGTGGCGGACACTCTGGGTGAGACCGGCACATGGTACGCCCTCTGCCCCATCGTGTTTCTGGGCGGGTCGCTGAAACAGATCGGCGGCCACAACCCGTTCGAACCCGCACAGGCCGGAGCCGCCGTGATCACCGGTCCGGGCTATTTCAACTTTGCCGAAACCTTTGCCCCGCTGATCGCAACAGGTGGAGCGCTGCAAGTCCAATCCGCCACCGACCTGGCCGCAGCCGTCGCAACCTGGCTGTCGGATCAAAACGCCCTGGATACGGCGCGCGAGGCTGCAAAATCCTGTGTGAACACCCAAAAAACCGCGCTGGATGCCATCGTCGAAACGCTCTGCACCCAACTCAGCCTGTCTGACCGGGATCCATCTTCATCTGTCTAAAAATATCTCGGGGGTGCGGGGGCAGAGCCCCCGCGCTGACCCTCAAGCCGCAGGCATCCGCTGTTCCACGATTCCGGCCCACCAACTGCACCCGGCAGGGATGGCCTCATCATTGAAATTGTATTCGGGATGGTGCACCGCCGCCGTATCGCCATTGCCGACCAGAATATACGCCCCCGGACGTTCCTCGAGCATGAAGGCAAAATCCTCGCCGCCCATGATCAACGGCGCCTCGTCACAGTTGCCGGAAATGGATCGTGCGACATCTGCGGCGAAACCGGTCTGCTCGTCGCTGTTCACCATCACCGGATAGCCCCGGTAATACGTCACTTCGGCGACCCCGCCAAAGGTCGCGGCCACACCGCTGCAGATTTCTTTTATACGTTTCTCTGCCATATCCCGCATCTCCGAACTCATCGTGCGAACGGTCCCTTTCAATTGAACCGTCTGCGGGATCACGTTGAAGGCCGTGGACGAAGTCTCAAATGATGTCACCGAAACCACCACCTGATCCACCGGATCGGCATTGCGCGCGGCGACCGTCTGCAAAGCCAGCACCGCCTGCGCGGCCATCACAGTGGAATCGATCGTCTCATGTGGTTTGGCGGCGTGCCCGCCCTTGCCTTCGAATGTGATGTCGAACTGATCGGTGGCGGCAAAAAACGCGCCAGGACGAATGGCAAAGCTGCCCACGGGGCGGCCGGGCCAATTGTGCATCCCGTAAACCTCCTGAATGCCCCAGCGGTCCATCATACCGTCTTCGCACATCTCGCGGCCGCCGCCGCCGCCCTCTTCCGCCGGCTGAAAGATCACAACAACAGTGCCGTCGAAGTTCCGGGTTTCCGACAGGTATTTCGCCGCCCCCAGCAACATCGCCGTGTGTCCATCATGGCCACAAGCGTGCATCGCCCCCTCGGTTTTGGAGGCATAGTCCAGCCCCGTTGCCTCAAGGATGGGCAGCGCATCCATATCCGCCCGCAGGCCGATGACCTTGCCGCTGGTATCGACCTTCCCCTTGATGACACCGACAACCCCTGTGCGGCCAATGCCGGTCACGACCTCATCACAGCCGAACTCTTTCAGCTTGTCCGCGACTAGGGCGCTGGTGCGATGGGTTTCAAACAGGATCTCGGGATGTTCATGAATGTCGCGGCGCCATTCTGTGATTTCCCCCTGCAGTTCGGCAAAGCGGTTCTTGATCGGCATGGTCATCTCCCATCTTGTTTTTTTGACCGGGGTACATCCCGGTTTAATCGTGGCGTCAATCCAAAGGCGCAGGCCGCAGCGCGCCGGACAACAGGGCAATCAGAACGGCCAAAGGCAGCAAGGCCGTGAACGCCAGTCGTAATGTAAGCATCTCGGCCAGAAACCCAATAAGCGGCGGGCCAATCAACAGCCCTCCGTAGCCGAGCGTCGCCACACTTGCGATGGCCTGCCCCGGTGGGACGTGCGGATCATTGGCGGCCCGGCTGAAGGCCAACGGCATGATCACGGCATATCCAGCACCCATCAAGGCAAAGCCTGCCAGCGCCAACCCAGCCTCGCCTGCCGAGACAACACCCAGCACGCCGAACGCCGCGCAAACGCCGCCGAAACGGGCAGTAGCAACGGGGCCAAAGCGCGCAATTACAAAGCCGCCGGCCAACCGGACAGCGACCATTGTCACCGAAAATACGGCGTAGCCAAGGGCTGCGATGCTCTCGGTTGCTCCGGTCACGTCGCGCAGGAATATCGCGCTCCAGTCCGCTACGGCACCTTCGCCCAATGCACCGCACAGAGCGGTGAAACCCACGAAGATCAGCGCGCCCGAGGGTAATGCAAAAACCGCCCCTCCATGCGCCGCGGCCTTGCGGGACGACCAGCGCACCCAGGACAAAGCCAGTGCCAGGGCCACAACGACACCACCGACCAGCAAGAAGTGCTGCATCACCGTCAGCCCCATCTGCACTGCCCCATACCCACTGAGCGCGCCCAGCCCGGCCCCAAGGCTCCACATCGCGTGGAACGAGGACATGACAGGCTTGCGATAGGCCTGTTCCACCTCGGCCGCCCAGGCGTTCATCGCCACATCCATCGAGCCATGGAAGGCCCCGAACACAAACAGGAACGCCGCCAGCGTCCAGAAACCACCCGCCATGGCCAGCAGGATCAGTGACAGGGTGTAGAGAACCGCGACAATCCGCGTCAGGGCCACCGCTCCGAACCTGTCGGTCAATCGCCCGGTCACCGGAAAGGAACACACCGCCCCCGCCGCCATGAACAAAAGGCCATAGCCCAGCGCCTCATGCGTCAGGTCGAGCCGATCGCGCACGGCGGGGATACGAGACGCCCAGATGCCGAACAGCGCACCGTTGAGGATGAACATGGCAGCCACGGCCCGCCACGCGGCCACAAGTCCGATCACCGGGTTTCCTTCGCAGACAGCGTCACTCGCCCCTGTTCTACAGGCTGAGGGCGGATTGGCAAATGCCGTTCATTCCAGCCGCTTGCGAACCTGCCGGATAAAGAACCAGACCGCCAGCACCACCGGGATCGTCACCGCCGCCGTCAGCATCCCCTTGCTCATCCCCGCCTTGGTCAACGGGTACAGCACATAGCTGACCAGCGAGACGGCGTAGTAGCTGATGGCCACGACCGAGAGCCCCTCGACCGTGTGCTGCAGCCGCAGGGCCAGATCGGCGCGGCGATCCATGCTTTCCAACAGCGCCTGATTTTGCGCGCTGCGCTCCACATCGACCCGCGTGCGCAACAGTTCTCCGGCCCGAATGGCCCGGTCGGACAGCGCCTGCAAACGACGTTCCGTGGACTTCACGGTGCGTATTGCAGGGTCGTAGCGACGCATCATGAAATCGGCAAAGCTCTGACGGCCCTCGAACCGCTCTTCCCGCAGAACTTCAATCCGCTGGTTCACGATCGCCTCATAAGCGCCCGTTGCCCCGAACCGGAACGAACACTGGGCCGAAAGGGTCTCAAGCTCGGTCGAGGTAGACAGCAGATCAGGCAGCAATTCGTCGGGATGGGCCGAATTGTCGGTCATCTGCCCCATCAACCCGGTCAGCCTGCTGTCCAACTCGCCGATACGGGGCGTCAGTTGTTTGACCCGGGCGAAACCCAGCATCGACATCGCCTTGTAGGTCTCGATCTCACACAGGCGCTGGATGATACGACCGGTCCTGCGCCGCCCGGTGCCCTTGGTCACAAACAGCGCAAAGCGCATGTGACCAGCCGGGTCGATGCGGAAATCGCAGGCACAGATGGCAGCGTCGTCCAGCACCCGCGCCACGGCCAGGCTTTCGGGCTCGAACCAATCCGCCAGCGACGCCTGAACCGCGTCATCCTCCTTCCGTTCGACCACGCGGATCATAACCGAGGTCACCCGTTGGCCCGGGCTGGACATCAACCAATCAGGCGGGAAGACCTCGAAATCAGCGGGGTTAAAGGCGCGGTCACTGACGTTCTGCGTGATCGCGGTGTAGGTAACAAACTCAGTATGCTGTTCCCATTTCAACCAATGACGGCCAATCTGCCCCGCATAATGGGTGGCCTGAGGCTGCGGGTGCTGTGCGCCATGCCGATCCAATAGGTTGATCAGATGAGCCAAGTCCTCATCCCGATCCCGCGCTGCCGCAGCCTCGGGCTTTTTGATCGCAAGAAAAGCCACGGTGCACGGCGTTCCTGCGACCGGAAAAGGGCGCGCGTGCAGCTCATTGGCCAGCGCATAGCGCAGCGGATGGTCGTCGATGGGCGTCATACAGGGCTCCGTTTCATCCGGGCACTATACGGGACATCGGAAATACATCAATTCTCTTTTTATTTCATATACTTACATGGATACAGCGGTATACATATCCCGCTATGTCATTGATTTGGCTGCCACAGCTCGATCGGATTGCCCTCAGGATCATGAATGCGGGCAAACTTTCCGACATCGCTGTCCCACTCGGCACGGGTTTCAACCGTGATCCCAGCTGCTTGCAACTGCGTGATCATCGCAGCCATATCATCGACGCGAAAATTGATCATCCATTGCTGTTCGGCCCGCCCGAAATACTCGGTATCCTGCGCGAAAGGGGCAAACACCGTGTAGCCCTCGCGCTGCTTCCAGGGCACCGGATCGTAGTGATTGACGCCAAGGTGCTTTTCGTACCAGGCACTCAGGGCTTCGGGATCACGCGCGCGAAAGAACACGCCGCCTATTCCATTCACTTTCTGCATCACCGACCTCCCCGGGTTGCGTTTGCCAACAGTACCCCGCTTGCTTCATCTGGCCAAAAACATCTTGGGGGGCTGCCTGGGGTTCGAGCATCCGATGGCGGCGGGGCAAAGCCCCATTCCAAAGAAAAAAGAAAAGGGCGCCCGAAGGCGCCCTTTGCAATTTGGTTAACCCTGTTGATCAGTCGATCATCGGCAGCAGTTTGTCCAGCGACTGCTTGGCGTCGCCGTAGAACATGCGGGTGTTTTCCTTGAAGAACAGCGGGTTTTCGATGCCCGAATACCCTGTGCCCTGACCGCGTTTCGAAACAAACACCTGCTTGGCCTTCCAGCATTCCAGAACCGGCATGCCGGCGATGGGGCTGTTGGGGTCTTCTTGCGCTGCAGGGTTCACGATGTCATTCGAACCGATCACGATGGCCACATCCGTATCCGGGAAGTCGTCGTTGATCTCATCCATCTCAAGCACGATGTCATACGGCACCTTCGCCTCGGCCAGCAGCACGTTCATGTGACCTGGCAGACGACCCGCAACGGGGTGGATCGCAAAGCGCACCTCTTTGCCCTTGGCGCGCAGCTTACGGACCAGTTCGCTGACCGATTGCTGCGCCTGCGCCACCGCCATGCCGTAGCCGGGGATGATGATCACGCTGTCGGCGTCGTTCAGAGCCGCAGCAACACCATCGGCGTCGATGGCCACCTGCTCACCCTCAACGGCCATCTGCTCGCCCTGTGGGCCGCCAAAGCCGCCAAGGATCACGCTGACAAAGTGACGGTTCATCGCCTTACACATGATGTAGGACAGGATCGCACCCGACGAACCCACCAGCGCACCAACCACGATCAACAGGTCGTTGCCCAGCGAGAAGCCGATAGCGGCAGCCGCCCAGCCCGAGTAGCTGTTCAGCATCGACACAACCACCGGCATATCGGCACCGCCGATGCCCATGATCAGGTGATAGCCGATGAACAGCGCCGCCAGCGTCATCAGGAACAGTGGGAAGAAGCCGCCCGAAGCGGTGTACCAGATCAGACAGATCAGCGAGAGACCCGCCGCTGCCGCGTTCAGCGCATGACCGCCGGGCAGCTTGGTCGCCGCCGAGGTCACCTTGCCCGCCAACTTGCCATAGGCCACGACCGAGCCGGTAAAGGTGATCGCACCGATGAAGACGCCCAGGAACAGTTCGACATGCAGGATCGAGAGTTCCGCAGGGGTTTTCTTGGCAATCAGTTGGGCAAACCCTCCAAGACCGGAATACAGCACCTCTTTCGATGCATCCTCGACCGCCATCACTTCGGCGACGTTCAGAACTTCGAAATGCGCGTTGTAGCCAACAAACACAGCCGCCAGACCGACCAGCGAGTGCATCGCGGCCACCAACTGCGGCATCTCGGTCATCTGGACGCGCTGCGCCACATATTGACCGATAAAGCCACCGCCAGCGATCAGCAGCAGAGACAGCAGCCACAGGCCCGAACCCGGACCGACCAGCGTGGCAAAGACCGCCAGCGCCATACCGACGATGCCGTACCAGACCGCACGCTTGGCGCTTTCTTGGTTCGACAGACCGCCGAGTGAAAGGATGAACAGAACAGCCGCAACGACATAGGCGGCAGTAGTGAAGCCAAATTCCATGTGCCCGGCCTCCTTAAGATTTCTGGAACATGGCAAGCATGCGCCGGGTTACGAGGAAGCCGCCGAAGATGTTGATCCCGGCCATGAAGACGGACAGCGCCGCCAGCAGAATAACCAGGAACGAGCCCGATCCGATCTGCATCAGCGCCCCAACGATGATGATCGACGAGATCGCGTTGGTGATCGCCATCAACGGCGTGTGCAGGCTGTGCGAGACGTTCCAGATCACCTGGAAGCCCACAAAGATCGCCAGCACGAAGACGATGAAATGCTGCATGAAGCTGGCCGGAGCAACCAGCCCCACCAGCAACATCAGCGCACCGCCGACCCCCAGCAGCGTGAACTGCTGCTTGGTCTGCGCCTTGAAGGCCGCAATCTCCTGCGCCCGCTTCTCTTCCGGGGTCAGTTCCTTGACCTCGGCCTTGGGCTGCGCCGCAATCGCCTGCACCTTGGGCGGTGGCGGCGGGAAGGTGATCTCGCCCTCATGGGTCACGGTCGAGCCGCGGATCACGTCATCTTCCATGTCGTGGTTGATCTGGCCGTCCTTCTCGGGCGTCAGATCTGTCATCATGTGACGGATATTGGTCGCGTACAAAGAGGAAGACTGCGCCGCCATCCGGCTGGGGAAGTCGGTATAGCCGATGATGGTCACGCCATTGTCGGTCACGACCTTCTCGTCCGGCACGGTGCCTTCGACGTTACCGCCGCGTTCGGCAGCGAGATCAACGATGACCGAGCCCGGCTTCATCGCCTTGACCATATCCTCAAGCCACAGCTTCGGCGCCGGGCGGTTGGGGATCAGGGCGGTGGTGATCACGATGTCCATCTCGGGCGCCAGTTCGCGGAACTTGGCAAGCTGTGCCTCGCGGAATTCCTCGGACTGGACCGAGGCATAACCGCCGGTGGCCGCACCGTCCTGCTGTTCCTCTTCGAAGTCCAGATAGACGAACTCGGCCCCCATGGATTCGACCTGCTCGGCCACCTCCGGGCGCACGTCGAACGCGTAGGTGATTGCACCCAGCGAGGTCGACGTCCCGATGGCCGCCAGACCGGCCACACCCGCGCCAACAATCAGAACCTTCGCAGGCGGCACCTTGCCGGCCGCCGTGACCTGACCGGTGAAGAAACGGCCAAAGTTGTTGCCCGCCTCGATCACCGCGCGATAACCGGCGATATTGGCCATCGAAGACAGCGCGTCCATCTTCTGGGCGCGAGAAATACGCGGCACCATCTCCATCGCGATCACGTTGGCGCCTTTGGACTTGGCCAGTTCCATCCCTTCTTCATTCCCCGCCGGGTTGAAGAAGGAAATCAGCGTCTTGCCTTTGGTCAGACGCTTTAGCTCGGTCTCAGTCGGGATCCGAACTTTGGCGATGATGTCAGAGTTTTTCCACAGCGAAGCGGCGGTTTTTACGATCTCGACGCCTGCGGCCTCATAGGCCTCATCCGAAAAACCGGCAGCGGCACCCGCCCCTTTTTCGATGGCGCAGTCATAGCCCAGTTTCTGCAACTGCACAGCAGAATCCGGGGTCATCGCGACCCGGTTTTCACCGTCCAGTATTTCTTTTGGTGTGCCTATTTTCACTGGCAGTCCCCCTAATTCTCACTCGATCCGAGCGTGTGGTCGGTTATGTTTGTTAAGCAAACATGTATCTTGCGCAACATTGTTTCGCAAGCGCAGCAATCGTTACGTGGTGTCATGACCCTGGTCATTCTAAATCCACCGACGGGTCTTACGTTCATACCGGGCGAAGTCCGCGCGAAACGTACGGCGCAGGCGGTCTTCTTCGGGCAGTATAAAGCGGCGTTCCAGCACCCATACGAAGACAGGAACCAAAACCAGAGACAGCACCGCATCGAACCGCAGAACCAGACCGGCAAGGATCAGGACATCACCCACGTAGATCGGATTGCGGCTGCGGGTGTAGATGCCCGTTTGCACCAAAGACGAGGGCGTTTCATGCGGAATGACCGTTGTCTTGTGTCGGCGGAATTCGACAATTGCCAGAACCGCGAACAGGATACCGCCTCCGATCAGGATGCCGCTCAGCAGGTCTGTCAGGCCGCTGTCCAGAGACAGCCCCAGCGACAAATGGCGCGCCTGCAGCCAGGCCAGCACAGCAAACCCAACAAGCCAGACAGGCGGTATGTCGATCCGGCGCATGTTCATTCCCCGCAATTGACGATGCGTAAAGATGTGTCGCTTCTGAGCGCTTTCCTATCGCTTTCGGAACAGATTGGCAAAAGCTCAGTATGTCGCATCAATGGACAGGCAATTGCGGATCGGATAGGCCGAAGACAACTGCCGAACCGTGACACAAATTGATGAGCCTCAAATGACAGATTTTGCCGCGACCAAAGCCATGTTCGATCTGCCCGAGGGCGTCATTTACCTTGACGGCAACTCGCTGGGCCCGCTGCCGCGTGCCGCCAGCGATCGGGTGAATGACATGCTGGTCAACGAATGGGGTCAGATGCTGATCACCGGCTGGAACAAGGCCGGGTGGATGGCGCTGCCGACCGGGCTGGGCGACCGCATCGGTCGGTTGATCGGCGCCGAGCCCGGTACGGTCGTGACCGGCGACACGCTGTCGATCAAAGTGTATCAGGCCGTAGCCTCGGCCCTTGAACTGAGCCCGGACCGCAAGGTTGTGCTGTCGGACAGCGGCAACTTCCCCTCGGACCTGTATATGGTGGATGGCCTGTTGCGCTCGCTTGGGCCGGATTACGACTTGCGTGTTGTCGCGCCCGAGGACGTGGCCGCCCACATCACCGAAGACGTCGCCGTTCTGATGCTGACCGAGGTCGACTACCGCAGCGGACGGATGCACGACATGAAGGCGCTGACCGAACTGGCCCATGCCAATGGGGCGGTGACTGTGTGGGATCTGGCCCATTCGGCAGGTGCTATCCCGGTGGACCTGTCCGGTTGCAATGCCGATTTCGCGGTGGGCTGCACGTACAAGTACCTCAATGGCGGCCCCGGCGCGCCTGCCTTCATCTACGTCGCGCCTCGTGTGGCTGACCGTGTGCGCCCCGCCCTGTCCGGCTGGCTGGGGCATGAAGCCCCCTTTGCCTTTGATCTGGACTACCGCCCCGGCAGCGGAATCGAGAGGATGCGGGTCGGCACCCCTCCAATCATCCAGATGACCGCTTTGTCGGCAGCGATGGATATCTGGGACATGGCAGACATGGCGGATGTGCGCGCCAAGTCCATCGACCTGACCGAGCTGTTCATCGCCCGCGTCGAGGCCACCTGCCCCGAGCTGCAACTGGCCAGCCCGCGTGATCCGAACAAGCGCGGCAGTCAGGTCTCGTTCCGGTTTTCCGACGGATATGCCGCGATGCAGGCCCTGATCGCCCGCGGCGTGATCGGAGATTTCCGGTCACCCGATATCATGCGGTTCGGCTTCACGCCGCTTTACATCGACGAACAGGATGTGGAAGGTGCGGTCGAAATCCTGACCGACATCATGCAGAACCGTTTGTGGGATACCCCGGAGTACAAGGTACGGCAGCGGGTTACCTGACCTCAAGCCCCGCGCCGATCAGCGCCGCAACCTGCGCCACCTGCTGTTCATAGACCTCGGCCCCGGCCCCGATCAGCTTGAGCCCCTTGAGCGTGGCTGTGATCGTCCGGCCGGTCTCGGCCGCTTCGGCCAACAGGCGCACCCGTCCGGCTTGCGCCTGTTGCGTCAACCATTCGGCGTAAAGGCCCGCCATCCTAGCCTCTCCTTCCGAGATGACCTCGGCCGCCATGGATTTGGTATTGTCCAGCATCTCAAGCCCGTGAGGCGAGGCCAGTATCGCCGCCATCCCGGCAGTCTGCGCGCGTATCGCCCGTGTCAGGACATCCGGCACCGCCCCCGGAGTCGCCAGAGCCTCGGCCACTGCCGCGCTTTTCTCGGCATAGTAAACCTCGGTCAATTTGCTGACGATCGCCTCTTTGTTCTTGAAGTGCAGATACACGGCTGGCCGGGACACTCCCGCGCCACGCGCTATGTCATCCATCGAGGTTTTTCGAAATCCATAAGTAGCAAAGGCCTGAAAAGCGGAATTCAGGATCGCCTTTTGCCGTGAATCGTCAACTGTTTCCGTCATGCTTGAACTGGTGACATTTTTTGTTCATTTTGTCAATTGACACACTGACACTTTACGCCAATTATGTCACGGAACCAGCCACAGCTAGACGAGGTGCGCCATGGCGACCGCCCTGAAGATCAATGGAAAACAACATCAGGTTGACCTGCCCGATGACGTCCCCCTGCTTTGGGTATTGCGGGATGAGGTCGGCCTGACCGGAACCAAGTTTGGCTGCGGCGTGGCCGCCTGCGGAGCTTGCACCGTACATATCGATGGCGAGGCTGTGCGATCCTGCCAGGTGACGCTGTCGGATGTCTGGGGCGATGTAACCACGATCGAAGGCATCGGCTCGCCCGACGCGATGAACGCGCTGCAACAAGCCTGGGTCGATCATCAGGTGGCGCAGTGCGGCTACTGCCAGTCAGGCCAGATCATGCAGGCCGCTGCGCTGTTGGCGGAAAGCCCCGCCCCCTCGGACGCCGAAATTGACGAAGCCATGCAAGGTAACCTGTGCCGCTGTGGCACCTACCCCCGTATCCGCGCCGCGATCCATGACGCGGCTGGCAAACTGAAGGAGGCGTAACCGATGGCTTCTGTTGGAAAAATCCTGCGTCGCACCTTCCTGATAGGGTCCGCCGCGATTGTCGGCGGCGTAGCGTTCGGCGCCTATTACGTGGGCCGCCCCGCCGCAAACCCGCTGAAACCCGGCGAGGGTCAGGCGGCGCTAAGCCCGTTTGTTCTGATCGACCAGAACGGCGTGACCCTCTTCGCTCCCCGTGCCGAGATGGGACAGGGCGTCAAAACCACTTGGGCTGCGCTGATTGCCGAGGAACTGGACGTCGATCTGGACCAGATCACCGTCCTGCACGGCCCGGCGGCAGCGGCCTACTACAACTCGGCCCTGATGGGGGAAAGCCTGCCCAACAAGGGCTATGACATCTCGGACTTCCAGCACAATCTGGGCGAGGCGCTGGGTGTGCTTGGCAAGGCGCTGAGCCTTCAGGTCACCGGTGGATCGACCTCGATGAAAGACGGATTCGAGCGGATGCGCCAGGCCGGAGCTTCGGCCCGCGAGACGTTGAAACAGGCCGCGGCGGATCGGTTAGGCGTTGATCGCAGCGAACTGAAAACCGCCTCGGGCCACGTCATTGCCCCGAACGGGGACCAGATTCCCTATACCGAGCTGGCCATTGACGTTGCAAAGCTTGAGCCGATCGAAGCGCCTTTGCGTGGTCCGTCCGAGTGGCGCTATCTGGGCCAGACCCAGCCGCGTCTGGATATGGTCGAAAAGGTGACCGGGACGGCTGAATTTGGCGTCGATGTCCGCCTGCCGGGCATGAAATTTGCTGCCGTGCGCATGAACCCCAAACTGGGCGGTGCAATGAACGGTTTCGACGACAGCACTGCACAGTCCATGCCGGGGGTCGAGAAGATTGTCGATCTGGGCACCGGCGTTGCGGTGATCGCCAACAATACATGGCTGGCCAATCAGGCGGTTGAAGCCATCGACGTGGATTGGGGTGACGCCCCCTACCCGCCCGACACGGACGGTATCTTTGCCAAGATTGCCGACGCGTTCGACGAGGCCCCGAATTCGACCATGCGCGACGACGGCGATGTCGACGTGACGCCCGAGAGCGCGACCGAGATCACGGCAGAGTATCGCCTGCCCTATCTGGCTCACGCCACGATGGAGCCGATGAACGCCACCGCGCTTTATACCGGCGACGCGCTGGAACTGTGGTGCGGCAATCAGGCCCCGACCCTGATCCGCTTCCGTGTGGCGAACACTGCTGGCCTCGACACCGAAGCCGTTCAAATCCACACCACCTATCTGGGCGGCGGCTTTGGCCGACGCGGTGAGTTGGACTTTGGCGAGATCGCCACCAAGGTCGCCATGGCGATGCCCGGCACCCCGGTCCAGACCACGTGGAGCCGCGAAGAGGACATGCGCCATGACTACTTCCGCCCCGGCGCCATCGCCCGGATGCGCGGCGCGGTGCAGAACGGCAAGGCGGTTCTGATCGACGGCAAGGTGGCGGCGCAATCCTGCACCCAGCAGGCGGTGACGCGGTATACCGGAATGCCCGGCGCAGGTCCCGACAAAGTGCTGGTCGAAGGCTTTTTCAACCAACCCTACGCGGTGCCGAACTACCGGATGAGCGGTCACATCGCCAAGCTGGACGTCCCCGTGGGGTTCTGGCGCTCGGTCGGCAACAGCCATAACGGGTTCTTCCATGAAACCTTCATGGATGAGATGGCGCACGCCGCCGGTCAGGACCCGCTGGAATTCCGGTTGGACCTGATGAAATCCGAGCACGCGCCTTCGGCGGGCTGCCTGGAAGCTGTAAAGGAAATGTCGGGCTGGACAGGTCAGACACCAGATGGCGTCGGGCGCGGCGTGGCCTTCACCTACAGCTTCGGCACCCCGGTCGCTCAGGTGATCGAAGTGGTCGACGAAGACGGTACCATCCGCATCAACAAGGCGTGGATCGCCTGCGACATGGGGCTGGCTCTGGACCCCGAAAACGTCAAGGCGCAGATGTTCGGCGGCATGATGTACGGTCTGTCGGCAGCCTGCTACGGCGAGATCACCTTTGCCGAGGGCGAGGTCGAGCAATTCAACTTCCCCGACTATGACGCGCTGCGTATGCACACCGCGCCGCAGGTCGAAGTGCGTGTACTGGAAACAAACCGCCACATGGGTGGCGCGGGTGAGCCGGGTACACCACCGTCCATGCCTGCCCTTGGCAATGCTCTGTTCGACCTGACAGGGAAACGCGCCCGCACCCTACCGTTGGTCAACCAGTTCAACCTGCTGGTCTGATCACGCTGCGCCGGTCCGGTCCCTCTCTTACGGGCCGGCGCGAAATTCACGCCGTTTGCTGCATCAACCCGGCGTCCGATCCCGTTGCCCAGGCACGTACGGCTGCACCGAACGCTTCGAAAAGGGGGCGGGAAACCGGATCATTGATGGCATCCCACTCGGGGTGCCATTGCACCGACAGGGTAAACCCGGGCGCATCCTTGATATAGATCGCCTCGGGCGTGCCATCAGGCGCGTGCCCGTCGATCACGACGCGCTGCCCGACGGTTTTGATGCCCTGCCCGTGCAGCGTGTTGGTCATCACCTCGGGCGCGCCGAACAGCTGGTGAAACACACCACCGTCGTTCAAGGACACCACATGGCGCAGGGCAAACTTTTCCTCAAGCGTCCCGTCCGGCGGCATCCGGTGGTTCATCCGGCCCGGTAGGTCGCGGATTTCGGGGTAAAGCGTCCCGCCCATCGCCACATTGACCTCTTGGAACCCACGGCAAATGCCCATGAACGGCTGGCCGCGTTCCACACAGGCCCGGACCAGAGGCAGGGTGATCGCATCCCGCGCACGATCAAACTCACCATGCGCTTCGGTGGCGTCTTCGCCATATTCCTCGGGATGCACATTCGGACGCCCGCCGGTCAGCAGGAAGCCGTCGCAGACCTCAAGCAACTCCTCGACCGTGACGTAACGCGGATCAGAGGGGATCAGCAGTGGAAGGCAGTGCGAAACATTGGCCACGGCCTCGGAATTCATCGTACCACCCGCGTGTGTCGGGTATTCATCGTTCATGAGGTAAGAGTTGCCGATGATACCGACGACAGGCCGAGACATTCCGTATTCCTTGCTGTTTATTTGATTAACAGGAAAGCTATCCGCAGCAATGAAATCGTGCAACAGAACGCGCCCTGCATGACAGCGCAAGGACGTGTTCAATCACGCACGCTGTGTTCTGATTGATACGGTAAGTTCAGCCCACAGCTATGCTTTTGATGGCTTTACGGGAAGTTTTCCCGCAAACCGCCAGCGACAACCGGTCGAGATCAGATTTCTCCGGTCAGGCCTGCCGCCTCAATCCCGGTCATTCCCGCGGTCGCATCATTGTCCGAGGTATCTCCGGTTACACCAACCCCCCCGATGATCTCGTCCTTGCGGTCCCGCAGAAGAATGCCGCCTGGAACTGGCACGACCTGGCCGCCGTAAACGCCGTTCACAGCGGCCATGAAATAGGCCTGCGCCTCGGCCCGCTGCATTTGCGCCGTACCCGCCATGCCCAGCATGACCGAGCCATAGGCTTTGCCATGCGCAATCGCGAAACGACCGGGGGCCGCGCCGTCTTCGCGCTCAAACGCAATGACGTGGCCACCTGCGTCCAGAACGACGACGGACAGAGGTTTCAATTCCATCTCGCGGCCTTTTTCCAGTGTTTTTCGAATGATCGTGCGGGCTTTGCGCAGAGAAATTGCCATGATGTGTCCTCTCGTTCGTTGAGATTATAGGCTGGCTTTCAGTTCCAGACGGCGAGCGTGCAGGACCGGCTCGGTATAACCCGAGGGCTGGATACGGCCCTTGAACACCAGATCGCAGGCGGCCTGAAAGGCGATGCCGTCGAAGCCGGGCGCCATCGGAGAATAGTCGGGATCGTTTTTATTCTGGCGATCCACCACAACGGCCATTTTGCGCATTGCCGCCATGACCTGTTCTTCCGAGACAACATCATGATGCAACCAATTGGCCAGCGCCTGAGACGAAATCCGGCAGGTCGCGCGGTCTTCCATCAGGCCGATATCATTGATATCAGGCACTTTCGAGCACCCCACCCCCTGATCGACCCACCGCACGACATAGCCAAGAATGCCTTGCGCGTTGTTCTCGATCTCGCGCGTGATCTCATCATCGCCAAGGTTGCGGCCGCCCAGCAGCGGTATCGTCAGCAGGTCCTCCAGCGTGCCTCGGGCACCACCGGCGGCCAATTCGTCCTGACGGGCTAGAACGTCGACCTTGTGGTAGTGCGTCGCGTGCAGAGTCGCGGCGGTCGGCGACGGCACCCAGGCGCAGGTGGCACCCGATTGCGGGTGGCCGATCTTGGCGTCCAGCATATCCCCCATCCGGTCCGGCATTGCCCACATGCCTTTGCCGATCTGCGCCTTGCCTTTCAGACCGCAGGCCAGACCGATATCGACGTTACGATCCTCATAAGACGCAATCCACGGCGTGTTCTTGATGTCGCCCTTGGGCAGCATCGGGCCTGCTTCCATCGAGGTGTGAATCTCATCCCCGGTCCGATCCAGGAAACCGGTGTTGATGAACGCCACGCGGGATTTTGCGGCTCGGATACATTCTTTGAGGTTGACCGAAGTGCGGCGTTCTTCATCCATGATGCCCAGCTTTACGGTGTTGCGCGGCAGGCCGAGGATGTCTTCGACCATGTCGAAAATCTCAACCGAGAACGCCACCTCTTCCGGCCCGTGCATCTTGGGCTTCACCACATAGACCGACCCGGTGACCGAGTTTCCGCCCTCGCGCTGCAGGTCATGCATTGCGATCAGGGTGGTGCAGAGCGCATCCATCAGGCCCTCGCCGATTTCATTGCCTTCGGCATCCAGAACGGCTGGGTTGGTCATCAGGTGGCCCACATTTCGCACCAGCATCAGCGAGCGGCCTTTCAGCACGGCTTGGTCGCCGGTGGGAGTGGTGTAACCCACATCACCCGCCAATTTGCGGGTGAAGGTGTTGCCGCCCTTGGTGACCTCTTCTGTCAGATCGCCTTTCATCAAGCCCAGCCAGTTGTCGTAGGCCACCACCTTGTCCTCGGCATCGACACAAGCGACCGAGTCTTCGCAGTCCATGATCGTCGACAGGGCGGATTCCAGCCGTACGTCCGCGATGCCTGCAGGGTCAGACGCGCCAATAATGCTGGACGGGTCGATCACTACTTCAGCGTGGAGGCCATTCTTCTCTAACAAGATCGAAGACGGCGAAGCCGGATCGCCTTTATAACCTACAAAACGCCCCGCCCCATGCATTTGCGATCCATATATGTACGCTTTTTCACCATCGTCCATTGTGACGACCAGGTCCCCCTTCTCGACGGAAAAACCTACAACACCTGTCCAATCGTCAATCGCTGGTGTGCAGAAGAAGCCAAGATGGTGTTTGGCCCACGCAATAACACGCGCGCCACGTTCTGCGTCATAGCCTTTGCCGGCGGGCAGATCGCCCATCGCGTCAGTGCCGTAAAGCGCATCATACAGGCTGCCCCAGCGCGCGTTGGCTGCGTTCAGCGCAAAACGGGCGTTGGTGATCGGCAAGACCAATTGCGGACCGGGAATCAGTGCGATCTCGGGGTCGACATTGGCGGTTTCGATCTGAAAATCCGCACCTTCATCGACCAGATACCCAATCTCGCGCAGGAAAGCCTGATAGGCGGCGGTGTCATGCGCCTGCCCCTTGCGTCCCAGATGCCAGCCATCGACCTGCCCCTGGATCTTTTCCCGCTTGGCCAGCAAAGCGCGGTTCTTGGGGCCCAACTCGGCGACCATCCGCGACAGACCATCCCAGAACGTTTCAGCCGTGACACCGCTTCCCGGCAGGGCCTTGCCTTCGATAAACTCGGCCAGAACCGTATCAACCTGAAGTCCGCTGCGTGCCTGTCTGCTGCTCATTTGGTGTCTCTCCGCCATTGTGCGCCATTGTATGCCGCCTGCATTTAAGCCGAATGTTCCCGACAGGCAACTTTCGACGCCACGTTCGAACCCTTCGGCCCTGCGCGAAGGTGCTTCAAAAACGACAAGGCAGTGAAGCCGCGGTTGCAGCCCATTGGCGAAGCCCCTAACGTCGCGCCCGAACCAACTGATGCGAGGCCCCCAATGCGCGACGCTGCCCCCACGACAATCTACCTGAAAGACTACACGCCGTTCGGCTATCTGGTGGACAGCGTACACCTGACATTCGATCTGGCCGCAAACGCCACCCGTGTCACCTCGCGCATTGCCTTCCGGCCGAACCCCGAGGCGACCGACCGTGCCTTTTTCCTGCATGGCGAAGACGTGACCCTGATCCGCGCGGCCATTGACGGTAAAGAAATCTCGCCCGAGGTCACCGACAAGGGCCTGACAGCAAACGCCCCCGACGCGCCCTTTGTCTGGGAGGCCGTGGTCGAGATCGATCCCGCCAACAACACCGCGCTTGAAGGACTGTATATGTCGAACGGCATGTATTGCACCCAGTGTGAGGCCGAGGGATTCCGCAAGATCACCTATTACCCCGACCGCCCGGATGTGATGTCCACCTTCACCGTGCGCATCAACGGCGACCTTCCGGTGCTGCTGTCCAACGGCAACCCCACAGGCAAGGGCGAAGGCTGGGCCGAATGGACAGACCCGTGGCCCAAGCCGGCCTATCTGTTTGCGCTGGTCGCCGGAGACCTCATCGCCCACCCCGGCCGGTTCACCACCATGTCCGGTCGCGACGTGGAGCTAAACCTGTGGGTCCGCCCCGGCGACGAGGGCAAATGCGCCTTCGGCATGGAAGCCCTGAAGAAGTCGATGAAATGGGATGAGGACGTTTATGGTCGTGAGTACGATTTGGACGTGTTCAACATCGTGGCCGTGGACGATTTCAATATGGGCGCGATGGAGAATAAGGGGCTGAACATCTTCAACTCGTCGGCTGTTCTGGCCAGCCCCGAGACCTCGACCGATGCCAATTTCGAACGGATCGAGGCGATCATCGCGCATGAGTATTTCCACAACTGGACCGGCAACCGTATCACCTGCCGCGACTGGTTCCAGCTGTGCCTGAAAGAGGGCCTGACCGTGTTCCGCGACGCGCAGTTTACATCCGACATGCGCTCGGCCTCGGTGAAACGCATCCAGGACGCCATCGACTTGCGCGCCCGGCAATTCCCCGAGGATAACGGGCCGCTCTCGCACCCTGTCCGACCGGAAAGCTTTCAGGAAATCAACAACTTCTATACCGCCACCGTATATGAAAAAGGCGCCGAGTTGATCGGGATGCTGAAACGGTTGGTGGGGGATGCAGCCTATGCGCAGGCGCTGGACCTTTATTTCGACCGCCATGACGGGCAGGCCTGCACCATCGAAGACTGGATCAAAGTGTTCGAGGATACGACGGGCCGCGATCTGACTCAGTTCAAACGATGGTACAGTCAGTCAGGCACGCCGCGCGTGTCCGTGGCCGAGGAGTACGCGGACGGCACTTACACCCTGACCCTGTCGCAGCGCACCGAGCCGACCCCCGGTCAGCCCGAGAAACTGCCGCAAGTGATCCCGGTCGCCGTCGGCCTGCTGGGCGCCAACGGGGATGAGGTCCGCGCGACCGAGGTTCTGGAACTGACCGAAGCCGAGCAGAGCTTTGAGTTCTCCGGTCTGGCCGCCAAGCCGGTGGCATCGATCCTGCGCGATTTTTCCGCGCCGGTCATTCTGGCGCACGACCACACGGATGCCGAGCGCGCCTTTCTGCTGGCCCACGACACCGACCCGTTCAACCGCTGGCAGGCCGGACGGTCGCTGGCCGAGGACACACTGCTGCGCATGATCCGCGAAGACAGCGCGCCCGGCACCGACTATCTGGACGGCATTCTGGCCGTGCTGCGCGACGGTGATCTGGAACCGGCCTATCGCGCGCTGATGCTGGGCTTGCCGACACAATCCGAACTGGCCGCGGCGCTGTTCGAAGCCGGAGAAACCCCCGACCCGATGGCAATCTGGCGGGCTGTGGAAACCCTGCGGCAGGCGACAGCGCAACATGTGCAGGACCTGCTGCCCCTGCTGCATAGTGAGACCCTGATCGAAGCGCCGTTCAGCCCCGATGCAGATCAGGCGGGTAAACGCGTGCTTGGTGGGGCCGCGCTGTATCTGACATCGCGGCTGGATGGTGGCGCCAAAGCCACCGAGGACTACGCGGCTGCCAACAACATGACGTATCAGTTGACCGCCCTGTCGTGCCTGTTGCGGGCCGGAACGGGCCAGCAGGAGCTGGCGACGTTCTATGACCAGTGGCAGCATGATCGGCTGGTGATGGACAAGTGGTTCGGCCTTCAGGTGACCACAGCGGCCCCCGAGACCACAGCCGGCATTGCGCGCGCGCTGACCGAGCACGCCGATTTCAACTGGAAAAACCCCAACCGCTTCCGCGCGGTCATGGGGGCATTGGCCATGAACCACGCCGGTTTCCACTATGCAGACGGGGCCGGGTATGCGTTGCTGGCGGACTGGTTGATCCGGCTCGACCCGGTGAACCCGCAAACTACGGCGCGGATGTGCACGGCTTTCCAGACTTGGAAACGCTATGATGCCGACCGTCAGACCCTGATCCGAGCCCAGCTGACCCGTATCGCCGACACGCCGGACCTGTCGCGGGATACGACGGAAATGGTGACCCGTATCCTCGGCGCATGACTCCGTTTACCTTCACGCGCCACAACCGGACGCCGCGTACGATTTTGATCCTGATCTGCGTCTACGCGGCGCTGGCAGCCTTGCTGATCCTGTTCGATGCGGCATGGTGGCTGGTCGGGCTGCTGGCCCTGTCCACCCTGCCCGCCGTTTGGGACGTCGTGCGGGGTACACGCGCAGGCATGACGCTGGATCACGACCGGATAAAGTGGTTCACGGGCAACCGCGAGGGAGAGGCCCTTCTGGCGGATATCGATCATATCCGGTTCGACACCCGCTGGGATTTCTCGGTTCGTGTCTCTCTGGTTTTGGCATCGGGCAAGCGGATTCGGCTGCCCGACGAATCCACACCACCCCACAAAGACCTCGAAATCACCCTGCAACAGGCCGGTTTCCGGGTCGTGCGGCATCATTTCAACGTTTTCTGAAACATTGTGCCCTAAAGGGAACCATTCCACCGGGTCAGACCCCACGCCCCGCAAAAAGCTTGAATTTGAGGTGAATTTCAGTCAAAATTTCAAGCCAGCCTACCCTTTTTGTTTTGGTTTCGAGTTTTACCATGTTTCGGTTTTTCAGGGCACGTCATGCCCGTTCTTCTTTACCTTTCCGTCATATCACGCAGGACATGCGCGTGGCAGATTGCGCCGAAACGGCTGGTCTGCCGGACACGGGCCAACTGAATATTCCGCTGGCACGCGCCCGCGCCGAGGACCTGATCGGTCGCGAAACCATTGAACTTGGGCGCACGCTGGCCAGACAGGACCGCTGGGCCGAACTGTCCCGACAGATGCGCGCCGCAGACGAATCCCGCACGACCGCGCCCGACGGGATGCCTATTGCGGATTTGCTGGCCTTTGGCGCCCGGTCCGATGTTGTTCTGGCGGTCGAACACGCCCTGTCCGACGGGGCGGCCCTGTCCGAATATGACCTGCTGGGCGGTATCTCTGAACTGGAAGACGAAATGCGCGCGCATCCCGACGATCCGATGATCGTTCTGGTGGTCGCCCTGGCGCATATCGACCTGGCCTGGGCATGGCGCGGAACTGCGACGGATGCCAACTTGCCTCCGCTGCACCGGTCGCGCTGTGCCGCTCATTTCGACCGCGCCGCGGCCCTATTGCCGAAATGCCGCGCAGCCGCGCCGGACAGCCCATTGGTGGCCGCAGCCGGTTGCGCCCTGATGGCCGGTCAGCGGAAAACCGACCTGCGCGTAGCCGAAGAATACGAACGGCTGATCACGCTGGACCCACACAACCAACGCCACATGCGGGCAATGGGTACCCATCTTCTGCCGCGCTGGTTCGGCAGCTACGAAAAGCTTGAAATCCAGGCCCTGCGCAACGCGGCCCGCACCTGCGATATATGGGGCGCTGGCGGGTATACATGGGTACAGTTTGACGCCATCGCATTGGATGAAGAGGCCTGCGCACGGCTGGACGTCGAATATTTCCTGGAAGGCCTGCACGACATTCTGCATCGCCGCCCGGATCAGCAAACCGTCAACATGCTGTCGGCCTATTGCGCCACCACGATCCAGGGCGGGCGGGGCCTGAACGACAAGGCCGATCTGGTGCGCGCGCAGATTCACGAGGCCGCCAACTGGCTGATCCGCGACCACATGACCGAACTGCATCCGCTGATCTGGGCGCATGCTGCGAGCGGGTTCAATAACTCGGTCCGCATCAACTCAGCCGAACGGTTTGCGGCCCGCGGCCAGCGCCAGGCCCTGCGCGCCATCGGTGATCTGTTTCGCGAGGAACTGCGTAGCGGTATGGACGTGACCTTCACACCGTCCGGTCTGCGCCTGTCCGAGCACTGATTCCCCCTTGCCCCTAGCCCCTGCCGGGCCTAATACGCAGGCTTAGACTTCTGCGGAAATGAGGCGCGCCATGCTCGACCTGACATACGAAATGCCCAAAGTTAAAACCATTGCCGGGGCCAAGCACGATTGGGAACTGGTGATTGGGATGGAGGTGCACGCTCAGGTCTCATCCAATGCCAAGCTGTTTTCAGGCGCGTCGACCAAATTCGGGGCCGAGCCGAACTCGAACGTGGCCTTTGTGGATGCCGCGATGCCGGGGATGCTGCCGGTGATCAACGAATATTGCGTCGAACAGGCGGTGCGCACCGGGCTGGGCCTGAAGGCGGATATCAACCTGAAATCGGCCTTTGACCGCAAGAACTATTTCTATCCTGACCTGCCGCAGGGCTATCAGATTTCCCAGCTGTATCACCCCATCGTGGGCGAAGGCGAAGTGCTGGTCGAGATGGGCGATGGCACCGCGCGCATGGTCCGCATTGAACGCATCCACATGGAGCAGGACGCGGGCAAATCGATCCACGACATGGACCCGCATATATCCTTCGTCGACCTGAACCGGACCGGCGTCTGCCTGATGGAGATCGTCAGCCGCCCCGATATCCGTGGCCCGGAAGAGGCTGCCGCCTATATCGCCAAGCTGCGCCAGATCATGCGCTATCTGGGCACCTGCGACGGCAACATGCAGAACGGTAACCTGCGGGCGGACGTGAACGTCTCGATCTGTTTGCCGGGCGCGTATGAGAAGTATCAGGAAACACAGGACTTCTCGCATCTGGGCACCCGCTGCGAGATCAAGAACATGAACTCGATGCGGTTCATCCAACAAGCGATCGAGGTTGAGGCCCGCCGTCAGATCGCCATCGTCGAAGGTGGCGGGACCGTCGATCAGGAAACCCGTCTGTATGACCCGGACAAAGGCGAGACCCGCTCGATGCGGTCCAAGGAAGAAGCGCATGATTATCGCTACTTCCCCGACCCCGATCTGCTTCCGCTGGAGATCGAGCAGGCGTGGGTGGATGACATTGCCGCCAAGCTGCCCGAACTGCCCGACGACAAGAAGGCGCGTTTCATCAGCGAATTCGGTCTGACCGATTATGATGCGTCGGTGCTGACCGCCGAGGTGGAATCGGCCGCCTATTTCGAAGAGGTCGCCAAAGGCCGCAACGGCAAACTGGCCGCGAATTGGGTGATCAACGAACTGTTCGGCCGCCTGAAGAAAGAAGACCACGACATCACCGACAGCCCGGTGTCTCCGGCGCAGTTGGGTGCAATCATCGACTTGATTTCGTCCGGCGCCATCTCGGGCAAAATCGCCAAGGACCTGTTCGAGATCGTCTACACCGAAGGCGGTGACCCGGCACAGATCGTCGAAGAGCGCGGCATGAAGCAGGTCACCGACACCGGCGCCATTGAGGCCGCCCTAGACGAGATCATCGCCGCCAACCCGGCACAGGTCGAAAAAGCCAAGGTGAACCCGAAACTGGCCGGCTGGTTCGTTGGTCAGGTGATGAAAGCCACCGGCGGCAAGGCCAACCCCAAGGCGGTCAACGAACTGGTCAGCCAAAAGCTGGGTTCGTAAATCGATCTGGATACGAAATGCTGACGGCGGGGTTTGCGCAAAACCCCGCCGTTTTTCTTTTCCGCCTCTTTCCGCACGATGATGACTTTCCCAAAATCTCCAGCATGTTAGATTGCCGGGACCCGACAGCAGGAAAATCCGATGCAGCGCTACGAATACAAAGTTGTCCCCGCCCCGCAAAAAGGCATCAAGGCCAAAGGTGAGAAAACCGCAGAAGGCCGGTTTGCCGCATCGGTCGAACAGGTGCTGAACCAGATGGGCCAGGACGGCTGGGAGTACCAGCGCGCCGAGTTGCTGCCTAGCGAGGAACGCGCAGGCCTGACCGGTTCGACGGTGAACTGGCGCAATGTCCTGGTTTTCCGCCGAGCGGCCGAGGCCACTAATGCATCATCCCAGATCCCGCCCGAGGCCGGTGAAAGCGTGTCGCAAGCAAAGCCAATTCCAGGACCAGATGCCGTTGAGGCCCCCGCCCCTATTGCGGAAGAGGCCAAGGAGCCCCCGTTATCGCTGAAAGGGGCCGAGAGAAAGACGGAATCCGGGGAAGAACCTCAGAGCTAACAGGCGTCAACACGGGACCGGCGCAACAATCCGCCCCTTTGGAAGCGGCTTTGCGGGGTCGTAGCAGGACAAGCGCCCCGGCCCATCTCGCCAGAACAGGTTCGGATCTACGTGGCACGTTGGCCAGTGATCGCAACGCCTGACCGCGAAGTGAACGTGGGGCGTTTTTCCGATGCTTGGACGGTTCGCCTTTTGGACATAAGCAACCACTTGGCCCGCCTGGACGCGCTGGCCGCGCCTTAGCCCAGAGACCGGCACCACATGAACCATCTCAAGGAACATTTTCTGTTTGGCCTGCCCCGGTCTGGACCGAACCGAGACATCCATGCTAATCCCAACAACTCCACCGTATACCGCGTTGTCTTGCTCGATATACTTGATCCGCCCGTTGACGGGCGAAATCACCGGTGAGCCGGCACGTTTACAAAAATCCATCCCCTCATGACTGGTAATTGTGCGGCTGGGCTCGACGACCTTGTATTTTTGCCCATTGCGCAAACGCGTCTTACCATAGTCCAGGCACAGCCCCCCCGTCCGTCGAAATCGGTTGGACACGCCGTGAACGACCGGTTTGCCATCCGGTGAGACCAGAACAAGCTCCTGCGATGCAGACGAAGATGGAAGCTGAAGCAATAGGCAAACTGCCAGCAGAACCCTGAACGCAAAAGATCTTTCTACAAAACGTCGCATTCCTTAACTTGAAAAGCGACGCAGTCTTCTGTCAACGGTTTTCTGATTTGGTGCTTCGCAGCATAAACCAACGAATTTCTGTAGCTTATTCCCCGATATCCAGCGCCAAGGCGTGAATACGCGGCACGATATCACCCAATGCCTTGTGGACCGCGCGGTGGCGGACAACGCGGGATTGGCCTGCGAACGCGCTGGCCCGGATGCGGACGTTGAAATGGCTTTCACCGCCGTCCCGATACCCCGCGTGGCCGCGGTGGCTTTCGCTGTCGTCGATGACTTCAAGCTCACGCGGATCAAATGCCGCCTGCAGGCGGGCTCGGATTTCGTCGGTCACAGTCATTTTTTCGCTCAGCGGTAAAAATTTTACCGCCCCCCTCTTCTACTTTCGGCTGCTTAGATTAAACTGCTGCCTCCGAGTCGAGAAGATGCGTTCTTAAGGATCACAGCATGACGAAATCAGACCCTTTCGGATTCGATATGTCCGTCTCCAGCGCCAAGAAAAAGAACCCGCGCGGGCGTCGGGGGATGTCGGGTGCGTCTGAGACCTCGGTGCGTATCTGCGACCATGAAGGCTGCGAAGAGGCGGGCAAGTTCCGTGCGCCCAAAGCACCGGATGTTCTGGATGATTTCTTCTGGTTCTGCCAGCAGCACGTGCGTGAATATAACCAGAAATGGAACTTCTTTGACGGCACCACCGAGGCCGAGTTGAACGCGCAGCGCTCCAAGGACAAAGTGTGGGAGCGTGAGACCAAACCCATGGGTGACCCCGAGGCGCGCGCCTGGGCACGCCTGGGCATCGAGGACCCGCATCAGGTGCTGGGTGCAAACAGCACGCAGAACAAGGGGCGCACCTCGGGTGGCGGCGGCCGCCGCCTGCCCCCCACCGAGCGCCGCGCCATCGAAATTCTCGAGGCCAAGGACAGCTGGACCAAAGCCGAAGTGCGCAAGGCCTACAAAAAGCTGATCAAGGTGCTGCATCCGGACATGAACGGCGGCGACCGGTCTCAGGAAGAACAGCTGCAAGAGGTCGTCTGGGCCTGGGATCAGATCAAGGACAGCCGGAATTTCAAATAAGGTTTCGGCCTTTCTGCTCAGAACCACCTGCAAATTCAATATCCTGCGATGAGTTCTGCCTGGAATCCCCGGAAAGGGTCATCCATATTTGCGGCGATTGGATATCTGAATTCACCGAGGTCCGACCTTGCGCGTGCCCCTTAGCCTGTTTGTGCTTTCGCTCTGCGGATTGGCCGCCGCCATTGTCCACCCCACGAGGCCTGAGTGGCTTTTGCTGGCCTCATCCTGTGCGTTTGCAAGTCTGATATTGCTGCTGCGGAGTTGGTGGGAGTCTCGCGATTCCGGCGACTGGATCATCCTTGACGGCTCTAATGTGATGCACTGGAGAAATGGCGAGCCCAGTCTTGAAACGCTGCGCGAGGTTCTTTCGGCATTGAAAACCGCTGGCTTGCGGCCTGCGGTCGTATTTGACGCCAACGCAGGGTACAAGATCGCAAATCGCTATATGAGTGATCGCGATTTCGCCCGATCACTCGACCTGCCGGTCAATCGCGTAATGATTGCGCCAAAGGGCACCCCGGCCGATCCTTTGATCTTGCGTGCAGCGGTGGATCTCAACGCACGTGTGGTCGCAAATGATCGCTATCGGGATTGGGCCACTGACCGTGCCGAATTAAAGCAAGATAGTCTGATCCAGGGTGGCTTTGAAAGGGGTGAACTGTGGTTGTCACTGTAAGGGGCGGTTGTTGGTCTGGTTAAAGGCTGAAGTCATTCGAACCGATGTCATCTCAGATTTAGTTTCAATGAAACATCTGATCCGCTTCTAGCCTGCGTCTCTTTCCCTTGCCCTTGCCCGCAATATGTTGCACCACACACGGGTTCAAACCCGGCAATACGGGCCAAAGGATAAGGACCAGGCGAATGGCTGACGGATCGATCGACATCAACGCAAAACCCACCGAGGACATCTCGGTTCGTGACGTGTTCGGCATTGATACCGACATGGCGGTCAAAGGCTTTGCCGAAGCAAGCGATCGCGTTCCCGCCATCGACCACACCTACAAGTTCGACCCCGAAACCACGCTGGCGATTCTAGCAGGTTTTGCCCACAACCGTCGTGTGATGATTCAGGGCTATCACGGCACCGGTAAATCGACCCATATCGAACAGGTTGCCGCCCGTCTGAACTGGCCTGCCGTCCGCGTGAACCTGGACAGCCACATCAGCCGGATCGATCTGATCGGCAAGGACGCCATCAAGCTGCGCGACGGCAAGCAGGTCACCGAATTCCACGAAGGCATCCTGCCCTGGGCCCTGCGCAACCCTGTCGCCATCGTGTTCGACGAATATGACGCAGGCCGCGCCGACGTGATGTTCGTGATCCAGCGTGTGCTGGAGCATGACGGCAAGCTGACCCTGCTTGACCAGAACGAGATCATCACGCCGAACCCGAACTTCCGCCTGTTCGCCACCGCAAACACCGTGGGTCTGGGTGACACGACCGGCCTGTATCACGGCACGCAACAGATCAACCAGGCACAGATGGACCGGTGGTCGCTGGTCTCGACGCTGAACTACCTCAGCCATGATGCCGAGACGATGATCGTTCTGTCCAAGGCGCCGCACTACAACACCGAAAAGGGCCGCAAGACCGTCAGCCAGATGGTCACCGTTGCCGACCTGACCCGGACTGCCTTCATGAATGGTGACCTGTCCACGGTGATGAGCCCCCGGACCGTGATCAACTGGGCGCAAAACGCCGAGATTTTCCGCGACGTGGGTTACGCCTTCCGCCTGTCCTTCCTGAACAAATGTGATGAGCTGGAGCGCCAGACGGTAGCTGAGTTCTACCAGCGTTGCTTTGACGAGGAACTGCCCGAAAGCGCAGCAAGTGCAAGTCTGGGCTAAGACGTGCATTTCGCCAAGCAAAAGTGCGTGTTCATTCACGTTCCGAAAACCGGAGGGAACTTCTTTACCCGATGCTTCCTTCGGTTTTCCGACGACGCGATCGTAACCAGCGGGCATCAGGACGGCACCGACCGGTTTGAACTGAATGGCGAAGCGACCAAGTCCAAGCACCAGACTCTGGCAGAATACAGCGACCTGATTGGACCGGCCTTTTCCGGCTATACAGCTTATGCTTTTGCCCGCCCTCCGATCGATCGGATGATCTCACTGTACTACTCGCCCCACCGCTGGATGCGTGAACAGGAAGACGGCGGCTTTGGCCTAGACGCCCGCAACGAACCCATCGACTTGCAGGAATTCGAGGCGCTTGTGTCGACCAACCATTCCATCTCGAATCTGCTGGACACCCAGAATATCCCCGCCCGATTGATGCTCAACACCAGCGCCCTGCATGCGTCCGGAGCCCGTGTTTCCCTGCTGGATTTTGCGAAACTGCAAAGCGGGTTGAAAAAGTTTGGGCGGAAAAACGGGTTCGATCTGTCCGACATACCCGCCAAAAAGGTAAACTCCAGCGCCGTCAACAATCCGGTTGCACTGAATGCCGGACAAATGGACCGTTTGGCGGAAACGGTTCTGGATTCGCACCACGGCAAGGATCAGGAGTTCTTTCCTGCGACTGGTCTGAAAGGTGCGCTGGACGGGGTTTCCAGGTGGTTCAACCTGTACGCGTAGGCGCCAACGCGTTCAGATGAACGAACGGGCCGCCGCCAGGACAGAACGGCGGCTTGCGCGCTGGATCTCTGAATGCACCGAGGTTCTGCCGTAAGCACCGCGCTGGTTTCATGGGAAAACGGGGGTGGACCTATGGCCAAGGCTCCGGAATGGCTCTAGGTTGCCCGAACAGAACAAGTCCGGACCTGCCGCCGATGAGCAAACCCAACGACAACCCCGCCGATCCGTTCAAGAAGGCCCTGGCCGAGGCCACCAAGGTGATGGCCGACGACCCGGAACTGAACGTCTCTTATACGGTCGATCCGTCGGGACTGACGGGCGAGTCAATGCGCCTGCCGCAGGTCAGCCGCCGTATGACCCGCGAAGAGGTTCTGCTGGCGCGCGGGACGGCGGATGCGCTGGCGTTGCAGCGCCGGTATCATGATGACGCGACCCATGCGCGCTATGCGCCTCCGGGCGATATGGCGCGAGACCTCTATGAGGCGATGGAGGTTGCCCGGTGCGAGGCGATGGGCGCGCGGGACATGCCCGGCACGGCCAGCAATATTGACGTCAAGATCGGGCATGAGGCGCTGCGCCGGGGCTATGATCAGTGCAAACAGCCCGCGGATGCACCGCTGGCGGTTGCGGCGGGCTATCTGATCCGCCATCTGGCCACCGGACGTGACCTGCCGCCTGCCGCCGAGAACATCATGAACCTGTGGCGCGGGTTTATCGAGGAACAGGCCGGCGGGACGCTGGAAAACCTGGATGACATCCTCGCGGACCAGGCCGAATTTGCCAAGTTCGCGCGGCAGATGATCAAGGATCTGGGCTATGGCGACCAGTTGGGCGACGACCCCGATGAACTGGACGACGAGCAGGAAGATCAGGCCGAGGACGACGCCGAAGAACAGCCCGATCCCGACAGCACCGGTCAGGACGATCAGGACGAACAGGACGCTGACGCCAACCCGGAACAGACGCAGGAAGAACAGCAGGACCAGTCTCAGGCTCAGGTCTCGATGGACGAGATGGCCGATGACGAGATGGGCGAAGAGGCCGAGATGCCCGAAGGCGAGGCTCCGCTGGAACCGCCTGCCCCGGCACCCGCGTCCGAGGCCGATCCGGAATACAAGGTGTACCTGAACACCTATGACGAAGAAATCGCCGCCGAGGATCTGGCCGAACCGGCCGAGTTGGAACGGTTGCGCGCTTATCTGGATCAACAGCTGGAGCCACTAAAGGGTGCGGTCAGCCGGTTGGCCAACAAGCTGCAGCGCCGCCTGCAGGCGCAACAAAACCGCAGTTGGGAGTTCGACCGCGAGGAAGGTATTCTGGATGCCGGCCGTCTGGCCCGTGTGGTGGCAAACCCGACCACTCCGCTGAGCTTCAAGGTCGAGAAGGACACCGAGTTCCGCGATACGGTGGTGACGCTGCTGCTGGACAACTCGGGGTCGATGCGGGGTCGTCCGATCTCGATCGCGGCAATCTGTGCCGACGTTCTGGCACGGACGCTGGAACGCTGCAATGTGAAGGTCGAGATTCTGGGCTTTACCACGCGTGCCTGGAAAGGCGGTCAGGCGCGCGAGGCGTGGCTGAACGATGGCCGCCCGCAGCAGCCCGGACGTCTGAACGACCTGCGCCACATCATCTATAAGGGCGCGGATGCACCGTGGCGGCGGGCGCGGCCCAATCTGGGTCTGATGATGAAAGAGGGTCTGCTGAAGGAAAATATCGACGGTGAGGCCCTGGAGTGGGCGCATCGCCGGATGCTGGCCCGGCGCGAACAGCGCAAGATCCTGATGGTGATCTCGGACGGCGCTCCGGTCGACGATTCAACGCTCAGCGTCAACCCAGCGAATTATCTGGAGAAACACCTGCGCGACGTGATTGCCATGGTCGAAAAGCGCAAGATGGTGGAACTTCTGGCCATCGGGATCGGCCACGACGTGACCCGCTATTATGACCGTGCGGTGACAATCACGGACGTGGAACAGTTGGCAGGCGCAATGACCGAGCAGCTGGCGGCACTGTTTGACAGCGACCCGCGGGCTCGGGCGCGGGTGATGGGAATGAAGAAGGCCAGCTGAGGCTGGCCTTGCCTCCGGCGGGAGTGTTTTCCAAAAAGATGAATGGGCAAGCCCTGTTTGGGAGATTTATGACATGTTTCAGTCCTTTGAGGTGACCGCGCGTCCGGAACAGGGGCCGCCACGGTTGGCTGCGTTGCGCCAAGAGATTGCGCGAGAGGGGCTGGACGGGTTCCTGATCCCACGCGCGGATGCGCATCAGGGCGAATATGTGGCCCCTCGGGACGAGCGACTGGCCTGGCTGACCGGCTTCACCGGATCGGCGGGGTTTTGTGCCGTTTTGACCGACATCGCGGGTGTATTCGTGGATGGCCGTTATCGGACGCAGGTGAAGGCGCAGGTTGCTGCGGAATATACGCCCGTGCCGTGGCCCGAAGTCAGTCTCAGCGCGTGGCTGAAAGAGCAGTTGCCAGACGGTGGCAAGGTGGGCTTTGATCCCTGGCTTCACGCCGCTGGTCAGATCGAGAGCGCCCAGAAAGAACTGGCGGGCACCGGGATCGAACTGCTGCGGTGTGACAATCTGGTGGACCGGGTGTGGGACAATCAACCCGCCCCGCCGATGAACCCGGTCAAGGCGCACCCGATTGAGTTTGCCGGTGAATCGGCGAACAGCAAGATCACCCGCCTGGCCGAAGCGCTGCGCGACGCCGACTGCACTGCGGCTGTAATCACATTGCCGGATTCGATCATGTGGCTGCTGAACATTCGCGGCTCGGATATCGGGTATAACCCGGTGGCGCACGGCTTTGCCATTTTGAACGCCGACGGGATGGTGGACCTGTTCATGGCCGACGAGAAGTTGACGGTGGCTTTGGGCGAACAGGTGCGGATCCATGCGCCGGACAGGTTTCTGAGCGCTATCAAAGCGCTGGACGGGCAGGTTCAGGTCGACTTGGGTACTTTGCCTCAGGCGGTTGCGGATGTGTTGCAGGAGCGGATGGTGGATAACGGCGATCCTTGCGCTCTGCCCAAGGCCTGCAAGAACACCGCCGAAATCGCTGGCAGCGCCGAGGCGCACTTGCGGGACGCGGTGGCGGTGATCGAAACTCTGTGCTGGCTGGATGCCCAGCCACCCGGCACGCTGACCGAAACTCAGGTCGTCACGCGGCTTGAGGAAAACCGCCGCAAGGATAATGCGCTGCAGGATATCTCATTCGATACCATCGCGGGTACCGGACCCAATGGTGCGATCATGCATTACCGCGTGACTGAAGAGACCGACAGCCGCCTTGAAGACGGGCAGATACTGGTGCTGGACAGCGGCGGGCAATATCTGGACGGCACCACGGACATCACCCGCACCATCGCCATCGGTGATGCGGGCGACGAGGAAAAATCCTGTTTCACCCGCGTGTTGAAGGGCATGATTAACCTGTCCATGCTGCGCTGGCCGGTTGGGCTGGCCGGGCGCGACATCGAAGGCATCGCGCGTGCGCCGCTTTGGGCTGCGGGGCAGGATTTCAACCACGGTGTCGGCCATGGCGTTGGCGCGTATCTGAGCGTTCACGAGGGTCCTCAGCGTCTGTCGAAGGTCAGCCATGTTCCGCTGCAACCGGGCATGATCCTGTCGAATGAGCCGGGATATTACCGCGAAGGCGCCTTCGGCATCCGCATCGAAAACCTTGTCGTCGTGCAAGAGGCCCCGGCCCTGCCCGGCGGAGACGACGAGCGCGCCATGCTGAACTGGCGTACATTGACCTATGTGCCCATCGACAGGCGGCTGATTGTGGTCGACATGTTGACAACGGCAGAGCGCGACTGGCTGAACGCCTATCACCGCGACGTTGCGGAAAAGATCCGGCCAAGGCTGGGCGATGACGCTCAACTGTGGTTGGATGCCGCAACCGCGCCGGTTTGACACCGGACTGTTACATATACCGGGCAGAGGAGTGGCCCAGAAGAGACGAGGAAAAAGAAATGGTAGAGATCACGATCCGCAAGGCACCGGGCAAATGGAGCGTTCGTTCGGGCGGCGCTGTACTGGGTGAAAGCACTGGTGCCCTGGAATTGTCGGAAGGGGACCTGACCCCGGTGATCTATTTTCCCCGCTCGGACATCGCGATGGCGTTTCTGGATATGACCGACAAGATCGCGCATTGCCCGCATAAAGGCGATGCGACGCATTTCTCGATCGTCAACAAATCCTCGGTGACCGAGAACGCGGCGTGGAGCTATGAGAACCCGTTGCCCGCCATGGCCGAGATCAAGGGCTATGTGGCCTTCTATCCGGCCGAGTCGGTGAAGGTTGAGCAAATTTAGGCCATCCGGTTCTGGCCGCACAGCCTGTTTCCAATAGAAAAAAAGCACAGGCCCGGACGCCTGTGCTTTTCTTGTTTCAGGGTATGGAGTCGGGCCGCTTTTCACTCGGCCTGCCGACGCAGCGAGACCAGGATGTCCACGATCGCGTCGATCACCTCGGGGTCATCCAAGGCTGGGTCCGGCATGGACGTTTCCCCGGCCACGGATTGCGGATTGCCGAGGAAGGCAACAAGCTGGCTGCGGTCCCACTCTCCGCCCACGGCAGAAAGAGATCGCGAGTAGTCGAAATCCGCCAGACCCGCGACCTTGCGCCCATAGACTTCACCCAAAGACGGGGCTCCGGCACTGGGCAGCACACCGAAACCATGACACTCAGCGCAGCCTTCCAGCGCGGTTTCGACCGCCTCGGCCGTGTGTTTGGACAGGTCGAGGTTCCCGATTTTCGAAACGGCGAACTGATAGCTGGGATCAAACTCGCCAACAGTCAGGTGCAGTACCTTTTTCTGATCCGTCCACAGAACAATCGCGTCACCATGTTGATGCACATATCGAATACGAAAACCCAGCGGGATGTGTTCGTTAAACAGGATGCTGTCGCCCTTCGTGCGGATGCGGAACAGGCTGTTGCCTGCCAGTGAACCGGCGATCAGATCGCCATCCCAGGCGGGATGGAAATCGTCAATTGGGGCCAGCGAGCTGATGGCGACCGATGGCAACCAGGAATAAGCTGGCAATTCGAACTCAGGGTGGCGCCCGTAGTCCAGAGTGTCGGGCAGCGGCAGCCGGTTATACCGTGTGCCCAGCGACACCTTCGGCCAGCCGTAATCTTTGCCTTCGCGGATAAGGTTCAACTCATCCCCGCCGCGTCGGCCATGTTCAACCGCCCACAGCTTACCCTCGGCGTCAAAGGCAATGCCCTGCGTGTTCGAATGACCCTGGCTGACAATGCGGTTCTCGCCGGTTTCAAGGTCAATCGCGATCACCTTGCCATACATCTGCTCGGGGTCCTGAGACAGTGGCACCGGCGCATAAATCCCGTCCTGCGCATAGTCACCGGCCGCAAGATAAAGCGTGCCGTCTGCATCTACACGAAAACGTCCCCCGGCCATGTGCCCCTGAATGGCGCGACCGTTCGGGTTGGGCGCCAGGCAAGGCTCAGTTGAAAACACAAGGCTCCAGTCATCCGCGCCGATCGACGCGTCCGCTGAGGCAGCGCCATCCAAGTCCGCCCGTGCGATCGAGGTGCGGTAGCAGTTGTCACCTTCAACCCATTCGGTGAACGAAACGAGCAACTCATCGTCCACAACGTCCACATCGTTATAGCGAAAGAAAAAATGGGCGAAGTTGTAGTTCGGATTCGCGGCCTCGAAATCCAGCATGGCCTTCCACCCGTTCGGCGGAGGGGCAATGTCCAGTTTGCGAGCCTCATCCCCGCCTACTTCGAAAAACCCGCCTTCATGCGTCATCAAAAGCAAGTCGTTGCCCAGGCTGGCCAGGGCCCCGCCGCCTCCGGCGCGTTCAACGGGAACGTCCAGCGCGCGCATGTTCAGAGCGGTGAAAATGGTCTCGACCTGGGTGGTCTGATCGTCGGACCAGACTGGCGCGGTATGGGTCACGCCCACGGGGCGTTTGCGCAGCTTCTCAACCTCAAGAACCAGCAGGACAACCGCTGCAGCCAGGGCCACCATGAGGACCGGGCTGGTCATAAGCCGTTTCACAAATTTCATTCCCTGACCTCATGTTTTTTTCGTTGGCTGATGCGCGAAAAGGTGCTGCTCTTGCACATAGAAACTGGATTTTCAGGCAGTATCAACCCGGCTGACCGTTTCCAACTGCCGAGATCGGCGAATGTGGTTCACGGGTCCTTTTGGCAACTGCAGATGCCGGAAATGGTCATGCCAGCTCACGCGGCTGTTGAGTGCATGTGAGCAGCGGACCGTGCAGAATACGCGCAGCCACCGCCGGAGGATGCCATGTCGATCACACGCCGCCATTTCGCAGGATTGTTAGGAGCTGCCGCGTTGCCCAGCGCGCTTTGGGCCCAGCAGGACCCGGTGCTAGGGGCCGTCAGGACCACGCTTTTCGGCAGCAACGCGGAATTCGAACAAGGCATGGCCTTTCTGGTGCAACGTGGCAACCCCGACGTTGTTCCCGCCCTGATGACCGGGATGCGCTTTGGCCGGCGACGCAGTGACGAGATCGCCAAGGTCATGCAAACTCTGACCGGTGAAAGCATCGGCACCGATTGGTTCGACTGGATGTTGTGGCAGGAACAAAATCCGCAACTGGTCCCCCACCCTTCTCTTATTCCATTCAAACGCGAGGTGCTGCTGGGCATCGACCAGAACTTCGACGATTTCCTGCGCCCGGAATACCTGCAGCGGGACAAGATGAAAATCCGGCTTGAAGAAATCGCCTGGGGTGGCGTGCGCAAGGACGGCATCCCGTCACTGGACAACCCGACGCTGATACCGGCCGCGCAGGCCGATTACCTGAAGGAGGACGATCTGGTCTTTGGCGTTTCGATCAACGGGGATGAGCGCGCCTATCCGCTGCGCATCATGGGCTGGCACGAGATGTTCAACGAGGTGATCGGCGGCGTGCCGGTGGCGTTGGCCTATTGCACGCTGTGCGGCTCGGGCATTTTGTTCGAAACGCAGGTCGCCGGACGGCGAAAACCGTTGGTCTTCGGCTCATCAGGGTTCCTGTACCGGTCAAACAAGCTGATGTTTGACCGCGAGACGCATTCGCTGTGGAACCAGTACACCGGCAAACCTGTCGTGGGTCCGCTGGTGGGCAGCGGGATAGAACTGAAACAGCGTCCGGTGGTGATCACCACATGGCAAAGCTGGAAAGCCTCGCACCCCGGTACGCAAGTCCTGTCGCTGAACACCGGGCATCGGCGCAACTATGGCTCGGGGGTAGTGTATCGCGAGTATTTCGCCTCGCCCGAGTTGATGTTTCCCGCGCTGGTTGATCAATCCTCGCATCGGCAGAAGGACTATGTCTTTGCCATCCGCCAGTTTGGCGCAGCGCGGGCCTGGCCGCTACAGGCGTTCAGCAGAACCCGCGTGATCAATGACGCAATTGGCAACCGGCCTCTGGTTCTGATCGGCAATTCCGACAAGCGCACCGTCCGCGCCTATGAGCGGAAATCGCACCAGTTCAAAGCCTCGGATGGCGGGCTTGTGGATCAGAATGGCCAGAAGTGGACCCTGACCGAAGAGGCCCTGATCGGACCGGACGGCACCCGGCTGCCGCGGGTCGCAGGGCATGTTTCGTACTGGTTCGCCTGGGACAATTACCTGGGCGATGCGGCAAGCGTGTATCGCGGTTAGGAATGCTCTTCGGCCGCCGTGGCCGCCAACGCGCGGTTATAAGCCTTCAGCGCATCAATATGATAAAGCGCCCCCACCGGGTTTTCACTGCCATCCTCTTCCACGGTCACAACCGGAATGCAGGGAACGTCGTCGCGGTCGAAATAGGGCATTGCCGCCTCCAGCGTGGCATTGGCTTGTACGCAAAGACCCTGTTCGATCAGCTCCATCGCTTTTTCCCTGGTAATTGACGTCGCATCTCCAATGGGCCGCATCACCGCCCCGGCGCGCAGCATCGCCAGCAGATAGGCTTGCGGCCCGGCGGCCAAATGCACGTCACGACGCTCTAGCTGGGTCAGGAAGAATGACCGGTCAACAAGGCGCGAAGCCAGCGCCGTGGACATCGAGACCGAGACCATCACCGCCAGACCGATTTGCCAGTCTCCGGTCAGTTCAAAGACGATCATTGTGGTTGATATCGGCGCGCCCAGCACGGCGGCGGCCACGGCACCCATCCCGGCAAAAGCATACAGCGTATGTGTTCCGGACACATCCGGCAGCAGCCCGGTGGCGATCAGGCCAAAGGCCAGCCCGGTCAGCGCCCCGATCATCAGCGAAGGCGAAAACACCCCACCCCCCATACGTCCACCCATGGTGATCGCCAGTGCCACAGTCTTGATCACCGCAAACAGGATCGCGACCGTCAGGGTCAGGTCGCCGGTCAAAGCCCGGATGGTGGTCTCGTACCCGACGCCGATGATGTGGGGGAACCAGATCGCCAGCAGGCCCAGCATCGCGCCGGACACTGCCGGACGCAGCCAGCGCGGCAGGGACAGGCGGCTTTGGATATGGCTGCCGATATCCTCGGCAAAGAAGATCGAGCGCATCAACAACAGTGACACCAGCCCACAGATCAGGCCCAGGATCAGGAACGCGGGCAGTTCCACATAGAACTGCAGTGATCCCGGTGTTTCCAGAATGAACTCGGTCACATCGCCATATTCCAGCCGGTTGATCACCGTTCCCGCAACTGACGCGATGACGATGGGCGCGAAAGCGTGCACGGCAAAGTGGCGCAATACGACCTCAAGCGCGAACAATGCCCCGGCGATGGGCGAGTTGAAGCTGGCCGAAACCGCAGCCGCAACGGCGCAACCCAGCAGGTCGCGCCCGGTGATGCCATCGGCATGGATACGATCACTGACCCAGGTCGAGATCACCCCGGCCATATGCACCACCGGCCCCTCTCGGCCAGACGACCCGCCGGTGCTGAGCGTGATCAGCGAGGCAAAGAACGAGGCAATCCCCGCCTTGCCCTCGACCCGGCCATTTGTCAGCGCGGCGCCCTCAATCACGTCCGCGACTGAGCGCACCCGCCCGTCATCGGTGAATTTGTGCAGGATTACCCCCACGATCAGGCCGCCGATGATCGGGATGATCAGGATCAGAAACCAGGGCAGTTTCTCGGCATGGCTGTGCAGCAGCAGGATGTCTTCGGTATCATAGACATAGGCCTGCAGCGCCCGGATCGCCTTGCGGAATCCCAGCGCCATGAACCCTGCTGCGACCCCGATGGCCAGCGCAATGAACCAGAACTGGATCTGGCTGGGGCCGCGCCGCCGCATCACCCGCCACGCATCCTTCATCGCGGCCAAGGCCTGATTGAGCTGGTTGCGCAGAACGGTGCGGGTCGATTGGGTCATTGGCCCTCGGGGATCAAGTCTTATCCCTTACTAAGCCACGGAGCGTTTTGATAAAAGTGGGATCGCGACGGTTTGGGAACCGGAAAGCGGCAGAATTGTCTCAGGCGTCCAACAGGGCGCGGGCGGCAGCGCGGGCCTCATCCGTGATGGTATCGCCTGCCACCATGCGGGCGATTTCGTCCACACGGTCGGGATCGGCCAGCGGGATCACGGTGGACAATGTCTGCCCATTGGCGACCTGTTTCTGCACCCGCCAGTGATGCGCCGCGCGGGCCGCAACCTGTGGCGAGTGCGTCACCACCAGCACCTGCCCGCCTTGCGCCAAAGACGCCAGACGGCGCCCCACCGCATCGGCCGTCGCCCCGCCGACACCGCGGTCGATTTCATCAAAAATCATCGTCCGGGCGCTGTCGTCGCCGGTAAGACAGACCTTGAGCGCCAACAGGAATCGGCTGAGTTCACCGCCCGAGGCGATCTTGTTAAGCGGCCCGGACGGTACGCCGGGGTTGGTGGCGACGGTAAAGGCCACCGCGTCGGTGCCTTCAGGGCCGGGATCAGCGGCAGTGATTTCGGTCTGAAACACCGCGCGTTCCATTTTCAACGGTGCGAGTTCCGCCATCACCGCAGCGTCCAACTGCCCGGCAGCCTGCTGCCGCGTGGCGCGGAGCGTGGCGGCGGCGCTGTCATAAGCGGCCTGAGCGGCCTCAACCGCGGCCCGTTGATCCGCCAGATCCGCATCTCCCGCGTCCAGCCGGTTCAACCGGTCACGCAGAGTATCAGCAAACGCCCCCAGATCGTCCGGGGCCACATCATGCTTCCGCGCCAGCGCGCGGATGGCGAACAGGCGCTCTTCAGCGGCTTCAAGCTCGGCCGGGTTGAAATCCAGCGCCTGAAGGCAAGAATTCACGCCGTCCTGCGCCTCACCCAATTCGATCAGGGCGCGGCCAAGCGCGGCGATGGGCTCCTCAAGCTGCCCGCCTGCGTTGTCGGACACGCCTTCCAACCAGCGGACTGCGTCGGACATGGCCCCTTCGGCCCCGTCCCCGCCCAGCAGGTCAAAAGCGCGGGCGACATCGTCACGAATGCGTTCGGCCCCCTGCATCATCCGGCGACGGGCGTCCAGTTCGGCATCCTCACCCGGCTGCGGGTCCAGCTTGTCCAGTTCCGCAACGGCGTGACGCAGGAATTCCTCTTCGGCGCGCATGGCGGCGAGGGACGCCTCGGTCTCTGCCAGAGCCTTACGCATACGCGACATCTCGGTCCACGCCGCACGCACAACGGCGAGGCGCGCCCCCACCCCGGCATAGTCATCCAGCATGGTCCGGTGCCCGCGCGGGTTCAGCAACCCGCGATCATCATGCTGGCCGTGCAGCTCGATCAAAGTCTCGGACAGCGCCCGCAGCACCTCGCCGGAACACCTCCGGTCATTGACCCAAGCGGTCTTGCGCCCCTCGGCCGTATTTACCCGACGCAGGATCAGTTCCTCGCCGCCGGGCAGGCCAGCTTCGGCCAGAACCGCATGGGCGGCGTGATCGGGGCCAAGTTGGAACTCGGCGACCACCTCACCCTGAGCCGCCCCCTGACGGACCAGTTCGGCCCGTCCGCGCCACCCCAGCACGAAACCCAAAGAATCCAGCAGGATCGATTTGCCCGCACCAGTCTCCCCCGTCAACGCATTCAGGCCCGGCTGAAACGTCAGTTCCAGCCGGTCAATGATCAGCATGTCGCGGATATCAAGGGCGCGCAGCATCGGGTCTCAGCGTCCCACGCCTGTAGCCATGACGATTACAACCACTCACCTTTGATCGTCTGGCGGTAGATCTGGCTGAGCCAGTTGTTGCCGCGGCTCTTCAACTCCAACCCGCGCGAGGTCAGCAGCTTGTAGCCCACATCGTACCACTCGGACGACTGATAGTTGTAACCCAGAATTGCACCGGCCGACTGTGCCTCGTCCACCAGACCCAGCGACAGATACGCTTCGATCAGACGATATAGTGCCTCGGCAGTGTGGGTGGTGGTCTGGAAATCCTCGACCACGACGCGGAACCGGTTGATGGCCGCCGTATAGTGATCCTGACGCAGGTAATAACGCCCGATCTCCATTTCCTTGCCAGCAAGGTGGTCAAAGGCCAGATCGAATTTCAGAACCGCCGAAGTCGCGTATTCACTGTCAGGATAAACCTCGATCACCGTCCGCAACGATTGCAGCGCCTGGAACGTCAGGCCCTGATCGCGACCGACCTCGTCGATCTGGTCATAGTAGCTGAGCGCCAGAAGATACTGTGCGTAAGCTGCGTCTTCGTCCGTCGGGTAGAAGTCGATATAGCGCTGCGCGGCGGCGCGGCTTTCTTCGTAATTCTTGTCCGTATGGAACGAAAACGCCTGCATAATCAGCGCGCGTTTTGCCCAATCGGAATAAGGATACAGGCGCTCCACTTCCGAAAAATACCACGCCGCATCATCCGAGCGATTCTGCGACAGCTCATATTCGCCACGCGTGAAAATCTGTTCCGGCGTAAAGCCTTCCAGGTTCTGATTGCGGTCTGCGCCGGTGTCGCCGCAAGCCGTCAAAACTGCTGCCAGAAGTATCGCGCCCGCGATTCTGACTGCCGCTTTGGTGCCAACCATTCCGCCTATCCTTGTCGTATTGCTTATCGGGGTAAGCCCCGGATTGGGCTTCGGTTTAGCACATATAATTCCGGGGCAAAACGCCTTAGTACGCCCGCTGGCGGAATTGTCGACCGAGGTGAATTAATCAGGCAACTTCGGGGATTTCGTCCCAGACAAGGCCCTGCCCCGGCAGGCGCGCGGCCTGTTCCGGGGTGCACAGCACCGGGCGCACCGCGCCGGGTGTTTCGAACAGTTTGCGCAACAGTGTGTTGGTCATGGCATGGCCGGATTTATCACCGGTGAAATGGCCCAGAATCGGACCGCCCGCCAGATAGAGGTCACCCAGAGCGTCCAGCATCTTGTGACGCACCGCCTCATCCGCGTGGCGGAACCCGCCCGGGGTCAGCACTTCGTCACCCTGTACGACAACGGCGTTTTCCAGCGTTCCACCCAAGGCAAGGCCATTTTCACGCATCGCTTCAACATCGGTACGACGGCAGAAGGTGCGGCAATCGCTGAGCTCACGCGCGAACGAACCGTTGCGCATGTCCAGCCGCTTGGCCTGGCTGCCAATCGCGCCGTCTTCGAAATCGATGTGGAAGTCGATAATCAGCCCGTCCGCCGGTGCAATCGAAGCGCTGGCGCCTTCGCGCGACGCGGTCACAGGTTTGAGAACTTCAAACGCCAGAACCGGGCTGGCCTGGCGGCGCACGCCCTTGGCCATGATGCCGCGCACGAAATCGATCGACGAGCCGTCCATGATCGGAACCTCGGGGCCATCAATCTCGATCAGCGCGTTATGCACGCCACATCCGGCCAGCGCGGCCATGATATGCTCGACAGTCGACACCGAGACGCTGGCCTCGTTCACCAGACGGGTGCAGAGCGGCGTCCGCTCGACCACGTCATAGATCGCGGGGATCAGCGCATTGCCCAGCTCGATATCCGTCCGTTTGAACCAGATGCCGTGACCGGCGGCTGCCGGTTTCAGGACCATCGTCGCAGGCTTGCCGCTGTGCAGCCCGACGCCTGTAAACGTGATCGGAGATTTGAGCGTATGTTGCAAGGTGAACCTCGGTGAGTGGTTTCCGGCCTTTTCGGTCCGTGTTGGACACTCAACTAAGGAAGGTCGCGTCAAGGCTCAACTCACTCTTTGCAACTGAATGAAACATGAATGTAACAGATCGGCAAAAGCCTGCTTACACATGGTCAAACTCATGTATTCAAAAAGAAAAGGGCCGCCAAATGGCGACCCTTTTTAGTTATTTTGTTACCGACTTCAGTTGGCCTGACGGCGCAGGAAGGCGGGGATTTCGATCCGGTCCTGCTCGGGGTCGGCCTCGTCATGCGCAGGTGCCGTAGCGTCAGCTTGGCGCATCGGAGGCTGCTGACGCACCGGTTGGGCCGGGGTATCTGCAGCATGACCGGTCATCCGGTCGATCAGGCGGTTAAAGCCAAACCGGGGACGGTCCTGCGCATCTGCCTGAGGCACCGGGGCTTGGGCCTGGGCCGGTTGCTGGGCCTGCGGACGGGGCGCGGGATGGCCACGTTCAGCTGCCGGGATGTTCTGAACTGCAGCCTGCAGACGCTGCAGCGCCTCGGGCGACGGTGTGCCTGCTGCGGCCTGAGGTTGCGGCGCAACAAAGCTCTCGGGCGCGGGTTCAACCGGTTCCGGGGTCGGCTCGAATTCGGCTACACGCGGCTGATAGGCCGGGGGCGGCAGGCCGTCATCGTCCTGCTCTGCGCGCGGCTGGAATTGCGGCTGAGCCGATTCCTCGGCAGTTTCGAACAGCGAAGGTTCGCGGTTCACTTCGGGCTGCGGCGCGGGCTCGGCCACTTCAGCCGCTGCAGCGGGGGTCTCTTCCTGCAGCGGCTCTTCTGCTGAAACGGTGCGGGTCAGCGGCGTCGACATGGACCGGCGCGCAACCGGTACGTCTTCGGTTTTCTCGCTGGCGTCGATGCCGGTGGCCACCACCGAAACACGCATACCGCCTTCCATTGCCGTATCCAGAGTCGAACCAACGATGATGTTGGCCTCGGGGTCCACTTCCTCGCGGATGCGGTTGGCGGCTTCGTCCAGTTCGAACAGGGTCAGATCGTGCGAACCGGTGATGTTGATCAGCACACCCTTGGCGCCCTTGAGGCTGATTTCGTCCAGCAGCGGGTTGGCAATTGCCTTCTCGGCCGCCTGAACCGCGCGATCCTCGCCGGTGGCCTCACCGGTACCCATCATCGCCTTGCCCATCTCGTCCATCACGGCGCGAACGTCGGCAAAGTCGAGGTTGATCAGGCCCGGACGAACCATCAGGTCGGTCACGCCCTTAACGCCCTGATACAGAACGTCATCTGCCATCGAGAACGCCTCGGTGAACGTGGTTTTCTCATTGGCCAGACGGAACAGGTTCTGGTTCGGGATGATGATCAGTGTGTCAACGACCTTTTGCAGCGATTCGACGCCGTCTTCGGCCTGACGCATCCGCTTGGCACCTTCGAACTGGAAGGGCTTGGTCACGACACCAACGGTCAGAACGCCCAACTCGCGGGCCGCCTGCGCGATGATCGGAGCCGCACCGGTACCGGTACCGCCGCCCATGCCGGCGGTGATAAAGCACATATGTGCGCCAGCCAGGTGATCTACGATCTGCTCGATGCTTTCTTCGGCGGCAGCGGCCCCCACGGCGGGCCGTGCACCGGCACCCAGACCTTCGGTGACCTTCACGCCCAACTGCACCCGCGCCGAGGACTGGCTTTGCTGTAGCGCCTGCGCGTCGGTGTTCGCGACCACGAAATCGACGCCGTCCAGCTGTTTTTCAATCATGTTATTGACAGCGTTGCCGCCTGCACCGCCAACGCCAAATACTGTAATCCGAGGCTTCAGTTCGTCGTGCCCGGGCATCGAAAGATTCAATGTCATGCTCTGTCCGCCTGTTTTATTGACCCGCCAAAGCGGTGTTTTTCTTACCTATCCGCTTACAATCCTATCGACCCAAACCGCAAAGGTCACGCCAAAAATCGTCAAATTCCACAAAATATGGAGGAAATAAGGCAGCCACCAGCGGTATTTCGCATTGAACGCCAGATGTTGCGGAATGAACTCAATCCACCACAAAGCAAGCAACACATGCGCCGCAGCCGACATGCACGTCACTTGGGGTTTCTACCGGTTTTCAAGATGCGGAAAACTGCTCAGGTCCTGCCGCGGGGCCTCTGACGGGCCTTGTGGATATCTTGCGGGATAAAACACCGGGCCGCAACCCATTTCTTTAGCTAATTGGGGCACTTGGGCAATTCAGGCCGTCCTCGGTGATGCTGCGCACCTCTTGAATTTCGCGGCGGCTGAAACTGGCCAGGCGCACCATCAGGCGGTCTTCGTGCAAAAAGGGCCACCAGCAAACCGGCACGCCATCCGGATCGTCATCGTACAAAAAGCAAATCTGGCCATTCGGCGTAGTAATTTGCCCATAAACGCAGCCCCGCCCCTCCATCCGCCAAACGGACAAAGTGGGGCTCAGGAATTCCTCGGTGCCCACCAGAAAGCCGCTGGGGTAGTCATGGAATGTGACTGTCTTGCCCTGCACTGCGGTCAGAAAAGCTTCGGGTGTGATCCGGGTCTGGGCCTGCGCAGCAAACGGGGCCAAAGCGACCAGCGCCGCAACCCCTGCCTGCTTACCAATTGTCACGGAACCAGCGCATCGCGCGTTTGAAGGGGCGCGCGGCATAGGTGTCGACCGGGATTTCAAAGTCCCACCATTCGTCCTGCGGATGCGCCGCAAACAGGCTGAGCCCCACGGCCGACGAGAACCCCGGCCCGGTCGCCGATTGCGGCAGGCCGTGAACGCGCAGTGGTCGGCCCAGACGGACGCGCTGGCCAAGAATCCGGGTCGCGAGGCCGTCCAGCCCCATGATCTGACTGCCGCCACCGGTCAGCACGATCTGCTGGCTGGGCATATGCTCGAACCCGGCGGCATCCAGGCGCACGCGCACCTCTTCGAGAATTTCTTCCACACGCGGGCGCATGATACCGATCAGCTCGGCCCGGCTGACGGTACGGCGGTCATGTTCCCAATCGCCGGTATCGCCACCAATGTCGATCAGATCGCGGTCATCGGCACCTGTTGCGTGAACACCGCCGTTGAAGGTCTTGATCCGCTCGGCCACCGCAGCCGGAACGCCCAGCCCCATCGAGATATCTGCGGTCACGTGATCCCCACCCATACGGACGCAATCGGCGTAGATCATGTGTTTCTTCATGAAGATCGACACGCTGGTCGTGCCGCCGCCCATATCGATACAAGCCGCGCCCAGCTCCTGCTCATCCTCAACCAGCGCAGAAATCCCGGACACGTAAGCCGAGTTTGCAATCCCCGCCAGTTCCAGATCACACCGTTTGATGCAGCGTACGATGTTCTGGATCGCGACCGCATCGACGGTCAGCATGTGCATATCGACCGCAAGGCTCTGCCCCATCTGCCCGCGCGGATCGATCAGGCCCGAGCGGTTGTCCAGTGCAAAATTCACCGGCTGGGCGTGCAGCACCTCGCGCCCGACCCCATAGTCCGGCACGTCGCAGGCATTCAGCACCCGGCCGACCTCGGCCTCGGAAACCACCTGACCTTCCAGATCGACCTGTGCATCCAGACCGTACGAACGCGGGTTCGCGCCCGAGAAGCTGGCAATCACGTGATCCACCCGGATATCCGCCATCTTCTGCGCTGCTTGCAATGCGGTACGAATGGCGCGCTCGGTTTCCTGCATGGCGGTGACTTCGCCAAACTGTACGCCGCGCGACCGCGTGGTCGCGGCACCGATCACCCGGAATCCGGTCTGACCAGCCAGTGATCCGATGCTGTTATCCTCGCTCAGCCGACCGGTGCCGTCGAACCGCAGCACAAGGCAGGCAATCTTGGAACTGCCAACATCCAGAATGGCGACAACACCGCGTTGCATCGCCTGTCTGCGCATCTGTCGCACGGCCCGTTGGGACTGATAAAGATCGGTCATCATGGTCGTTACTGCCCGTTACCCACTGTCACTTTTGTATTCCACCAGTCTTCGCTGGCGGCTTTGGTCATTCTGATGGTCGGACGCTGGCCCAGGCGCATGTCCACCACCGCAACATCGCGTTCCAAAAGGTCCTGCACTTCGTTCACCGCCAGCACGCGTTCAAGCGCACGCACAGGGCGTTCGGTCGGCAGCATGATGCGCTGGCCGCGATCCAGAACCAGGTCCCAGCGACGCTCGCCGATCCGCACCAGGCCACGCACCCGGGTGCCCAGACTGCGCGCGGTTGTCACCAGTTGCAGCGCTTCGCCCACATGCGCATCGGCCCCCTTGCCCGCGATCAGCGGCAGGTGAGAGTGATCCTTGCGCGACGCGATCCGCTCAACATGCGCGCCGGTTTCATCCAGCAATTCGATCCCGCTGCGTGTGCGCCAGACGATGACCGGCTTCCGTTCCACCACATCGACCTGCAGGATGCCGCCGGGGCGAACACGGACCGAGGCGGACTTGACCGGATCCAGCCCGGTGATCGTGTCCCGGATCTGCTCCACATCCAGATCCCAGGAACTCATCGGGAAATCCAGCGGCACAACCTCGCGGATATCTTCGGACAGGTTGGTTCCTGCGCCATCAATGGCCATCAGGTTGACCATGAATTCAGGGCGCTGCTGGATCGAGGTCTTGATGTCGTTGACATAGGCCACCACGGCCTCGCGCCGGTCTTCGGCGCTGAAGTACAGCCCGACGGCAGCGCAGACTGCCGCAATCGGCAGCCCGACCTTCAACCCGCGCCGAACGCCCGGCGTCAGCATCCAGCGCTGCAGGCGATAGCTCATCCGCGACGGCGCCGGATCGAACCGTTGTGATTTGCGCCCGAACAGCTTTGCACCGCGCAGGCGCAGTTTCGGCTCGGCCTCGTGGCGGTCACCCGACGCGAAATCGGCATCCGGCCCGGCCAGAGGTTTCGAGCGGTGGATCACCGGCGCGCGGGTGGCTCTCAGCGGTTGCATGAGGCGTCCTCCACCATCCACGCGCAGAGCTGGCCAAACGTCATACCGCGATACTCGGCTTGTTCCGGCACCAGCGAGGTCGGCGTCATGCCGGGCTGCGTATTGGTTTCCAGCAGGAACAGCCCTTCGGCGCCCTTGCTGTCATCCCAGCGGAAATCTGTGCGGGAAACGCCCTTGCACCCCAGCGCATCATGGGCGCGCAGCGCATAGTCCATACACAGATCAAAGATGTCCTGCGGGATATCAGCGGGCAGAACATGCCACGAGCCGCCGGGCTTGTACTTGGCGTCGTAATCGTACCATCCGCCATCGGTCATGATCTCGGTCACGGTCAGGGCGCGGTCGGCCATCACGGTCACGGTCAGTTCGCGGCCTGCGACGTACTTCTCGACCATGATTTGGTCGGGCATGTCCTCGGACAGTTTCGGCGGGCCGTTGGCGCCCTCATGCACGATATAGATGCCGACGCTGGAGCCTTCGTTGTTCGGCTTGGCCACGTAGGGCGGCTCCATCACGTGAACCTCGACCACCTCGACCTTGGGCACGATCACGCTGGGCACGATGGGCAGACCCTCGGTCTGGTAAATCTCTTTGCTGCGCTGCTTGTCCATCGCCAAAGCCGAGGCCAGCACGCCGGAATGCGTGTACGGAATGCGCATCCATTCCAGCAGACCCTGCACACAGCCATCCTCGCCCCAGCGGCCATGCAGAGCGTTGAAAACCACATCCGGCTTGATGTCCAAAAGGCGCGCATAGAGGTCGGGACCCGCGTCCAGCTCAACCACTTCAAAGCCTTCTCCCCGTAGGGCGGCTGCGCATTCGCGCCCGCTGCTGAGAGACACCTCGCGCTCCGCCGAGGGGCCGCCCATCAATACCGCCACTTTGGGGTTTGTCCTGCTCGACATACCCAATGTGCGCCTCAATGTCCCCGGACCTTATGTGGTGGTCCGTACTGCGTTTATGCCTTTGATCCGCCGCCTGAAATTGCCTGTTATGGTCTGACGGATGTGGCTTTATTCTTTCAGCGGATCACCGACCCGCATGATTTCCCACTCTAACGTTATGCCGCTTGTTTCGTAAACCTTTTTTCGCACCTCTTCCCCCAGACCCTCGAGGTCGGCGGCCGTGGCGGTGCCGGTATTGATCAGGAAATTTGAATGCTTCGGGCTCATCTGCGCGCCGCCCAACGTCGCGCCGCGCATCCCGGCATCGTCGATCACCTTCCACGCCTTGAGGTCATGCACATCATCCGCCCTGCCGGTCGACGAAAACCCGGCGGGGTTGCGAAAGGTCGACCCGGCGCTGCGGTCTTTGGTGGGCTGGGTCTCGTCACGCTTCTGCAATTGCGCCGTCATGCGGTCGTGCAACTCCTGCGGATCACCCGAGGGGCCTTCGAACGTGGCCGAAACCAGCACAGCGCCTTCCGGCAGATCGGATTGGCGGTAGCGGAAATTAAGGTCCTCTGGGGTCAGGTCCACCACCTCGCCCTGTCGCGTGACAATGGTGGCCTTGCGCAACACATCCGCTGTGTAGCTGCCATAGCAGCCTGCATTCATCCGCACTGCGCCACCGACCGAGCCGGGAATGGTGCGCAAAAAGGTCAGGTCCACACCCGCATCCGCCGCCTTGCGCGCCACATGAGCGTCCAGCGCGGCGGCCCCTGCGGTGACGGTGTTGCCATCGACCTCAATCCCGTTGAACCCGCGCCCCAGCCGGATCACCACAGCGCGCAGACCGCCATCGCGTACGATCAGGTTCGATCCAACGCCCATGGGGAAGACCGGAACCTCTGCAGGCAGGTCGCGTAGAAAACCTTGCAGGTCTTCAATATCGGCGGGCTGAAACAGGTAATCCGCCGGACCGCCGACACGCAGCCAGGTCAGGTCGTTCAACGGTCGGGCCTGCGTCAGACGCCCCCGGACGTCAGTCGGATTGATCATGTGTTTGCCCGTGCCGCCAGGCTGCGCCCTCCGACGCCGCCCATTATGACCGCCAAAAGGAACGGCAGGACCGCTCCGGTCAACCAGATGAAGGGGCCAAAGGCCTGTTCCTCTTCGCCGGTGTTGACGCCTGCCAGCATCACGATCAGACCCAGCGAGACGGCAGCGGTCAGCCCGATCAGCCACAGCAGCCCCTTGAGGCCAATCCAGCGCCCGGCAACAAAGCCCGCCGCGGCCCCGAGGACCAGCGCGATCAGCGGCAAATAAGCGAATGTGGCGACGTCGACCATGGCGAAGACTCCTGAATGCGGTCGTTACTTGTTGGCCGCCTTCATGCCCTGCATTTTCGCCTTTGTCCAACGGGTCAGGTAAATTATCGGCCAGCGCAGCACCGACATGCCCATCGCCAGAACCAGCAACCCGATCCACGGGCCGTTCTGCAAGGTGACATAGCCCAATATCGGGATACCGACCGCAATCAGGATATAGGCGCGCGTCCAGTGATTGTCGTTGCTGGGAAGCATCGCCAACACGTTCGCGGCAATCCCCCACAATGCGGCAAGAGCGATGGACCAGTTCATTCCTGCACCTCCCTGCCCGTCCAGCGGCGCCAGTAATACCGGATCGGGTTGCGGAACATGGAGGCAAAACCGGCGAACGCCAGTACCGAGAGGTGCCAGCCGTAATCATGGCCCAACCAGACAATCAGCACGGGTGCAGAGATAAGCAGCACGATGCCCGGAGGAAATTGCAATCGCATCGGCAGCATGGCCACGGCTGTCGCAGCCACGACCCATAGGGATGCGAACACAACTGAATACACCTGTTGACCCTCCGAGGACGTTGCGACGCTACACTTTAAAGTTGCGTCTCCCGAAAGTCCATTGCGTCAAACAGCCTGTTTTTGCTGCAACCGCGCCGGCAAACCATTGGCCCAGGTGCTGATCGTGCCAGCGCCTAGGCACACGACCATGTCGCCGGGGCGGGCCTGTTCGCGCACCAGGCGCTCAAGATCGTTCTCGTCCAACAGCGCGCGGGCGTGGCGGTGGCCGTGGCGGATCAGGCCCTGCACCAGATCATCGCGGGATGCGCCCTCGATCGGGTCTTCCCCGGCGGCGAAGATATCGGCGATGGCCACCACGTCTGCATCGTTGAAGCAGGTGCAGAAATCATCGAACAGGTTGGACAGGCGAGAGTAGCGGTGCGGCTGGTGCACAGCGATGACGCGGCCCTCGGTCGCCTGACGTGCGGCTTTCAGCACGGCGTTGATTTCAACCGGATGGTGGCCGTAATCGTCGATGATAGTGACGCCATCGACTTCGCCCACCTTGGTGAACCGGCGGTTTACGCCGCCGAAATTGGCCAGCGCATCGCGAATTTCCGAGGCTTTCATGCCCAGATGACGGGCTACGGCTGCGGCCGACAGCGCATTCGAGACGTTGTGATCCCCCGGCATCGGCAGGGTACATCCTTCAATCACCGTATCTTCGTATTGCAGGTGGATGTCGAAATGGGCAACGCCGCCCTTGTAGGTCAGGTTCACGGCCCGCACATCGGCCTGTGCGTTGAACCCATAGGTCCGCACGCGGCGGTCGGTGATGCGGCCCACCAGCGTCTGCACTTCGGCATGGTCGGTGCAGCACACGGCCAGACCATAAAAAGGCAGGTTCGAGAGGAACTCATAGAACCCGTCACGCAGTTTGTCGAAATCGCCCCAATGCTCCATATGCTCGGGGTCGATATTGGTGACGATAGCGATGGTTGCGGGCAGACGATTGAACGAGCCGTCGCTCTCGTCGGCCTCGACCACCATCCATTCGCCCTGCCCCATCCGCGCGTTCGAGCCATAGGCGTGAATGATACCGCCGTTGATCACGGTCGGGTCAAAGTCACCCGCCACCATCAGCTCGGCCATCATCGTGGTGGTGGTGGTCTTACCGTGGGTTCCGGCGATGGCGATGTTGGATTTCAGGCGCATCAGTTCCGCCAGCATGTCGGCACGGCGCACCACCGGCAGGCCTTGCGCGCGGGCGCCGTCCAGTTCCGGGTTGCCTGGCTTGATCGCGGTCGACACCACAACAACGGCGGCGTTTTCCAGATTTTCGGCCCGCTGACCAACAAAAATTTCGACGCCCAAACCAGCCAGACGATCAGTGATCTTGGAGGCCTTCAGATCAGACCCCTGCACCCTGTAGCCCAGGTTCAGCAGCACCTCGGCAATCCCGGACATCCCGATCCCACCGATCCCCACGAAGTGAATCGGCCCTACGTCTTGCGGCAGTTTGGTTGCGGGATTCATGCGGTCTCCTTCTGCGCCAAGTCTTCGACAAGGTGCACCAGACGCTCGGTCGCATCCGGCGCGCCGGTCGAGAGGGCGGCATGGGCCATCTTTTGCGCGGCTTCGGGGTTTGTCAGAACTGCGGTGATTTGCTCGGTCAGCGCGGAAACGTCAAGCAGGTTTTCCGGGATCATAATCGCCCCACCGGCCTGCACCAGGCCACGCGCGTTGGCGGTTTGGTGGTCGCCAGCGGCCGCGGCAAACGGGATCAAGATCGAAGGCCGCCCGATCACCGAGATATCGGCGACGCTGGACGCACCCGAACGTGAAATGACAAGCTGCGCGTCGGACATACGCCGAGGAACGTCCTGAAAGAACGGTTTGACCTCGGCCCGGATGCCGTGATCGGCGTAAAAGGCGGTGACCCGCTCTCCGTCCTCGTCGCGGGCCTGATGGGCGACACGAATATGATCGCGCAGCGCTTCGGGCAAGGCAGCAATCGCACCCGGCACCATATCGCTGAGAATGCGCGCACCTTGCGAGCCACCCATCACCAGGATCGACATCGGGTAGTCGCCGGGCGGGATATACCCGGCCGCCGCACGTTCCAACACTGCCGCGCGAACGGGGTTGCCGGTATGGACGCCCTTGGCCCCGTCGGGCAGGTCAGTCGGCCAGATACCGCAGGCCACCTGTGACACGCGGGTTGCGAACAGCTGGTTCACCCGACCCAGAATGCCGTTCTGCTCGTGGATCATGCGCGGGATTTTTAGCATCGTCGCCGCGCCCAGCGCCGGGATCGAGGGGTAGCCGCCAAAGCCCACCACCACATCCGGGCGGTCGCGCATCATCTGGACGGCCATGCCAGTCACACCGGCGGCAATCTTCGGCCCAACCAGTGCTTTTGCCGCCAAACCGCCGCGGGCAAAAGTGGCCGACGACGCCTCGACAATCTCGGTCGAGTGCGGAAAACCGCTGGTATAGCGCGCACCGCGCGCGTCAGTGGACAGGCGCACACGCCAGCCCTTTTGCAGCATTGCCTCGGCCAGGGCCTGCGCCGGGAACATGTGGCCCCCGGTGCCGCCCGCCGCAATCAGTAGATAGGGTTTGGTCATCAACCTCGTCCGCGCAGAATATCGCCAAGCTCGCCCTGTGGGCGGGTCCGGGTGAACGCCAATAGCATCCCAACCGCAATGCCGCCCGCAATCAGCGACGACCCGCCATAGCTGACAAACGGCAGCGTCATGCCCTTCGCGGGCAGCAGGCGTACCGCGACGCCCATGTTGATCATCGCCTGAACGCCGAACATACAGGCCAGACCGGTACCCGCCAGACGGATGAACATGTCACGTTCCTTCATCAGACGCAGCAAAGAGCGCACCACGATGATCGAATACAGCGCGATGATGATCAACACCAGGATCAGGCCGAATTCCTCGGCCGCGACAGCGATGATGAAATCCGTATGCGCATCGGGCAGAGACCACTTCACCTGTCCTTCACCCACGCCAACGCCAAACAGGCCACCTTCGCGGATGGCGTTGGTTGCGTAACCGATCTGAGTGGTCGGATCGACCTCCTGGTTCAGAAAGCCATCAATCCGGCGCGCAAAGTGTTCCGAATTGGAATAGGCGAACATACCGCCCAGCACCACCGCACCGGCCATGCCCACCAGCAGCAGCATCGGCGCGCCGGCCACGAAATACATCACACCCCAACCGAACAGGATCAGACAGGCCTGACCGAAATCGGGCTGCAGCACCAGCATCCCTACGATAGCCATACACAGCGCAAAGGACCACAACCGCCCCGGAGGGCCATTGATCTCTTGCGACGCGGCCAGCAGCCATGCGGCCACGACCACAAAGCCGGGCTTCAGAAACTCGGACGGCTGCAGCGATGCAAAGCCCAGCGAGTACCACCGCACCGCACCCTTGCCGAAATCGGTGCCGAAGACCGGCAGAAAGGCCAGCGCCACAAACGCGCCCAGAAAGCCCAGCACCGCCAGACGCCGCACCAGCGTCGGCGACATCATCGAGGTCAGCAGCATCGCAATCAACGCCAGCCCGCCGAACAGCGCCTGACGCTCGACATAGTGGAACGGATCGAACCCGTTGCGGCCTGCCAGCGGCGGCGATGAGGCCAGCCCCAGCAACAACCCGATGACAAACAGGATCAGCACGCAGGACATCGTCCAGCGATCAATTGTCCGCCACCACTTTGGTAGAATCGGTTCGCCGCGCTGGTCCTGGACCGCGCCATACACCATCTCAGTCATGAGATACCGCCACTCTCTGCCTCGTTAACGCCCCGTTTTCGGGGTCTGATTGAGACTCTACAGGCATTTTGGCGCTTGGGCTAGTGGAATGACGGGCCGGTTGCGGAAATTAGCGCCCTGCGGGCAACGGCTTGGACTCGAGTTCCCGCTCGCGCGTTTTCAGATCGCCTAGGCAACAAGATCATAATGTTTGATCGTTCTGGATTCGACCAATTCAGCCTCGGCCGGATCAATATGCGGGCTTTCATAGTCATCACCAACGAAGGCCTTCAGCGCATCCAAACTGCGCCAAATCATCACAAAGCTGAACTCGCGCGGGGTGTCGGGCCGCGCGGCACCCGGCAGAACCTGAACAATGCCGTCGGTGTTTTGCATCAATGGGATTGCGGTTTCGTGGAAGAACTTCGAGAATTCCGCCTCTTTGCCGGGCCGAACGGTGACTTGGAATACGCGCATGATCATCGGGGCGCCCTCCTTTGCAATGGGCATATTTCGGTTCCTTGACGATAGGAGTTTACCACATAGCCCATACGTCCTTTAAACAGGCTTCCACTTGCCATCCTCGCCATTTCACGCCATGCGCTGCCCATGACCTACGACACGATCATCCTTGGCGCCGGTGCGGCCGGCATGATGTGCGCCGCCCATTGCGGTGGGCGCGTTTTGGTGATCGACCACGCCAAGGCTGCGGGTGAGAAAATCCGCATCTCGGGCGGTGGGCGCTGCAACTTTACCAACATGTACGCGGGGCCGACTAACTTCCTGTCGCAGAACCCGCATTTCTGCAAATCCGCGCTGGCACGCTACACGCAATGGGATTTCGTCGATCTGGTCGGGCGCCACGGCATCGCGTGGCATGAGAAAACGCTAGGGCAGTTGTTCTGCGATGGGTCCTCGAAACAGATCATCCAGATGCTGCTGGACGAGATGGAACGCGCCGGGGCCGAGCTGTGGGTGCGGACCGAGGTGAAGGGCCTGCGCAAGACCGAGGCCGGGTTCGCGCTGGAGGTTGACCGCGAGGGTCAACGTCTCAGCCTGAGTTGCCGTAATCTGGTGCTGGCCACGGGGGGCAAGTCGATCCCCAAGATGGGCGCAACCGGGCTGGCTTATGATATCGCCAAGCAGTTTGGCCTGCCGATGACCGAGACACGCGCGGCGCTGGTACCGTTCACCTTTTCAGATGGAAAGTTCAAGGACCTCTCCGGCGTCTCCCTGCCTGCGCGCCTGTCGAATGACCACACCAGCTTTGACGAGGCGCTGCTGTTCACCCATCGCGGCCTCAGCGGGCCGTCGGCGCTGCAACTCTCGTCCTACTGGTATGAGGGCGAGGCGATCCGGGTCAACCTGATCCCCGATCTGCCCCTGTTCGATCTGCTGCGCGATCAGCGGCAAAGCAGCGGACGCAAAGCACTGACAACGGAACTGGCCCGCCACCTGCCCGCGCGGCTGGTGGACTATCTGAGCCAGCACATTCCGATGCTGGGTAATCTGGCTGACCAGTCCGACACCGCACTGACCGAGCTGATCTCGGCACTGTCCAACTGGCAGCTGACGCCCTCGGGCACCGAAGGCTATCGCACCGCCGAGGTCACGCTGGGCGGGATCGACACGGATGGCCTGTCGTCAAAAACGATGGAGGCCAGGGATGTCCCCGGCCTCTATGCGATTGGTGAAGCGGTGGATGTCACCGGCTGGCTGGGCGGCTACAATTTCCAGTGGGCGTGGTCCTCGGGCCACGCCGCCGGAACGGCCATCGCGACCCGTTAGCCTACGACGTTGTATCCACGGCCGCGCATACAGTTGCGCACGATGACTTCTTTGTTCTGGTTCTTCGCATAGACATCTGCACCGGCGCCGATAAGCGCACCTGCCGCCGCCGCGCGGCCCAGATTGTCACTGCTGTCCTGAATAATCGCCGTTGTCGCGGCAGCACCCGCTGCACCAATTGCCGCATTTCCGGCAGTGGTTCCATCCACGCTGGCCTGTGACGCAGCAAGCTGCTGACATTGCTGCAAATCAAAGTTGTAGTTCGGACCGACCGGACCGTCGACAACCGGCTGGTAGTTCGCGCCGGTATTGGTGCAGGCACCCGCAACCAAAACAGCAGGCAGGATCAGAGAAAACTTACGAAATGGCATAGTCATGACCTCGTGTTGAATTTGCCCGGAGCCAAACGTAATTGTCATGGCGCGTCAAGCTGATAGCACTGCAGCTTGGCCCAACCGGCGGTCTATTGCAAATGACTACCCCGCGAGCCGCGTCAGAACCTCTTGCGTGAAATCGTCTCCGCGCTGTTCAAAGTTGTCATACTGGTCGAAACTGGCCGCAGCCGGAGCCAACAATACGGTCTCACCCGGCTGTGCATCTGCCATCGCCTGCGTGACGGCCTCTGCCATTGTGGTGCAAACTTGCGCCTCGGCCTCAAGTTGCAGCGCGAAATTCGCGGCTTCGCGCCCGATCACATAGGCCTTGAGCACCTGATCCGCCGCGCCGTTCAGTGCAGCCAGACCTCCTTCTTTCTCAAGCCCTCCGCAAATCCAGCGGATCTTGTCGAACGCCGACAACGCCTTCAGCGCGCTGTCCACGTTGGTTGCCTTGGAATCGTTCACATAGGTCACACCGCCCGCCTCAGCGATGATCTGGCTGCGATGCGGCAATCCGGGATAGCTGTGCAGCGCGTCCTCGATCACGCGCGGTGCCAACCCCAGCGCACGACAAGCGGCATAGGCCGCACATGCATTCTGGTGGTTATGCGCGCCGGGCAGGCCCTTGATCTGACGCAGGTCGATCGACCCGGCCTGTCGCCCCTTGCGGTATTCCGACAGGAACCCCTTGCGCGCAAAAACCTGCCAGCCTGGCCCTGTCAGTTTGCGCGCCACCGAGACGCGGATCACGCGATCATCCGCTGCCCCTTCGGCCAACTGCCCCGCCAGAAACGCGCCTTCCTTTTCGTCAATCCCGATCACCGCACGATCCGGGCCACCTTCGGAAAACAGGCGCCGTTTGGCTGCGAAATAGCCCCCCATCCCGCCGTGCCGGTCCAGATGATCCGGCGACAGATTGGTGAATACCGCCACATCCGGCGTCAACGACCGGGCAAGTTCAGTCTGATAACTGCTCAACTCCAGCACCACGACCGAGCCATCCCCGCCCGGGTCGATATCCAGCACGCCGCGCCCGATATTCCCCGCCAACTGCGCCTCGCGCCCGGCTTCGGTCAAGATATGGTGGATCAGGGCTGCCGTGGTCGATTTGCCGTTCGATCCGGTCACCGCGATCACACGCGGAGGGGTGTCATAGTTGCTCCATTCCGGGCCCGCAAAAGACCGGAAGAACAGCCCGATATCATTGTCCACCGGCACCCCCGCCGCAAGCGCTGCGGCAACAACCGGGTTCGGCTCGGGATAGAGATGCGGGATTCCTGGCGAAACAATTAGCGACGCGATATCGTCAAACGCCCCGTGACGATGCAGATCAAGGCAGGTAAACCCCTCGGCCTCGGCCGTTTCACGCGCCGCCGGGTTGTCATCCCAACAGACGGGTTCGGCCTTGCCCGCCCGCAACGCACGCGCTGTGGCCAGACCCGATCGGCCAAGCCCCAGAACCGCAACCCTCTGCCCTGAAAACCCTTTGACCGGGATCATGTCGCGTACCTTCTTCTGACGTCCAATTGGCGTCACACTGCGCAGAAGAAATCACCGATGGCAAGAGCGGCAAAAGGCTCGCGCGTCAGCGCGAGCCGGGCCCAACAGGTGGCAGGTGGACCGCAGGTCCGCCGAACCTGGCGGGAGCTTTACCGGACCTTCAAAGTCGCCAGACCGATCATCGCCAGGATCAGCGAGATGATCCAGAACCGGATCACGATGGTCGGCTCGGCCCAGCCCTTTTTCTCATAGTGGTGATGGATCGGCGCCATCAGGAACACCCGGCGTCCGGTGCGTTTGAAATAAAGCACCTGAATGATCACACTCAGCGCCTCAACCACAAACAAACCACCGACCACGGCCAGAACCAGCTCGTGCTTGGTGGCCACAGCAATCGCGCCCAGCGCACCGCCCAGGGCCAGCGATCCGGTATCGCCCATGAACACGGCCGCAGGCGGAGCATTATACCACAAAAAGCCCAACCCGCCCCCGAACAACGCCGCTGTAAAGATCAGGATTTCTCCGGTTCCCGGCACATAGTGCACGTCCAGATACTCGGTAAAGTCGACCCGGCCAACCGCATATGCGATCACCCCAAGGGTCGAGGCCGCGATCATCGCTGGCATGATTGCCAGCCCGTCCAGACCATCGGTCAGGTTCACCGCATTGGCCGCCCCAACGATTACAACAATCGCAAACGGAATGTAGAACACACCCAGATTGACCAGCGTATCCTTGAGCACCGGCACGGCCAACTGGTACTGCAGCGCCTCGGGATGGTGCAATGTCGCCCAGAGCGAGGCCAGAACCGCAATAATTACCCCCAGCGCCAGCCGCATTTTGCCGGACACCCCCTTGGTATTCTGTTTCGAGACCTTGGCGTAATCGTCCGCAAAGCCAATCGCCGCATAGGCCAGCGTCACGAACAGCACCATCCAGACATAAGGGTTGTCCCACCGCGCCCAGATCAGCGTCGATGTCACCAGCGCCCCCACGATCAACAAACCGCCCATGGTCGGCGTTCCGGCCTTGGAAAAATGCCCCTCGGGACCGTCATCCCGGATCGGCTGCCCCTTGCCCTGCTTGCGGCGCAGCACGTTGATCAGCGGCTTGCCGAAGATGAACCCGAAGATCAGCGCCGTCAAAAAGGCTCCGCCCGCACGGAAGGTGATATAGCGGAAGAGGTTAAAGAAATCCCCTCCATCCGACAGGGCGGTCAACCAATAGAGCATTACAATACCTTTCCTAGGCGGCAATCATGGTTCAAGCGCGCTCCCTTGCCCCATTTTCCGCAAACCGTCAACAATCTGGGCCAGAGCCATGCTGAGCGACCCCTTGGCCAGCACCGTATCGCCTGCGCGGATCAGATCCGGCAGGCGTTCGGCCATCTCGGCGCTGGTTTCGAACCAGAGCCCGCGTTTTTCCTGGGGCAAGGCGTCGTGAAGTGCCCTCATCAAGGGACCGATGCAGTGAACCTGATCCACACGCATCATCGCCGCGACATCGGCCATTCCCGCGTGCATGGCAATTTCCTGCCCGCCCAACTCTTTCATATCGCCCAGAAACGCGATCCGGCGCACGCCGTGCGATGCCGCCAGCACATCCAGCGCGGCCTCCATCGAGGTGGGATTGGCATTGTAGCTGTCATCCAGCAACTCGATCTGCCCACCTGTTACCAAAGGCAGCGTTTCCCGCACGCCCCGCCCTTTGACCGGAGACCATTGGCGCAACCCGGCTATGGCGTCGTCCAGATCGACGCCCATCTCAACACAGGCCGCCAAAGCCCCCAGCGCGTTCATGGCAAAATGCGTTCCTGCGGACTGAACATCATACGTGATGGTCGCATCGCCTACGGTCGCCCCGGCATGGACCGAGTCCGCACTTTGCGTCACCTCTGTCAGATTGTAGTCCGCAGCTTTGCGGCCAAAATCCACGATCCCGGCCCCATGTTCCTGCGCGGTCTGGCGCAGGATGTCGGCGTGATTAATATCGGCATTCATGATGGCCGCGCCGCCGGCCTCAAGCCCTTCGAAGATCGCGGCCTTTTCATGGGCGATGCCGGCAACCGACTCGAAAGCCTCAAGATGCACCGCCGCAACGGTCGTCACCAATGCCACATGCGGGCGAGCCTGCCGCGCCAGCGGGGCAATCTCGCCCGGATGGTTCATGCCGATCTCGATCACCGCGAATTTGGTGTCCCGCGGCATCCGCGCCAGCGTCAGGGGTACACCCCAATGATTGTTGTAGCTGGCCACGCTGGCATGGGTTTTTCCCTGCGCCTCCAGAATGCAGGCCAGCATTTCCTTGGTCGAGGTTTTGCCAACACTGCCGGTCACACCGATCACGCGCGCGCCCGTCCGGGCGCGACCCGCCTGCCCCAACGCCTCAAGCCCGGTCTGCACGTCATCGACGATTAGCAAAGGCGCGTCTTCAGATACGCCCTCAGGGATACGGGACACCAGTGCTGCGCCCGCGCCCTTCTCCAAGGCCTGCGCCACAAAGTCGTGCCCGTCCCGCGCAGCCTTGAGCGCCACGAACAGGTCTCCGGGCTGGAGGGTTCTGGTGTCGATTGACACGCCGTTCACCGCCCAATCGGTGGTAGCGTGTCCGCCGGTGGCCTCGGCGGCCTCGGCCGCAGTCCAAAGCGTCATGCCACCCTCCCATCCAGCGCCGCAACGCTGATGCTGGCCTGCTCCACGTCATCGAAGGGCAGAACCTGATCACCGACGATCTGGCCGGTCTCATGACCCTTTCCAGCGATCAACAAGGCATCGCCCGGTTGCAGAGCATCAATGCCGCGCAAGATGGCCTCGGCCCGGTCGCCGACCTCGGTGGCCTCGGGCGCGCCCAGCAAAACAGCGGCGCGGATGGAGGCCGGATCTTCGCTGCGCGGGTTGTCATCGGTGACAAAAACAACGTCTGCATTCTCGGCGGCGGCCTGCCCCATCAACGGGCGCTTGGTTGCGTCCCGATCCCCGCCCGCACCAACGATGGCAATCAGACGGCCCATAACATGCGGCCGCATCGCCTTGAGCGCCGTCGCCACCGCATCCGGGGTGTGGGCGTAATCGACAAACACCGCCGCACCATTTTCACGCGTGGCGGCCAGTTGCATACGCCCCCGCACAGTTGTCAGATGCGGCAGGGTTTCGAACACCCGCTCGGGTTCCTCACCGGCAGCGATGACCAGACCACAGGCCAACAGAATATTCTCGGCCTGAAACCCTCCGATCAGATTCAGACGGCTCTGGAACACCTTGCCCTGCCACGTAAAACGCAGGTCCTGCCCGGTGGAATCGAAACGCTGGTTCGTCAGGCACAGATCGGCATCGGTCGATCCGACGGTCAGAACCGATTGCCCGCGCGCCTCGGCGACCTTGCGGATCTCAGCGCCCTTGGGGTCGTCCATGTTGATGACCACAGTGCCATCTTGCGGCAGAACTCGATCGAACAGCCCGGCCTTGGCGGCGAAATAGGCCTCGAAGGTTTCGTGATAATCCAGATGATCCTGCGTGAAGTTCGAAAATCCCGCGGCGGCCAGATGCACGCCATCCAAACGGCGCTGCTCCAACCCGTGCGAGGACGCCTCCATCGCGGCATGGGTCACGCCGTTCTCAGCCGCTTCGGCCAGGCAGCGGTGTAAGGTGATCGGCTCGGGCGTGGTGTGTGCCAGCGGTGCGGTCCAAGCACCTTCGACCCCCGTGGTGCCGAGGTTTACCGCTGCGTGACCAAGCTCCATCCAGACCTGGCGTACAAAAGTCGAGACCGAGGTTTTTCCGTTGGTTCCGGTAACAGCCACAATCGTCTGCGGCTGAGCGCCAAACCACAGCGCAGCGCATCCCGCCAACGCCTGACGCGGGTCTTCAACCACGATCAATGCTGCGCCCGACGCTGCCAATTCTCCTGCAGCGACCTCGGCCCCTTCGGCATCGGTCAGAATCGCCGCAGCGCCCATACGCAGGGCGAACTGGATGAACTCTGCGCCATGAACGCGGGTGCCGGGAAGGGCTGCAAAGAGGTAACCGTCCTTGACCTCACGGCTGTCGACTGCCAGCCCGGTGATCTCAGGGTTTGCACCACCCCGTGCGGTCAGGGCCAGTTGGCTGAGTTTCTTTTTCCGTATGCCCATAACCACCTCTTATCTGGATGTCTGAGACTGATTCAGTAATGGGTCCGCAGGTCTTGCACATTGTCCAGAATGTTCAACATAAACTTGCGTTCTTTGTCGCTGCCGTTCCATTCGGTAGCAATCTCTCTCAATCTATCAATGATATGCTCATCGTCGTCAGCAAGGTATATAGAAAGAGCCTTCAACCAATCCTGCCTGTTACGCACCTGCCCCATCTTCGCTTCGCTATTCGCAATGCGTTTGGCTCTTTGCTCAAAATAGGAAGCGGATGAAGCCCAATAGTCATTCAGGTCGCCGCAATATTCAGGATCGTATTCTGGCTTGTCGCGATCGCTCATCCGCGGCGTCCCTTTTCACAGCTAATTTGAGGTCAGGGTTATAGCAGCGCGTGCCTCAGGCTCAAGCCGGGGTCGCAGGCCCAGCAAAGGGGCAATGCGACCGATCAGTTCCGCGGCTACAGGAACCGCCGTCCACCCCGCCGTGCGGCGCTTTTCGCCGTAGGCTACGATGGACGGTTCATCCAGCGTGACGATCAGCACATATTTCGGATCATAAGCCGGGAAGATCGTCGCAAAGGTCGCGATCACCTTGTCATCGTAATAGCCACCGCGCGGCTTTGGCTTATCCGCCGTGCCGGTCTTGCCAGCCACATCATAGCCCGCGACATCGCCAAAGCTGGCCGTGCCGTCCGTGACCACTTTGCGCAGCATTTTCTGCGCCTGTGTGGCTGCGCTGTCCGACAAGACGCGCGGGCCGTACTGGGGGCCATTCTTGCGCAGGATAGTCGGGCTGACATAGTGCCCGCCATTGGCAATCGCCGCATATCCAGCAGCCAGATGCATCGGGCTGGTCGACAGCCCGTGGCCATAGGAAATGGTCACTGTGCTGAGCTCACCCCATTTCTTGGGCTTGAGCGGTTCACCGCCCGCGGCTTCGACAATCTCGAACGGCGTCGGGTCGAACATGCCCAGCGATTTCAGGAAGTTCTGCTGCCGTTTCGCACCGATCTGCAGCGCCAGCCGGCCGGTGCCCCGGTTCGAGCTGTGGACGATCACGTCTGCCACGCTGATCTTGCCGTAGTTCTTGCCGTTGAACTCACCAATCGGGAACCGCCCGATCCGCATCGGGCCGGAGGTATCGATGATGGTTTCGGAGTTCACCAGCCCCAACTGCACGGCCTGCGCGGCGGTGAAGATCTTGAACACCGAACCCAATTCGTACACGCCCTGCACATAGCGGTTAAACAAGGGGCTGTCCGACGGATCAAACCCCGAAGTCGGCGGACGCGGGCGATCATTCGGATCAAAAGACGGCAACGACGCGGCCGAGACCACCTCGCCCGTATGCGCGTTCATCAGTACCGCCGAGGCCCCCTTGGCGTTCATGATCTTCATGCCGCCATACAGAACCTGCTCGACCGCCGCCTGAACAGTCAGGTCCAGCGAAAGTTGCAGGGGCTTGTTGCCATTGGCCGGATCACGCAGATAGTCATCGAACTGTTTTTCAACACCAGCCACACCGATCACCTCGGCCGCACTGACGCCCTCACGACCGAACCCCGAGCCACCCAGAATATGCGCAGCCAGACGGCCATTCGGGTACAACCGCATCTCACGCGGGCCAAACAGAATGCCAGGATCGCCAATGTCATGCACCGCCTGCTTTTGTTCCGGCGAGATGCGTTTCTTGATCCACAGGAACTTGCGATTGCCGGTGAAGTCCTTGACCAGACGTTCTTTCTCCAGATCAGGGAAAATCGCCACCAGTTGTTCGGCAGCGGCGACCGGATCAATCATCAATGGCGGCTGCGCGTAGACCGAATATGTGTCCAGATTGGTCGCCAGAATGCGCCCTTCCCGGTCGACGATATTGGCCCGCTGCATCGCAATCGCGGCTCCGGGGGCGCTGGCCAGCGGCTCCTGCGCCTCGGACGTGGCCAGCATGCCCATGCGGAAACCCACCACCGAGAAAGCGCAGAAAAAGAACAGGCCCAGCACCAGCAAGCGCCCTTCGGCGCGGGCGCGGGCGCGGTCTTTCATATCTTCGTGACGCTGGCGGATGTTCTCGCGCTCAATCGCCTTGGGGTTCTCGCCCCGGGCGCGCGCGTCGAGGATTCGGGCCAGAGGGCGCAGGGGCGTGCGGGTCATGGGATCTGCACCTCGCCCAGAGCCTGAATATTGGTGATGGCCTGCAACTCGATCGGGTCGACGATGGGCAGGTCCGGGTCCTCGGCATAGGAAATCTGGTCGGCGCGGCCGAATTGCTCGGCCCGCAGCGGCAGCAGGCCCAGACGTTCAAAATTCAGGTCAGCCAGTTCGCGCAACCGGTCGGGTCGGTTCAGATAGGCCCATTCCGCGTTCAGAACGGCCAGCCGCACCTGCGCCATGCCGATCTGGCGCTGCAGCTTTTGCGTTTCCTTCACAACCTGCTGGGTGCGGTAGTTCTCCTGATACGCCCAAAGCGCCAGTCCGAACACGGCCAGAGCGGTCAACACATACAAAACACTCTTCATTTCGCCCTTCCCCCAAGTTGCGGCATCCCAATGGCGCGAGATTCAATTTCCCCCGCCGGAGCCTCAGTTCGTACCGCCACGCGCAGCTTGGCCGAGCGCGCGCGCGGGTTTTCCTGCAATTCCTGTTCGTCCGGACCCACGGCCTTGCGGGTCTTGAGCGTGAATTGCGGCAGTTCCTGTTCCATTTCGGGCGCGTAACGGTTGGCCCGACCCGTCTTGCCAGCCCGAGACTGAAAGAACCGTTTGACCATGCGGTCTTCGATGGAATGGAACGTCACAACCGCCAGCTGACCGCCTGGCTTCAGCGCCCGCTCGGCGGCCATAAGCCCCTGGAAAAGCTCTTCATATTCCGCATTCACCGCGATCCGCAGCCCCTGAAAGCTGCGCGTTGCGGGGTGCGACTGCCCCGGCTTTGGACGCGGCAGGCAGGATTCGATGATCTCGACCAGCCGCAGAGTCGTGGTGATCGGCTCTTCAGTCCGCGCCTTCACGATGGCCTTGGCGATGCGGCGGCTGGCGCGCTCCTCACCGTAATGAAACAGGATATCGGCCAACTGCGCCTCGGTCGCGGTGTTGACCAGATCGGCGGCACTTTCCCCCTCCTGGCTCATCCGCATGTCCAATGGGCCATCCTTCATAAAGGAAAACCCGCGTTCGGCCTGATCCAACTGCATCGACGATACACCGAGGTCCAGCACCACCCCGTCCAAGCCCTGCGCATATTGATCCATGCGCGAGAACACACCCGACTGCATCACCAGCCGGTCGCCATAATCGCCTGCCCAATCGGAAGCCATTTCAAAAGCCAGCGGGTCGCGGTCCACGCCGATGACCTTGTCGGCCCCGGCGTCCAACAGGCCGCGCGTATAACCGCCCGCCCCAAACGTCCCGTCCAGCCAGACACCCGTGACCGGTGCCACGGCGGCCAGCAACGGGCGCAACAGAACAGGGATATGAGGTTTGTCGGAAGGGGTTTCAGCGCCGGCCATGCCGCTACGCGTCCCCGACGCCATCTAGATAGACCAGAGGATCAAAGTCCTCGGGCTGTTCGTCCAGCCAATCCTCGGCGGCGGCCAACTCTTCGGATTCGTATGTCTCTGGCTTCCAAATCTGGAACGTGTCGCCGGCGGCAATAAAGAACGCCTCACCCTCAAGCCCGATCTTGTTGCGCAGCTTGGCGGGCAGCACCAAGCGCCCGGTTTCGTCCACCGTGGTCGGGAAGGACTGACCATGAAACATGCGTTGCAGCATCTTCCGTTGCATCGAGCCACGCGGCAAAGCGTCAATCTTGTCGTCGACCTCTTCGATTGCCTGCATGGTATAGCATTCAAGGAATTTGCGGCGGTGGTCGCCGTAGACAATCACCAGTTCAGGCGTGTCTCCGGGCTGCCAATTGGGGTCAGAGGCCTCAAGCACACGGCGAAACGAGGCCGGGATTGAGACCCTGCCCTTCGTATCAACCTTATGCTGGCTTTCGCCTCTAAACCTGCGCGCCAAGACGACTGTCCCTTTCGCTTGCGCCCCACCTAAATTTCACGCCCCCCGGATGTAAAACGGCGGGTTGATCTGCTGCCACTGATCAACCCGCCGCATTGACCCGCTGTGCGGGATGTCCAGCTGCGCGCGCCACCTGGGGGGATGTCTGCTCGCCCGCGCGCCGGATCTCTTGATTGATGAAAGCGAGATGCCTGTATGAAACCTGTTTTTGTTGGTTCGGGGTCGTTTGGCGCCCCATGTGCCTCGTCCTCATCGGATGTATAAGGGATGACATGGGAATTTATGGAAATCAACAATAAATTTCACCGACTCACCAAAGAACCCACAACATAACCAAGCTGAAATCAAATGAAAACCATGCAACTTGCACCACAAATATGCGCTGCGTAAAAATAAAACACTACATATAGTACAATCAGGTTAACGCCCATTTTGTCCCATGCTTTCCCAGAAATTTTCAAAGTTCTTGAGATTCTCGCATCCGACCACCGACCCAAACGCCAATCCCTCCGCGAATCACCCGGGACAACGCATTATCCGACGTCCGACCCAAAGCCTCTCAACCCCCGCCCATGAATTCCCATAGGCCCGCGACATCCACCGAAAGGGCTTGCCGCCACATAGCGATTTCAGAACGCACAAATTTCACAAGAAGGCGCACAAAGAAGCAGCAGCCGCAAACCCTCCCCACCGTTCAGACCCAAGCGAAGGCCGTTGACGCGATGGTGAAACCCTTACTTTAAAGCTCTTTAGGTATCCCAACGCCCAACACGTTGATATCTATGCAATTGCCGCATAGCAGCATTGACGACGTGAGCTATTGTGCAATTGCAGCATTTGCCTATTTTCAGTCTCAAGCAAGCGCCGGGACACACCGGCAATGACAAGAACTATCGGGTACGCAAATGGCCGCAGTAACACATCAGACCGCGCTGAAAGGCGCACCAGCAACTGGCCTGGCTTCATTGGTTGAGGCTGCAAAGACCCGGTTCGTCCGGTATCGCGTCTACCGCCAGACAGTTAACGAACTGTCCGAGCTGACAAATCGCGAACTGGCCGATTTGGGCCTGCACCGCTCGATGATCCGCCGCTTGGCAATGCAAGCGGCCGAAGAACACGTCGCGCATTAAGCGCGCACCGAAATAACCAGGATCAGGTCCTTCCTCCTCCCTTTAGGACCTGTATTACAGCGGCGACATCTCTCCTCCTCCCTGATGTCGCCGCACCCTATACCGGCCCTGAACGCCGGAAACTGACACACCGGGTATTCCTCCTCCCTTTCCCGGTGTTGAAAGCGCGCGGCGACGTCTCTCCTCCTCCCTGACGTCGCCGCGTCTTCCTCATACCGGGATCAAACCCGGGTTCGGATACATCGGGGCTCTCCTCCTCCCTGCCCTGATGTTGAAAAGAACGGCGGTTCCCCTCCTCCTCCCTGGGAACCGCCGTTTTTACGTTTTCAGACAGGAAAAGGCGCCACGGCCAAAGCCGGGCGCCCCTCAAAAGAATCGAGCATGTGCCGTCAGGCACATTCCATTTGGCTAAAACGGCACGTCGTCCTTGGCCGACAGGAATCGCGAGACCACCTTTTTTGTGCCCGCCTTGTCGAAATCAACTTCGACCTTGTCCCCTTCGATGCCGATCACCGCGCCATAGCCAAATTTCTGGTGAAACACGCGCTCACCCAAAGTGAAACTGGCCAACGCCGTGGCGTCGATCACCGTGTTTCGGCTCTCCCGCGGTTGCGATGTACCATATTGCCCCTGCCGCGCCTGCATCCGCTTCCAGCCGGGTGAGTTGTAGACATTCGCCTCAGCCGCGCGCGTTTCGATGCTGGCCGTCGGCTGACCTCCTCCATAGAGACCCGGAGGCGTCAGCACCTCCACATGATCCTCGGGCAATTCGTCGATGAATCGCGACGGCATGGAATTCTGCCACTGCCCGAACACCCGCCGGTTGGCGGCAAAGGAAATCGTACAGACCTCTTCTGCGCGGGTGATCCCCACATAAGCCAGCCGCCGTTCCTCTTCGAGGCCCTTGATCCCCTGCTCGTCCATTGAACGCTGCGAGGGGAACAAGCCATCCTCCCACCCCGGCAGGAATACGGCTGGAAACTCCAGCCCCTTCGCCGCATGCAGGGTCATGATCGAGACCTTGGCCCCGTCGCCGTCCTGCTCGTTGTCCATCACCAGGCTGACATGCTCCAGAAACCCTTGAAGGTTCTCGAAATTGTCCAGCTGATTGACCAATTCCTTGAGGTTTTCCAACCGCCCCGGCGCTTCGGGCGTCTTTTCGTTCTGCCAATGCCCAGTGTAACCGGATTCGTCCAAAACGATCTGCGCCAGTTCGATATGGGTATGTTCGGGCGCGCCATAGCGGATGGGCGAGACGCCATCATCAATCACCGTATCATCATCGACCTCAATCCGAGGCCCACGCGTCATCGCATTCCAACGCGCCAGCCCGTCGATCAACTCGCGCAGGGCCTTGCCGCCCTTGCCCTTGATCAGCCCGTTCTCAACCGCAATCCGCGCGCCCTCGACCAGAGACACGCCGTTTTCCCGCGCCACCACCTGAATGGTCTGCTGCGCCTTGTCGCCCAGCCCGCGTTTGGGCGTGTTTACGATCCGCTCGAAGGCCAGATCATCCTCGGGGCTGACCACCAACCGGAAATAGGCCATGGCATCGCGAATCTCCATCCGCTCATAGAACCGAGGGCCGCCGATCACCTTGTAAGGTAGACCGATGGTCAGAAACCGATCCTCAAACGCCCGCATCTGATGCGAGGCACGGACCAGAATCGCAATCTCATCGAGGTTCATCGGCCTCACGCCGCGCGTGCCGCCCTGCATCGCGTCAATCTCTTCGCCGATCCAGCGGGCCTCTTCCTCGCCATCCCAATGGCCGATCAGCCGAACCTTTTCACCCTCTTTCGCGTCAGTCCACAGCTCTTTGCCCAAACGGCTTTCATTGCCGCGGATCACATTCGACGCGGCAGCCAGAATATGCGGGGTCGAGCGGTAATTCTGCTCCAGCCGCACCACATACGCTCCGGGAAAGTCCTTTTCGAACCGCAGAATATTGCCCACTTCGGCCCCGCGCCAGCCATAGATCGACTGGTCGTCATCCCCCACACAACAGATGTTCTTGTGCGCCCCGGCCAGCAGTCGCAGCCACAGGTATTGGGCGACGTTGGTATCCTGATACTCGTCCACCAGAATATAGCGGAACCAGCGTTGGTATTGCTCCAGAACGTCCTGATGGGTCTGGAAAATCGTGACCATGTGCAGAAGCAGGTCACCAAAATCCACCGCGTTCAACTCCAACAGGCGGCGCTGATACGCGGCATAAAGCTCAATACCCTTATTGTTATACGCCCCCGCATCCGCAGCGGGTACCTTATCGGGTGTCAGCGCACGGTTCTTCCAATCGTCAATGATCCCGGCCAGCATCCGCGCAGGCCAGCGTTTGTCGTCGATATTGGCCGCCTGAATCAGCTGCTTCAACAGCCGCAACTGATCGTCGGTGTCCAGAATGGTGAAGTTCGATTTCAGGTGACTCGTCCGATTGACAACCTGAGCTTGCGAAACATCCGGCCCTTGCGGTTGGGGAACGGGTCCAAGATCGTAATTTGACGCTTCTTGCATCCCCAATGGGTCAATAGGCCCATCAGAGACGTCCGCAGCCGGCGGCACGTGACCATCTCCGATCAGCTCCGCATGACGGCGCAGCAGCTTGACGCAGATCGCATGGAATGTACCCAGCCACGGCATCCCCTCGGCGGGTTGCCCCAACAGGCGCCCAACGCGATTTTTCATCTCGCGCGCGGCCTTGTTGGTGAAGGTCACCGACAGAATCTCATTCGGGCGCGCCCGCCCTGTACTCAGCAGATGCGCGATGCGTGCGGTCAGCGCCTTGGTTTTGCCCGTCCCCGCCCCGGCCAACATCAGAACCGGACCGTCCAGCCGTTCAACCGCCTCGCGTTGCGCCGGGTTCAGTTCATCCAGATAGGGCGTGGGTCGCGTGGCCATAGCCCGCGCGGACAGTGATGCGCCCTCAAAGGCGTCCATTTCGTCGTTACTGCTCATCCCCCCAAACTACGCCGGATGCGCGCCGAGGGAAAGAGTTTGTTCACCCCTTGTTCGCACAGTTTTTCACCCCCTTTATCGCCAATTCTAACCAATAGGCTTCGCTGCGCCACGCTCGCGTTAACCCACTGTCAAAGCTTGCATCCGATGCTGAGGTCAAAGCTGTGGGAGCGCGGATCATGAAAAACACTAACGGATCGGACATGGTGTCCCGTCTGAAACTTGCTGGTATCCTTCTGACGATGGGAGGCCTCACGGCCCTGTCAGGTTGGGGAATTTACGCGATTCCCGCGCCGGTGGTCGACCGGATGCTGGAATCCGACCTGCGCCACGCCGCAGCGCAGATGAACCGGCAGGTGGTTTCTCACCTCGAGGAGGTTGACGCCACCTTTCGCACCGGCAAGCTGGACGCCCACGATGAAGAGTTTCTGGAATTGCTGCCCGCAACCTCGGACATCTACCGCTTCAAACTCTTCAACGATGCAGGGCGGGTGATCTGGTCGACCCGCGCCACGGACGTGGGTTCGGTCAACAGCGACTCCTATTTCAGCGACGTGCTGGGCCGGGGAAACATCGTATACAAACATGAAGAAAAACCCCTGACCGAAGTGGACGATTTCGACGGCAACCTGCTGGAGTTCACCGGGCCGCAGACCCGCCACGTGGCCGAAATCTATACCCCTGTCATCCGCGAAGGCCGCTTTGTCGGTGCAATCGAGTTTTATTCGGACATCACGCAGGTGCGGAATCTGTTCATCAATCGGGTTCGCCTGTTGCTGACCGTGCTCAGCGGCATTGCCCTGCTTGCCCTGTCGACGGTGACACTGGTCATTTTCCGCGCCAACCGGCGACAGGTGCGCAACCTGCGGGGCCGCGCCGCAAAAGAGCGTGAACTGATGGACGACCAACTGCGCCTTGCGCGTGAGGTCCGCTTGCTGGGCGAGTTGAACGAATGGTTGCAATCCAGCCGCTCGCTGGATGAGCTGTTCGACATGGTCTCGCGCTTCATGACCCATATCCTGCCCGAGGCCGAAGGCAGTGTGTATGTCTATTCCAATTCACGCGATGTGCTGGATGGCTGTGCCAGCTGGAATGGCGGCACGCACAAATCGCATATCCATCCGGAAGGGTGCTGGGGTCTGCGGCGGGGGCGCACCTATGAATATGGCGCGTCCGAGATCGACTTTGTCTGCGAACATGCCGAACCGCATGATGGTCGGCCCTATTTCTGCTTTCCCATTCTGGCCCACGGGGAAACGGTTGGTCTTTTACATCTGCGGGCGCATGAGGGTTGTGACGAAGTGTTTCATTCCAGCAAGAAGCTGGCCCAGCTTTGCGCCGAACAGATCAGCATGGCGATCGCGAATGTCCGGATGCGCGATCAACTGCATGACCAGTCGGTGCGCGACCCGCTGACCGGGTTGTTCAACCGCCGGCACATGACCGAAACGCTGCGCAAATCCATCAGCCGCAGCCAACAGACAGGCGCCTCGCTGAGCCTGATTGCGGTGGATGTCGACCATTTCAAAAAGTTCAACGACACCCACGGGCATGATGCGGGCGACATGGTGCTGCGCGCGGTCGGATCGGCCCTGGAACAGGGCTGCGACCGGGACGAGGTCGCCTGCCGCATCGGCGGAGAGGAGTTCATGCTGATCCTGCCGGACAACACGCCCGACGATGCCATGACCCGCGCCGAACAATTGCGGCAGGCTGTCGAGGCTGTCTCGGTGCGGTATGGCGAAAAATCCTTGCCGCGCATAACGATTTCCGTGGGCGTCGCCCACTACCCGGCGCATGGCACCATGCCGCAGGACCTGATGCGTGCAGCGGATGACGCGCTGTATATGGCCAAAGACAAGGGCCGGAATCAGGTGCAGGTCGCCAAAGGTGCAGCCTCGGTCCCTTCGACGGTGGCAGATGCAAAGCACAAACGGGCGTCCAAATCCGCGCCACCGTCCTCAGCCGCTTGAAAACCTTGCAGAATCGCTGCGCAGGTTGGATCAATTCATATGGACCTGCACAGCTCATTCCCCGGCCTTGCCGACCTGAAGCGCCGCGCAAAGCGCAGGATTCCTTTCTTCGTCTGGGAATATCTGGCAAGCGGCACAGGCACCGAGACCACACTGCACCGCAACCGGGCCGCGCTGGATCAGATGCAGTTTCTGCCCTCGATCCTGCATGGCCCCATCGAATTTAATACCGGCACGCGTTTTCTGGGGCAGGATTTTCCCCTGCCCTTCGGCATCGCGCCCATCGGAATGGCCGGTCTGATCTGGCCGGACGCGGAAGGGCTGCTGGCACGTGCCGCCGCAGAGGCGGGACTGCCCTACACGCTCTCGACGGTCGCCAGCCAGAGCCCCGAGGATCTGGCCCCTCATCTTGGGCGGCACGCCTGGTTTCAGCTGTACCCGCCGAAAGACCCGGACATTCGCACCGACATGCTGAATCGCGCCAGATCCGCCGGGTTCTCGACTCTTGTGCTGACCGTTGACGTCCCGGTCGCCTCGCGGCGGGAACGGCAAACGCGGTCCGGCCTGACCAATCCTCCGCGACTGAACCCGCGCCTGCTGGCCCAGATCGCCCTGCGTCCAGCCTGGGCCTTGGGCATGGCGCAAAATGGGATGCCCCGGATGCGGACATTGGACAAGTATATTGACGGGGACAGTGCCCTGCCGCCGACCGCCCATGCTGGCTACCTGCTGCGCACTTCACCAGACATGGAGTATGTCAATTGGTTGCGGGACGCATGGGACGGACCGTTCATCATAAAGGGCGTGATGCGCCCCGAAGATGCCGAACGGCTGCAAAAGGCCGGTGTTGATGCCATTTGGGTCTCGAATCACGGTGGACGGCAGTTTGACGGAGCGCCTGCAAGTATCAATGCGCTACCTTTGATCCGTGAGGCGACAAACCTGCCCCTGATCTTCGACAGCGGTGTCGAAGGCGGCCTGGACATTCTGCGCGCACTGGCACTGGGCGCGGACTTTGTCATGCTCGGGCGCGGATTCCTGTATGGTATCAGCGCCTTGGGCGCAAAAGGACCCGCGCATGTCATCGACATCCTGCGTCAGGACATGCTCGCCAATATGGGCCAAATGGGTCTTTCAAACCTGCAGGAAATCCCGACGGCAATCGCAAACATTGATGCTGCAGTGCAGCGAGTGTAAGACAATCACGCCAAAAGGCGGCGTTTGCGAGCGATAACATGCCGGTTCTACCCAGAAGGACTGATATACGAGCGCGTATTGTCCGCCTACTAACACGGCCAAACCATAAAGACCGGGACCGAAAATGACCGACTTCAAAAAGATCCTGATCGCCAACAGGGGCGAGATTGCCATTCGCGTGATGCGTGCAGCCAATGAGATGGGCAAACGCACCGTCGCTGTGTTCGCCGAAGAAGACAAGCTGGGCTTGCATCGTTTCAAGGCGGATGAGGCATATCGCATTGGCGAAGGCATGGGCCCGGTTGCGGCATATCTCAGCATTGATGAAATCATCCGCGTGGCCAAGGAATGCGGTGCGGATGCGATCCACCCCGGCTACGGCCTGCTGTCCGAAAACCCCGATTTCGTCGATGCCTGTGTGCAGAACGGCATCACTTTCATCGGCCCCAAGGCGGAAACCATGCGCGCCCTGGGCGACAAAGCCAGTGCACGCCGTGTCGCCGTTCAGGCAGACGTGCCGGTCATCCCGGCGACCGAAGTGCTGGGCGATGACATGGACGCGATCCGGGCCGAAGCCAAGGAAATCGGCTATCCGCTGATGCTGAAGGCCAGCTGGGGCGGCGGCGGGCGCGGTATGCGCCCAATCCACTCGGAAGATGAGCTGGAAGAAAAGGTTCTGGAAGGCCGCCGCGAGGCCGAGGCCGCATTCGGCAACGGCGAGGGCTATCTGGAAAAGATGATCACCCGTGCCCGCCACGTTGAGGTTCAGATCCTCGGCGACAAGCATGGTGAGATCTATCACCTCTTTGAACGCGACTGCTCGGTCCAGCGCCGGAACCAGAAGGTCGTCGAACGCGCCCCTGCCCCGTATCTGTCCGAAGAACAGCGCACCGAGATTTGTGAGCTGGGCCGCAAGATCTGCGCCCATGTGAACTATGAATGCGCCGGCACGGTCGAATTCCTGATGGATATGGAAACCGGCAAGTTCTACTTCATCGAAGTGAACCCCCGCGTGCAGGTGGAACACACCGTCACCGAAGAGGTCACCGGCATCGACATCGTTCAGGCTCAAATCCTGATCGCCGAGGGCAAAACCCTGGCAGAGGCCACCGGTGCCGCAAGCCAAGCCGATGTGCACCTGAACGGCCACGCGCTGCAGACCCGGATCACCACCGAGGACCCGCAGAACAACTTCATCCCTGATTATGGCCGTATCACCGCCTATCGCTCGGCCACTGGCATGGGCATCCGTCTGGACGGCGGCACGGCTTATGCGGGCGGGGTGATCACGCGGTACTATGACTCGCTGCTGACCAAGGTGACCGCCAAGGCGCCAACGCCCGATGCAGCGATTGCCCGGATGGACCGCGCCCTGCGCGAGTTCCGTATTCGCGGCGTCAGCACCAATATCGACTTTGTCATTAATTTGCTGAAGCACCCGACCTTCCTGTCGAACGAATACACAACCAAGTTCATCGACACGACACCGGACCTGTTCACCTTCAAGCGCCGCCGCGACCGGGGTACCAAGGTTCTGACCTATATCGCGGATATCACCGTGAACGGTCACCCTGAAACCAAGGACCGCCCGGAACCGCGCGCCGATCTGAAAGAGGCCAAGCCCCCCGCACTGAAGGGCGAACCCAAAATGGGCACCCGCAACCTGCTGGAGCAGAAAGGCCCGCAGGCTGTCGCAGACTGGATGAAAGCCCAGCGGCAGTTGCTGATCACCGACACCACCATGCGTGACGGTCACCAGTCGTTGCTGGCGACCCGGATGCGATCGATCGACATGATCAAGGTGGCCCCCAGCTATGCCGCCAACCTGCCGCAACTGTTCTCGGTCGAATGCTGGGGCGGTGCGACTTTCGACGTGGCCTATCGGTTCTTGCAGGAATGCCCGTGGCAGCGTCTGCGCGACCTGCGCGAAGCGATGCCGAACCTGATGACCCAGATGCTGCTGCGCGGGGCAAACGGCGTTGGCTATACCAACTATCCCGACAACGTGGTGCGTGAATTCGTGCGTCAGGCGTCGCAAAACATCGACGTGTTCCGCGTGTTCGACTCGTTGAACTGGGTTGAAAACATGCGCGTGGCCATGGATGCGGTCGTGGAAAACGGCAAGATCTGTGAGGGCACCGTCTGCTATACCGGCGACATTCTGGACCCGGATCGCTCTAAATACGACCTGAAATATTATGTCGGCATGGCGAAAGAGCTGCGCGACGCAGGCGCCCATGTTCTGGGCCTGAAAGATATGGCGGGTCTGCTGAAACCAGCTTCGGCCCGCATCCTGATCCGAGCGCTGAAGGAAGAGGTCGGCCTGCCGATCCATTTCCACACCCACGACACCGCCGGCATCGCCAGCGCCACCATTCTGGCCGCGTCCGAGGCGGGCGTGGACGCGGTGGATTGCGCGATGGACAGCTTCTCGGGCAACACCTCGCAGGCGACGCTGGGCACCGTGGTCGAGGCCCTGCGCCATACCGAGCGTGATACCGGTCTGGACATCAAGGCGATCCGCGAGATCAGCGATTACTTCGAGGCCGTCCGCGGCCAGTACGCGGCGTTTGAATCCAGCCTGCAAGCTCCGGCCTCGGAAGTGTATCTGCACGAAATGCCCGGCGGTCAGTTCACCAACCTCAAGGCGCAGGCGCGTTCCTTGGGTCTGGAGGAACGCTGGCACGAGGTCGCGCAGATGTATGCCGACGTGAACCAGATGTTCGGTGACATCGTCAAGGTGACGCCGTCGTCCAAAGTGGTCGGTGACATGGCGCTGATGATGGTCAGCCAGGGCCTGACCCGCGAAGACGTGGAAAGCCCCTCGACCGATGTGGCCTTCCCCGACTCGGTGGTCGACATGATGCGCGGCAACCTGGGTCAGCCTCCGGGCGGGTTCCCTGACACCATCATCAAGAAGGTGCTGAAGGATGAGGCCCCGAACACCGAACGCCCCGGCAAGGATGTTCCTGCGGTCGATCTGGAGGCCACCCGCGCCGATCTGTCCAAGCAGTTGGAAGGCAAAGAGGTCGATGACGAGGACCTGAACGGCTACCTCATGTATCCCAAGGTGTTTCTGGATTACATGGGCCGCCACCGCACCTATGGTCCGGTTCGCACCCTGCCCACCCGCACCTTCTTCTACGGGATGGAGCCGGGCGAAGAGATCACCGCCGAGATCGATCCCGGCAAGACGCTGGAAATCCGCTGCCAGGCCATCGGTGAGACCGATGAAAAGGGCGAGGTCAAAGTGTTCTTTGAACTCAACGGCCAACCCCGTGTGATCCGGGTGCCCAACCGCCTGGTGACATCGTCTACCCAGGCGCGGCCCAAGGCCGAAGCCGGCAACGCCAACCACGTTGGTGCACCGATGCCGGGCGTTGTGGCCACTGTCGCCGTGACCGCCGGCCAGGAGGTCAAAGAGGGCGATCTGCTGCTGACCATCGAAGCGATGAAAATGGAAACCGGCATCCACGCGGAACGCGATGCCACGGTCAAAGCTGTTCACATTCAACCCGGTGGGCAGATTGACGCAAAGGACCTGCTGGTCGAACTGGAATAACCGGTTTAGCTTTCTGGGCTAACAGGGGCCGCTCGGGGAACCGGGCGGCCTTTTTTCGACCCGAGAAGGATAAACGCCCATGCTGTCAATCACACCAGTCTATGCCGCATTGCTGGCAATCTTGTTTGTCGCGCTCAGCGTCAAGGTCATCAGTCAGCGGCGCAGCGACAAGATTTCCTACGGCGACGGCGGTAGTTCGGCGATGCTCAAGGTGATGCGGACGCATTCCAACTTTGTCGAATACACCCCCTTTGCCCTGCTGTTGATCGCGATGGTCGAACTACAAGGCGCAGGTGGGCTGCTGCTGAACTTGCTAGGCCTGACATTGCTGAGCGGCCGCCTGTTGCACGCCTATGGATTCGGACGCAGCCCGCAGATCGTCATTCTGCGCCAGATCGGGATGCTCCTGACCTTCACAGCGATTCTGGTGGCCGCTATCGCGAATATCGTTCTGGCGCTGTGATCTAGTCGGCGGGGTCTACCCCGCCAGTACCCGCGTTTCGACCTGCGGCGCATCCCTCAGGACAGGCTCAACCTCACCCAGCCTGTCCTTCTCCGGCATACAAAGCGCCGATGTCAGCACGATTAGTGCCGCCAGCAGGGCCATCTTCATATCTGCTATCCGTGTCATGTCCTCTCCTCGAACCCTCTTGTTTTATGCTGCTCTAAGTGTTGAACGGCGCACGCGCGGGATTCCGTCGAAAGATTTTTCCGCCTTTTTGTGTTTTTCCGCTTGCAGCCCCGCGTGGGAATTTATACATCCCTCCTCACTCAACGGCGCGGGCGTAGCTCAGGGGTAGAGCATAACCTTGCCAAGGTTAGGGTCGGGCGTTCGAATCGCCTCGCCCGCTCCATTGAGAGGTCTTCGGACCAGCATATGTATCTGATGCGGGCGTAGCTCAGGGGTAGAGCATAACCTTGCCAAGGTTAGGGTCGGGCGTTCGAATCGCCTCGCCCGCTCCAGATACCAACCTCCCTCAACACTCTGGTTCTTTTGCCACCGTTGCGCCATTCTGGCAGTGATTTCAATCATGCACGGAATTGGCCCATGTCGGACTATGTCATTCGCCCTCTCACCGCCGCCGAGGTTGAACACGCCGTGGACTGGGCGGGCCGTGAGGGTTGGAATCCGGGCGTCCATGACGCCGCGTGCTTTCGCCCGACGGACCCGGATGGGTTTCTGGGCGGGTTTCTGGATGGTGAGATGATCGCGTCTGTTTCAGCGGTGAACTACGACGACGCGTTTTCATTCCTGGGGTTCTACATCGTGAAGCCCGAGTTTCGGCACCACGGCCACGGGCTTGAGATCGCAGGCCACGCGCTGGCCCATTGCACGGGACGCAACATGGGGCTGGATGGCGTGGTCGAGCAGCAGGACAATTACCGAAAGTCCGGCTTTACCTTTGCCTATAACAATTATCGCTTTGCGGGCACGAAAACCCGGATGCTGGCCAAGTTGGACACTGGACCAAACGATCACGTTACCGATGTGACTAACGCGTCAGACGATTTGAAGGCCTACGACCGCCACCTGTTTCCTGCGCCGCGTGATCTGTTTCTGGAGAGCTGGCTGAGCGCCTATAGCCATGTGTCAAAGCTCTATACCGATAACGGCAGGATCCGGGGATATGCAACCCTGCGTCCTTGTCTGACCGGGTATAAGGTTGGGCCGTTATTTGCGGATACGCCCGATATTGCGCGGGCTTTGCTGGGCGCGCTTTTGGTTGCGATCCCCGAGGATCACAACGAACACGAGATTTTTGTGGACATGCCGCAACCCAACCCCGCAGCCTTCGCATTGGCAAAGGAGCTGGAGCTGGACAAGGTGTTTGAAACGGCGCGGATGTATTCCGATCACGAGCCGGACATCGACCTGAGCCGTATTTTCGGCGTAACCACGTTTGAACTGGGTTAGAACGCCTTGAACGTCATCGTGGTCAGCGACCGTTCGATATTGGGAATCACCAGCAGGTTTTCATTGATGAAATGCCCCACATCATCGGTTTCGGGGATGTAGAGCTTCAGCAGCAGGTCATATTCACCACTGGTCGAATACAGTTCGGAATGGATTTCGCGCAAGGCGATTTCCTCGGCTACCTTGTAGGTGGTGCCGGGTTTGCAGCGGATTTGGATGAAAACGCAGGTGGACATGGGCCGGGCCTTGTTGATTGAGCTGCCTGCAGGCTGGCACGGGCCGCGACCGGGCGCAATCCCCTGCAACAGTTTGCGGCGAATGCGACGGGCGGTCTGGAAAACCCCGCCCTTCCCCGTCTATAAGCGCGCCTGTAGCAAAAGGAATTCGCCCATGCGCAGCGCAAAGATCAGCCGTCAGACCGCCGAGACCGAGATCTCGGTCGAGGTCAATCTGGACGGCACCGGCACCTATGACAATCAGACCGGCGTTGGCTTCTTTGACCACATGCTGGACCAGCTTGCGCGCCATTCGCTGATCGACATGACGATCCGCGCCAAGGGCGATTATCACATCGACGACCACCACACCGTCGAGGATACGGGGATTGCGCTGGGTCAGGCTTTGACGCAGGCTTTGGGCGACAAGAAAGGCATCCGTCGCTATGGCGAATGCCACTTGCCCATGGACGACGCGCAGGTGCGTTGTGCTCTGGATCTGTCGGCGCGCCCGTTCCTGATCTGGAACGTGGACCTGCCGACCCAGAAGATCGGCACATTCGACACCGAACTGGTGCGCGAGTTCTTTCAGGCGCTGTCCACCCACGGCGGCATCACCCTGCATATCGACCAGTTGCACGGCTTCAACAGCCACCACATTGCCGAGGCTGCCTTCAAGGCCGTCGCCCGCGCCCTACGGCTGGCGGTGGAAACCGACCCGCGCAAGGCGGATGCGATTCCGTCGACCAAAGGCGCGCTGTAAATGCTGACCGCTATCATTGATTACGAGAGCGGTAACCTGCACTCGGCCGAAAAGGCATTTCAACGCATGGCGCGCGAGGTGGGCGCGGGCGAGGTTGCCGTGACCTCGGACGCGGATGTCGTCGCACGGGCGGACCGGTTGGTGCTGCCCGGCGACGGTGCCTTTCCGGCCTGCGCTGCCGAGCTGCGCGGCCACAAGGGCATCTATGACGCGATGGTCGAGGCGGTCGAACAGAAAGGCCGGCCGTTTCTGGGTATCTGCGTCGGGATGCAGCTGATGGCCTCAAAGGGTCACGAATACACCGACACGGACGGTCTGGGCTGGGTTGCCGGTGACGTAGTGCGGATCGAACCTTCGGACCGGGCGCTGAAAGTCCCGCATATGGGCTGGAACGATCTGGTTTTGGAAAGCGAACATCCCGTTTTCGACGGCGTGAAATCGGGTGATCACGCCTATTTCGTCCACTCCTACCATTTCCGCGTCAGCGATCCTGCGCAGCGGTTGGCCTATGTGGACTATGGGCAAGAGGTCACGGCCGTGATCGGCCGCGACACGATGGTTGGGATGCAGTTCCACCCGGAAAAAAGCCAGGACGTGGGCCTGCGCATGATCGGGAACTTCCTGACCTGGGCTCCGTAAAGCTTACTGAATGCGCGTCCAAGTCTGTCCGCGACAGACCAAACCACCCGCGACACACCCCTTGACAGTCAGCTCGTTCTGGCTGTCGAGGGTCATTTTCGAGTTGTAGGTCTTGTCGCGTTCCGGATCCCAGATTTTGCCATTGGCATAGGTTCCGTCGCCTTCAGGCTCCATATCCCAGATCATCTGCTTGCCCAGATTCTCATAGGCCAATTGCTGATTGCCGTTGCCATCAAAGGCACTGTCAATCGTGCCACAGATTGCGCTACCGCACGGCGCGATCGAGACATGCAAATAGCCGCCTTCGTCACCTGGCTGCGTCTTCCAAAGGCCATCGACCGGATCAGCGAAAGACGCCGTTGCCAATACTGCAAAGCCTGCCGCAAGAGTAATTTTCTTCATGATTTCCTCCCTGTTTTGCCGTCAGTCTGACGGGCGGAACCCAACTGGGCAAGAATGACTTAGCGTCGCGTTGCATCCCCTGCCCTGCTTGTGCGATATCCCGCGCGTGTAACACTGATATAGGGCCGCCGATCATGATCCTTTACCCCGCCATCGACCTCAAAGACGGCCAGGCCGTGCGCCTGCTGCGCGGAGAAATGGACAAGGCAACCGTGTTCAACGAAGACCCTGCCGCGCAAGCCCGCGCATTCGTCGAGGCGGGCTGCGAATGGCTGCACCTTGTCGACCTGAACGGAGCTTTCGCGGGTGAGCCGGTGAACGCAGCCCCGGTCGAAGCCATCCTGAAAGCCTGCGACGTCCCCGCCCAGTTGGGTGGCGGAATCCGCGATATGGCCACGATCGAGACCTGGATCGGCAAGGGGCTGGCCCGCGTGATTCTGGGCACCGTCGCGGTGGAAAACCCCGATCTGGTGCGTGAGGCCGCGCGAGAATTCCCCGGCAAGGTCGCGGTGGGCATCGACGCCCGTAACGGTATGGTCGCCACCAAGGGCTGGGCCGAGGAAACCGATGTGCAGGTCACCGATCTGGCCCGCAGCTTCGAGGACGCAGGCGTTGCCGCCATCATCTATACCGACATCAACCGCGACGGCGCGATGCAGGGTCCGAATATAGAAGCCACCGCCGATCTGGCCCGCGCCGTATCGATCCCGGTGATCGCTTCGGGTGGCGTCAGCTCATTGGACGATCTGATAGCGCTGCGCGATTGCGGTGTGGACCTGAACGGTGCGATTTCCGGCCGCGCGCTTTATGACGGCGCGATTGACCTGAAAGAGGCCTTGTCCACTCTGAGCAAATAGAGCCGTTCAGCAGCGAGTTACTGTATTGTCCATTTGTTCCTGGGCTGCCCGTCTTTGTACGGCTGCAGTTCCTTTTCGCTTATGCGAACGAATTGAAAGCACCCCACCCAATCGCCGGTCTCTTCACACCACATGTCGCCATCGACATACCATTTGCCTTCATACTTATTGCCACCAGAGTTACCGGCAAGCTTGCCCTTTTTACGGCCTTTGCTGTAGGCCTGCGCCCATTGGGTTTGGTTATCCTGATTCGAAATACCGTAAATCGTCGAGCCCGGAATGGTCGCCAATATTTCCTTTTGTGTCATGAAATCCTGGGCCTGCGCGGCGCCTGATACAGTCACAAAAAACGCTCCAGCAATCCACATCATATGCAATGAAGGTTTCATGGAGACCTCCTCCCTAAATTTCTGAAATGCGGGGAATTTACCATAACCCTGGCAATCAAACAAATTGCCGAGGGGAAGATGTGCCAGCAGTCAATGCTTCCGGCACATCCGTTTTTGTTATTGCGCCGCAACCGCCGTCAGCTTGGCCAACGCACCGCGCATCTTTTCGATGACGGGGGAGTTTTCGACGGCGTCCAGCTCGTCCATCGTTTCTTTCGGATCCTCATAAGCCAGCCAGACCTGACCGTTCTCATCCTCGTAGGCTTGCACTTTCAGCGGCAGGAACAGGCCGGCACGCGGGTCGATCTGCATGGCCGGTGTGCCCAGCGCCGGGTTGCCGAAAATCAGAACCTGATTGGCCGGAATGGTCAGCCCGACCTTCTCGGCCCCCGCCGCGTGGTCGATACGCGCAAAGACCGTTGCGCCCGCGTTGCCAACAGCCGCCTCAAGCGCGTCCAACGCCTCGGACACCGATTTGGCGGTGTTTACCTTGATGATGTCGTCTGCCATAGCGGTGACAGCTCCTCCAATTACAAAAACGGTTGTCAAAAAGAGTTTACGCATCTCATTGATCTCCTGATGAATTTGGGGACAGTGTCCACAGGTTTGAGCGATGTGGCAATCACATCTCCGGCATCGGCGGGGCTTTGCCGGTTCCGGCCTTCGCCATAACTGCCGCAACCTGCGCACCCGTCAATCGATCTCAAATCGTGAACAATTCCACACAAACGCGGCGAGTTTGCACTGATCAGCCGCAAAATGGTCGAGATTAGTCAATACGGCTGGACCGCTATCTTATACCGGAGTCTCACCCGCGCCCTTTTCGAACGCATCGCAGCCGACAGAGAATTGGCGCTATTACGCTCCGGTCATCAGTTTTGCGCGTCAATTTTCGTCAGCGCCAGCTTGCTGTTCTTTGTTCAACCGCTGTTTGCCAAGTTTGTGTTGCCCAAAATCGGCGGGACTCCGGCGGTCTGGACCACCGCCATGCTGTTTTTCCAGCTGATGCTGATTCTCGGATATCTGTATGCCCATATGCTGACCCGCTGGTTTACCCTGCGGTGGCAACTTGTGACACATCTGGCCCTGTGGCTGCTGGCGCTTGGCTTTCTGCCCCTGGCCACACAAGAAGGCTGGAGGTTCGATTCCTCGCAATCCATCGCACTGCAAACGCTATTGCTGTTTGCGGCGGGCGTTGGGGTTCCATTTGCGGTGCTGTCCGCAAACGCGCCATTGCTGCAGGCGTGGTATTCCCGGTCCGGCGGGCCATCAGCCAATGACCCCTATTTCCTATATGCGGCCACCAGCCGAGCACCTGACGACGTTCTACCTTGCCCTTTCGGTCGGTGGTGCCTGTGGCGGGTTGTTCAACTCGATCATCGCACCTGCCGTGTTTGACCGAGAGATCGAGTTCGCCCTGACCCTGCTTGCCGCCGGGGGGCTGTTCCTGATCCAGTCCGGCAGTTTCAACCTTCGTCAGGCTCTGCTTGGCGCTGCGGCGGCCGCTCCGCTTGCTTTCGTGATCTGGAAACTGAACCAAGGTGACGCGACGGACGCAAATACGCTGCCCACGGTTATTTCAGCTATTCTGGTCGCTGGAGTGCTGCTTTGCTTCAGAAAAAGACCGACGCAGATGGCGGCGGCTCTTTTGATTTTGTTGGCGCCGACCTTGGTTCCAACAACCGATGTGCATTTCCGTGACCGCAGCTTTTTCGGAACACACGCGGTTTATGATCGTGACGGTTTTCGGGTCTACAAAAACGGCACTACGATTCATGGCGGGCAAAGGCTGACCGCCCCCGGTATCCGTCCGGTTGGATCATCCTATTATCATCCGGACGGGCCGATGGCCGAAGTTCTGACCTCGGAATACGGGCGGACCGCAGACAAGATTGGCATTGTCGGCCTGGGGACCGGCGCGCTGGCTTGTTATCGACAGCCACACCAAACGTGGGAATTCTTCGAGATCGATGAGACCGTCGATCGGATCGCCCGCGATCCGGAGTTGTTCACCTACATGTCAGACTGCGCCCCTGAAGCGACCACCCATTTGGGGGATGCGCGGATCGTATTGGCACATCAGAAATTCGCCCTCGATATCATGGTGCTGGACGCCTATAGCTCGGACGCCATTCCGCTGCATCTGATCACTTTGGAAGCGATCCAGACTTATATGAGCCAGTTGAACCGGGACGGAACTTTGGTCTTCCACATCTCGAACAAGTACTACAATCCGGCCCCGCAACTGGCACGGGCCTCTGAAACGCTTTGTCTGCACGCGGCGATCAAGTGGGGGACGGTCGGTGAAGAGGCCCAGAAACAGGGTGCCGCAAACTCGCTTGTCGCCATCCTGAGTCGTGATGAAAACCGCATCGCTGGGTTCACCGGCACCGAAGCTTGGCATCCCATGATCGCTGATGGTCAGAACGCCTGGACTGACGACAAGGCCAATCTGCTGTCGGCGCTCAGGATGTTGGCTCAGAACTAGGGGCAGGCTGCGCCACAGGCGTTGTGGCGCAGCAAATTCAAATCTCTCGGCACTGGCATCGGCGGGGCTTTGCCGGTAGAGGTGCGGCAACAAAGGACGCCGACATGCTGAAAACCCGCATCATTCCCTGTCTGGATGTCGCCGATGGCCGCGTGGTCAAGGGCGTGAATTTCGTTGGCCTGCGCGATGCGGGCGACCCGGTGGAATCGGCCAAGGCCTATGACACCGCCGGTGCGGACGAGATCTGTTTTTTGGACATCCACGCCACCCATGAAAATCGGGGTACTATGTTCGATGTGGTGCAGCGCACGGCGGAACAGTGCTTTGTCCCTCTGACCGTGGGCGGTGGCGTGCGCACCAAGGACGACGTGCGCGCCCTGCTGCTGGCGGGCGCCGACAAGGTCAGCTTCAACTCGGCCGCCGTGGCCAATCCCGATGTGATTGCGGAATCGGCGGATCAGTTCGGCAGCCAATGCATCGTCTGCGCCATTGACGCCAAGACTGTCAGCCCCGGCAAGTGGGAGATTTTCACCCACGGCGGCCGCAAACCCACCGGTATCGACGCGGTGGAGTTCGCCAAAACCGTCGTCGCCAAAGGCGCGGGTGAGATTCTGCTAACCTCGATGGACCGAGACGGCACCAAGGCAGGGTTCAACCTGCCCCTGACCCGTGCGATTTCCGATGCCGTGGACGTGCCGGTAATCGCCTCGGGTGGCGTCGGCAATCTGGATCATCTGGTCGAGGGTGTGACCGAAGGCGGCGCCTGCGCCGTGCTTGCCGCCTCGATCTTCCATTTCGGCGAATACACCATCCGCGAGGCCAAGGAACATATGGCCGCCGCAGGCATCCCTATGAGGCTGACATGAGCATTCTGCACGATCTGGCCGCCACCATCGAGGCCCGCAAGGGGGCTGATCCGGATTCAAGCTGGACCGCCAAGCTGCTGGCCAAAGGCCCCGAGAAATGTGCCGAGAAATTCGGCGAAGAGGCAGTTGAAGCCATCATCGAAGCCGTCAAGAACGATAAGGACGGGCTGACGTCCGAGGCTGCGGATGTGCTCTATCACCTGCTGGTGATGCTGGCCGCGCGGGACGTGGCGCTGGATGATGTTCTGGCCGAACTGGCACGCCGCCAGGGCCTCAGCGGCATTGCTGAAAAAGCCGCGCGCCCCAAAGGCTAAGCGACAGGGTTTCGTCACCCCGCCCTACCCTTTATGATCAGGCCTCACGGTCCACAGATCGAAGGGCATGAGAATGATCCGAGCTTTGGCCATTGTTCTGGCCCTTGTGACACTTGGCGCGTGTTCGACGCCTCCGCCCTCCTCCGGGGATGAGGTGCAGCGGCTGGCGACCGAAATCCGCAGCCTTGGCCCCGATATCGACCCGGAAGAGGCCGACCGCGCCGCCCGCATCGCCTATTCCTATACCGCGCAATTGGTTCAGGAGTATGAGATCACCGATCCTCCGCTGATCCACAACGCCAAGGTCAACAAGGGCCTGCGCCCGCGCGGGTTATGCTGGCACTGGGCCGAGGATATCGAGCGGCGACTGAAGCAGGAGAACTTCCAGACACTGGACCTGCACCGCGCCATTGCCAACGCAGACAACCCGTTCAGAATCGACCACAGCACCGCTATTATCAGCCGCAAGGGTGAGACGATGTATGACGGCGTTGTGCTGGACCCGTGGCGCTATGGCGGGGTGTTGTTCTGGTCACCCTTGGTTGAAGACACGAAATACGAATGGGTGCCGCGCGAGGTCGTGCTACAAAAGCGCCGGGTGGAACAATACGGTGAGCTTTTACCCTATGCTGGCGGCTAGATTTTGGACGAGATCACGCCGGTAGCAAATCCACCCATGCGCAACTCTCCGAACAGGCGCTGATACTCGATCTTGGGGCAGCGGTTCATGATCACATCCACGCCGCGCGCCTGCGCTTTGGCGGCGGCGTCAGGGTTTTCGACACCGATTTGCATCCAGACCGTACGCAGGTTCGGGAATGCAGCCAGCGCCTCATCGACAATCGGCGGTACCGCTTCTGAGCGGCGGAAGATATCGACCATGTCCACCGGTTCGGAAATCTCGGACAATGAGGCCCGGACGGTCTGACCAAACAGTTCGGTCCCGGCGTGGCCCGGATTGACCGGAATGACCGTGTATCCCTTCAACGACAGATACCGCGCCACGTAATAGCTGGGCCGCACCGGGTTCATGGAAACGCCGACAACAGCGATCACTTTGGTCCGCTGCAGGATGTCTTTCAGAAAATCGTCGGAATGGTCGCTCATGCGGGCACCCTAATCCGGGTGCCGCAAAGAAAAAAGCGCCCAGGTCGAACCTGAGCGCCAGTTGTTGGAACGAGGGACAGTGAAATGACCCGCGGCAGTTCCGTTCCGCGGTCACTGTGACATTTAGGCATAAGTTGAGATAAAAAAAGAGGGTGCGCGCATTTTTGTGATGACACGTCACAAAAAGCGGAACTCCGCCTATTGCTCGTACAGAACAACGGGCCAGTGCGCCTCGGCCATGCGGATGTATTCGGCCGTCGCTTCACGCCACATCTCTTCGATCTTAGGCGAGTGGGTCAGGTACAGACGGCCATCAACCACCTGCCAAGCCATCGGGTCCGTACCGACCAGTGTCCCATTGGCCATGGCGTATGCACAATAGCCCCCAAACTGGGGGGCAAAGGCGCGCGGGTCACGCTCGAACGCCTCACGGTTCTCATCCGAGGCAAAGTGCCATTCGGCCCCTTTCCACACCACCGCGTATTCCGGCTGACCGCGAACCGGAGTGCCGCCTGCGAAATAGGACACCGGATCATACCCAGCCATGGCCGCACCATTGGCCTCATAGTACACGGGCATCTCTTGCGCCATCGCAGCAGGAGCAATCATAGCGGCGGTCATCGCGCCAAAAAGAAAACGTCGGGTCAGCATAGCGGTATTCGGATTTCAGACATCAGGGTCTCAAGATGCAATTTTTACGGCCCAGTGAAACCCCATTTAACGGGGTTGTGATCACCTGTGTCGCCCACACGTCACGTCAGTCGAAGATATCCTCGATGACGTCCCATGCCTCATCGAACACGCGCGAGAACATAGTCTTCTTCTTTTTCGGCTTCTTTTTTCTGTGGTATCCCGCCGCGTGTGCGGCGTCGCGCTTTGCCTTGCCCTCGGACAGTTTGCGCTTGGGCACCATTTTGAGGTCATGCAACGGCGCACCGCAGCTTGAGCAGCTCAGCTCGTGACGCTGCTTGCCCTTCAGAACCAGCGCGGCGCGGGTCCCGCAATAGCAGCAGGTGGCGATTTTGGACGGGCCGGAAATGGGACTCTCCTGTCTATCTGTGCCTTGAGGCATATAGGGCGATTGCGGCCGCATTTGAGACGTTGAGCGAACCAAATCCGCCCGCTGCGTCGATTTTCACCAACCGGTCAACGGTTTCCTTGGTTTTCTGCCGCAAACCCGGCCCCTCGGCCCCCAAGACCAACGCAACAGGCTGATCCAGTTTTCCACCCAAAGCCGCTTCGATGGTGTCGTCGGCCTCACCATCCAAGCCCAGCACCAGAAAACCCATATTCTGCAATTCGACAATCGCGTCCGCCAGGTTACGAACCCGCATATAGGGTTGCCGTTCCAGCGCACCGCTGGCTGTCTTGGCCAACGCACCGGTTTCCGGAGCCGAGTGGTGCCGCGTGCCGATCACCGCACTCGCCCCAAGAACCTCGGCCGAGCGCAGAATCGCCCCGACATTGTGCGGGTCAGTCACGCGATCCAGAAGAATCACGCGGGGATGTTCGCGCCCGATGCAATTCTCGGCCAGACCGCCCCAGTCCAGCGGCTTGACCTCAAGTGCCGCACCCTGATGGACGGACCCCGGATCAATTGGGGCCGAGAATTTGCGCGGATCGACCATTTCGGCCTCGATCCCTGCAAATTCAATCGCTTCGGCCAGTTTATCTTGTGCATTTCGCGTTACGATCAGGCGCAGTTTCTGCCGTTTGGGGTTCATCAGCGCATCACGCACGGCGTGCAGACCGAACAGCCAGACGGTTTCCGCAGCGGCGGCTTTGCGCGCCTGTTCCTTTTCAACGACCCACTTGGGTTTCTTCATTTCTTGGGCCTCCGGGCCGGGAATTCGGTTTCCTGCGTCAAAGCGGTATTTTCCTGTTGACGCTCCTTTAAGGCGCTAGTAATCACGCCTCCACGTCAGGTGCAACGCCTGACAGTGGGCGACAGGCCGCAAGGTGTGGCAGGGGACTGTAACTCCCTCGCGGAGACGCACGCCTGGTTCGATTCCAGGGTCGCCCACCATCTTCCTCAGATGGTGACAAAGTGCAACGGGTCGTTAATTCGGCAGGCATTCCCATTCATCAACCACCTGATTGCCCCGAACCGCCAGCATGGTTTCGAACTGGTTCAGCACCGCCTCGCTTTGCGTCGGGCGCAGCAGGGCAATTTCGCCGGGCGCGACTATGGCCGCGCGTGGCCCCGTCCAGACCTCCTGATTGCTGGAGCGGCCGAAGATGGTGGAATAGTGGAACCCCTTGGGAAAGACGGGTTGTGCCAGAAAGTGCCCGCCGAACACGGCGATATCCGTTTTGGTTCGCCCTAGAAAATCCAAACCGGGCAGCGGATTACCCGGCATCGCCTTAAGAACCGGCGTGGCAATGAAGGCCGCAGGCTGGAACTCATGTGTTGTGGGGTGATCGAAATCGCCTGGCTTGACCAGAACCGATCCAAAGGCAACCTCGGTGGCGCCGCTGTTAGCCGTATAAGACTGAAAGGTCAGGCTGCCACCGGTGTTCAGGCACAGCCCTTCCCCACCCTTGGGCAAGCTGGAAACCGCGCGCCGGAAAGCATCCGCGCTGGATCGAACCGCGCGTTTTCTCAAAAATCCCGGCAGCTTGGCCAGATGCGCCTCGTACCCCATCATGCCCGACAGGCGTGCGTTGGGGTTGGCGTCGATTTCCAGCGCAATGTCCGCGATTTGTCCCGGCTGAAACCCTCCGCGATGCAGGCCTATATCCACCTCAAGCGACAAGCGGAGGGCAGACTGCCTATCCGCTGCAAGCGCCATATAGTCCCGCAACCGCTCCGGCGTGTCGATCAGCCACTGAACGCGCGCTGCGGCATCCGGGCACGCGGCCAGAACCCGCGCGGCCGAACTGACAGGCAGCGGCTTACCGATCAGGTGGTCCGTCTTGGGCTCGGTCCGCAATAGTGCCAACAGCATCGGCTCGGAAAAAGTCATCAGGCCCGAGGTCGAAATCCGCCCCCGGATATGATCCAGCAACGGCAGGCAGGGCAAAGACTTGGCGACCAGCCGGCGATCCAACCCGGCGTCTGAGCCGCTGACGGCAAGGGCGCAGTTCGCATCCAACCGATCCAGATCGACCACGGTGACCGGCTTGTCTACTCCATACGCGTGCAGCGTGTCGGACAGGGTTTGCAGGTATTCAGTCATGGCCGAAACAGCTTGCCCAAGGCGGGTGTCAGAAACTTGCCGCCGGGATCAAGCTGTTCCCGTAACGCACAGAAGCGGTCGAAATCCGGGTACATGCCCGACAGATCCTTGTAGGTCAGACTGTGCATCTTCCCCCAATGCGGGCGTCCCCCCGCCTCGGCAAACAAGGGCTCCAGCGCATCAAAATATCGGCGGTGATCTTCATTCGCATCCGTGTGCACGGCAATCGAAATCCGCGGCCCGCCCTGAAACGGAGACAGGCAGGCCGTGTCCCCTGCGGTCTGGCGCACTTCGATCGGGAAATAGATATCCTTATGATCGCGGTGCAGGCGGGTGATGACCTCTTGCAGCACGTCTCCGGCCACATCCGGCGGCAGGTGATATTCCATCTCGTTGAACCGTATATGCCGGTCGCTGCACAACACCCGCCAGCTTTCGCCCACATAGTCTTCGTCCGAGTGTGCCAGGGTCAGCAGCTTCAGCAGCATACTGCGCAACCCGCTACTCAGCTTGCCGGCATTCCGAGCGAGCTTCAGAACCTTGACGGCGATCATGTCCAGATCACGCGGCGCCGTCCCTTCGGGGGCGTCGGACAGGTTGTGGCGGATTTCGACAGCCTTGCCGGTGAAGGGAATATAAAAGAACTCGAAATTCCGGTTCTCGGCCCAGTTCCGGTGCATGTTGGCGAGGCTGTCTTGCAGATCGGCCAATCGCACCCGGCGGCGCAAGTTGTATTTCGGCACGCCCGAGATTTGCGCCTCGGTCAGAACACCCAGCATCCCCAGCGTGACCTGCGCCATCTCAAGCGGGATGTCGTCGGTGGTCACGACGTCTCCGCCTGCGGTGACCAGTTTCGCAGCAGTGATTTCAGCGGCAAGACATGGCAGCGTGCGCCCGGTCCCGTGTGTCGCGGTCGAGGCCGCACCGGCCAGCGATTGCGCGTTGATGTCGCCTAGGTTGCGAAAGGCCAGCCCCTGCGCGGCCAGCGCCGGAGACAGATCCCGCAAACGCGCATTTGCGCTTACCCAAATCCGGTCACCGTCCCTGTCGCCCAGCGTCGGCACGTCCAGTTCGGACAGGTCCAGAATCCGGTCCCCACCCGCAACGATGGGCGTAAACGAATGCCCCGCCCCCACAACGCGCAAGCTGGACGATTCCGCCATCACCTGCTGCAGTTCGGCAATCGTGCTGGGGCGCGTGACCGTTGTCTCTGCGCGTTGGTTTCCGGCCCAGTTGGTCCACATGTACTGTCTCCTCCGAGGTCGGAGGATTGCAGCACATGCAGGTTGAAACAAGTCAGGTTTACAGCGCGTTACCCAACGAAACTTACGTCAGGCTGCGGCCGCGCGCTGCGCTGTGACGCGGTCAAACCATTCGGTAACGGCCTCGACGCTTGGCTCAATTTGTTCAGCCGCGTCGCCGGTGAACTCCTGGAACTTTTCAGTGTTCAGACCGTTCACGCCGACCAATACCGGGATATCCTGCGCCAGCGCCTCGGCGATCACCGGGCGGAAACCGCGCCCATCAGCCTCGTGCTTGCCGAACTTGTTGATGATTAGCAGTTGCGGCGCTTCCTCCAACGAGTTGGTGACATATCCCACCGCCTGTTCCAGCGCCGCCGGGTCCAACCGGCAGCCGCGCGCGTGTTCACCCAAGGACTGCGAGATACGTATGACCTCTCCGTCCGGCAGCACGCGCACGTCCATGTCGCATTTGCTGCTGTCGGCGCACTCGGTGTTGGTTTGAACCACACCGGCCAGATGGGCTCCGGCGGCCTGCAGATGCTCGGCAACGGCGCTTAGCAGACGGTCGGTGGCGCCGCGTTCAGTGGTGGTGACATAGGCCAGATACATTCTGAGACCCTCGTATTTAAACTGTGACATTCCAGATAGCACGCATGACCCTGCCCGGCCACTCCCCGCGTTACGGTAGCGGAGACAGGCCGATCACAGGTGCGTGCAGGTGAAGAAGAACCGCAAAAGCGGCAAGTGAAACCAGCCCAACCCACAGGCTGGGCCAGGGGTGCGGAGCCCGCAGCGAAAACCGCGCGGTATTGCGGGACAGGCGCGTCCATTCGATCCCCATCTCACGTTCCTTGCGACGGTCGATCAGGGCCATGCCCAGCGCGGCAAATCCTGCGAACAGACCAAACAGGATGACATGGGACAGGCTGCCATTAGCCAGCAGATGCGCCAGCGCCCACAGCATCAGCGCCGCCAGCAAAGGGTGGCGCGTTGTGCGCAGGATGCCCGGGTTTTCCGGGTCGAACGGGCGGTGCCCCAAGCCCCCGAAGGAAAACGGGTTCTGGATCGACATCCCCGCCACGGCCAGCCAGCACACGACCGGCATCACCAGCAGCGGCACCCAGCGCAAAACGGGGAACGGTGGGATAATCTCGACATAAGGCGCCTGCGCGGCGGCGACGATCAGCCAGCCGAGGACCAACAAGGACAGAACCGAATAGGCGGCGAAATACGTCCTGCGTCCCATCACCTCGATCAACCGGCCGCGCATTGCGGGCAGCGCCGGAATCATGTGCGTCAGCAGAAATGTGACAAGTGCAGCAAGGAAAAAGCCCCAACCCAGCATGGTAGTCTCCGTAAGTGGTGCCCCGGTTTAGGCCCCGGCGGCGCGGAGGTCTTTGTCCGAAGTCAAGTTGAACGCACAAGCGCCATTCCACTGAGAACCAGTGCTTGCAACCCGGCAGCGAACACGCGACCCTGCCGTCGGAGGACCCCGATGCACGATTTCGACGACATATACTCTATGGCCGCCGACCGCCACGGCGGGCCTGACGCCTTAGAGGCGAAACTGAGCAAACCCAAAAGCTTGGCCGAATTGGCCGCCCTGCCGGATGACCGCTGGCTTTCGATCATCACCAAATGCATCTTTCAGGCCGGGTTCAACTGGAAGGTCATCGAAAACAAGTGGGACGGGTTCGAGACCGCCTTTGACGGCTTCGATGTAGGCCGCTGCGCTTTCATGGATGATGAGAAGTTCGACGCCCTGCTGCAGGACACCCGCATCGTGCGCAATGGGACCAAGATTGCCACCGTCCGGGACAACGCGGCGTTTCTGCTGGAACTGCGGCAGGAAGGCGGGGTCGGTCAGGTTCTGGGCGGCTGGCCCTCGACCGACTATATCGGCCTGCTGGCGATGCTGGGCAAACGCGGATCACGGCTTGGCGGGGCCTCGGCCCAATACGCCATGCGCTTTGCCGGGCGGGACAGTTTCATCCTGTCGCGCGATGTCACCGCACGGTTGATTGCCGAAGGCGTGGTCGACAAGGCCCCCAGTTCGAAAAAGGCGATGATGGCCGTGCAGGACGCCTTCAACACATGGATGGACCAATCCGGACGGTCGCTGACGGAAATAAGCCGCGTATTGGCGATGAGCCTGTGAAAACCGGTTGCAGCGAGGGCGCTTCACATTAGGCTTTGAATATGGCCTGGCGCATTTTGATGACGTTTCTTTTCCTGCTCGCCTCCTGCGGTCGCCCGCTGACGGATCAGGAGCGCGCATTCGCCGGTGCCGTTCAGGGCGAGACATTGAATCTGGACCGCGTGCGTCTGGTCGAAGGCGCCCCAGTCGCGCCGATCACCTTCTACCGCAAGGAACGCCCGCGCCTCGCCTGCCGCGAACGTATCCTGCCGCCCCCGGCCGAAGGTATCGTGACCGCCAAGCCCGCCGCAGTGGCCGTTTTCAACAAGATCTACTTCACGCGCGACTGGTATCTTGAGGACTACATGTCCGACTTCCCCGAACAGATGAATCTGATCGCGGCGATGCTGCTGGCGCATGAGCTTACCCATGTCTGGCAATGGCAGAACCGGGAAACCACCGGCTATCATCCGCTGCGGGCCGCGGCCGAACATGGCGGCAATAACGACCCGTATCTGTTCGATATCGAAACCTCGTCCGATTTCCTGTCCTACGGGTTCGAACAGCAGGGCGCGATTGTCGAAGAATATGTCTGCTGCCGGGCGCTGGACCCAATGGCGCCCCGCACCGAGCGCCTGCACGACATGCTTGGGGTGCATTTCGATCTGTCACCCTTGCCGGACCAACCGCGCGAGCGCGACATCGTAATCCCCTGGGGCGGTGCCAAAATCGAAGGTATCTGCCGGTAGGGCCTATTGACCCTGCAAAGTCTGCAGATACGCGACCAAATCCACAATCGGCTGGCTGGTCAGGATCGGTTGCCCCTCGGGCGTTTTCATCGAGGTGTCCTGACCGTCGAAATAAGGCCCATAGACCGGCATCGGGCTGCCATGGCTGACCAGCGGGTCGCGCCCGTCGATCCGCGCCACGACGCGGGCGGTTGGAAACACTCCGTCTTCTCCGGCCAGTTTGGTCAGGTCGGCCGGTTGAATGACCAGTACCCCGGCCATTGGGCCGTGTCCGGTGGCGTCGATCCCATGACACGTCGCGCAGTAGTGCTGATAAAGCTCGGCCCCCATCTCGGCATCCTGAGCGCCAGCTTGTGTTGCCAGTGCCAGCAGGCCTATTGAAACTGCATTCCGTATCGGTCCGATCATCGCATCCTCCTGCCCCGATTGACATTTACAGGCTTGCCCGACGGTCGGCTTGCCGCAATGATCCAGATCAACGCAGCAAGAGGATACGGGCAATGACACAATACGCAGCCATCATGCTGGCCGCCGGGATTGGCGTGCCGATCCTTGCGGCATTGAACGCGGCCTTGGGTCGTATCATCGGGTCACCAACCACCGCCGCCGTGGTCCTGTTTGCCATCGCCTTCGGCGCATCCGCGGTGTTGATGCTGCTGTTTCCGGGGTTCGGAGCGCTGTCCAAAGTTGCGCAGGCGCCGAAACACCTGTTGCTGGCTGGCGTCTTGATTGCCTTCTACGTGCTGTCCATCACCCATGTCGCGCCGCATTTCGGCGTCGGTAACGCGGTGTTTTTCGTGCTGCTGGGGCAGTTGATCAGCACCGCCGCCATCGATCACTACGGCTTGTTCGGAGCACAGGTCACTCCGCTGACATGGATACGCGCAGGCGGGATCGCCGTGATGGCTGCAGGGGTCGCCATCACTCAACTGGCCTAAGCACACCCCCGTCCAGCCGCAGCTTGCGATCCATCCGCGCCGCAAGATCCATGTTGTGCGTGGCGATCAGCGCCGACAGCCCCTCGTCCCGGACCAGCGCCATCAGCGCATCGAACACCTGATCCGAGGTCTCGGGGTCCAGATTGCCTGTAGGCTCATCCGCCAGCAGGACGCGCGGTTTGTTGGCCAGCGCCCGGCAGAAAGCCACCCGCTGCTGCTCACCCCCCGACAGCGCGGCCGGGCGGTGATCCGCGCGCGGAGCCACACCGACGCGGTCCAGCAGCGACATCGCCCTGTCCTGCGCCGCCTTTTCGGACACACCATTCGCTAGTTGCGGCAGGGTAATATTCTCCAACGCGGTGAATTCGGGTAGCAGATGGTGGAACTGATACACAAAACCCACATCCCGCCGCCGCAGGGCGGTCCGGGTCCGGTCGCCCTTGCCCGTCGCGCTCTGGCCAGCGATCTCGACCGAGCCTTCATCGGGCGTGTCCAGCAGACCCGCGATATGCAGCAAGGTAGATTTACCCGCACCCGAGGGCGCAACCAGCGCCACCGCCTCACCCGCGCGCAGATTCAGATCGGCGCCACGCAGCACCTGAACTTCGCCCGGCGTGCCCTTCAGATAGGTCTTGGTCAGACCGCTCAGCCGCATCGTCACATCATTCATAGCGCAGCGCCTCAACCGGGTTCAGCCGCGCCGCGCGGCGGGCGGGGAAATAGGTGACAAGGAAGGACAGGCCCAGCGACAGCCCAATGGCCTTGAGAACATCCGACAGATGCAGCTCGGCCGGCAGGGAATAGATACCGCGAATGGACGGGTCCCAGACACCGCCCCCCATGACGAAGTTCACAAAGCTGAAAATCGGATCGATATAGATCGCAAACAGACACCCCAGAACCACCCCCATCACCGTGCCGATTATCCCGGTGAACGCACCGCAGATGAAGAAAACCCGCAGGATGGACCCTTCGCTCAGACCGATGGTGCGCAGGATGCCGATATCGCGGCCCTTGTTCTTCACCAGCATGATCAGGCCCGAAACGATATTCATCGCCGCGATAAGCACGAGGATCGACAGGATGATGAACATCACATTGTCCTCGACCTCAAGCGCACGCAGGAACCCGCCCGAGGCATCCTGCCATGTCCAGATCTGGCTGCGCTCGCCCGCCGCCTCAAGGATCGGGATCAGGATCGGGGTCAGTTCTTCGGGGCGTTCGACCATCACTTCGATCTCATCGGCGACGCCTTCGCGGTTGAAAAAACTCTGCGCCTGCTCGAACGGCATGTAGACCCGCGTGCGGTCGATGTCATAGCGCCCGGCTGAGAACACATAGACCACCCGATAGGTACTGATGCGCGGCGAGGTGCCGAAAGCCGTTTTCACTCCGTTAGGCGAGGTCAGCTTGACCGTATCCCCCACCGTCGCGCCAATGCTGCGCGCCACGCCGGAACCGATGGCAATGACAAACTCGTCATTGCGGAACTCGGACAGATCACCCGCCGCCTGCTCGCTTTCCGCGATGCCCGGCAGGTCCAGCAGATCGTCAGGCTGGATACCGAACACCTCGACCCCGCTGCTGCGCTCGCGATTGGTGATCAGCACCTGGCCTTTGACCAGCGGCGCCGCACGCACCACACCCGGCACCTGCGCGATGCGGTCGGCCACGCCGTCGAAATCCGCGATCGTACGATCCAGCCGCCCCTGCGCATCTAGGCTGCCTGCCGAATAGACCGTAACATGGGCGTTGGCCCCCAAAATGGTGCCCACGAATTCGGACCGGAATCCCGACCGCACGGCGAGCGTGGCGATCAGAGCGAACACGGCCAGGGTGATCCCGATCAGCGATATCCACGTCATCACGCTGACGCCGCCCTCGGCCTTGCGCGCGCGCAGGTATCGCCAGGCGATCTTCCATTCGAATGGGGCAAAGGGCGGGGGCGTCTTGGCCATGTCTGCTCCGGTTTTATTGCTCGGCGCGACCCTTTCGGCATTTCACCGGATGGTCAAGCTGGTTATGCGCGCCCTACATCGGGATGGGCGGCCTTGCGACCAACTCGGACGGAAGCGCGGGGCGAATCATCTCTGAAACCGGATCGCCTGCTCTGGCAAAAGGAGATGGCAGCGCCGAAGGCTACACCCTTGGTTGTGACGCCGTTCACAGACAAACCCTGATTGTTTCAGCTATGAAGTCAATACGACTGTTGCGTGAGTTACTGATCTCAAAATGCAACATTTATTAAGCAATATTATTTCGTCTTTTGCTTATTTTGAGAAACTTTGTCACCCTGAGAGTACGGGGATACCATTTTAAAGAGCGGGGGTCGCTCATGTTTGTAAAGAGTAACGCGGAAATGTTGGACCCTATTTTGGTCCGAAACGCATCATCAGAACTGGATTGTGAAACCGCGGCGCTGTTGCGCGCCACGATGCGCCCACTATTCGACACTGCACCGAGTTGGGCAAGTCTGACGGATATCCTGAAAAACAAAGGCTATCGCCTGGTATTTCGTCAAGGGCGCTTGTGCATCACGGATAGCACTACCGACGAAAAGGTCTGCGGGCTGAACTTTCTTGGCTTTGATTTCAGGGACCTGGTAAGACGTCTGGGCCGTCCGATCGTTGTGCCACGCGGCAACAGCGCGGACGGAGACGTTCTGGCCGAACGGCCGGGACCGCAACGCACCTAGAACCCGACCGGGCGGCACAAGGGTTTTCACAGCCCGGGTGCCCAGCGGTTTTACGTCCATGCCTATTGCGCAATCCTTGACGCGGATGTCTACGGACGTCCCTCGGGATCAGTCCGCAAAGTAATCCCATTTGCGCCATGGCTGAAGTCTGCGCCTCAACGTCACTTTCAGACTATGCAGAGCAGCATTGCGCAATTGCGGCCGGTTCCGGGACTGGCGCAGCAGGTTCACGCAGAACCCAAGCGGCAACTGGCCGATCCGGAACCAATTCAGCATTTCGTCTTCGGAATACGTCCGCCCGCCAAAGAACGGAGCGTAGTTCTTGCGCCAGCTCTTTGTCATTTCCAGCGCCGTTTTCATCTGATCCGCAGAAACGCCGCCGGGATGGAAAACCGCGATTGGAACCGACAGCATCTGGTATTCGCACCCGGCAAACAACATGCGAAGCACGAGGTCATAGTCAGCCACAATTCTAAGATCCAGATCGTGACCGCCGAAACGCTCAAACACGTCGCGCCGGATCAGCATGGAATTGTGGCAAAACGGAATGCGTTGCAAAATCGAATGAACCTTGCGCTCTCGCGACAGACGCTTGCTTCCATCCTTTTCGACAAAGATGGTTCGTCCAAAGCAGAAGTCGGGACGCCCCGAACCAATCTCCTCGCGCGCCTTTTGCAGACAATCCGGCGCGGTCAGCAGATCATCTGAATTGAGGAACACCACGTACTCGCCCTGGGAAATCTCCACCGCCCGGTTCATGGCGTCGTAAAGACTTTTGTCCGGCAAGCTTTGAAAGCGGATCGGGACAAAGCTTGGGCGCGCCTCGATCTCGGCGATCAACTCTTTCAACAGGTCAACCGTTCCATCGGTGGACGCGCCGTCCCAAATGACATGCTCGACAATCGCGTCGCCTTGATCCTGGGCGGCCTCCAGCGCCGCTCGTATCGCCTCGACGCGCCCCTCATCAATGAGGTTGCGCGTTACGGTAATGACGGAAACCGTAGGCAGAGCTTTGTCCGACCCAGCCATATCAGGCGCTGTGTGCCAGCTGGTAGATTTCAGCGATCTTGGTCACTGCGGCTTCGGGGCTCAGTTCCTCGCTTTCGCCGGTGCGGCGGCTGGTCAGTTCGACCACACCGTTTTTCAGACCGCGCGGGCCGACGGTGATGCGCCATGGCAGGCCGATCAGGTCCATGGTGGCGAACTTGCCCCCTGCCCGTTCGTTACGGTCATCATACAGCGGCTCCAGCCCAAGCGCGGTCAGCGCGCCATAGAGTTTCTCGCACGCCGCATCCGCTTCGTCGTCGCCTTGCTTGAGGTTGACGATACCGCAATGGAACGGCGTCACGCCTTCGGGCCAGATGATGCCCTTGTCGTCATGGCTGGCCTCGATGATGGCGCCGATCAGGCGGCTGACACCGATGCCGTGGCTGCCCATGTGGACCGGCGTCGGCTTGCCATCGGGGCCTTGCACGGTCGCGCCCATTGCCTCGGAATACTTGGTGCCGAAATAGAAGATTTGGCCGACCTCAATCCCGCGGGCCACGCGGCGGCGGTCTTCGGGGATTTGGTTGAACAGCGCATCATCATGGGTTTCATCCGTGCGGGCGTATTTCGAGGTGAACTCCTCCAGAATGGCCTGACACTGTTCGCGGTTGTCATAGTCGATCTGACGGTCACCAAAGGTCAGATCGGTGACGGCGCTGTCATAGAAAACCTCGGATTCACCGGTATCGGCCAGCACCAGGAATTCATGCGTATTGTCGCCGCCGATGGGGCCGGAATCGGCGCGCATCGGAATCGCCTGCAGGCCCATCCGCTCATAGGTGCGCAGATAAGTGACCAGATGGCGGTTATAGGCGTGCAGCGCGTCCTCTTTGGTCAGGTCGAAATTGTAGCCGTCCTTCATGTAGAACTCGCGCCCCCGCATCACGCCGAAACGCGGGCGGATTTCGTCGCGGAACTTCCACTGGATCTGGTACAGGGTCAGCGGCAGGTCCTTGTAGCTGTTGACGTGACCGCGGAAGATGTCGGTGACCAGTTCCTCGGCTGTGGGCGTGAAAAGCATATCCCGGTCGTGCCGATCTTTCATGCGCAGCATTTCCTGACCGTAATCATCATAGCGCCCGGATTCGCGCCACAGGTCCGCCGATTGGATGATAGGCATCTGAATCGCAATATGGCCAGCGCGCGCTTGCTCCTCATGGATGATGTTTTCCAGCTTGCGCAGAACTTTGAAGCCCAGCGGCAGCCACGAATAAATCCCGGCAGACGCCTGTTTGATCATCCCGGCGCGCAGCATCAGCCGGTGGCTGACGATCTGAGCCTCGGACGGGTTTTCCTTGAGAACGGGCAGAAAGTAACGGCTGAGGCGCATATTGTAACCTTAAAGGTGAGATTTCACTTGAAAGGTGATTATTCCAAAGCCCCGCCGGGGGCAATCGGCCATTGGCAATTTTGCGACCTCAGGTCAGTCGGTTTTCTGATTGACCCGCCAGTTGGCGTTTTCAATTGTGACAAGAATGCAAAATCCAAGAGGTGCCGATGCAGACCATTCAGGAACCCGCCCGTCAGATCCCCGTTGTCCACCAGACTGACGTTCTGGTCGTTGGCTCTGGCCCCGCTGGGCTGGCCGCCGCCTTGGCCGCGGCGCGTGCCGGGGCCGAGGTGTCTCTGGTTGAACGCTTCGGCTGTATGGGCGGCAACATCACCGCCGTGGGCGTCGAGGGGTTCGCCTGGTACCGTCATGAACAGACGGTTGAGGCTGGCGGTATCGGTATGGAGTTCGAGACCCGCGCCAAGGACATGGGCGCGGCGGTGCCGGAAAGCCAGTCGCTCAGCTATGAGCTGGACAGCGAAGGCTTCAAGCTGGTCGCCGACAAGCTGGTCGAAGAGGCGGGGGTTCACCCGATGCTGCACCGTCAGTTCGTCGCTCCGATTATGGAGGGCGACCGGATCACCGGCATCATCACCGAATCCAAAGCCGGGCGCGAGGCGATCCTGGCCAAGGTCGTGATCGACGCCACCGGAGACGCAGATGTGGCCCACCGCGCGGGCGCCCCCACCCACAAGACCGCCCGCGAAGAAATGATGGCCGCTTCGGTCATGTTCCATCTGGCAGGCGTCGACAAGCGTGCCTTCATGGAGGGTGTCAAGGCCGACCCCCAGACCTACAAAGACTGGGGCGGTGGTGGTGAATGGAACATCGAAACCTCGGGCAAAGAGGACGACATGTTCTCGCCCTTCGTGCACAAACCCTTCCAGCAGGCCATCGATCAGGGTCTGATCCCGCCGCATCTGAACACCATCGCGGGCACATGGGGGGCGATGCATGACACGGGTGAGCTGACCTATATGAACCTCATCCATCTGGCCGAGATCGACGGCACCGACCCCGACAGCCTGACGATGGGTGAGATCGAGGGCCGCCGTCAGACCATGCTGGCCATCGAGGCGCTGCGGCGCTTCATGCCCGGTTGCGCGAACGCACGTCTTAGAAACTTCGGAATGACCATCGGAATCCGCGACACCCGCAAGATCGACGCGGTGTATAACATGACCGAAGACGATGCCCGCCATCAGGGCCGGTTCGAGGATACGATCGGCATATACCCCGAATTTATCGACGGCTATGGCATCCTGATCCTGCCCACAACCGGGCGTTATATGCAGGTGCCCTACCGCTCGATGTTGCCCAAAGGCATCGAGGGCCTGCTGGTCGCCGGGCGGTCACACGGTGCGGACAAGGTGGCCCATGCCGCCACCCGCAACATGGCCTGCTGCGCCGTCATGGGACAGGGTGCTGGAATCGCGGCGGCGCTATCATTGAAAAGCAATCAGGATGTGCACGAGTTGAACCTTGCTCCGGTCCATGCCGAGCTGGACCGTCAGGGTGTGAGGATTCACTGATGGACCATATCCCTACGATCGACATCGCCCCGCTGCATGATCCTGCTCATGTTGACTATGACCGGACCGTTCAGCGGGTGATGGAGGCCTGCACCGAGATCGGCTTTCTGTCGATCACCGGGACAGGCGTTCCCCAGGAAACGGTCTCTGAGGTGCGCAACTGCGTGCAGGCCATCTTTGGGATCAACGAAAGCGCCAAATGGGATCAGGCAATCACCCGCGAAAACTATCGTGGGTATATCCCGATGGGGTTCTTCACGCCCAATGACGGCTCGGGCGAGGCTGACAAATACGAAGGCTACAAGCTGCACTACGAGACCGCCGCAGACGCGGCCATTCGTGAGGATTGCGCGCTCTACGGTCCGAATGTCTGGCCGCGCGCGGTGCCCGAAGCTGGCGCCGTGATCCTTGACTATTGGGCACAGCTGGATCGCGTGGCGGACATGCTGTTGGGCGCACTTGAGGCAGGGTTGGGTTTACCCGACCGTCAATTGCGCGATGCGTTCCGTGATCCGATGACCAACATGACGTTGCTGCACTACCCGCCGCAGGCACCGGACGAAGGCGGCTATGGCATACACCCGCACAAGGACACCGATGCGCTGACCATCATTGCCCCCGATCCCGTGGGCGGGCTTGAGGTTCAGACCCGCGGCGGAGGCTGGATAACCCCCGCCTGCCCGCCGGGCGGGTTCATCGTCAATATCGGCGACATGCTGGAACTATGGTCGGGTGGCCGTGTGAAATCCACGCCGCACCGGGTGGTCAACCGCTCGGGCCGGGAACGTTATTCCTTTCCCTATTTCGCCGTGCCCCGTCATGATGTGGTGGTTGCGCCATTGCTGCCCCCTCTGCCCGGCTTTGACCGCCCGCCTGTGCATTGCGGTCACTGGTCGGCCGAAATCTGGCGCACCAACTGGCCCGACGAAACGGCAGACGAGGCAACTCCGGAGTTGGGTACGCTCAGCGATTGAAACGCCGGTTTCCCCGAGGCATGAAGCGCTTGCATCAAGACGCTGCATAAGCGAAGAACACCAGCAAGAGCCGACAACAAGGGGACAGCCATGGCTTTGCCGGTGAAGGATCAGCTCAGGTACTGGGGGATTGCGGCCGCGGTTTTTGTGCTGCTGATGTGGGCACTTGGCGACGTCTTGCTGCCCTTCGTCATCGGTGGAGCGATTGCCTATTTCCTTGATCCGATCGCGGACCGGCTGGAAAACCTGGGCCTGTCGCGCATGGCGGCCACCGGGATCATCACCATTGTCGGCGTTCTGGGCTTTGTCCTGATGATCCTGATGGTGGTCCCGGCTTTGATCACTCAGTTGATCGATCTGGTCGAAGTCCTGCCCAGCCTGTTCAAAGAGCTGCGCGGCTTTATCGAAAAACGCTTCCCGTCTCTGCTGGACAGCAATTCCAGCTCGCATCAGGCGCTGGTATCGCTGGGTGAAACCCTGCAGTCGAAAACCGGTGATTTGCTGCAATCGGTCGTCGCATCGCTTGGCTCTGCCATCAACGTCGCGGTTCTGTTGGTGATCGCGCCGGTCGTGGCGGTTTACCTGCTGATGGACTGGGACCGTATGATCGCCCGCATCGGAGAGCTGTTGCCCCGCGATCACGCCCCCACGATCAAACGTCTGGCCGGTGAAATCGATGCCGTGCTGGCGTCTTTCGTGCGCGGCATGGGGACCGTCTGTCTGATCCTTGGAACCTATTACGCGGTGGCGCTGATGATCGTTGGCCTGCAATTCGGCCTGATCGTTGGCTTCATTGCCGGGCTGGTCACCTTCATCCCTTATTTGGGTGCCCTGATCGGCGGCACGCTGGCCATTGGCCTCGCGCTGTTCCAGTTCTGGGGGGATTGGGTCCATATCGGGTTGGTCGCAGGCATTTTTGCCCTGGGCCAGGTGACCGAAGGCAACTTCCTGACCCCCAAACTGGTCGGCAGTTCGGTGGGTCTGCATCCTGTCTGGTTGCTGTTGGCCTTGTCGGTGTTCGGCGCGCTGTTCGGTTTCGTGGGTATGCTGGTCGCGGTTCCTGTCGCTGCGGCGCTGGGGGTCGTGGCCCGGTTCCTGACCTCGCTCTATCTGGAAAGCCGCTTGTATACCGGCCTTGAAGGGCTGAAGCAGGAAGACGAATAAATGCCCCGACAACTGAGCTTTGATCTACCGGCCAAAACTGCCCTGGGCCGCGAGGATTTCTTTGTCTCGCCCGCCAATGCGCTGGCCGTTGCGATGATTTCGGCCACATCCTGGCCCGGAAACAAGCTGGTGCTCAGCGGCCCGGCCGGGGCTGGCAAGACCCATCTGGCCCATGTCTGGGCGGCCGAAACCGGAGGCCGGATCATTCACGCCCGTGACTTGCGGTATGACGACGTGCCTGCCCTGGCCCAAACCCCGGTTGCGGTCGAAGACGTGCCGATGATCGCGGATGATCCCGAGCAACAAAAGACCCTGTTCCACCTGCACAATCTGGTTCTGGCCGAAGGTCACGCCCTGCTGATGACCGGGCGGCTGCCCCCAAAACTGTGGCAATTACCGCTGCCCGATCTGCAAAGCCGCATCGAAGGCGCGCATCACGTCGCGCTTGACCCGCCCGACGATGCGCTGCTGGGGGCCGTTCTTGCCAAGCTGTTCATTGATCGGCAGCTGAACCCCGGCCCCGAGGTCATCGCCTATCTGGTCAAACACATGGACCGCCGCTTTGAAACAGCCGCCGAGGTTGTAGCGCGACTGGATCAAATTGCCCTCTCGGAAAAGCGCGAAATAACGCGCACTCTGGCAGTCAGAGTATTGAATTCGGACGGAAACGATGTCGAACCAGACAATTGACCCACACCCGGTGATTTCGCAAACTGTGACCGGAGCATCTGGAACAGACATGGATCAGACCGTCGAAACCGACATTCCGGACTGGGGGCCTTTCGGAAAGCCATTGTTTGACAACCCCGAGGCCCGCGCCCTGTCGCGTGTGGGTGTTGTCGATGTTGGGTCGAACTCGGTCCGGATGGTGATTTTTGACGGGGCCGCGCGGTCTCCGGCCTATTTCTACAACGAAAAGGTCATGTGCGAATTGGGGGCGGGTCTGTCCGAGACCGGTCGTCTGAACCCGCGCGGACGGGTGCGCGCGTTGGCCGCGCTGCGCCGGTTCCGGCGTCTGGCCGACGATCTGGGACTGCCGGGTCTGCATGTCGTCGCAACCGCCGCCGTGCGTGAGGCCAAGGACGGCCCGGATTTCTGCGATGAGGTCAAATCCGAAACCGGCCTGACCGTTGCAGTCATCGATGGCGGGGAAGAGGCGCGGCTGTCCGCGCAGGGCGTGCTGCTGGGCTGGCCCGGTGCCTACGGGCTGATCTGCGACATCGGCGGTTCTTCGATGGAACTGGCCGAAATCGGTGAAGGCGACGTGGGTCGCCGTGTGACATCGCCCCTAGGCCCGCTGAAACTGCGTGACATCAAAGGCGGACGGCGGGCGCGCAAGGCCCACATCAAGGCCACTATGGAAGAGTTGCGCGACCAGATGGGCAAGCAACGCGACCGTCTGTTCCTTGTCGGAGGCAGTTGGCGCGCCTTTGCACGGCTGGATATGCTGCGCCGGGGTTACCCGCTGAACGTTCTGCATGAATACCGCATGACCACCAAGCAGGTTCATCAGACCATCAAGTTCATCGAAAAGGGCGATCCGGACGAAATGCGCAGCCTGGCTGGCGTTTCCAGTTCCCGTATGGCGCTGATCCCCTATGCGATGGATGTGCTGGCGCGCCTGATCCGAACGTTCAAACCCAAGGACATTGCGATCTCAAGCTATGGCATCCGCGAAGGGTTGCTGTATGAACAGATGCCGCAAGCCCTGCGCGACCGCGACCCGCTGATCGAGGCCAGCCGGTTTTCCGAGGCCAAGGACGCCCGCCTGCCGGGGTTTGGCAAACACCTTTATGACTTTGTGATGCCGCTGTTCAAATCAGCCCCTGAGGCCCGCGTGCGTCTGGTCAAGGCCGCCTGCCTGTTGCATGACGTCAGCTGGCGCGCCCATCCCGATTATCGGGCCGAGGTCTGCTTTGACTATGTCACCCGCGCCAATCTGGGTGGGCTGAAGCACTCGGAACGGGTCTTTATCGGTCTCGCCCTGCAGCACCGGTATCGCAACAAGCGCGAGGGCAACAGGTTCGAGCCGCTTTACAAGCTGCTGGACGAGAAGGATCAGAAACAGGCAGAGATTCTGGGCAAGGCCATGCGCTTTGGCGCCATGCTCTGGATGCAGAATGACGCCCCCATGGGCACCCTGCGCCTCTACCCCAAAAAACACCAGCTTGACCTGCTGCTGCCGAAATCGGCAGGCCCCCTGTTCAACGAAGTGGCCGAAGCGCGACTGACGTCTCTGGCAAATGCACTGAGTTCGGACACCCGCATCATCATCCGGGACTAAGGGTCAGATTTCTGTTCCCTCGTCCATTTCCTCTTCGGTGTTTTCCGGGGTGTCGGGTTGGTCCTGCTGGGGCTTTTTGCGGATGATGATATCCCCGTTGGGCAGAATCTCGGGCGGTTCATAAGCGCTCCAATCCTCGATTTCGCCTGCCAGGTCCGCCAGAGCGGGCCCCATCTGTTCAAAGAACGACTGCATCGCCGGACCGAACTGGGTGACCAGGCCCTGCAGGTCTTCAAGCGCGGGCTCCATTTCCTGGCGCAACCCCTCAAAGAACAACTCGGCACCCTGCTCCATCAGGGATTTCCCCGTGTCTTCCTCGGCATGGGTAGGCACCGCCAGAGCCGCTGTTACCGCACAGATCGGAAAAAGATGTTTCATGTGCTAAAATATAGGCCGTGACGCCCCATGATGAAAGGTCAGAGGTCGATATCCAGCGTGACCGGGAAATGATCGGACGCCGTCAACAGCGCCTGTTGCAGGTCCGGCAAGGCCCGCAGGCCGGTATCCCTGAGCGGGTGCCAGATTCGCCAGGCAGGACGTCGGATGCGCAAATTTTCACTGATCATGATGTAGTCCAGCAACGCCTCAAGGTAGTTCCCGCCCTGACGGGCAAACCGGGCGGTGGACGGGGTCGGGTCGGCCCCTTTCGCGTGCGGGTCGAACAAGCCGGCCTGCAGCAAAATCTCGACCGATGAGCGCCCGAACAGGTGTTCGAACTCATCCAGCCCCGGCCCGTCGTTCAGATCACCCAGAAGTATGACCTGCTCTGCGTCCGAAACATGTGCCCGGACCCGGCGGGACAGCCAAACGGCCTGGGCCAACTGTTTGCGCCGGTTCGCGATGGAAATACGGATCGCCTCATTCCGTGACCCGGCGCCGTGTGGAGCCTTGGATTTCAGGTGCGCTCCGATCAGCCGGACTTGTGCCCCGGCCTTGGTTTGCATCGCCAGCTCCATCGGAGGCTTGGAAAATCGCACATGATCTTCGGTCGCGTCGATATCGAGGTCGATATGAAACACCCCGTCAAAGCGCGGCGCCGCCCGGTCACCCGGAGCCGGATCGTGCTGCACAGTTAGCGAATTGGGGTCATAAAGCAGGGCAAGTTCCTGATGAGTGTCGTTGGCAAATCCCATCACCGCGTGCGAGGTGCGCAGATCGAAGGCTTCGGCAAAACTCTGCAATGCGCGGATGGTGTCCTGTGACTTGCCGGAGTTCGGCGCCTCGACAATCAGGATCGCGTCCGCGTCAATTGCGGTCAGAACCTTGGCAATGGCCTCGACCTGCTGCGCTTTGGTGACGTTGTGGCGGCCGGACCAGCTATCATTCACGATCAGTTTGTCGTTGCGGTCGAACAGGTTGGCGAACCATTCGATGTTGTAGGTCGCCAGTCGCATCGGTTCAGGCCCGCGCGCCGTTGATCTCATCCCATGCGCGATTGATGTCGATCATCTTCTTTTCGGCCAGACGAATGGCCTCTTCGGGCACGCCACGGGCCATCATCGCATCGGGGTGCGTGTCGCGTACCAGTTGCCGCCAGACCTTGCGGATATCAGGCAGCGGCATATCACGGGGCACGCCCAGAACAGTGTATGGATCCTTCGGCGCGTCGGGCACAAAGCGCGCCCGCAACGCCAGAAACTGCGCCTCGGACTGGCCGAAAATGCGGCTGACTTCTTCCAGGAACTCGTTTTCGTTGGGGTGATAGAACCCGTCGGCCATTGCGATGTGAAACAGCCCCTCCATCAGATCGCAGAGCGTGGTGCTGTCATCGGCAAACATGCGGGCAATCTTGCGGGCATAATCCTGATAGCCGGCAACATCCGTGCGGGCCATGTCGAACACACGGGCCGCGCCGGCCTCATCCTCGCGCGCGATCTGGAAAACGTCGCGAAAGGCTGTCACCTCGTCCCGCGTCACCTGCCCGTCGGCCTTGGCCATCTTCGCGCCCAGCGCGACCACGGCAATCGCAAACGCGACCGAGCGTTCGGGCGGTGTGCGCAGTTTCTCAAAAACGGCCGTCAGGCTTTCGCCTTGGGCAAGCGCGCTCAGCGCGTCGGATATGCGGGTCCAGATCGACATGAGCGCACCCTAGCGCCCCAAATCGAAACTGTCAGGTGCAACCTATTCGTCAGACGCAAGAATTTTCTGCATCAGCACAAGATCCAGCCGCTTGCCCCATTTGAACCCGACCTCGGGAATGACCCCGACCTGCGTGTACCCAAGCGCAGCGTGAAATGCGACCGCCCCCGGATTGGCCGAGGAAATACCGGCGACCAGCACATGCACGCCCTCGGCCCGCGCCACGCCTTCAAGCGCGGACATCAAGGCCCGCCCGGCGCCCTGCCCGCGCGATTCTGGGGCCAGTTGGATGGTATGCTCGCGGCAATGGGCATAGCCCGGACCGTTGCGAAATGGGGCGTAAGTGGCAAAGCCCTGAACCTGACCATCCCCTTCGGCCACCAGATAGGCAGGACCGCGGGTTTCAATGTCCGTGGCAATGGTATCCACGCTGCACTCGTTGGTGGTGAAGGTCACCAGCGTATCGCGAATGATCGCGTTGGTGATTTCTGCGATTGAAGGGGCGTCTGAAGCCTGCGCCGGCCTTACGATCATTCCAACACACGCGGGCCATGCGGCGTTTCGAACTCGGCCCGCAGTGCGGCTGGCCCGGTGTCAAACACTACGGCTTCCAAATCGCCCAGCAGCCGGGCCAGTTCCAGCGCATCGGGGTGAAAAACCACAAGACGCCGCAGGCGGCACCCGCTGTCCTGCAGCATTTGCGCCGGATGCAGATCGCCGTGCCATTGAATGAGGGCGGGAAACAGGTTGTCGAATGGCAGCCGTCCGTTGGGCGGCACCGCCATTTGCCACCGCAATGCGCCGCGGGTCAGGTCGATAGGGTGCCCCACGCCATCGGGGAACATGGTCAACGAGGCCTCGATATCCGGAACCCGGCAAATCCAGTTGGTCAGGCGCGGCGCGCCAGCGAAGCGATCCAGATCAAACCACCGTGTGCGCTCCACCTTCGGGGCCTGAGGATCAATTGCGATGGCCTCCAGATACAAACCGTCCCGCAGGCCCAGCAGACGGTTATGGGTGCCAAAGACGTCGTGTTTGCCGCCATCCTGCAGTGACACACCCAGGGCTTGCTCAACATGGGCCGAGGCGTCCTCGAGCGTTTCGCCCGCGACGGCCAGATGATCCAGTAACATGCTCAGCCTCCTACGAATTGCGACCAGACCCGTAAGGGGCCTGGCCGCATGTTTCCGTCAAAGGCACAGGATCACAAGATTTTTCGTCGAAAATCTTGGGCGATCTCAGCCTTTGGCCTCACCGATCAGACGCAGGATGTCCTGCGCGGCCTCGGGGATATTGGTGCCCGGCCCGAAGATCGCCTTGACGCCGTGATCATAGAGGAACTGGTAATCCTGCTGTGGGATCACGCCGCCACAGATCACGATGATGTCCTCAGCACCCGCTTTCTTGAGTTCCTCGACCAACTGCGGCGCCAGAGTCTTGTGCCCCGCTGCCTGCGAAGAAATCCCGATCACGTGAACATCGTTATCCACCGCATCCTGAGCGGCCTCGGCAGGGGTCTGGAACAGAGGGCCGACGTCCACGTCAAAGCCGATATCGGCAAAGGCGGTGGCGATTACCTTGGCGCCCCGGTCATGCCCATCCTGGCCCATCTTGACGACCAGCAGTCGGGGACGACGACCCTCGGCCTCGGCAAATTCTTCGATGGATTTCTGGATGGCGGCAAACCCTTCATCGCCCTCATAGGCTGCACCATAGACACCAGCCAGTGTCTTTACCTCGGCGCGGTGACGGCCGAACTCTTTTTCCATTGCCATGCTGATCTCTCCTACGGATGCGCGGGCACGGGCGGCCTCGACCGCGGCAGCCAGCAGGTTTCCGCCCTCTTGGGCGGTCTTGGTCAATGCGTCCAGCGCCTGTTGGCATGTAGCCTCATCACGGGTGGCGCGGATACGTTCCAATCGCGCAACTTGAGCCTCGCGCACGGCGACGTTGTCGACGTCCAGGATGTCGATCGGGTCTTCCTGTTCCTTGCGGTACTTGTTGACGCCGACGATCACCTCATCACCCCGGTCGATCATGGCCTGACGGCGGGCCGCGCTTTCCTCGATCCGCAGCTTGGGCATTCCGCTGGCCACGGCCTTGGTCATACCGCCCATCTCCTCGACCTCTTCCATCAAGGCCCAGGCTTTTTCGATCAACTCACTGGTCAGGCTCTCGACATAGTAGGATCCCGCCAGCGGATCGACCACATCGGTCACGCCGGTTTCCTCCTGCAGCACCAACTGCGTGTTCCGCGCGATACGGGCCGAGAAATCGGTGGGCAGCGCAATCGCCTCGTCCAGAGCGTTGGTGTGCAGCGACTGGGTGCCGCCCAGAACCGCGCTCATCGCTTCATAGGCGGTGCGGATCACGTTGTTATAAGGGTCTTGTTCCTGCAGCGACACGCCCGAAGTCTGGCAGTGGGTGCGCAGCATCTTGGACCGCTCGGATTTCGCGCCGAAATCTGTCATCACCCGGTGCCACAACGTACGGGCCGCACGCAGCTTGGCGATTTCCATGAAGAAGTTCATGCCGATGGCAAAGAAGAACGACAAACGGCCTGCGAACTTGTCGACGTCCATCCCGGCTTCGGTCGCGGCACGCACGTATTCGCGCCCATCGGCCAACGTATAGGCCAGCTCTTGCACCAGGTTCGCCCCGGCCTCTTGCATGTGGTAGCCCGAGATCGAGATCGAGTTGAACTTGGGCATCTCGTTCGACGTGTATTCGATGATGTCCGAGATGATCTTCATCGACGGTTCGGGCGGGTAGATATAGGTGTTGCGCACCATGAACTCTTTCAGAATGTCATTCTGAATGGTGCCGGACAGCACGGATTTGTCGTGCCCCTGCTCTTCGCCCGCCACAATGAAATTCGCCAGAATCGGGATCACCGCGCCGTTCATCGTCATCGAGACCGAGACCTTGTTCAGCGGAATGCCGTCGAACAGGATTTTCATATCCTCGACACTGTCGATGGCCACACCGGCCTTGCCCACATCGCCGACCACACGGGGATGGTCGCTGTCATAACCCCGATGCGTGGCCAGATCGAAAGCCACGGAAACACCTTGCTGACCGGCAGCCAGATTGCGGCGGTAAAAGGCGTTCGATTCCTCAGCCGTCGAAAAGCCCGCATACTGGCGGATCGTCCAGGGACGCCCGGCATACATCGTCGCTTTCACCCCGCGCGTGAACGGTCCGAACCCGGGCAGAGAGCCCATATGCGGCAGGTCGGCGGTATCGTCCTGCGTATAAAGCGGTTTGACGTCGATGCCTTCCAGTGTTTCACGGGTCAGGTCTTCCAGCGGACGACCGCGCAGCTCTTTTTCGGCCAGCGCCTGCCAGCCTTTCGTATCGGTCATAGCGATTTCCTTTTCTCAATTCGGGTCGCGACAGGGCATCCCGTCTGCGATGTGATGTTCCGGGCGGCCGATCCGGTCGCAATCAGACGCGATATTTTGAACGTCTGGCGCATTTCACCGGTCGCATTCGTCGGCGCAGGGGCTATATTCAATTCAACAGGAGGCCCCATGACACGAACGCTTGCCCTTGTTTTCTCGGCACTATTCCCGCTGGCAGCGATGGCCGCCGACGGGTCTGCACCGGCAGAGGACGAATTTGTCCGCCCTGCAGGCGACAGCGAACTCAGCGAGTTTCTCTGGGTCAACCGGCCCATCGTTGTCTTTGCCGACACGCCCGCCGACCCGCGTTTCCAGCAACAGATCGACATGCTAGTCGAAGGCGAAGCAGCCATGCGCGACCGTGACGTGGTTGTATTGATCGACACCGATCCGGCGGCGCGATCACCGATCCGGTCGCAATTGCGGCCACGTGGGTTCCAGATGGTGTTTGTCGACAAGGACGGCGTCGTCAAACTGCGCAAACCGTCGCCATGGAGCGTGCGCGAGATCGGCCGGTCCATCGACAAGACCCCCCTGCGCCAGCGCGAGATCCGCGAACGGCGCGAGGGCGGCTGATGGCTTTCGCCACATCCCCGCCCCCCGGCGCGATGCGCCGGAGAGCACTGGATATATGACAAAAGCGCAGCCATGATCACTCGAACTCGATGATCACGTCGTCAACGGCAAGGCTGTCGCCCGCACCTGCGTTGATCTTGGCGACCTTGCCCTTCTTCTCGGCGCGCAGGATGTTTTCCATCTTCATCGCCTCGATGGTGCACAGCGCCTGCCCTTCCTGTACTTCCTGCCCCACTTCGACGTCGACCTTCACGATCAGACCCGGCATCGGGCAAAGCAGCATTTTCGAAGTATCGGGCGGCAGTTTCTCGGGCATCATGCGGGCCAGTTCGGCCTGACGCGGAGTGCGCACATGCACCTTGATATCCGCGCCACGGTTGCGGATGCGGAACCCCCCCGAAACCTTGCCAACCTTCAGGACAAGCGGGCTGCCATCGACATCCAGAACAGCCAGTTGATCACCCGGTGTCCAGTCGGACGCGACGCGCGAGGGGGTGCCATCCGCGAAGGTCACGGTCGAACCATCCTTGTCCGCGTCGATGGCAACGGCGAACTCCTGCCCCTGCACGGTCACAACCCAATCCGTACCAACCTTGCGTTCATGATTGTCCATCCGACCCGATACGCGGGTGCGGCGAATCTCGGCAACTCGATGCATGGCCGCGCATGAGGCCGCGATGCGGCGCAGGTCACCCTCAGGCAATTCCACACCTTCGAACCCGTCCGGGTATTCCTCGGCGATGAAGGCGGTGGTCATGTCGCCCTTGATGAAAATCGGGTGATCCATCACTGCCGACAGGAAGGGCAGGTTATGGCCGATACCTTCGACCTCAAAACTGTCCAGCGCCACGCGCATCGCCTCGATCGCCTGTTCACGGGTCGGGGCCCAGGTGCACAGCTTGGCGATCATAGGGTCGTAATACATGCTGATCTCGCCGCCCTCGTAGACGCCGGTATCATTGCGCACGGCTGCCGGACCCTCGGGCGCATCGCCCTGCCATTTGCCGTTGACCAGCATCGGACCAGCGGCAGTTTCCTGCGGCGGGCGATAGCGGGTCAGGCGGCCAATCGAAGGCAGGAAGCCGCGATACGGGTCCTCAGCATATAGGCGGTTTTCGATGGCCCAGCCGGTCAGGGTCACATCGTCCTGCGTGATGGTCAGCTTTTCACCAGCGGCGACGCGGATCATCTGTTCCACCAGATCGACGCCGGTGATCAACTCGGTTACAGGGTGCTCCACCTGCAGGCGGGTGTTCATTTCGAGGAAGTAGAAGTTCTTCTCACCATCCACGATGAACTCGACCGTCCCGGCGCTGGCATAGTTCACGGCCTTGGCCAAGGCGACCGCCTGCTCACCCATGGCCTTACGGGTTTCGGGATCGAGGAAGGGCGACGGGGCCTCTTCCACCACCTTCTGATTGCGGCGCTGGATCGAGCATTCGCGCTCGCCCAGATAGATGCCGTTGCCATGGCTGTCGCACAGAACCTGAATTTCGATGTGGCGCGGCTGTGTTACGAATTTCTCGATAAAGATCCGGTCGTCACCAAAGGAATTCGCGGCCTCGTTTTTCGAGGACTGGAAGCCCTCGCGCGCTTCTTCGTCGTTCCACGCGATCCGCATGCCCTTGCCGCCGCCGCCGGCGCTGGCCTTGATCATGACGGGGTAGCCGATCTGCTGACTGATCTTGACCGCCTCGTCTGCGTCTTCGATCAGCCCCATGTAGCCGGGCACCGTCGAAACGCCCGCATCCTGTGCGATCTTCTTCGAGGTGATCTTGTCACCCATGCTTTCAATCGCACCAACCGGGGGGCCGACGAACGCCACGCCTTCGGCCTCAAGCGCCTCGGCGAATTTCGAGTTTTCGGACAGAAACCCATAGCCCGGATGCACCGCCTGCGCGCCGCTTTGACGGATGGCATCCATCACCTTGTCGATCACGATGTAAGACTGGTTCGCAGGCGGCGGGCCGATGTGCACCGCCTCATCCGCCATCGACACGTGCAACGCGTTTCTGTCCGCATCCGAATAAATGGCAACGGTGCCGATACCCATTTTGCGGGCGGTCTTGATGACCCGGCAGGCGATCTCGCCCCGGTTGGCGATCAGGATCTTGTTGAACATGGAACGTCCTTTGTCTTGGTGTTCTGGAAACGCAAAACGCCGCCGCGGGGCTTGAACCCCACGACGGCGTGTTGCGCGATGGCGGTCGGGGCGACGGGCGCCCCGTAGTATACGTTAGTAGCAGTTTCCCTGCGTCTTGCAGTAAAGCACGTTGCCTGCTGCGCCGACCACAGCGCCGAGCAGCGGGTCGGCACTGACGACTGCCGCACCCACGGCCCCTGCACCACCGCCAAGCAGCGCCTGTTCACCGGTGGAATCACCACAGGCGGCCAAGCCCGCGCAGGTTGCCACGACAAGGAAGAATTTTGAGATTCGCATACGCTCTGCCCCTTTTGGTTTCTTGATGCGTCGGGGCGCAGATGGCGTATGCGGGGGCTGTTATTCAATAACAGGCCCCGCAAATCTGCATTTTGCGCAGAATTATGCCGCTTTAAGCGCAACGATCGCTCAAAGAAAAACGCGGGCGAGGTATTGTGAGTTTCACAAACCTGCCCGCGGAAGGAAGGGGTACGGAATAGTAGGTGCTTGTGCGGCGCAGGCAAAGTAGAGCCGCACGGCCCGTTCACATTGCACGCCACAATAAGGGCCGCAAACAAAGTATTGTTTCCAAGCGAGATTCCGGCTGGAATTCGCCCATACGGCGAATTCTCGCGCAGAATTGCGCCGACACCCTGCCCCATCAGGCGCGCGTTTCCATCCGTCTGCACAGTCACATTGACGTTACAACGCTCACTATTGGGGGGCGTTTCTGCACGTGCATCATCACGGCGGGACACAATCCGTCGCTGCGAATCTCCGTTCGCAGACGTATAGTTAACCGATCTGTTCACCATACTGTGAAAATTCCGGCACTTTCGCACAACTTTGCTTGAGAAATCGGGCCGGTTTCGTCCCGTTCTCGTGATTTCCCACACTGGATTTTGCGTGAAACCTTGCCCGTGCACTTCTGCACACAAGGAATCATCCGCATGATTATAAAGAGAAAAAAGGCACCTCTGCTTGTTGCCTCCGCGTTGAGTGTGACCAGCACGCTGGCCGTTGCCCAGGACGCCGAGACCCAGGCAGAGCTGGATGCGCTGCGCGCCCGCATCGAGGCGCTGGAATCCACAGGGCCAGGTACCACACCCGGGGAATTCAGAATCGGCAATACCACTCTGGACGTCTATGGCTATGTCAAAGCCGACTTCTTCTACGACTTCGATTTCGATCAGGGCGACACCGCCTTCGTGAACGTCATCGGTGAACCCTCGGCTGCCACCGACGGTACCTTCGGCGCCACCGTACGACAGTCTCGCGTCGGTTTGCTGACCACCACACCCAGCGCTATTGGCGACATCGGCGGTCAACTGGAAGTTGACCTTTTTGCGTCGAACGGCACTGCCGAATTTCGACTGCGTCATGCCAATATCCGAATCGGAGACAATTGGCTGATCGGCCAGTACTGGACCAACTTCCAGCCGCTGGACACCTATCCGACCTCGGTCGAATTCAACGGCCCCGTTGGCATCGCTTTCGCCCGTGTTCCGCAGGTCCGCTACTCCAACAGTTTCGGGGCCAACACGTCCTTCGCCGTTTCGGTCGAAGAAAACGTCAGCGGGTCGAACTCGGATGACCCGGTGCTGACCGCCTCGGCGGAATACAATGACGGCACCTATATCGCCCGCGCGGCGGCTCTCTATGGCAAGGCCGAAGGTGGTGGAGTTGAGGTGGATCAGACCGGCTTTACCCTGTCCGGATCGGTGCGCCCGTGGCAAGGCGGGCTGTTTCAGGTCAACTATGTCAACGGCGAGGCCCTTGGCCCCTACCTGATCGGCCTTGGTGATCCGGTTGTCGGCGGTCGGGCCAACGACGTGGACGGCTACACCATCGAATTCCGGCAGGACCTTGGGGAAAAGTGGAATGTCGGCATCGCCTACGGCAAGGAAGACTATGACCTGCCCACCTCGACCGGCACATTGTCCTTTACCGAGCTGGAGACGATCCACGTCAATGCCTTCTATCAGGCCACCGAGAACCTGACGCTGAGCGCCGAGTACATCTATGGTGAGCGGAACGACGAACCCACGGGCCGGACCTTCGACGGCAACCGTGTTCAGGTCGCCGCGCAGCTTAATTTCTGAACGCGCAGAACCGCCCTGCCCGCGACCGGGCAGGGTTTTTTCCGAAGCTTTCCCCGGATGGATATGTGCGACAACGGCCTGCACGGTTCAGCGTACCCCGTCGAAGATATCGGGAAACGACACCCGCGCTGCATCCACATCGATCACCAGCAATGCGTCATAGCTGGCCGGATCAAACGGGTCTTCGGCCGGGATGACTTCGCGCTCGAACAGCCAGCTCAGGCGGCCGGCGTCCAGATTGCCACGCTCGAACGGCTGATCACCAAAGTTCTGCCACAGCGCTTCCATGAACGCGGCGTCCGCACGACGGTCGGCCGGTTTGCGATCGCGGAACCGCTCGCGCCGCGTAATCGGCGTGACGCCCTTGGGGTTGGCCCGGCGAATGGTGAACTGGAAATCCGTCCCCGCAAGACGTCCGGGAAATCCGCGATGCTTCAGCATGTCGGCACCTCGCTGTTCACAGGTATCAGGGAAACAGAATCGCCCCTCAAAGCAGACGGGATCATATCGCGCACCTCCAAAGCCGCATTGGTGTTCAGAAACGCTCTGAGGTGGTGAAAACGGGGTTTCATGGTCAGAGCCCCTCCCAGATACATTGGGATTGCTCCAGCCGATAGGCTTCAAAAAACTGCGTGGCGTCAGGCGCCGATCGTCCAAACTCGACAGGCCGGTCAGACAGCGAGATCACGACACGCGCCGGATCAAGCTCGTGACGCACCACATAGGCAACCGCGAGGGTCTGGCACAGGTGTTCCATGTCGTTCGAGGCGACGTCATAACCGATGCGGCCAGCAGTGTAGCCGATCTTGGGCGCTACGAAACGGAACCTGACCCACAACTCGCCCGGGTTGTTGTCCAGCAGCACGTCGCTTAAATGCACGGGCTGTCCCGACGGAACCGGCAACAGGTTTTCGGCTTGCGCAACAACGGCGGATGACCATCCCAGAAGCAACAGAAAAAAGGCGCGACCCCAGCCCCGATTGACGCGGGCTCCTCTCTCCGGGGTCGCGCGCGCATGGCTTGTGGCCCGCGCTTTTCTATGTCTGATACGGTCAGTCATCTATCAGCTTTAGTCTCAAAGTCAAACTTCGATCCGGCAATTGCGCCATGATCCGCCGACCGGGGAATCCCTGGCGGGCAGATCATTCGGACACCCCTTACAGCGGGATATTGTCGTGCTTTTTCCACGGGTTTTTCAGCTGCTTGTTACGCAGGCTGGCAAACGCGCGGGACACACGGCGGCGGGTGGATTGCGGCATGATCACCTCGTCGATGAAGCCACGTTCGGCGGCGACGAAGGGGTTGGCAAACCGGTCCTCGTAATCCTGCGTATGCTGCGCGATCTTTTCCGCATCGCCCAGGTCGGCACGGTGGATGATCTCGGTTGCGCCCTTGGCACCCATCACCGCAATCTCGGCGGTTGGCCACGCATAGTTGAAATCGCCGCGCAGGTGCTTGGAGGCCATAACATCATACGCACCGCCATAGGCCTTGCGGGTGATCACGGTGACTTTCGGAACGGTGGCCTCGCCATAGGCGAACAGCAGCTTTGCGCCATGCTTGATCACGCCGCCATATTCCTGCGAAGTCCCCGGCAGGAAGCCCGGCACGTCAACCAACGTCAGGATCGGAATCTCGAAACAGTCACAGAAACGCACGAACCGCGCCGCCTTGCGCGAGCTGTCGATGTCCAGACACCCGGCCAGAACCATCGGCTGGTTGGCCACAACGCCCACGGTCTGCCCTTCCAGACGGATGAAACCGGTGATGATGTTCTTGGCGTAGTCTTCCTGAATTTCGTAGAAGTCGCCCTCGTCCGCCACTTTGGTGATGAGTTCCTTCATATCGTAGGGCGTGTTCGGGTTGTCCGGGATCAATGTATCCAGCGAAGTTTCCACCCGGTCCGTTTCATCAAAAAACGGGCGTACAGGCGGTTTCTCGCGGTTGTTGAGCGGCAGGAAATCGACCAGACGACGCACCTCGGCCATCGCCTCAACATCGTTTTCGAACGCGCCATCCGCGACCGAGGATTTCTTGGTATGGGTCGAGGCGCCGCCCAGTTCCTCGGCGGTGACAACCTCGTTGGTGACGGTTTTCACAACGTCGGGGCCGGTCACGAACATGTAGGACGTGTCTTTGACCATGAAGATAAAGTCGGTCATCGCCGGGCTGTAAACAGCGCCACCAGCACAAGGCCCCATGATCACGCTGATCTGCGGCACCACGCCCGAGGCCATGATGTTGCGCTGGAACACTTCGGCATACCCCGCCAACGAGGCAACACCTTCCTGGATTCGCGCCCCGCCCGAGTCGTTGATTCCAATGACCGGCGCGCCGTTCTGGATCGCCATATCCATAATCTTGCAGATTTTCTGCGCATGGGTTTCCGACAGCGAACCACCAAACACGGTGAAATCCTGACTGAACACATAGACCATCCGGCCGTTGATCGTGCCCCAGCCGGTAACCACGCCATCGCCCGCAGTCTTTTGTTTTTCCATCCCGAAATCGGTACAACGGTGGCTGACGAACATGTCGAACTCTTCAAAGCTGCCTTCGTCCAGCAGCAGCTCGATCCGCTCGCGCGCGGTCAGCTTGCCACGCCCGTGCTGCGCGTCGATACGCTTTTGCCCACCGCCCAGCCGGGCATCGTTGCGGCGATCTTCAAGCTCGGTAAGGATATCTTTCATGGCGCTCATTCCCTGTGAGATTTCGCGCGACACTATACGCATACGCTTCAGGTCCAAAGCATCTTTCGGCAAATTTGCAAACTTACCGCAACAAACTTATGGAAAACTGTAAATTTGCTAAGTTTCACAGTGAGACGCAGTCTTGGATAGCATTCCCTGAAACGGTCACTATACCTGTGAACCATGCAGTTCAGTTCATCCCGGGCGCATCGCTCGCCCCCCACGATATCCACGTTGGTTTTACTTTCTGGGCTGTCCGCGCTCAGCCTGAACTTGTTCTTGCCCAGCCTGCCGAACATGGCGCTGCATTTTCAGACCGACTACAAGGTGATGCAGTTGTCGATTGCGCTGTACCTTCTGGTCAATGCAGTGCTGCAGATCCTGATCGGCCCGATCGCGGACAAGGCCGGGCGTCGACCTGTCATGCTGTGGGGGCTGGCGCTGTTCCTGATCGCCACGCTGGGCTGCGTCTACGCTCCGAACATCGAGGTGTTTCTGGCCTTTCGGATGTGTCAGGCCATCGTGGTCGTGGGCATGGTGCTCAGCCGGGCAGCGGTGCGCGATCTGTATGATCAGGATCAGGCGGCCTCGATGATCGGCTATGTCACGATGGGCATGGCCATTGTCCCCATGATCGGCCCCGCCATAGGCGGCGTGCTGGAAGAGAGCTTTGGCTGGAAGGCCAATTTCTGGCTGCCCTTCGCATTGGGTGCGATGACACTGGCACTGACCTATGTCGACTTTGGCGAGACCTCGGCCAAAAGCGGCAAGACGCTGATACAGCAATTCCGCGAATACCCGGAACTGCTGCGCTCACCCCGGTTCTGGGGCTATTCGCTGTCCTCCGCATTGTCCTCGGGAGCCTTCTTCGCCTATCTGGGCGGTGCACCCTTTATCGGCACCGAACTCTTTGGCCTCAGCGCGGCGCAGGTCGGCATCTATTTCGGCGCGCCAGCCGTTGGGTACTTTTTCGGCAATTTCTTCAGCGGGCGTTATTCGGTCCGGTTTGGCGTGAACCGAATGGTGTTCTGGGGCTGCTGGCTAAATGCGATTGGGGTTGCCATTTCGGCCCTTCTGTTTCTGGCAGGCTTTGGCACCGCGCTCAGCTTTTTCGGCTTCATGACCTTCGTGGGCATCGGCAACGGCATGACGATCCCCAACGCCACTTCGGGCGCGTTGTCCGTACGCCCTCATCTGGCCGCCACCGCCTCGGGCCTGAGCGGCGCAATCATGCTGGGCGGCGGCGCTGGCCTCAGCGCCCTTGCCGGAGCCTTACTGACCCGCGAAACCGGCGCGATGCCACTGCTATGGCTTATGCTGGCCACATCAGCCTTGGCAATCTGCGCCATCGCTTCGGTAATCCGGCGCGAACGGCAATTGGGCCTGTAACACCGCTTGCACCGATCGGTTTGCAAAGTTAGCTTGCAGCAATAGAAAAGTTGCAAAGGCACACCATGGCCACCCAAAAGCTTTATGCCGGTGCGAAACTGCGCGAAATGCGCACGCGCCTGACCCTGACGCAAAAGGAATTCGCCACGAAACTGGGGGTTTCGCTGCCGTACCTAAACCAGATGGAGAACAACAACCGACCGATCTCGACCACGGTTGTTCTGGCGTTGGCGCAGGAATTCGGCATGGACGTGACCGAACTGAGCACTGGCGACAGCGAACGCCTAGTCTCGGACATGCGCGAGGCACTGGCGGACCCGGTGTTCGACGACATGCCACCGCTGGCCGACCTGCGCCTGACGGCCTCGAACGCCCCCGCGCTGGCCCGCGCGTTCATTGCATTACACCGCACGTACCGCCAAACGCACGAACGACTGGCTTCGCTGGACGAGGCCCTGGGCCGTGAAGACGCGCAGATTCAAGCCAGCCCATGGGAGGAAGTGCGCGACTTCTTCCACTACTGCGACAATTACATCGACGCGGTCGACCGCGCTGCCGAGCGTTTCTCGCCCCGCGCCGAAGAGGCCGGCGGCATTCGCGCCGCGGCGATCAACAGCCTGGGCGAGCGCGGCATTCGGGTGCAGTTCGTCGACATTCCCGAAACCAGGAAATACGACGCCGACAGCAAAACGCTGAAACTCTCGTCGCGCACGGCCCCGCAGACACAGGTGTTTCAACTACTGCTGCAGGTGGCGCTGATCAGCCAGGACAAGCTGCTCGACGCGACGCTGGACTTCGCCAAGTTCCAAAGCGAAGAGGCCCGCGCCATCGCCAAGATCGGTCTGGCCAACTATTTCGCGGGCGCCTCGCTGATGCCGTATGACGCTTTTTTGGGCGCCGCGCAGGAATACCGCCACGATCTGGAACTGCTCAGCAACCGGTTTGGCGCGTCGATCGAACAGGTGGCACACAGGCTTTCGACCCTGCAACGTCCCGGTGCCAAGGGTATCCCGTTTTTCTTCGTACGCGTCGATCAGGCAGGTACAATCACCAAACGCCACTCGGCCACGCGCCTGCAATTCGCCCGGTTCGGCGGCGCCTGCCCCCTGTGGAACGTTCACCGCGCCTTTGAAACCCCCGGCCATTTCCTGCGGCAATTGGCGGAAACACCGGATGGCGTCCGCTATATCTCGCTGGCACGGGATGTATCGAAATCGGGCGGCTCCTTCGGTGCGCCTGTGCGCCGCTATGCCATCGCCCTTGGGTGCGAGGTTCGCCATGCCGAGGCGCTGGTCTATGCCGACAACCTCGATATCAACAACGCAAGCGCCTACGAACCCATCGGCATTTCCTGCCGTATCTGCGAGCGGCAAAACTGCCACCAGCGCTCGGTCCCGCCTCTGGAACGCCGCCTGTCCATCGACGCCCATACCCGCGGCACCCTGCCCTATGAGGTCACCTGATCTTCACCTAGCCTGAAAATACCTTAGGGGAGTCGCGGCCTGCCGCGACGGGGGCAGAGCCCCCGCCCGTAAGCCTTATGCCTTCGATAAGATCGACCAGATCTCATCTTTCAGGACAGCGCGCTTCTTGCGCAGCTCGCCTTCGGCCAGATCTTCCATCGGCTCGATATTGGTTTCCGCACGGTGTACGACGCGGTTGACCTCGTGATATTCATCCGCCAGCCGGGCGAAATGCGCATCCGATTGCTTGAGCTGGCTCATCAGTTCGACTTTGTCCGGAAACTCTTCGGCCAGTTCATGCGGGGTGTGGGACATTCCTGTTCGCTCCTAAACATGTTGTTACGATTCAGGTCTATAGATATTTCGCACACCCCGCTTTGACGCGGATCAAATCACCGCTGCGCGGTCGCCCATGCCGGGTGAATCCACGGGCGGTCATTGGCCTTTGGCAAGGCCTCTTTGCCCAGCAGATGATCGGACATCTTCTCACCCACCATGATCGACGGCGCGTTGAGGTTGCCGTTGGTGATCTGCGGAAAGATCGAACTGTCGGCGACCCGCAGCCCGTCCACACCGATGACACGCCCTTCGGGGTCAACAACCGCGTTCTTGTCGTCCGCCCGGCCCATCCGGCAAGTGCCGCAGGGGTGATAGGCGCTTTCGGCATGTTCAGCGATGAAGCCGTTCAGCTCTTCATCGCTTTGCACATCCGCACCCGGCTGGATTTCCTTGCCTGCAAAGGGTTTGAACGCTTCCTGCCCGAAAATCTCGCGGGTCAGGCGGATACACTTGCGGAAGTCTTCCCAGTCCTTTTCGTGGCTCATGTAGTTGAAGCGGATCACCGGTGCGTCCTCGGGTTTGTCCGAACGCAGCGTGACCGCCCCGCGCGAGGGCGAGCGCATCGGTCCCACATGGGCCTGGAACCCGTGCCCTTCCGCCGCGGCCTGCCCGTCGTAACGCACAGCCATGGGCAGGAAGTGGTATTGGATGTCCGGGTACTCGACCCCCGGATTCGAACGGATGAAGGCCGCGCTTTCGAACTGGTTCGACGCCCCGAGGCCGGTTTTCGTGAACAGCCACTGCGCCCCGATCAGGCCCTTGCTGACCAGATTCCAATGTTTATACAACGTGATCGGCTGCAACGAGGCCTGCTGGATATACAGCTCAAGATGGTCTTGCAGGTTCGCGCCCACACCGGGACGATCCGCGACAACTTCGATCCCGTGCTCGGCCAGATGCGCCGCCGGGCCGATCCCCGACAGCATCAGCAGCTTGGGTGAGTTGATCGAGGACGCGGCCAGAACCACCTCGCGCCGAGCGCGGATGACTTCCTTATTGCCGCTACGGATCAGCTCAACGCCGGTCGCACGGCCGTTTTCCATGACCACGCGCGACGCCAATCCACGCACGACTTCGCAATTGCCCCCCTTGAGGGCAGGTTTCAGATAGGCATTCGCCGCAGACCAGCGCCGTCCCTTCCAGACGGTCTGTTCCATCGGGCCAAAGCCCTCCTGTTTCTCTCCGTTATAATCGCCGGTAACCTCATAACCCGCCTGCTGGCCCGCATCGACAAAGGCCTGGAACAGAGGGTTCTCACGCGGGCCGCGCGAAACATGCAGCGGGCCGTCCTTGCCACGCCATTCGGGATCGCCGCCGTGGCCGCCGTCGTGCCATGTTTCCATGCGCTTGAAGTAGGGCAGCACATCCGCATAGGACCAACCATCCGCACCCATGTCGGACCACGTGTCAAAATCGCACGCGTGGCCACGCACATAAACCATCCCGTTGATCGAGGACGACCCACCAATCACCTTGCCACGCGGACAGGCCAGACGGCGGTTGTTCAGATGTTTCTCGGGTTCGGACTGATAGCCCCAGTCGTAGCGCGCCATGTTCATCGGATAGCTCAGCGCGGCCGGCATCTGGATGAACGGCCCGACATCGGTTCCGCCATGTTCGATCACCAGAACCGAAGCCCCGGCCTTGCTCAGACGATATGCCATCGCGCAGCCTGCGGACCCTGCGCCAACGATGACGAAATCTGCTTCCATATTCAGGTCTCCATAATCTGCCGAACCGCGTTTGGAACCGTTCGGCAGGAGTATTTTTCAAAAGGTGAAGAGGTTATTCGCCGCGCGGGAAACGCTGGCTGTCCTCGACGGTGTTGAGGTCCATGTGATTGCGCATGTAGCGTTCGGACGCTTTCTGCAACGGCTGGTAATCCCATGGGTAGTAACCGCCCTGCCGCAGCGCCTCGTACACGACCCAGCGGCGGGCCTGGCTGGCGCGCACTTCGGCGTCGAACTGATCCAGGTCCCAGCGCGCCTCGGATTTCGCGCGCAGCGTTTCCAGCGTTCCGGCATGGGCGGGATCTTCGGCAAGGTTGACCTGCTCTTGCGGGTCGACCTCAAGGTCGAACAGCTGATCGGGGTCCAGCGCGCAGCGGTTGTATTTCCACTTGCCATAGCGCAGCGAGACCAGCGGGGCATAGGACGCCTCGGCTGCGTATTCCATTGCTACCGGCGCGGTCCGCTCAGTCCCTTGTGCCAATGGCACGAGGTCTTCGCCATCGGTCCATGGTGCAATCTCGGCCATGTCCACGCCCGCCAACGTGCCCAGCGTCGGGGTCACGTCGATTGTCGAGACCGGCGTATCGATGCGTCCCACAGGCATATCCGGTGCCGAGATCATCAGCGGCACGCGCGACGAGCCTTCGAAGAAGGTCATCTTGAACCACAACCCGCGCTCACCCAGCATATCGCCGTGGTCCGAGACAAAGAGGATGATCGCCTCTTGCCGCGTGGTTTCCAGAACCTCGAGAATCTCACCGATCTTGTCGTCCAGATACGAGATGTTGGCGAAATACGCGCGGCGGGACCGGCGGATATCTTCCTCGGAGATGTCAAAGCTGCGCCAGTCGTTGGCGTCGAAGATACGCTTGGAATGCGGGTCCTGATTGTCATAGCCCAGGTCAGAGACCTCGGGCAGCAGGTGTTCACAATCCTCATAGAGGTCCCAGTATTTCCTGCGGGCCACATAGGGATCGTGCGGGTGGGTAAAGCTGACGGTCACGCACCACGGACGCTCATCCTTGCCACGCGCCAGGTCGTACAGCTTGGCCTTGGCGTTGTAGGCGACCTCATCGTCGTATTCCATCTGGTTGGAAATCTCGGCCACGCCAGCGCCGGTCACCGACCCCATGTTGTGATACCACCAATCGATGCGCTCACCCGGCTTGCGGTAGTCGGGCGTCCAGCCGAAATCGGCGGGATAGATGTCGGTGGTCAGGCGATCCTCGAACCCGTGCAACTGATCTGGGCCGACAAAATGCATCTTGCCTGACAGGCACGTGTAGTACCCGGCACGGCGCAGATGGTGCGCATAGGTGGGGATATCGCTGTTGAACTCAGCCGCGTTGTCATAGACGCCGGTGCGCGAGGGCAACTGGCCGGACATGAAACTGGCCCGACCCGGCGCGCACAACGGCGAGGCCGTGTAGGCATTGGCAAACCGCGTCGACCGCTTTGCCAGTTTCTTCAGGTTCGGAGCATGCAGCCAATCTGCGGGACCGTCGGGAAAGAGGGTACCGTTGAGCTGATCCACCATCAGGATCAGAATGTTGGGTTTTGTCATTTTTCAGCCTCAAGCAGAATATTGAGAACCCGCATCGCATGGTTCACGGCCAGTTGGGGTTCTTCCGGGGCGCTGAGCGCAGCGTGGATATACAGCCCATCGATCAGGGCGATCATGTTCCCGGCCGCTTCGACCGGGTCGCTTATCAATGGACGCAGGGCTTCGATCAGGTTGGACCGAAGGCGCGACTGATAGATCTGCCACAGACGCAGGGCGTCTTCGTTGGTCTGGGCCAGAACATAAAACGTCATCCACGCGGCGATGACGTCGGGCGTAAAGCACGAAGGTGCAAAGCAGGCGCGGATGATAGCCTGCGCCCGCTCCTGCGGCGCGGCTGTTTTCAGCTCGCCCCGCGCCTCGGCACCAAAATCGGACAGGATGCGCCGCATGGCGGCCAGAAATATCTGATCCTTGCCGCCGAAATAGTGATGCGCCAGCGCGCTGGACATCCCGGCCCGCTTGGCGATTTGGCTGACGGTCACATCAAGGGACTTTTTCGATCCAAGTTCGGCAATTGTCGCACGAACGATCGCGTCGCGACGGATTGGCTCCATTCCGAGTTTTGGCATAGCTGTCCCCTCCCAACGTTACATGGGAAAACGCTACGAGGTTTTTATTGACTCGTCAATTAATAACCAGTTTCATGTGCTGAATTGAGCTAAATCTTTGGCGCAATACTGGGGGTCGTCAGGTTGCTGCGGTTCAGAACCGCCTCTCGCCAGGCGATGAAACTGACCGCTGACAGGATCAATGTACCACCCGCGACAACCCAGATGTCGATGCCTTCATGAAAGACCAGCGCGCCGACCAATGTTGCCCAGATCAGTTGCAGGAATGTGACCGGCTGCGTCACAGCCACCGGCGCGGCTTTCAGCGCAATCGTCATGAAATAGTGACCGGCGGTAGCAAAGCTGGCGACCAGAAACAGAACGCCCAGATCGCGCAGGCTGGGCGGCGTCCAGACAGCCACCGCAAAGGGGATCAGGGCAATCGTCACCCAGATAGACATATGCGCCACGACAACCGAAGGCGGCAGGTCCCGCACAAGCGCTTTGGCAATCAGGTAAGACGCACCAAGCGCCAGGGACGTGCCCAGCATCGTCAGATGGCCTGCTGAAACCTCGCGAAATCCGGGTCGCAGAATGATGATGACGCCGATTATCGCCACACAGATCGCGGCAATCCGGCGAAAGGCCAGCTTCTCACCCAGAAACAGCGCCGCACCCAAGGTAACGTAGACGGGCGTCATGTAGTTCATCGCCGTAACCTCGGCCAAGGGAATTTGCGTCATCGAGAAAAACCACAGCATCACCGCCACGGCGTGTACGATTCCGCGCACACCGAACAGGGTCAGATGCCGCCGTGTCAGGTGCGTTGTCAGGACGAGTTTCAGGGCGGGCAGCAGAAAGACCAGACCAAAGACAAACCGAAAAAACGCCGCCTGAATCGGGTCCATCGTCGAGCCCAGCGACTTGACCAGCGCGGTCATGACCACAAAGGACACCCCGGCGGCGAACATCCAGAACATGCCCACCAACGGGCGATATGTGGGCGCAAGAGTTGTCATGTTAACGGTAGAACACCGAAACCCCGGTTGGGGCAACCCTTCACATAACCACAAGTTTGTAAGCGATCCCCAGCATGACCACGCCAATCACCACGTCCAGAACCTGCCAGGCCCGTGGTCTGGCAAAGACAGGGGACAGGATGCCTGCCCCGTATCCTAGTGAAAAGAAGAACACAAAGCTGGACAGCATCGCCCCCAGCGCAAAGGCCAAGCGGTCGTCATATTGGGCCGAGATCGACCCGATCAGCACAACCGTATCCAGATAGACATGCGGGTTCAGCCAGGTGAAGGCCAGAACCGTCAGCAGAACCGACTTCAGGCTGGCGCGCTGCCCTTCGGACACATCCATCACCGCGCCTCCACGCCAGGCCGATTGCAGGCTGCGCAGCCCGTACCATGTCAGGAAGATCGCCCCGCCATAGCGCATGACCGTTTCGAACCAGGGCGCTGCCGAGGCCAGCGCGCCAAAGCCTGCAACACCGGCGGCGATCAGGAGGGCATCCGAGACCGCACAGGTCAGGCACAAGGGCAGCACATGTTCGCGCCGCAGCCCCTGACGCAGTACAAAGGCGTTCTGCGCTCCGATGGCGAGGATCAGGCTGAAGCCCAGTGCAAAGCCCGCAATCAGGGATGTAGACATGTGACCTCCTGTGGTTTCGAGGCATTGACTACGCGTATTGCCGCCCTCTATCAAATTAAAGATGTTGATCCCAATTAAGTCTGGCTAATGCTGCTTGATCCCAACCACCTGTCGGCGCTGTCTTCCATTTTGCGCCATGGCAGCTTTGAAGCCGCTGCTGCCGAGCTGGCCGTGACGCCTTCGGCCATATCGCAACGGATCAAGGCGCTGGAGGATCGCGTTGGCGCAGCCCTGATCCATCGCGGTACGCCTTGCACAGGCACTCAGGCCGGGTTGCGGATTGCGCAACATGCCGAGGATATCGGGCTGCTTGAGGCGAAACTGGCCCGGGAACTGACCCTGGATCAGGCAAGTGGTCCGGCCCGCGTTCGGGTGGCGGTTCCTGCCGATGTTCTGGCGACGTGGTTCATCGATGCGATGGCACAGGCCGATGGGTTGCTGTTCGATCTGGTGGTCGATGATCAGGACCACTCGGCAGAGTGGCTTCGACGCGGAGAGGTCAGCGCTGCCATCACAGTGGGCAGCCAATTAGTGGCGGGCTGCGATGCCTCGGACCTGGGGGCGCTGCGCTATATTGCGACCGCAAGCCCAAGCTATATGCGCCAGTGGTTTGCCGATGGGGTGAACGCGCGCACGCTGACCCGGGCACCCAGCTTGACCTTCAACCGCAAGGACGGGCTGCAGAAGTCTTGGATCACCGAACAGACGGGCCAGAGGATTGCGCCGCCCTCGCATTTTCTGCCCTCACCGCAAGGGTTCGTGGACGCGGCGATTGCCGGGATGGGCTGGGGCATGAACCCAATCGGGCTGGCACGGCAGGCGTTGGAGGACGGTCGGTTGGTTCCGTTGCTGCCTGATGCACCGCTGGACGTACCGCTGACATGGCAGGTGGGCCGCGTCTTGTCCCCTGCGCTGGCGCCGCTGACCCATGCGGTCAAACGGGTTGCGGCCCGGGCGTTGCTGTCCATTCGGCGCTGATGGGCCGTGTCATGCCGCCTTGGACTTCTTTGTGTTCGGCAAAACCACCCGATAGCAGGTGATGGCGGCAAACAGGCTGACAAGGACGATGAAGAAAACGGCCCAAGCGACCTCGTGCATATGCGCAATGGCTGCCAGTGCGGCTGACAGGATGACCGCTGTGATCCGACAGATACTCTTGATCGCAGCCGCCCCTTTGACGCGCTGATCCTTGGGGGCCACGTCGAGGAAGTACAGTTTTCGCGCCCCGCTGATGCCGGTCACGGCCACAGTCACGATGAACAAGGCCACCGCATGAAGATGCACTGCGTGATCCACCCCCAGAAAATGCACCGCCAACAGCGCGCCTCCGGTCAGGGCCACCATCAGGTTGCCCACCACCATCACGGCCCGGTGTGATTTCATATTCACCAACTGCCACAAGGGGGCCGAGACCAGATACCCCGACGCCGATGAGATGATCATGGCGGTCAGACCCTTGGCCGACGCGTGATGTGCCTCGGCCGCGATCAGGGCAAAGAACGGCACCGACAGCGACACCACGACCAACGGAATGCGCATGACCATGTAGCGGCGAAACCAGGCCTGATCGAACATGGCGATGATGTCGGTGAAGTTTTCCGAGAATTTCCGTTTCCGCACAGGCGGGGCGTCCCCCTTGACCTCTGTCTTCCCCGAGATCTCGGACATGGCCAGAATGCATAGGCCTGACAGAACGAAGAATGTGACCGAAACAGCAATCACTGCGGTATGGCGCGAAAAGGGCGGGTTTTCCTTGGTGATCTCATGCAGCAGCACGGCCAACCCAATGGCACCCAACCCGCCAATGCCAAGCTGCAGGTAATGCAACACCATCCGCGACTTGGATTGCACGTGGTCGCCGATCAGATCGGTATACATCAATGACTGGATCTCTTCGATCAGGCCAATCAGGAAAAACGCCGCGACAAAGGCCATGCCGATGGCGGGAACCACTCCGGTCGATGCCACGACCACCGCCATGACAAGGCAGGCGCCGATCGCGATTTCAGTCAGGGCAATCCCGCGTTTCTTCTGCTGGCGGGCCGCAATCGGTTGCGCCAGAAACACGTCCGAGATCATGCTGCCCACCATCCGGACCGATACCAATGCCCCCGCAATGAACATCGGCAGTTCCAGCGACACCGCCAAAAACGGCAGCACCACGGACGGGCTGCCCAGCGTCCACGCGACCTGAGACAGAATGCTCTGCCCGGCAAGAACCGAAATGTTCCGATTGGGTATGGCGTCGGTCATACGATCACTTGCTTTATCTGCCCCACGGGAAAACTGCCTGCCAGCCTATAGGGTTCCGGGCAACCGGCCAAGAAGCACATGAACGGAAAAAGAAAACCCGACCAGTGGCCGGGTTTTCAATGACTGCTATTTGGCGCGGATCAGAGCTGCGCCATGACCTCGTCCGTGGCCTCGAAGTTGGTGGTGACGCGCTGGACGTCATCATCGTCTTCCAAAGCATCGACCAGCTTCATCAGCTTTTGCATGTCGTCCAGACCCAGCTCGGTCGTGGTGGTGGGTTTCCAGACCAGCTTGGTCGACTCGGTTTCGCCCAGCGCGGCTTCCAGCGCGTTCGACACGTCGTTCAGATCGGTGTCGGCACACCAGATGATGTGCCCTTCGTCCGAGCTTTCGACGTCTTCGGCACCCGCCTCGATGGCGGCTTCGAACACGGTGTCGGCATCACCAGCAGCGGCGGTGTAGACTACCTCACCTTTGCGTTCGAACATGAACCCGACCGAGCCGGTCTCGCCCAGGTTGCCGCCGTTCTTGGAAAAGGTCGAGCGCACAGTCGAGGCCGTCCGGTTGCGGTTGTCAGTCATCGTCTCGACGATCACGGCAACGCCGTTCGGGCCATAGCCCTCATACCGGATTTCTTCATATTCATCGCCTTCGCCAGCGACCGATTTCTTGATCGCGCGGTCGATCACGTCCTTGGGGACCGAGTTCGACTTGGCCTCTTTCACCGCCAGACGCAGGCGCGGGTTCTTGTCGGGATCGGGGTCGCCCATCTTGGCGGCGACGGTGATCTCTTTCGACAGCTTGGAAAACAGTTTGGACCGCGCGGCGTCCTGACGTCCCTTGCGGTGCTGGATGTTGGCCCATTTGGAATGGCCTGCCATGGTGCGTCCTCATGATAGTAATTGCGTGTTCGGCGCTCATATAGACGTTTGCAGGGCATGGGATCAAGAGAGCGGCTTGTCCAAGACCGTCTTGCAGGTATGGTGGCGGCATGACGACAGACCAGATCATTCTTTTTGCCCTTTTCGCCACTGTATTCGGAATGCTTCTCTGGGGGCGCTTTCGCTATGATCTTGTGGCCTTTTCCGCGCTGCTGATTGGTGTTGTTCTGGGGGTGGTCCCGGTGGATGACGCTTTTGCCGGGTTCGGGCACCCCGCAACCATAATCGTGGCGCTGGTGCTTGTGGTTTCGGCCGGGTTGGTCCGATCCGGCGCTGTGTTCCTGATCACCCGCACTCTGGTCGATGCCTCGCGGGGGCTGGGCGCGCATATTGCACTGATGGGCGGGATCGGCGCCGTTCTGTCGGCGTTCATGAACAACGTCGCCGCCCTGGCGCTGCTGATGCCGGTCGATATCCAAACCGCACGCAAGGCGGGTCGCTCGGTCGGCCTGACCCTGATGCCGCTAAGCTTTGCCACCATTCTGGGTGGCATGGCGACGCTGATCGGCACACCTCCGAACATCATCATCGCATCAATCCGGCAAGAGACCTTGGGCGAGCCGTTCAAGATGTTCGATTTCGCCCCGGTCGGAGGGCTGGCGGCCATTGCCGGGCTGGCTTTCGTCTCGCTGGTCGGGTGGCGTTTGATCCCGAACCGGGGCCCGCAGGAAGAAACGTCCGAGGCGCTGGCCGAGTACATCGCCGAGCTGACCGTCCCCCCGGAATCGCCGCATATCGGCAAACGGGTCAGTGAGCTTTATGAGGCCGCAGAGAAGTCCGACGTCGCCATCATCGGCCTGATCCGGGACGGCAAGCGGCGCTATGGCCGGTCCGCCCATGCCACGCTGAAACAGGGCGATGCGCTGGTGCTTGAGGCACGACCCGAGGCACTGGACGAGTTTCGCGCCGCGCTGAACCTCGACTTCTCGGACACACGCCGTCAGGAGTTGCTGACCGCCGAAGGCGACGGGCTGGAGGTGATCGAAGTCGTTGCAACTGAAAGCGCCCGCATTACCGGACGCACCGCGCAAGGGCTGGGTCTGGCGTGGCGGCAAAGCACCGTGCTGATGGGTATTTCGCGCCAGGGCCGCCGCATCACCGAACAGGTCCGCAAGACCGAGGTTGAGGCGGGTGACATCCTTCTACTGCTGTGCCCCCGCGACCGCAGTGCGGATGTGACCGAATGGCTGCGCTGCCTGCCTCTGGCGCAGCGGGGTCTGAACGTCACTGCGAACGACAAGGCATGGTTGGCCATCGGGCTGTTCGCCGCCGCCGTGCTGGCGGCCAGTGTCGGGCTGATCTACCTGCCAATTGCGCTGGGGCTGGTCGTTGTGGTCTATGTGCTGACCAAGATCATGCCGATTGCCGATCTCTACAATCATATCGAATGGCCGGTGGTCGTTCTTCTGGGGTCAATGATCCCTCTGGGCAGCGCGTTGGAGACCTCGGGCGGTACCGAGCTGATTGCCAACGCTCTGGTGCAGCTGACCGACGGCCTACCCGCCTGGGCCATTCTGACGGTGCTGATGATCGTGACGATGACCCTGTCCGATGTGCTGAACAACACCGCTACTGCCATTGTTGCGGCCCCCGTGGGTATCCAGATGGCCCGCACGCTAGAGGTTTCGCCCGACCCGTTCCTGATGACGGTCGCCGTTGCGGCCTCGGCCGCGTTCCTCACCCCCATCGGGCACAAGAACAATACGCTGGTCCTTGGCCCCGGCGGCTATCGTTTTGGCGACTACTGGCGCATGGGGCTGCCGCTGGAAATCCTCATCGTCGCGGTTTCCATCCCCGCCATTCTTGTCTTCTGGCCGCTTTGACGGATAAAGGCATGCCATGAAACGATTTCTGATCCTGCAACTGCGCCCCGAAACCGAAGCGTCGGACGCCGAATACGCCTCGATCCTCGACAAGACCGGCCTGTCGCCGGATCAGACCCACCGCATTCGCCTGGATTGTGAGGATCTGCCCGCAGGATTGAATGTAACCGACTATGCCGGAGTGATCGTTGGCGGCGGTCCCGGTTGCGTCAGTGACGACCCGGCCACGAAATCCCCAATGGATGCCCGTATCGAAGCGGCCATCATGGGTCTGATGCCTCAGATCACCGCGAAGGATCACCCGTTCATGGGCTGCTGCTATGGGCTTGGCATTCTCGCCGCACATTTGGACGGAGATGTCAGCAAGGACCAGTACGGAGAGCCCGTCGGCCCCTCGACCTGTCACCTGACCGACGACGGCGCGCGCGATCCGCTGACCGCCGGGCTGGATCAGACCTTCGACGCTTTCGTCGGCCATAAAGAGGCCGTGCAGACCCTGCCCGACGGGTGCGTTCACCTTGTGGCCTCGGACCCCTGCCCATTTCAGATGATCCGCTGGGGCCAAAACGTCTATGCCACGCAATTCCACCCCGAGGCCAACGCGCGGGACTTTGAAGAGCGTATCAATATCTACAAGCACCACGGCTATTTCCCGCCCGAAGACGCCCAGCGTCTGATCGATATCTGCCACGCCGCAGACGTCACCCAACCCGGCGCAATCCTGCGCCGCTTTGCCCAGCGCTATATGTGACCCAACGGCGCGGTTGCCTGAAACTTCGACCCTCGCATAGGCTGGTCCGAACGGCTTTGGGAGGAGTTGTTCTTGGATCTGCTTATCAATGTCGGCCTGCCGCTGTCGCTGGCCATTATCATGCTGTCTCTGGGCGTTGGGCTGCACGTCGCCGATTTCCGCCGCGTTCTGACCCGGGGCTACCCGTTCGCCATCGGTGCGCTGAGTCAGGTGGTACTGCTGCCGATTGCGGCCTTCATCACCGTCAAGCTGTTTGCCCTGCCGCCCGAGATCGCGGTGGGTTTCATGCTGCTCAGCTTTTGCCCCGGAGGTGTAACCAGCAACATCCTGACCAAATTGGCAAAAGGCGATGTTGCGCTGTCGGTCAGTCTGACTGCGGTTATCAGTCTTTTATCGTTGGTGACGGTTCCAATTCTCGCGGCATGGTCGATCGCCCATTTCATGGGTGAAGATGCACCCGAGGTTTCGATCACCGGTCTGGCCGTTGCCCTGTTTCTGATCACAACCCTGCCCGTAGCCATCGGCGTTAGCCTGCGCCATTTCGCGCCCGCCTTTGCAGAACGGATTGACGCCCCCTTGTCCAAAGTGGCCACCGTCCTTTTTGTCCTGATCGTCCTCGCAGCGCTGGCCGGCAACTGGCAGCTGTTCATTGAAAACCTTGGGATCATGGGGGCCGGGCTGGTCACCTTGAACATCGCTCTGCTGGCCATCGGGCTGGGGTTGGCGCGTGCAGCGAAACTGTCGTGGAATGAGAGTAAGACGGTCTCAATCGAAACCGGCATCCAGAACTCGACACTGGGGATCACTCTGGCGGCGCTGATCACGGGAACAGATAGCGGGTTCAGCCCGCTTGCCCTGCCCTCGGCCGTTTACGGTATCATGATGTATGTCGTGGCGCTGCCGTATATCGGCTGGCTCCGCAGCCGCTGAAAGGACAAGACATGACCAACAACACTGCTGATGCCATCGTCGTGGGGGCCGGGCTGGCCGGTCTGGCCGCCGCGGCCGAGTTGGGGGATCGCGGCAAGAAGGTGATCGTGCTGGATCAGGAACCCGAGCGTTTTCTGGGCGGGCAAGCGTTCTGGAGCCTCGGCGGGCTGTTCATGGTCGACACTCCGGAACAGCGGCGCATGGGGATCAAGGACAGCCACGATCTGGCCTTGCGCGACTGGATGGGCAGCGCGCAGTTCGACCGCGACGAAGACGTCTGGCCCCGCAAATGGGCCGAAGCCTATGTGGAATTCGCCGCCGGAGAGATGCGCCCCTGGCTGCATGAGATGGGCCTGCGCTGGTTCCCCATCGTCGGCTGGGCTGAACGAGGCGGGTCGTATGCAGACGCTCACGGCAACTCGGTCCCGCGGTTTCACATCACATGGGGCACTGGTCCGGGCGTCCTGAAACACTTCATCCGCCGCGTGCAGGACCATGTCAGCGCCGGGTTGATCGAGCTGAAATTCCGCCATCAGGTCAGCCATATCATCATGCAGAACGGCGGCACCAAAGGCGTGTCAGGCGAAGTTCTGGCCGATGACACGGCCCCTCATGGTGCCAAGACCAACCGCGATGAGGTCGGCGAGTTTGAGGTCTATGCGCCCTCGGTCATCGTCACCTCGGGCGGGATTGGTGGCAATTTCGAGATGGTGCGCAAGAACTGGCCCCGCGACCGGCTGGGCGAGCCGCCCAAGGACATGGTGGCAGGAGTCCCGTTCCACGTCGATGGCCGCATGATCGGCATCAGCGAAAAGGCTGGCGGCCACGTCATCAACGGCGACCGGATGTGGCATTACACCGAAGGCGTGCGCAACTGGAATCCGATCTGGCCCTCGCATGGCATTCGTATCCTGCCCGGCCCAAGCTCCATGTGGTTCGATGCGCGTGGCAACCGGCTGAAACCGCCCTGTATGCCGGGGTTCGACACGCTGGGTACGCTGAAGGAAATCCTGAAAACCGGGTATGAATACAGCTGGTTTGTGCTGACCCAGAAGGTGATCAAGAAGGAATTCGCCCTGTCCGGCTCGGAACAGAACCCCGACATGACCGATGGCGGCTGGCGCGAAGTACTGTTTCAACGCGTCCTGACCGGATCAAAGGCCACCGCGCCGGTCGAGGCGTTCAAGGACCACGGTGAGGATTTCATCGTCGCCAATACGCTGACCGAACTGGTCAGCGGGATGAACCAGCTAGGCGGTGGTCTGATCGACGAATCTCATCTGCGGGCCCAGATCGAGGCACGGGATAGTCAGGTCGACAACCCCTTTACCAAAGACGCGCAGATGGCGGCCATTCTGGCTGCGCGCAACTATCGCGGCGACAAGCTGATCCGCACCGCCAAGCCGCACAAATTCCTTGATCCGGCCAACGGCCCGCTGATCGCGGTGAAGCTGCACGTGCTGACCCGCAAGACGCTGGGCGGGCTGCAAACCAATCTCGACAGCCAGATGATCGGCGCAGACGGTCAGGTTGTTCCCGGCCTGTTCGCGGCCGGAGAGGTCGCAGGATTCGGCGGCGGTGGCTACCATGGCTACAACGCGCTCGAAGGGTCCTTCCTGGGCGGCTGCATCTTCTCGGGCCGCAATGCGGGGCGGTCACGGGCCGTTGCGTGATTACGGCGTGCGCATGAACTTGAGCACCGGCTCGCCTGCCGCATCCAACAGTACCAGGCTGTCCCCCGCCATCGCATAGCTGGATACGCCTTGCAGGGCGGCAAAGAACTGGTCTTCGACCGCCTCCAGTTCGGGCGGGCAGGCCATCAGCGTGGCAGCAATGTTGTCCGGAAACTCAAGCGCGTTGCCCGACAATTCGGCTTGCCCCGTAAAACGGTTGCACCCGCCCGTGCCGCTGAACGCGCCGCCTTGGGCAAAATCAAGCTGTGGCGGGCGTTCGGTGTTCAGCACGTCGCCGTTGATACCAATCGCGGTCCAGTTGGAGTTCTCAAGCGTGGCAGCGCCCTGGCCGCCCACCTGCACCAGAACAAGGTCGGTCTTATCCCCGCCCCCGTTGGTCAGCACCGGATGCACCGTATCGGTGGTGAACAGCAATTGCCCGTCGCGATGAATCGAGGCTTGAACCGCATAGGTCATGCCGTCGCGGATCAGCGCGTCGTCAAAGGTCAGTTCGAACGCGGCCGGCACACCGGTCAGTGCGTATCGTTGGGCGGCCAGCGTGACAGCGGGCGCATCGGCCAGTGAGATGTCCTGCAACTCGACATACAATGTTGCATCTTCGGGCACCGCGATCCGCTCGCGATAGGTCGCCGTTCCCGTGACCGTTCCGGCATGGCTTTGGCCGCCGATAATGGTCAGCGCGATTGCGACGGCGACAATGGCCTGGCCGAGCTTTGGAAAAGGCATAATCCGATCCTTTCACATTCTTCTTTGTTGAAAACATCGTGGCCGGATCGGCATTTACAAGGGCAGCAAGCGCAGATCGGCGATTCCGCGCCGCCTTTACAATGGCCAGATGAATGGGATCAGCAAGGATGCCAGCAATCCGACCGTCAGGTTCAGCGGCACTCCGACTTTCAGGAAATCGGTAAACCGGTAGCCCCCCGGCCCATAGACCATCATGTTGGTCTGGTATCCGATGGGCGTTGCGAACGAGGCCGACGCCGCCACCATGACCGCCACCACCAGCGGACGCGGGTCGATCCCGACCGCCTGCGCCAGACCGATGGCAATCGGCGTCACCACCACGGCCACCGCGTTGTTCGACACCAGTTCAGTCAGCACCGAGGTCAGCAGATAGACGGCCCAAATGATCAGGAAGGGCGGCAGCACGCTCAGACCCGGAGCGATCGCTTCGACAATCAGCGAAACGGCCCCGGATTTGTCCAGCGCCGCACCGATGGCCAGCATCGAAAAGATCAGCGCCAGCAGACGGCCCTCGACAAAGGAAAATGCCTCATCCGCGTCGATGCAGCGGGTCAGCAGCACCACCGCGACCGCCAGAACCGACAGCAGCAGGATCGGCGCCACACCCATCGCGGCCAGCACGACGATTCCGACCAGCGCGCCGATGGCAATCGGCGCATGGCTGCGCCGGAACGCACGGGCCGAGGGCTGGGTGACGTCGACCATGTCCATGTCAGATGCCAGCTTTTGGATATCCGCGGGCGAGCCTTCCAGCAGCAGCGTATCGCCGACCCGCACCACCAGATCATCCAGCTGACGCCCGATATTCTGGTTCCGCCGATGCACCGCCAGCACATAGACACCATACCGGCGGCGCAAGCGCAGTGCGCCGAGCGTTCGGCCGACCATGCGGCAACCCGGTGTGATCAGCACCTCAACGGTCTTGGTTTCAACCGCCGAAACCTGATCGACGCGCTTGAGTTCCTTGTTGCTTTGCAGGCTCAGCAGCTCGGTCATCTCGGTGCGCAGAACGACGCGGTCACCAAGCTTCAGCTCAACCCCTTTCAGGTTGCGCCGCAGCGACTCGTCGCCCCGGATAACGTCAATCAGACGCACGCCAGGACGTTTGAACAGCTGCACCCCTGTCACCTCGCGCCCGATCAGGTTGCTTTCGGGGGGAATGACGGCCTCGGTGAAGAACTTCATCTTGGACCGGTCGGACAGCAGCGTTGCCATGCTGTCGCGGTCCGGCAACAGGCGCGGCGCGACGAAACGCAGATAGACCATGCCATAGATCACCAGAGCGATGCCCAGCGGCGTGACCTCGAGGATCGAAAACGCCTTCATACCCTGCGCCCGCGCAACACCATCCACCAGCAGGTTGGTCGAGGTTCCGATCAGCGTGAGCGTGCCGCCCAGAATTGCCGCGTAGCTCAGCGGGATCAGCAGTTTCGAGGCCGGAACATTCAGCGTGCGCGCAATCTGCACAAAGACCGGGATCATTACCACAACGACCGGCGTGTTCGACACCACCGCTGAGGCCAGTACGACAAATGCCATCAACAGACCGATGGCAAATCGCGGATTCACCTGCGCCTGCTTTTGCGCGGTCGAGGTAAACGCATCCAGCGCCCCCGTCCGCACGAGGGCGCCCATGATGATGAACATCGCCGCGATGGTCCAAGGCGCCGGGTTGGACAGCACGGCCAGCGCGCTCTGGTACGGCAGGATGCCGGTCACCAGCATGATGGCCACGCCACCGATGGCGACCACTTCGGTCGGGTAAACCTCGCGCAGGAACATGACGAACATGCCTGCAACGACCATCAGCGCCACGATCGCGCTGCCCGTTTCTGTCAGTTGAAGGAATTGCATTCTTGGTTTTGTGTCCGAACCTTGGCCTGGCTTGCGCGCCCGTCGGGCAGTTTCCCGCATTGCGCGCGGCAGAGCAAGCCTTACTGCGGCCCAGCTTGTTGCAGGCGCCCGCCAACGCGCACCATCTGCACAGATTTCGCCTGACCGTCGCGGTCGTCGGTCTCGACGAACACACCGCTCAGCGTAGCCTCGCCATTGGCCGGAGTGAACCGCGCCTTGGGCATCCCGGTGATGAAGCGGCGCATCGGTTCGACCTTGTCCATGCCGATCACCGAGTCATAGTCCCCGCACATGCCGGCGTCGGTCAGATAGGCCGTACCGCCCGGCAAGATCTGCGCGTCTGCCGTGGGCACATGGGTATGCGTCCCCACCACAAGGCTGGCGCGTTTGTCGCAGTAATGCCCCATTGCCATCTTCTCGGACGTCGCCTCGCAGTGCATATCGACGATGATGGCCTGCGCCTGCCCGCCGCGCGGGTGCGATTTCAGGATCGGTTCAATGGCCGAGAACGGATCATCGAAGGGCCGCTTCATGAAGACCTGTCCTAGCACCTGCACGACCAGCACCTTGCGGCCTCCGGGTGCGTTGAACAAGCGATGCCCCCGCCCCGGCGCGCCTTTGGCGAAGTTCACCGGACGCACGATGCGCGACTCTTTCTCGATGAACTGCAACATGTCTTTCTGGTCGAACGCGTGATCGCCCAGCGTCAGACAATCCGCACCGGCGTCCAGCAGCAGCTTGGCGTGATCCCCGGTCAGACCCATCCCGTTCGAGGCGTTCTCGCCATTGACCACTACAAAATCCAGCCGCCATTCATCACGCAGACGCGGCAGATGTTGCTGTACGGCCGTGCGCCCCGCGCGGCCCATGACGTCACCCAGAAAAAGTATCCTCATCCAACCTGTCCTAAGTGTGGTAATGGCCAAGCACAAGTGGTTAAGCTGCCTGCATAATCCGCCAAAGCCCTTTCAACAGGAGATTCTTGATGCCTCGCCCCCTTATTGCCGCTCTTGGCCTGATCGCACTCGCCGCTTGCGATGAGGTACCCACATCGGAATCATCCACCGAACTGGCAAACCCAGCGGCCACCTTCTGCGTGGAAAGCGGTGCAAGATACGAAATTCGCGACGGCGACAACGGGCAATCAGGCGTCTGCATTCTGCCCGATGGGCGCGAAGTCGATGCCTGGGAATATTTCCGCGAAAACAGCCCGACCTGAGGCAATCAGGCCGAAAAGGTCAGCACACGGCTTTCCGTGATCACCATATCCAGCGGCTGATCGGTGGGCTCCAGGGGCAGCCCTTCGGCCTCTTGCTCGTCAAAGGCAAACCCGATGGCCAATGTCGGGCGCTTGGCGCGCAGCCCTTCCAGCGTGCGGTCATAGAACCCGCCGCCATAGCCCAATCGTCCGCCCTGCGCATCGAAGGCGACCAGCGGAACGATTAAAATCTCCGGGTCGAAGTAATCATCAAGCTCGGGCACTTTGGCACCGAAAGGTCCGTCTTTCAGCGCGCCCTCGGGCGTCCAGCGGGAAAACTTCAGCGGCTGCCCGGCAGCTTGGATCACCGGCACACCAACAGGGCCATAAGCCGAGGCCTCGGCCATTGCAGCCAGCGGATCAATTTCGGTCCGGATCGGCATGTAGCCAGACAGAGGCACGCCCCGGTGCCCGGCCAGAACTTCGGACAGGCGCCCGGCGGCTCCGGGTAGACGGGTGTCAAACGCAGCCTTGCGGCGCGCAAAAGCCGCCTTGCGCGCGGCGGCTTTGATGTCGGTCAGATCGGTCACAGTAGCACCACGCTGGCAAGCCCCAGAAAAATAAAGAACCCCATGACATCCGTCGTGGTCGTCACAAAGGTCCCCGACGCCAGCGCAGGGTCAACACCCATGCGGTCCAGCACCACCGGTACTACCGTACCTGCAAAGCCTGCGATGACCATGTTCACGACCAAGGCCGATCCGATCACGACACCCAACATCGGAGAATCGAACCACATCATCCCCACCGTCCCCAGCACGATGGCAAAACACAGCCCGTTCAGCATCCCCACCAACAACTCACGGCGGATCACGCGCATGACGTTGGCGTTGGTCAGGTCGCGCGTCGCCAGTGCACGCACCGCAACCGTCAGCGATTGCGTCCCTGCATTGCCGCCCATCGACGCCACGATCGGCATCAGAATCGCCAGCGCTACCAACTGATCAATCGCCGCCTCGAACTGTGAAATCACCAGCGAGGCACAGATCGCCGTACACAGGTTCACCGCCAGCCACGGAAGGCGCCGCCGGCTGGTCGCCGCCACGCTGTCCGAGATTGAGCTTTCGTCGCTAACCCCCGCCAGACGCAGGATATCTTCCTCATGCTCTTCATCCAGAACAACCATGGCGTCGTCGATGGTGATCACACCAACCAGCCGCCCATCCGCATCGACCACCGGGGCCGAGATCAGGTGGTACTGATTGAAGGCATAGGCCACGTCTTCCTCGTCCTGATCAACGGGAATGGTGTGAAACTCTTCCTCAGCGATGTCGTGCAGCGGCACCTCGCGCCGTGTGGCCATCAGCTTGCCCAGCGTGACCTGCGCCACGGGCTTCAGCCGCGGATCGACCAGAACAACGTGATAGAACTGCTCGGGCAGATCATCATTGGCGCGCATGAAGTCGATGGCTTGCCCCACCGCCCAATGCTCGGGCGCCATGACCACCTCGCGCTGCATGAGACGGCCGGCCGAGTTCTCGGGGTAGGACAGCGCCTGTTCCGCTGCGATCCGCTCGGAATCTTCCAGCGCATCAAGGATCGCCTCCTGCTGCGGCTCTTCAAGGTCTTCCAGCAGGTCGACAACGTCGTCGCTTTCCATCTCGCGCACGGCGTCGGCCAGAACGTCGGGCTTCAGGATGCCGATGATCTCTTCGCGCACCGCCTCATCGAGCTCCGAGAGGATGTCGCCGTCAAACTCCTTGTCATACAGACGGATCAGGCGGGCACGGTCATACGGATTGATCTGTTCCAGAAGGTCGGCGATGTCGGCCGGGTGCAGCGGCTCCATCAGCTCGACCAGCTTTTCGCGGTCTTCCACATCGACCGCGTATAAAATGGCCGCTACGGTCTTGCGATCCAGCGCATAGACATCCTCATCGCTGTGCGCGTCATTTACGGGTTCATCAAAGCCTGTTGTCATGTCTGCCCCGTATCATTCGGTCATTGGCCCCTAATTAGAAGAAGCTGCTACCGGAAAACAATGACAATGCGGCGATTTACCGACAAGTTTCGCCCGCCTATGCTGTTTCGCAGTCCCATACAGGCGGAGATGAAGGAAAATGGCGCAAAAAACGCTGCTGAAAGGACGTGTCCTGAGTTTCACCGGTTCACCTTTCGAGGGTGAGCCGGTCGACGCCGTCAAAATCAGCGAGGCGGTTCTGGTCGAAGACGGCCGCATTGCCGCCGTGGCGGATGCTGACAGCCTGCGCGCCGCCCATCCGGACGCTGCCGTAGTCGACTACGGTCAGCGCGTCATCATGGCAGGTTTCGTAGATGCCCATGTGCACTATCCGCAGACCGCCATGATCGCCAGCTGGGGCAAGCGCCTGATCGACTGGCTGAACACCTATACGTTCCCCGAAGAGATGAAGTTCGGCGACCCGGCCTATGCGTCCGAGATCGCCAACCGGTATCTGGACCTGACCGCCGCGCACGGCACCACGACGATGTGCAGTTTCTGCACCATCCACCCCGAAAGCGTCGATGCCTTCTTTACCGCCGCGCAAGCGCGCAATCAGCGTGTGGTCGCCGGTAAAACCTGCATGGACCGCAACGCGCCCGAGGGGCTGCGGGACACGGCCCGGACAGCATATGACCAATCCGAAGCGCTGCTTGCAAAATGGCACGGGATCGACCGGCTGTCTTACGCCATCACTCCGCGCTTTTCCCCCACCTCCACGCCCGAACAGCTTGAGGCGATGGGCGCTCTCTGGGCCGAGCACCCGCATTGCCTGATGCAAACCCACCTGAGCGAACAGACCGACGAGATCGCCTGGGTCCGCGAGCTGTTCCCCGAGGCGCGCGATTATCTGGATACCTACGAGAAATTCGGCCTGCTGGGATCTCATGGCGTCTATGGCCACGTCATCCACCTGGAATCGCGCGAACGCGACCGGCTGCGCGAGGTCGACGCGGCGCTGATCCATTGTCCGACCTCGAACACGTTCATCGGCTCGGGCCTGTTCGACATGACCGGGCTGATGCGGGACGGCCACCGCGTCGGGCTTGCGACGGATACCGGTGGCGGGTCCAGTTTCTCGATGCTGCGCACGATGGCCGCCGCCTATGAGATCGGGCAGCTGCGGGGCGCACCCCTGCACGCCGCGCAACTGCTGTGGCTGGGCACCGTGGGATCGGCGCGCACATTACGGATGGACGATTGCATCGGCAATGTCGCACCGGGGATGGAGGCCGACCTGATCGTCCTCGATCTCGCATCGACCCCGGCCATCGCCCAGCGCGAAGCCTGTGCCGACGACTTATGGGAGGCCATCTTCCCCACCATCATGATGGGTGACGACAGGGCGATTTCCGAAGTCTGGATCGCCGGTGAACGCGTCAGCCACTAGGGCTGCAGCGCGCGCGCCAACTGGTTCTGCCGCGCGATCACACGGGGCATGTCCAATGTGGTGACATGCCCGTCGCGCACGATCTGACGGCCTTCAACAAACAGATGTTTCACATTCATTGGCCCGGCCAGCAGCAACGCCGCCGGGTCCCAACTGCCTGCGCTTTCAATGCCACGCGTATCCCAGATGGCAATGTCGGCGCGCTTGCCGGGTTCCAGCCGTCCGCAATCGGGTCGGTTCAGAACGTCGGCGCCGCCACGCGTTGCGATCTCCAGCGCTTCGCGGGAAGACATCGCATCCGCACCGTTCGCCACACGTTGCAGCAACATGGCCTGACGCGCCTCGAGGATCAGGTTGCCATTGTCGTTGCTGGCTGACCCATCCGCCCCCAGTCCAACCGACACGCCCCGATCACGCATCGCACGAACTGGTGCGATGCCCGAACCCAGACGGCAATTGGAACAGGGGCAATGCGCGACACCGGTCCCGGTTCTGGCGAACAGATCGATCTCGGCCCCGTCCAGCTTGACGCAATGGGCGTGCCAGACATCCGCTCCGGTCCAGCCCAGCTCCTCGGCATATTGCCCCGGACGACAGCCGAACTGCGCCTGTGAATAGGCGATATCTTCGTCATTCTCCGCCAGATGGGTGTGCAGCATCACGCCCTTGTCCCGCGCCAGAATCGCAGCATCCCGCATCAGATCACGGCTGACCGAGAACGGGGAACACGGCGCCAGCCCGACACGGCACATCGCGCCCTCGGAAGGGTCGTGAAACGCATCTACGACCCGGATCATATCCTCGAGGATCGCGGCCTCGTCTTCGACCAGCGAATCCGGCGGCAGGCCACCATCGCTTTCGCCAATGCTCATGGCGCCGCGGGTGGGGTGAAACCGCAGGCCGATCTCGGACGCCGCCGCAATCGTGTCATCCAGCCGTGCACCGTTCGGGTACAGATAAAGGTGGTCAGAACTGAGCGTGCATCCGGACAAGGCCAGTTCGGCCAGGCCGATCTGGGCCGAAACAAACATCTCTTCCGGCCCAAAGCGGGACCAGATGGGATAGAGCGTCTTCAACCAGCCAAACAGCAGCGCATCCTGCCCGCCGGGCACCGCGCGGGTCAGGGTCTGATAAAGATGGTGATGGGTGTTCACCAAGCCCGGTGTCACGACACACCCGGCGGCATCGTGAACCTCACCGGTGGTTGTCAGGCCGCGGCCAATCTGTTCGATCTGCCCGCCTCGGATCAGGATATCCGCGCCAGAGAGTTCACGGCGCGAATCGTCCATCGTCAGGATGGTGTCTGCATTCTTAATCAGGAATTCGGTCATTCCGCCCCCCTTGCTTTACACCCGTTTCGTGCAAGAAGAGCGTTGGCTGGCGGAAAACGGGTACAAGAACCAGCCGGGCAAACCCTAGCCGACCGTTTCAGACCCGGCAATCACTTTCAGTGTTGGCGCAAGATCTCCAGCGCCGCCGCGTGCAACGTGGTATTCGCGGCCGCCAGCACGCGCCCGCCCTCATGCACCAGGCCACCCTGCCAATCAGTGACAACACCGCCAGCCGCTTCGATCACCGCAATCGGCGCCTGAATGTCATAGGCATTCAGGCCAGCCTCGATCACCAGATCGACCTGCCCCGCAGCCAGCAGAGCATAGGCATAACAATCCATGCCATAGCGCGTCAGACGCACCTGTTGCGCCACGGCCTCGAACCCGGCGCGGTCTTCGGGGGTTCCGACCTCGGGGAAAGTGGTGAACAGTACCGCCTGGTCCAGGCCGGAGGTCAGGCGGGTCTTCAATGGGACCGTGCCGGTTGGGCCGGTCACCCGCGCGATATCAGCCGACCCCACAAAACGCTCGCCAATATAGGGTTGGTCAATGACGCCCAGAACCGGACCGTCCGGTGTGCTCAGCGCGATCAGCACGCCCCAAGTGGGTGTTCCGCAGATGAAACCGCGCGTACCGTCGATCGGGTCCAGCACCCAAGTCCGGCCGCTGATGCCCTGAACCTGGCCGAACTCTTCCCCAAAGATACCGTCATCGGGCCGGTGTTTTGCCAGAACCGCGCGCATGGCCTGCTCGGCAGCCCGATCGGCAACCGTTACCGGATCAAAGCCCTCGGCCAGTTTGTTGTCGGTCTCAAGATTGGATTGCCTGAAAAATGGAAGAATGGCCGCGCGTGCAGCGTCGGCCATTTCCTCGGCAACATCCAGATCGCTCAAAATGGTCTCTTGCATGCGCTACCCGTGCGGCCCGCGCGTGCCAGAGTCAAGCCCGTTCGCTCAGGCGACGTCGCTCAGCACCCGGGCCAGTTCAAACAGACGTCGGCGTTGATTTTCAGGGATCGCATAGTAGGAACGCACCAGATCCAGAGCTTCCTTGTCCCCCATCAGATCGGCCGGAACCGATTTCTTGCCGGATGCTTCTTTTTCGGCCTCTTCCAAACCTTCAAAGAAAAAGCTGACAGGCACATCCAATGCCTCGGCGATGTCCCACAGGCGGGATGCGCTGATCCGGTTGGCACCCGTTTCATATTTCTGAATTTGTTGAAACTTAATACCAACTTGCTGCGCCAACTGCTGCTGGGTCATGCCAATCAGCCAGCGGCGATGCCGGACGCGCTTGCCCACATGGACATCGACGTGATGGGTCATTGGTATTCTCCTCTAAACTACACACACAACCGATTTGAGTGCGCGACATGCCTTTTTAACGCAACAGTAGCGAGCCGCCCTTAACTACTTCCTAATCAGGAACATGCCCCCAAATCAGCACCTCAGACAATATTGCGCTTTTTCGGTATTTTTTCAAGAAGGTTGAATCTGTTTCGCAGAGCAGATGTTTAAAGTTGTGCCGCGCCAGTCCGGCACACGTCCCTGCCGCAGGGTAAGTCTGACGCGGCTGCCACACTCAATCCCCGGCTAAGAGATTGACAAACCCCAAGCAGCACGAACCTATGCGCCTAACCACAGGAGCACACTCATGCTGGCCTATCGAATTCCAACCCAGGGCGCGGCCGCCCGGCTTTGCGATATTGACATCCCGCAGCCTCTGGAAGGTCAGGTGCGGGTCGCTATCAAGGCCTGCGGTCTGAACTTTGCCGACCTGCTGATGCAGAAGGGTACGTATCAGGACACGCCGCCCGCCCCCTTCACACAGGGCATGGAAATCGCCGGAGTGGTCGATGCAGTCGGTCCCGGTGTGTCACATCTGAAAGCGGGAGACCGGATCGCGGTCTATTCCGGTCAGGGCGGTTTGGCCGAATTCGGAGTGTTCGACGCGGACCGCGCGATTCCCCTGCCCGAATCGATGAGCTTCGAAGACGCAGCGGCCATCCAGATCGCCTATGGCACCAGCCACATCGCACTGGACCACCGCGCCCGCCTGCAACCCGGCGAGACCCTGTTGGTCACGGGCGCGGCAGGTGGTGTCGGCCTGACAGCGGTCGAGATCGGCAAACTGATGGGCGCGACCGTGATCGCTCAGGCCCGGGGCGCGGATAAGCTGGCCGTGGCGCAGGCCGCCGGGGCGGACCACCTGATCGACGCATCCGAGGATCTGCGCACGCGGGTCAAACAGCTTGGCGGCGCGGATGTCGCGTATGACGCAATCGGCGGCGACGTGTTCAAGGCCGCTTTCCGCGCCACCAACCCTGAAGGGCGCCTGCTACCCATCGGTTTTGCGGGTGGAGAGGTTCCGCAGATTCCGGCCAACCACCTGCTGGTCAAGAACCTGACGGTGATCGGATTCTATATCGGGGGGTACCTGACCTTCCGGCCTCAGATCGTACGGAACAGCTTTGAAACCCTGTTTCGCTGGCACGCCGAGGGTAAAATCAAACCCCATATCAGCCACCTGCTGCCCTTGACGGACGCCGAGAAAGGCCTGCAACTGCTGCGAGACCGTACGGCGACCGGCAAGGTCGTAATCGCCCCTTAGCCGACAACCGCCTTCAGGGGGCTACTGCCGAGCATACGGAAATTTTGCCGAACGAGATCGGTCAACGCCTCGACCACGGGGCCACGTCCGGGCTCTCCGCCGTACAGGTTGATCATATGCGCAGGCAGATCTGGCAGCACACCGCCATCGTCGATCTGCACCAGATGCGCCGCCTCGGTGCCGTCCAGCATTGCGTGAATCGCCAGATCGGCGGACACGGTGGCCTCGATGGTGCGGTCGTTTTCGGTTTCCACCGACAGCTCCCACGGTAGGCCTGCCTCATCCAGCGCTGCGATCATTTGCGGCCGGAACATGCACCGACGCCCCACCGCAATTGGAATCGGCCGTTTGCGCCAGGCCGACCCGCCGGGCGCGCCAATCCAGCGCAGCGGCAGTTCCGCGACGGTTTCAGCACCATCACCCCTGTTTGCTTCGGTCGTCAGAATCAGGTCGCACTCGCCACGCTTGAGCATGTCTTTCAGCTGCAGCGAGTAGGAAGACACCAACTGCACCCGCACCCGTGGAAAATCCGCATTGAACCGCTGCAACACCCGGGGAATCGCCGGGTACACAATGTCATGCGGCACGCCCAGCACCACCTCACCCTCGAACGCCTGATCGGTGAGTTTCGAGATCACCTCATCATTCAGCGCGATCATGCGGCGGGCATAGGCCAGCAGCTGCTCGCCGGACGCGGTCAGCGCGATTGTCCGACCGCTGCGGTCCAGCAGTTCGAGGCCCAGCAGCTCTTCCAGCCGTTTCAGCTGCATCGATACCGCAGATTGCGTCAGGTGCAGGAACCCGGCAGCGCGTGTCACGCCGCCCTGATCCGCCACCGCCACGAATGACCGCAAGGTCGTAATGTCCAGATTTCGCATGTTCACGAATCCTTATGTGTCACTTCATAAACATTCATTTTCAAAATGTGCCCTATCGCGTCATATAAATCAAGGAACTTGATGAGACCACAGAAACTCATCGAGGATCACGGAAAGGACAATAATTATGACCCAACTTGCGATTAACAGACACTGCCCGCCCCGCCGCCGCTTTGGCCTGACCCTGCTGTGGGATGCGCTTTCCCTGCGCCGCCAGCGATGCACCCTGGCAAGGCTGGACGCCCGGGCTTTGGAAGATATCGGGATCACGCGTGAACAGGCCGAGGCCGAGGCGGCCCGCCCAATCTGGGATGCGCCGGAATTCTGGCAAAAATGACTCCGACACTCATCTTTTCGCAATGAATGGCGACCCGTACCCGCAGGTCGCCATTTTTGTTTCGTGTTTTAGCCGGATTCCGCCTCTAAACCCTTGAAACGTGACCCGCAGTTGCCGATATTTGCGAGGAACGGGGTCCGCTTTTCGGACCACGACAAGAATGATGTGAAGGGAGACCCTTTAATGGCACAATTTGACACGATCCGGACGGCGGCCGGCGCGCGCGCTGCCCAGATTGACGAGGGCCTGCGCGCCCACATGAACAAAGTCTACGGCACGATGTCCGTAGGCATGCTGATTACATTTGCAGTGGCATGGGCCGTCGGCTCGAACCCGCAGTTGCTGTCGGTGTTCCGTGACCCGGTTACATTGAGCCCGAACATCCTCGGCTGGATCGTGATGTTCGCGCCGCTGGGAATGGTGTTTCTGTTTAGCGGCATGATCAACCGGCTGTCCGCTGCGGGGGCTCAGACCTTTTTCTACGGCTTTGCCGCAGTCATGGGACTTTCGATCAGCTGGATTTTTGCCGCCTTTACCGGCTTTTCCATCGCTCAGGTCTTTCTGGTAACTGCGATCGCCTTTGCCGGGCTTTCACTGTGGGGCTACACCACAAAGAAAGACATTTCCGGTTGGGGCTCGTTCCTGATCATGGGTGTGATCGGCCTGATCGTGGCGTCCATCATCCAGATGATCTGGCCGATTCCGGGCTTGGGTGCTGTGATTCCGTTCATTGGCGTTCTGATCTTTGCCGGCCTGACCGCATATGACACGCAGAACATCAAGACAACCTACCTGCAGATGGCCCATGCCGGCGACCAGGAATGGCTTGGAAAAGCGGCAATCATGGGTGCGCTGAGCCTGTATCTGGACTTCATCAACATGTTCATGTTCCTGCTGCAGCTGCTGGGTAACCGCGAATAACAGCGCTCAGAACTTTTACGTCTGGGGCGGGTCCGAAAGGCTCCGCCCCTTTTCTTTGCGCGTGTGTTTCTCAACGAACGGGCGGCGCAAAAGAAAAGCCTCTGCCGACTTCGGCAGAGGCTGTTTCAGAATTCGCGTGAAGCGGTTTTAGCTACAGTTCAGCGCCACGGCAAAACCCGAACTACGCTCGGAAGAGCCCTTACGATACACTTCACCCGCTGGCAGGCAGCCGGTGAACTGCTCGGCATCACGGCCAAACGTTGCACCGACCTTGTTATCAACGCGGGTGCTGTTGTTCGCGGTGCGCAGCACACCGTACAGAGTACCATTCACGTTGACCGTGCTCAGGAACAGGTTGGTGTCGGACCCGGTCAGAACCACCGAGTCGGTGTCGCTGCGTCCACCGTTGTCGATTGCGACACGCGCGACTTTCTCTGCTTCGGTTTGGTCGGTCACCACGGGAACAGCGGGCAGCACAGCCAGTTCAGCCGGTACATTCGTCGCAGGCGGCAGGAAGGCAGCCGCACCCGGCACATCCGAGATCGAGCGGGGCTCACCATCGATCCCCGTGAACCCGACGCCTTCGCGGTTATAGGGGTCTTCGCAGGCCGCAAGGGCCAGCACAGTCATTGTGGATAACAAGATTTTTTTCATGACGGCCAACATTTTGGAACGATTTGTTGAAGCGTAGAGGCAAGCCCCGGCAAAAAGCAACCCACTGCGGACCCGATTGCCCTGCCCGCTGATGCTTCGTTGCAACGGCGCGAGGGGCCATGAAGCCCTGCCCCCGGAATGACCCGCAAAGAAAAAGGGCTCTGCCGTGGCAGAACCCTTTGAAACTGTCCAAGCTGGACGGCAGATTACTTGATCTTGCCTTCCTTGTACTCGACATGTTTCCGAGCGACCGGATCGTATTTACGAACGGTCATTTTCTCGGTCATGGTGCGTGCGTTTTTCTTGGTCACATAGAAGTGGCCCGTGCCCGCGGTCGAGTTCAGACGGATCTTGATTGTCGTCGGCTTCGCCATGGTTATCTCCTGCGTCCGAAAAGGCAGGGGCCTTTCGGTTGAATTCCTATGAGCGTGCGCTTTTACCCGGTCGCGCGGCTGAGTCAACCGGAATCCGTCCGTAAAGCTCACAAATCATGAGGTCGGTGCCCGCCATGGTTTGGTTGGTTCACGGTTCTGTGATATGGTCGCGCGATTACACCCGACAAAAGAAGCCGATAACAGGCTCGGACCCCGAGGCGCCAGGTCCAGGCGAGACGCTCTGCCAGCAGAGTTTTTTATGATCACTTGGGGGGCATGACAGGTGAAGGCATCGACGAGATGGCGAGGTGGCATGTCTTCGGTTTCCCCGATGGGTTGGAATTGGAACCGGGAGGAACATGCAGAGCGTGCCCGGTCCCGACTATCGCTTCCGTGGCAGCCCACCGAACATCTTTTCTCCTGCCAAACACGTTTGAAGGCTATCGCGCGGAAAAGGGCGGCAGAACCGCCAGCCCGTCCTTTACCCCCAGACAGCATGGCGTGCTTCCGGTACCGGATCGGCATCTGACGCCACGGACGCTTGACTGATCGCGACCGCAGCAGATCGCGGCCGGCTGATACTTGCAAGAGGGCTAAAGGACCAGCCTGATTAAAGGTCCTGCATCAACTTTTACAGGAGTTAGACATGCCTATTTTCATTACCTACGCGTCCTATTCACAGGATGGAGTCAAGGGGATGCTGAAAAAGCCTGTGGACCGTACGGCACCTGTCAGGGCTTTGCTGAAAAAGGTCGGCGGCAAGCTTTTGGGTTTCTATATGACGACGGGCGAAAATGACGTGGTGGTCATCAGCGAAGCACCGGACGGCACAGATGCCGTAGCAGTTGGAATGGCGGTTGCGGCATCAGGCGCGGTGTCAAAAGTTCATACGGTACGCGCCTGGAAGGCGAAGGATTTTGTCTCGGTCACCAAGAAAGCCGCGAAACTGACCGGCGCCTATGCGCCACCGGGCAAGTGATCGGAAAAAACGCGCGGAGGGCCTGTAAGCCGGATCTTGTTCCAGGGTTGCCCCCTTCGATGACCATTCCTCTAGGCCGTGCATTGCTGCGCGGCTCAAGCTGCCAACCCGGTCCCTCTCGGCCAAGACGCGCTTAGCGGTGGTATCGGCTGACGCCGACCTGTCCGCGCGGGGACCCTATTTGGCATTGCTCCCGGTGGGGCTTGCCGTGCCGCCGCTGTTGCCAGCGGCGCGGTGGGCTCTTACCCCACCGTTTCACCCTTACCGTTGACCGAAGTCGCGGGCGGTCTGATTTCTGTGGCGCTTTCCGTCGGGTTGCCCCGCCCGGGCGTTACCCGGCACCGTTGTCTTGTGGAGTCCGGACTTTCCTCTCGGGCTTGCACCCCAGCGGCCATCCGGTCCTCCGCGCAGTGCGGTGGGTATGCTTTGGGTTGGGTGGCGTCAAGTGGTAAGGGTGTGAAGGGGCCAGCCCCTTCTTGGCCTGCGGCCAATTCAACCCCGGGATATTTTTGGACAGATGAAGCTGCGGATCAGGTCCAGAGGGCAGAATGACCAAGTGGAGTGAAATCAGCAGGCTGTAGCGGTCCTTTGCCCCAGGGACGATACCGAAGGCGAACAGCCGCCAGCAAGGTGTCATCGTCCACATCAGCGCTGAACCCTGCCGCGCATGCCACGGTTCGGAACAGGTCAGTCGACGCGTCTTGCGGGCCGTCGTCAATTCCGCGTCGGGCGGCCAATCCGTTTCGCTCTAACCGAAGCCAATCAAAACGGGGGCCGGGATCGTATTTGCGACCGGGCGCCATGTCGGAATGCCCGATCACACCGCTTGGCTTTATGGCCCAGCGCGTCATGATCTGACGCAGCAGCCGTTCGAGCAACGCCATCTGAGGTTCTGAGAAAGGGTGCGTACCGGGATTGTCCAGCTCAATCCCAATGGAGCGGGAGTTGATGTCGCTCTGGCCGTGCCATTCGCCTGCGCCTGCATGCCAGGCGCGGTGTTCCTCGTGTACCATCTGCCAAAGCGTGCCATCCCTGCCGATCAGGTAGTGGGCCGAGACCTCATGTTCGGGATTGCACAAGCGATCCAGCGCCGCCTGCGCGCTGTCCATCGCGGTATAGTGGAAGACCACCAAAGACGGAGTCAGCCCGTCCCTGCGCTCACCAAAATTCGGGGACGGGTGCCAGATGGGTGTCTGTGGTTCAGTTGTTGACGGCACTGCGGAACGTGCTTGGGTCCCAACCGCAGGCGAAACCGTCGCCATCAGGGTCCAGGCCTTTGCGATCCTTCTGCGGTCCGCCGTTGGACAGGAAATCGATCTGCGCCTGATCGGCCGACGGGTAGCGGGCGCAGTTGCGCTGTGCCTTGGCCTGCAGGTTGAACCCGGCACGGCTGTAGAGCTGGGTTCCCACCGGGTTCGAGGTGTTCAGCGCATATTGCACAATATTGGGTTGGCCGTCCGAACCACGGGCCGGAACGGCTGTTGGTGCAACAACCTCATAGGTCTGACGGTTCTGTTCGATCCGCGCTGCATCGGATTCGATGGTTCGGCGATCCGAAACCGCGTCGAAGTCCTGTTCGTCCGAGATCCCGTTGTTGATGGGATCTTCGACCGGTGACGCGGGCGGTACATATGTGGGTTGCCCCGACGTGCTGGCCAAGGCAGCTGCGGTTGCCGAGGCAAGGTCAGCGTTTTCGCCGGTTGGCAGAGGAGCGTCAGCGCCGGGCGCGCCCAATTGTTGCTCGGTCACCTCGGCGGGGCCAAGCAGAGGATTTCCGGTGTATCCCTGCCCTGCCAACTGCGCCTCGCGCTGCGCCTGGTAGGTGGGCGTGTTGAAATCAGGGCCACCCACTGGTGCCACCGTATCACAGGCGGCCACCAACCCGATTGCGGGGATCAGAAGCGTAAAGCGCATCCAGCTGCTCCGTCTTGTATTGTCTTGCCTGACCCGAGGCTTACCACCATTTACCCGGCTTGGCCACAAACCCGGCCGCGTTCTCAAGCGCGTAGGCCGTGTTGAGCAGATCGCCCTCTTCCCACGGACGTCCAATCAGCTGCAGACCAAGCGGCAGGCCCTGCTTGTCCAGACCGGCAGGCACCGAAACACCCGGCAGGCCGGCAAGGTTTACCGTCACGGTGAAGACGTCGTTGAGGTACATCTGAACCGGATCAGCCTCGGCCATCTCGCCCAGACCAAAGGACGCCGACGGTGTGGCCGGGGTCAGAATCGCGTCAATGCCTGCGGCGAAGACATCCTCGAAGTCTTTCTTGATCAGCGTGCGGACGCGGCGTGCGCGGTTGTAATAGGCGTCGTAGAAGCCAGCAGACAGCACATAGGTGCCGATCATGACACGGCGCTGCACCTCGTGACCGAAGCCCTCGGCGCGGGTTTTCTCGTACATCTCGGTGATGCCGTCCCCCTGCGCCAGCGTGGCGCGGCGGCCATAGCGGACACCGTCATAGCGGGCGAGGTTCGAGGACGCCTCGGCCGGGGCAATCACGTAATACGCAGGCAGCGCGTATTTGGTGTGCGGCAGCGAGATATCGACGATCTCGGCACCTGCGGCTTTCAGCATCTCGGCACCATCGGCCCAGAGCTTTTCGATCTCACCCGGCATACCGTCCATGCGGTATTCCTTGGGGATACCGATCTTCTTGCCCTTGATGTCGCCAGTCAGCATCGCTTCGAAATTCGGCACGGCCAGTTCGGCGCTGGTCGAATCCTTGGGGTCGTGACCGCACATGGTTTCCAGCATGATCGCCGCGTCGCGCACGTTCTTGGTCATCGGTCCGGCCTGATCCAGCGAGGAGGCAAAGGCGACGATGCCCCAGCGCGAGCAGCGGCCATAGGTCGGCTTGATGCCGGTGATGCCGGTGAAGGCGGCAGGCTGGCGGATCGAGCCGCCGGTGTCAGTACCGGTTGCGGCCAGACACAGGTCAGCGGCCACAGCCGAGGCTGAACCACCCGACGAGCCGCCCGGGGTCAACTGCGCATCATCGTTGCCTCGGCGCCACGGGCTGACCGCGTTGCCATAGACAGAGGTTTCGTTGGACGAGCCCATGGCGAATTCGTCCATGTTCAGCTTGCCCAGCATAACTGCGCCCGCATCGGCCAGTTGCTGCGACACGGTGGATTCGTATTCCGGCTTGAAGCCTTCCAGAATCTTCGAGGCAGCCTGCGACGGCACGCCCTTGGTGCAGAACAGATCCTTGATGCCGATCGGCAGACCACACATGGCAGGCGCGTCGCCACCCTTGATCCGCTCATCCGCAGCCTTGGCGCGTTCCAGCGCGATCTCGGGCGTTTTGTGGACAAAAGCGTTCAGCGCATCGGCGTCATCGATGGCCTTCAGGCAGGATTCGGTCAGCTCGACCGAGGTCACGTCACCCTTGCGCAGCGCGTCGCGGGCCTCGGCCAGGCCCAGTTTGTTCAGATCGCTCATGTCTTACTCCACCACTTTGGGGACTGCGAAAAAGCCCTCGCGCGCGTCGGGGGCGTTGGCCAGAACCTTGTCCTGCTGGTTGCCGTCGGTGACCACATCCTCACGGCGTTTCAGGCGCATAGGCTCAACCGAAACCATCGGCTCGACGCCTTCGACATCCACTTCGTTCAGTTGCTCGATGAACCCAAGGATGGTGTTGAACTCGGACGCCAGCGCGGGCAGCGCGTCATCCTCGACCTTGATCCGGGCCAGTTTGGCCACCTTGGCGGCGGTGCTTTGGTCAATCGACATCGGAAAACCTCATATGCGTTAGGGGGCATTTACCTGTCTGGGGGCCGGGTCGCAAGACCGCCGAGGGGTCGATCAGCCGCGTTTCGGCCTGCGCATGGCAACTGCCATTCAATTTTGCATATCCCCTATACGCAAAAGTAAACCGAATAGTTCATTTTCGGCATTGAAAAACTGTACTAAACGGTTCATTTCATGATGTATGGCACAGCCACTAACCGGAGAAAGACAATGAAAACGTTCATGACCGCATTCGTATTGGCGACCACTGTTCTTGCAGCACAGGCGCAGGCCTTTGGCCCCACCATGAACACCCTGACGCGCGACCTGACCTTCCCGGAAACCGTCTCGCAGCCCGTCACGCAGGATCAGACCAAGCTGGGCAAATGACATCCCCCCTCTCCGGGTCGGGTATCCGACGCCCGGCCCGGAAAAACTGCAATTGACTGCTGCGCTTATTGCGTCCAACCGCTAGGGTGATCAAAGTGATCCGCCGGACCAAGCATCGGGGCCGGTAAGCCAACGGAGCAGTAGATGAGCGCGCGCAAACAAGCAGTTCTGGACGCAATTGATGCGGCCAATACCCAAGACCCCAACCTTGATGACGGCCAGCCGGTCGAGCTGCTGTACGGCCAGCGCATGAGCGCTGAGCTGGACCGGCTTTTCCCGGACGCCTCAGATGTGCTGCAAATTGCGGCTCGGGGTCAGCATGTCGAGCGCTGGAAACTGGCACGCAGCGAATACCCCGAGGGCCGCGCCGGATATCTGGCCTGGCGCAAGGCGCAGGGCGTCCATCACGCCGAGGTTGTCATGGCGATGATGGAACAGGCCGGTTACGGCGCGGATGAGATCGAAGCCGCCGGGCGGATGCTGCGCAAACAGGGCATCAAGCGGGATGACGACGTTCAGGCATTGGAAGATGTGATCTGCTTCGTGTTCCTGAAATGGTATTTTGCCCCCTTCGCCGAGAAGCACTCAGCCGAGAAGATCCAGAGCATCGTTGAAAAGACAGCCCGCAAGATGTCAGCCGAGGGCCGGGCGCGGGTCCTGTCCGAATTCGACCTGCCCGAACACCTGGCCTCTGCGTTTCAAACCTGAGTTTCAGGGCTGAGACGCGCGGGTCATGTGCCTGCGATAGACCTCGATCATCCAGCCCAGCATGGTGGCGTTCAGGATATGCCACATGAAATGCGTGCCCAGCGGAAGCTGGGCGCAAAGGGGTTCGTCCAAAGCGCGAAAGGTGATCGAGGCGATCAGGATGGCCGCCCCGATCGCAAGACCACGGGCCGTGTCCGGCACACGTTTGCGCAGCAGAAACGCGTAGATCAGAATCAGCAGCGGCACCGGAGCGTAGCCAGCCGATCCGCCCAGACCCGGAATGAACTGGAACAGAGGGACAGTGGCTGCGGCATAGGGCACGAACAGAAGGGTGACGATCAGGGCATAGCCTGGCCGCATGTGCCAGACATCCCGATTGATGGCGAAGATATAGACCAGAATATACAGCAGAATCGGCGCGACATCGGCCATCGCGGCCCAGACCTGCGCATGGGTATGGAACAGGTAACTGCCCACTCCGATCACCGCGAGGATGATCACCAGGCCAATTGCCAGAGGTACCCCCTGCCCGCGCACACGCCGCCACATGACAAAAGCCGCGATCAGAAACGCCGCGTTTGTCACGGCGTTGATCGGCTCGGCCCAATAGGCGGGCGACAGGCGCTCGCAATAGCCGTCAATTTCCTGAAACCAGTCCATGAACTTTTACATAACCGATGCTAGGTTGATGCCAAGAGCTTGTTTTGGGAGGACGTTTTCATGAACATCATTTGGCTGGGGCACGGCAGTTTCCGCATCGAAACCGAAGGGCAGGTTCTGCTGATCGACCCCTGGCTGACCGGCAACCCGGTGCTGGAGGACCATCATCACCACACTGCGCTGGACGGGGCGACGCATATTCTGCTGACCCACACGCATTTCGACCATGTGGCTGATGTTGTTTCGCTGGCCAAGCACCTGAAAGTGCCCGTGGTCGGCCAATACGATCTGATGGGGTATTGGGCCGAGGCGGAAAGCATCGAAACCATCGGCTTCAATAAGGGTGGCACGGTGAACCTGAACGGGGTGATGGTGTCGATGGTGCCCGCCTCGCACAGCTCAACCTTCTCAACCCCTGATGGCCTGCGCACGGGCGGCAGCGAGGTTGGTTTCATGATCGCGTCCGAGGGGCATATGCTCTATGTCTCGGGCGACACAGACATCATGGCCGATATGGACTGGATGGGAGACTATTACAAACCCGATATCGGCATTCTGTCAGCGGGTGGCCATTTCACTATGGACATGAAAGCGACGGCCTATGCGGCCAAGCGGTACTTCAACTTCAAAACCGTGATTCCCTGCCACTACAAGACCTTCCCGATTCTGGAACAGTCCGCTCAGGCGTTGATCGACGGGCTACCGGGTGTGGATGTGATCGAGCCCGAATTGATGAAACCGATCACTCTCTAGGATCACGCCGCGCGGCAAAGAAGGCTTTCAGCAGGTCGGCGGCCTCCTGTCCTGCGATGCCGTCATAGATCTCGGGGACATGGTGTGCCTGTTTATGGGTGAACACCCGCGCGCCATGGGCCACGCCGCCGGATTTCGGATCGGCGGCGCCATAATAAATGCGCCGGATACGCGCCGCGGCCAATGCCGCCGCACACATTGCGCAGGGTTCCAGCGTCACATAGAGGTCATGGTCAGGCAACCGTTCAGACCCGGCCTCGGCGCAGGCGGCGCGCAGGGCCAGAATCTCGGCATGGGCGGTGGGGTCGTTCAACTCACGCGTCCGGTTTCCAGCTGTGGCCACAACGCGACCGTCAGGCGCGACGATGACGGCGCCCACCGGAACCTCTCCGCGATCTGCCGCTGCGCGCGCTTCAACCAGCGCCTTGTCCATATGCGATCTGAACTCCATGCCTCTGACTGCATCAGAAACCTGTCTTTCGCAAGCGGGCGGGATGCGCTATGGGCTGCGGATGACCAAAACCCCTCCTCCCGGCGACCGGATCGCCAAAGTGCTTGCCCGCGCAGGTGTTGCCTCGCGCCGTGAAGCGGAACGCATGATCGAAGCCGGTCGTGTGACCGTGAATGGCAAGACCATCGATAGCCCTGCCCTGAACGTCACCGGCAAAGACAAGATCACCGTTGACGGCAAGCCGGTGTCCGAACCCGAACCCTCGCGCCTGTGGCTGTATCACAAGCCGCCCGGTCTGGTGACGACGACGCGCGACGAAAAGGGCCGCGCGACCATCTTCGACAATCTGCCCGAAGACATGCCCCGCGTCATGAGCGTTGGTCGGCTCGACCTCAATTCCGAAGGGTTGCTGCTGCTGACCAATGATGGCGGCATCAAGCGCAAGCTCGAATTGCCCTCGACCGGATGGTTGCGGAAATACCGCGTGCGTGTGAACGGGCGGCCCAAGGACGAGGATTTTGCCCCTCTGCGCAAGGGCCTTGTGGTCGATGGCGAGCGGTTTTTGCCTATGGACGTCTCGCTGGACCGCCAACAGGGCGCGAATGCCTGGCTGACCATCGGCCTTCGCGAAGGCAAGAACCGCGAAATTCGCCGCGCGATGGAAGATATCGGCTATGCCGTGAACCGCCTGCTGCGTGTGTCCTATGGCCCGTTCCAACTGGGCAGCCTGAAACAAGGCGAGGTCGAGGAAATCCGCCGCCGCGTGATGCGCGATCAGCTGGGGCTGGATGCGGAACCTGAAGCCAAGCCGAAACGCCCCGCACGACCGCAACGAAAACGGGCGCCAATCGGCAAGAAAACTCGCAAGTGACGCGGGTTTGCCAACCTTCCCCCTAGCGCCAAGCCCTCGTATCGCCTAAATTTTCCGTGAGCGTTGCTTATGGGGGGCGTCATGTCAGGGACCGGAGTGCAAAAACTGGCCTATGCGGCCTTGTTGGTGCTGTTGTTCGGTGTCTGCACCGGCGTACTGGGGGGCCTTTAGCGCATGTCACAGCGGTATGGCGGAAAATTCAGCCCTCAAGGCGGTGGGTCCGACGACGACAAACCGCCGCGCGGGCAATTCCACGGCGCAAGGGTCGAACCGGCAGGCGCACGGGTAAATATTCTGTTCTTGCCCGCCATACCACTGGTGTTTCTGTCGCTGAACGACGGCGCGGTCGGGATGACGATCGGGCTGATCGCAGCAGGCCTTCTGACCGGTGCCGCCTTTCTTCTGCGCGAGGGCTTGCGCGCCGAGGCCGCCTTTAACGCGCGCCGCACCGCCCGCCGCCCGGCCTTTCCCCGCAAGATTTTCGCAAGTGTACTGACCGGCCTGGGTACTGCTCTGGCAGCGTATCGGTCCGAGTATCTGGACGCCGAGACCGCTGCGCAGGCCAGTCTGGTGGCTCCGATCCTGTTTGGCGCGGTGGCCACGGTGCTGCATTCGGTGTCCTTCGGACTGGACCCGATGAAAGACAAGGGCACGGAGGGGATCGACACCTTTCAGCAGGACCGCGTGGCCCGAGTGGTCGAGGACGCCGAAACCCATCTGTCCGAGATGACCGATGCCATCAAACGCGCCGGTGACCGCCGGGTCGAAGCGCGGGTCGAACGGTTTCAGGACACCGCCCGCGATCTGTTCCGCACGGTCGAGGAAGACCCGCGCGATCTGGCAGGCGCCCGCAAATACCTGACCGTTTACCTGCAGGGTGCGCGCGACGCGACAGTGAAGTTCGCCGACGTCTTTGCCCGCACACGCGACGCGCAGGCGCTGGCCGACTACACCGCCCTGCTGGACGATCTGGAACAGAATTTCGCGGCCCGCACCCGCAAGATGCTTTTGGATGACCGCAGTGATCTGACGGTTGAAATTGACGTGTTGCGCGAACGTCTGCAACGCGAAGGCGTCCGGTTGGACTGACCGGACAGTTATTTGAGAAAGGATTACCCCATGTCCGATGCGATCAAGAACAAGGCGGTCGAGGCCGAAACACTGGTTCAGGAAGTCACTGCTGTGGCCCTGCCCGAGCCCGTGGCCGAAGTTGTTTCGCTGGAGGAGGCCGACGAACCCGTCAGCGCCGAAATCCGCAAGCGGATGGATGAGATCGACATGGACAACACCAACTCGATTGTGTCCTTCGGCTCATCCGCTCAGGCGGAACTGCAGGAAATCAGCCAGGCGATGCTGGCCGATGTGCGCAATAAGGATGTCGGCCCCGCCGGGGACAGCCTGCGCAACATCGTGACCACAATCCGTGGTTTCTCGGTCAGCGAATTGGACGTGCGCCGCGAGCGCAGCTGGTGGGAAAAACTACTTGGCCGCGCAGCGCCTTTCGCCAAGTTCACCGCGCAGTACGAAAACGTTCAGGGCCAGATCGACCGTATCACCGACGACCTACTGGGCCATGAACACACGCTGTTGAAAGACATCAAGTCGCTGGACCTGCTCTATGAAAAGACGCTTGGGTTCTATGACGAACTGGCGCTTTACATCGCGGCGGGTGAGGAAAAGCTGACCGAGCTGGACAGCCACGACATCCCTGAAAAAGAGGCCGAAGTTCAGGCCGCGCCCGAAGACCAGCAGGTCATGAAAGCGCAGGAGCTGCGCGACATGCGCGCCGCGCGCGACGATCTGGAACGTCGGGTCCATGACCTGAAACTAACCCGTCAGGTGACGATGCAATCGCTGCCCTCGATCCGTCTGGTGCAGGAGAATGACAAGTCTCTGGTAACCAAGATAAACTCGACGCTGGTGAACACCGTGCCGCTGTGGGAAACCCAGCTGGCGCAAGCTGTCACCATCCAGCGCAGCGCCGAGGCCGCCGCCGCCGTGCGCGATGCCAATGACCTGACCAACGAATTGCTGACCTCGAACGCCGCCAATTTGCGCGAGTCCAACAAGATGATCCGCGAGGAGATGGAGCGCGGCGTGTTCGATATCGAAGCGGTCAAACAGGCCAACGCCGACCTGATCGGTACAATCAATGAAAGCCTTGCCATCGCGGACGAAGGCAAGGCCAAGCGCGCCGCTGCCGAACAGGAACTGCAGAAGATGGAGGCCGAGTTGCGCGACACGCTGGCCTCGGCAAAGGCGCGTCAGGACGGGATCGGCGACACTGCCGGAACGGCGGTTCCGGGCTGACGGCGGGTCGCGCGTGCGGGTATCGGGATATCTGAAACGCCTGTTGGGTTTGGTATCGCTGTTGGTTTTGGCCAATTGCGATGAAACCTTGACGTCTTCGGTTGTCCCGCAACCGCGCCCCACGGCGCCCGCGCCTGCACCCAATGCCTATGTCCCGCCGTCCGCGGCCAGTCAGGATCTGGCGAGGTTTTATCAGCGGGTCGAACGCGATCTGCTGACCCGTGACATGTTGCGAGTGGATGGCGGCGGCCCTGACACCCCCTACGATGCCGACGATCTGGCGCGTAATTTTGAGGACATCGCCTTTTACAGCGAATACCCAGACCACGCTGTAACCACGCGCCTTCAACGAACGGATGGACAATTGAGCCGGTGGGGTGGCCCAGTCCGCATTCAAACCGAGTTCGCCCCTTCCGTTTCACCTGAAGCGCGAGGAAAAGACGCGGCCGAGGTTGAAGCTTTCGCCGAGCGGCTAGCGAGGTTGACGGGCCATCCAATCTCGGTCGTCAACCGCAAAGCCAATTTCCATGTGTTCTTTGCTGGTAAAGATGACAGTTCTTATGTGGTAAAGCGTCTGAAACAACTGATCCCCGGTATAAGTACGCCTTCGCTTGATCTGGTTGCCAACCCGCGCGCCAATATCGACTGCCTTGTTTTTGCATCTCCGACGAAGGGATCGCCTTATAGGTTTGTGCGTGCAGTCACGCTTATCCGCGCAGAATTGCCGGACCTTACGCGCCAAAGCTGTATTCACGAGGAAATTGCACAGGGGCTTGGGCTGTCCAATGACAGCCCTACGGCACGGCCTTCGATTTTCAACGACAATGATGAGTTTGCGCGACTGACCAGCCATGACGAGAAGCTTCTGACAATGTTGTACGATCCGCGCCTTGAACCCGGAGTAACAGCCGAAGATGCCCGTCCCGTGGTACGGATAATCGCACGCGAATTGATGGGCCAGAAGCTCTGAGCCCAAGGAAAGGAGACCCCAATGGGTATTTTCGATTTTCTGACCGGAGAATTCATCGACGTCATTCACTGGGTCGACGACACACGCGACACCATGGTCTGGCGCTTCGAACGTGAGGGGCACGAGATCAAATACGGCGCCAAGCTGACCGTGCGCGAAGGTCAGGCGGCCGTGTTCGTGCATGAGGGGCAGTTGGCGGATGTTTTCACGCCGGGTCTCTATATGCTTGAAACCAACAACATGCCGATCATGACGACCCTGCAGCATTGGGATCACGGCTTTCAGTCTCCGTTCAAGTCCGAGATCTATTTCGTCAACACGACCCGGTTCAATAACCTCAAATGGGGCACCAAGAATCCGATCATGCTGCGCGATCCCGAATTCGGGCCGACCCGTATCCGGGCCTTCGGCACCTATACAGTGCGCGTGAAGGATGCCGCAAAGTTCCTGATCGAAATCGTTGGCACCGATGGCGAATTCACCATGGACGAGATCAGCTTTCAGATCCGCAACATCATCGTGCAGGAATTCAGCCGCGTGATCGCCGGGTCGGGCATTCCGGTTCTGGACATGGCCGCCAACACCGCCGATCTGGGCAAGCTGATCGCCGCCGAAGTGTCGCCGGTGCTGGAAAGCTATGGGCTGGAGATGCCCGAGTTCTACATCGAGAACATCTCGCTTCCGCCTGCGGTCGAAGCGGCGCTGGACAAGCGCACGTCGATGGGGCTGGCCGGTGATCTGGGCAAGTTCACTCAGTACTCCGCAGCCGAGGCGATGACCGCCGCGGCCAACAACCCCGGTCAGGGCGGCGGTATGGGTGCGGGTCTTGGCATGGGTATGGGCATGGCGATGGCCAGCCAGATGGCAAACATGGCAGCGGGTCAACCCAGCGGCCCGTGGGGCAGTTCCGCCCCCGCTGCCCCGCAACCGGCTGCGCATGTGGCGCCGCCGCCGCCTCCGGTCGAGCATGTGTGGCATATCGCGGTGGATGGCCAGACCAGCGGGCCGTTTTCGAAGGCCAAGATGGGACGGATGGCGACAGACGGGGAAATTACCCGCGACACCCATGTCTGGACCGCCGGTCAAGACGGCTGGAAAAAGGCCGGAGACGTGCAGGAACTGGCGCAGTTGTTCACCATTCTGCCGCCGCCGCCGCCCGGCGCCTGACCTTTCACACGTCCGCGCAAGAATAAGGCCGCACGATGACCGAAGAACATCGATTTCCCTGCGAGCAATGCGGTGCAGATTACCGGTTCAACCCAGGTGATGGCAGCCTGACCTGCGACCATTGCGGGCATTCCGAGGCGATTGGCGCTGGCCCCTGGGGCGGTGCCAGCCTGAAGGAGCTGGATTTCGATGCGGCCATTGCGGACCGCCTGCCCGACAGCGAGATCGAGGAAACGCGTGTTCTGTCCTGCCCAAACTGCGCGGCTCAGGTCGAGTTCGACCCCGCCACCCACGCCGCTGAATGCCCGTTCTGCGCAACGCCGGTGGTCACGGATACCGGTGTCAATCGGCATATAAAACCGCGTGGGGTGCTGCCCTTTGCCATAGATGAACGAGCAGCGCACAAGGCGATGGGGGACTGGCTGGGGCGGCTGTGGTTTGCGCCGAACGGGTTGCAGGAATATGCCCGCAAAGGTCGCAAGATGCAGGGCATTTACGTGCCGTACTGGACGTTTGATGCGGATACGCAATCCAGCTATCGCGGCGAGCGTGGCACCGTCTACTATGAAACCCGGACCATCATGCGCGACGGCAAGCGCGTGCAGCAGCAGGTGCCCAAGGTGCGGTGGTCTCCGAAATCCGGGCGGGTAAAGCGGTTCTTTGACGACGTGCTGGTATTGGCTTCGCGGTCCTTGCCCAAAAGCTACACTGACGCGCTGGAACCCTGGGACCTTCCGGCGCTGGAGCCTTATCAGCCGGAATATCTGGCAGGCTTCCGGGCCGAAGCCTACACAGTCGAATTGCAGGAAGGCTACACCGAGGCGCGCGGTTACATGGCGCGGGTGATCGAGCGGGATGTGCGCTTTGACATTGGTGGCGACCGCCAGCGGATACACGCGATCGATACCGATGTACGCAACGTGACCTTCAAGCATATCCTGCTGCCGGTCTGGATGGCAGCCTACAAGTATCGCGGCCAGACCTATCGCTTTGTCGTGAACGGCCGTACCGGCCGCGTTCAGGGTGAGCGCCCATGGTCCGCCATCAAGATCACCATAGCCGTTGTTCTGGGCCTGCTTGTGGCCGCTGGTGTCGGGTATTTGATGGCGACCGGACAGCAGGGCTGAAGCGGTTACCAAGCCTGCAATTGTTAGCGCTTGAACTTCGCGCGATCAGACGCCATTCTGCGCCGCGTCAACGCCGAGCGGGGAGGCCTGTGTGACACTATCCGATCTGACTCAACTACTGACAGCACGGCATTCCTGCAGGGCCTTCCTTCCCGATCCGGTGCCGAAGCGGCAGATCGAAAAAATCCTGACCAGTGCCACCCGTGTTCCCAGTTGGTGCAATGCCCAACCCTGGCACGTTATCCTCACCAGCGGCGAAGAAACCGACCGATTTCGAGAAGCGCTGCAGAAAGAGGCCACGACCGGCACCCCTGCCCCGGACCTGCCCTTTCCGACCTCGTATTCGGGGGTCTATCAGGACCGCCGCCGGACTTGCGGCTGGGCCTTGTATGAGGCGGTGGGCGTGGAACGCGGCGACCGCGCGGCCTCGGGCCGGCAGATGATGGAGAATTTCTCGCTGTTCGGCGCACCGCATTGCGCGATCATAACCAGCCCGAAGGAACTTGGGGCCTATGGCGCGCTGGATTGCGGCGGGTTCGTTACCGCGTTTTCACTGGCCGCACAGGCACTTGGCGTGGCCACTATCCCACAAGCGGCGGTCGCCACGTACAGCCCGTTTCTGCGCCGCTATTTCGACATCCCGGACGACCAGATGATTTTATGCGCGATTTCCTTTGGCTATGCGGATAAAGATCACCCCGCCAATGGCTTTCGTACCGACCGCGCCGACCTGAGCGAGATTGTCGAATGGCTCGGGTAACAAACGCACCAGGCGGAGAGTAGATTTGCGCGCAGTCCTACAAAGAGTTTCACGCGCCAGCGTATCGGTCGGCGGTCAGGTCATCGGCCAGACCGGACCGGGGCTGATGATCCTGGTCTGCGCAATGCAGGGCGATGATGAGGCAAAAGCGGATCAACTGGCCGCCAAGGTCTCGAAACTGCGCATCTTCAAAGATGACGCCGGGAAAATGAACCGCTCGGTGAAAGATATCGAAGGCTCGGCGTTGGTGATCAGCCAGTTCACGCTGGCCGCCGATACGTCGCGCGGCAACAGGCCCGGCTTTTCCGAAGCAGCGGCGCCAGACCTTGGCAAACGTCTTTATGAAGTGTTCGCCCAGCGCCTTAAGGCGCATGGCGTGCCGGTCGAGACCGGTGAGTTCGGGGCGGATATGGCGGTAGAACTGGTCAATGACGGACCGGTCACGATTTGGGTGGAAAGCTGATGGACAGAAAAGAACAGGCAATTCGCATCTGGCAGGCCGGTGTTGATGCCGTGGGCGGCCACGCCGCGACCAGCAAAGTGCTGCACGATATCCCCGCACCCGATCAAATCCTGGCCGTGGGCAAACCCGCTGCCGCGATGGCCCTCGCCGCTTTGGAGCATTTTGGCCCACGCCCGACGCTGGTTGTCACCAAGGACGACCACGGGCGCGACCTGCCGGATCATGTGACAGTGATCGAGGCGTCCCATCCGGTTCCCGACAGCCGCAGCCTTCAGGGCGGTCAGGCCCTGCGCGAAGCGGTCCAAGCGATGCAGCCCGGCTCGCATCTGCTGTTGCTGGTGTCCGGCGGGGCGTCTTCACTGGCCGAGGATTTGCTACCCGGAAAAACGCTGTCCGATCTGGAGCAGTTGAACAAACAGCTGTTGGCCGAGGGGCTGGACATAACGGCCATGAACGCCGAGCGCCGCAAGCTGTCGCGGATCAAAGGCGGCGGGCTTCTGTCTCATTTTCAAGGAAAAAAGGCGACTGTACTGGCGATCTCGGATGTGCCCGGGGATGACCTGAATGTTGTGGGGTCGGGGATCGGGGCACTGCCGGACAGCTATGGCTTTGAGGCAAGCACGCAGATCGTGGCCTCGAATGCTCATGCCCGCGCGGCCGCTGCGGATTTGGCAAAAGGCGAAGGCCTGACGGTTCTCACCAACGAAGAATGTCTGCACGATGACTTTTTGAACGTCGCCGAAGCGCTGGGCACGCGCATCCGCGCCATGCCCAGCGGCGTCATGGTTTTCGGCGGAGAGCCTACGGTTGTTCTGCCCGAAAACCCGGGGCGCGGGGGGCGTAATCAGGGGTTGGCGCTGGCCCTGGCCCGCGAGATTGCGGAATCCGAGGGAATTACCGTCGTTGTCGGCGGAACCGATGGCACGGACGGTCCAACCGATGCGGCCGGCGCTGTCATCGACGGCACCACCTGGGGCGAAGGCGCAGAACATGCGTTGCAGCAGGCGGATAGCGGCAGTTATCTTGATCGCGTCGGTGCATTGCTGGTGACAGGGCCGACGGGAACGAATGTAATGGATCTGCTTGTCGCAATCCGCGAATGATCTGACGATTTTGACCGAAATTGGTTTGCAGTCCCCGCCGACAGTGTGCGGATGACACCGCCTGCCAACGCGCTACGCACAATCGAAGACAACCCCGACGTCGGCATTGAGATGCCCGATGGCTGCCGCTTGTCTGCACGCATCTGGCGTCCGACGGATGCAACGGAACACCCTGTCCCTGCTATTCTGGAATTTCTGCCCTATCGCAAGCGTGACGGAACGACCGTGCGCGATGCGCTGACCCACCCTTGGTTTGCGGAACGGGGCTATGCCTGCATTCGTGTCGACATGCGCGGCAATGGCGACAGCGAAGGGCTGATGGAGGACGAATATACCCGGCAAGAGCTGGACGATGCCGTCGCGACGATCCATTGGCTGGTGCAGCAACCGTGGTGTACCGGCATGGTCGGGATGATGGGGATCAGCTGGGGTGGGTTCAACGCGCTGCAAGTGGCAGCGCTGCAACCCGATCCATTGAAGGCGATCATCACCCTATGTTCCACCGCCGACCGCTATGCGGACGATATCCACTATAAAGGTGGCTGCCTGCTGAACGAGAACTTGGGCTGGGGCGCGACGATGTGGTCGTACTCCTCCCGTCCTCCGGACCCGGATCTGCGTCCGAATTGGCGCGAACTGTGGCTAGAGCGGCTGGAGCATGAGCCGTTTTTGCCCTCGGTCTGGCTGCGTCATCAGCGGCGGGACGCGTATTGGCAGCACGGCTCGGTTTGCGAGGATTTCAACGCGATTCAGGTGGCGACTCTGGCGATCGGCGGCTGGGGGGATGCCTGCAAGAACACCGTGCCTTTGCTGGTTGAGCAACTGACAGCCCCGGTCAAAGGGATCGTGGGGCCTTGGGTGCACAAGTACCCTCATTTCGCAGTACCCGAACCAAGAATCGGATTCTTGCAAGAAGCTCTGCGCTGGTGGGATCACTGGCTGAAAGGCATCGATACGGGCGTCGACAAAGATCCGGCCTACCGGTCCTACCTGATGGATGGTGTGCGACCACAGCGCTGGTACAATGAACGGCCGGGGCGCTGGATTGCCGAGGCCGAGCGGGCCACGTCTCATCTACCAGCCCTGACGCTGGGTCTGTCGGATGAGGGCCTTGGACAGAACGGAACACTGGACGTTCGGGTGAGGTCACCGCAGACCTGCGGCATGGAAAGCGGAGAATACTGCGCCATCTGGCTGGGCCCCGACATGCCCGGAGATCAGCGCACTGATGATGCGCTTTCGGCCTGTTTCGATGGCGCACCGCTGGCTGGGGACATAGACATCGTCGGCGCGCCACGCATTCGCCTGCGCCTGAGTGCCGACCGCCCGCAGGCGCAGATTGCCGTTCGGCTGAACCATGTGCACCCGGATGGGGCCTCGACACGCATTACCTATGGCGTGCTGAACCTGACGCATCGCGACAGCCACGCCGAGCCAACACCGCTGACGCCGGGCGCCGCTTATGAGGTTTCGCTGGATCTGGACCACATCGCCTACCGTGTACCCAAGGGGCACAGACTGCGGGTCGCAATCTCCAGCGCCTATTGGCCGCTGATCTGGCCGTCGCCCGAATGCACCGAACTGCACCTGACGCAAGGTGACATCACCATACCGCAGCGCCCGTCCGGTGATGACGAGTATGCGTTTCCACCGCCCGCGTCGGCGCCGCCGCTGGGGCAGACGTCCTTGCGCGCACCGCACAATTCGCGGCGGGTGGAAACGGACATGAACTCGGGCGAAACCCACCTGATCATCGAGGATGACTTTGGTCTGGTTGCCAACAATGACCACGGCCTGATCCACGGCGGAATGGCGCATGAACGCTGGACGATCCACCCGGATGATCCCCTCTCGGCCCGGGGATGTTGCAAATGGACGCAAGAAATCAGCCGGAACGGTATCGACCTGCGCACAGAAACGTCATGCGAGATGTGGGCGGATCAGAATTCCTTTTTCCTAAGGGCTCGTATAGATGCCTTTCAAGACGACAAACTGGTATCAACCAAGCAACTGGAGGATGCCATACCTCGTGATCAAATGTGATGCGGGACGCTCAAGTGTCAGACATTTGTTCTTGCCCGCCCGACCGAATTCCGCCTACTTTGACTCACGCGTCAATAAAAAGCCCAAAAGGGCAACAATCCAATCAACCGGGAGACCATGATGAACGAACAAATCACTCACATGACCAAACAGGTCACAGCCGGCAAGCTCACCCGCCGCGAATTCATGGGGAAGGCTGCGGCTTTGGGTGTTTCTGCGGCCATGGCCAGCACCATGTTTGCAGACGCCGCACGCGCGGCTGGCCCGAAAAAGGGCGGCGACCTGAAGATCGGCTCGGTAGGTGGCGAATCGACGAACTCTCTGGACCCGGCGACCTACGCCAGCCAGGTGCCTGCTCTCAATGGTCGCCAGTTTGGTGACACCCTGGTGGTCGTAGCGCCGGACGGCTCGATTGAATCACGTCTGGCCGAAAGCGTGGAAGCCAGCGCTGACGCCAAGGTGTGGAACTTTAAAATCCGCCCTGGTGTCGAATTCCACAACGGCAAGACACTGACCAGCGAAGACGTGCTGAAAACCATGCAGCGCCATTCGGACGAAAACTCGAAATCCGGTGCCCTGGGCATCATGAAAGAGATCGAGTCGATGAAGACGGACGGCGACGTGTTCTCGGTCACGTTGAACAGCCCGAATGCTGATTTGCCGTACCTCATGGCAGACTATCACCTGATCATTCAGCCGGACGGTGGCCTCGACAATCCGGGCGCGGGTATCGGCACAGGGCCATACAAGATGGAAGTAAACGAGCCGGGTGTGCGTCACGTTTACACGAAGTTCGACAATTACTGGGCGGATGACGGCCATTTTGACAGTGTCGAAATTATTGCCATCAACGATGCAACCGCACGTACCGCGGCGCTTCAGTCCGGTCAGGTTCACCTTATCAACCGGGTTGAGCCCAAGGTGGCCAATCTTCTGGGCCGCGCTCCGGGTCTGACCGTACAGCCCACGACGGGTCGCGGTCATTACGTATTCATCATGCATTCGGATACCGCCCCGTTCGACAATCTCGATCTGCGGCTGGCTCTGAAATATGCGATCAACCGCGAAGAGCTGGTTGAAAAGATCCTGCAGGGTTATGGGTCTGTTGGCAACGACATGCCGGTCAATGCGGCCTATCCGCTGTTTGACGATACAATCCCGCAACGCCAGTTTGATCTTGAAAAGGCAGCCGAGCATTACAAGAAGTCCGGCCACGACGGATCACCGATCGTTCTGCGTACCTCGGATGTCGCATTCCCGGGCGCGGTGGACGCTGCGGCGCTGTTCCAGCAAACGGCAAATCAGGCCGGTATCCCACTTGTCATCGAACGTGTTCCGGGTGATGGCTACTGGTCCGAGGTCTGGAATGTCCAACCGTTCTGCGCCTCTTACTGGACGGGCCGTCCGGTACAGGATCAGATGTACACCACCGCGTACCTCTCGACCGCCGACTGGAACGACACACGTTGGAAACGGCCCGAGTTTGACGACATGCTGAATCAGGCAAAAGGTGAGCTCGACACCGCCAAGCGGAAAGAGATCTACTCTCAGATGGGTCGACTGCTTAACGAAGAAGGCGGCCTGATTTGCCCGATGTTCAACCAGTTCATTGACGGTGTCAGCGACCAACTGGCTGGTTGGGAGCCGGATCCGTATGATGAACTGATGGGCGGCCAGGCCTCACGCAAAATGTGGTTCGCCTGATACGGGCGCTGGATCATGCATCCCATCATCAAACTGGTTTCCCAGCGCCTTGCGCTGGGACTCCTCTTGCTCTTTGGTGCATCGGCTCTGATTTTCGGCCTCACCGAAGCTCTTCCCGGGGACGCTGCCCAAGCTGTCCTTGGTCAATCCGCAACCCCCGAATCTTTGGCCAACCTGCGCGAAGAGATGGGCCTCAACCGCCCTGCCCTGACCCGTTACTTCGAGTGGCTGGGCGGCATTCTTCAGGGTGATCTGGGTCAGTCCCTGACCAACAAACTCGATATCGCGGAAAGCATTGGAAAACGGCTGGGGAACACGCTGTTTCTGGCCTGTGTTGCAGCCATCGTATCGGTTCCACTTGCCATCTTTCTGGGTTTGCTGGCCGTCCGGTACCGCGACCGCTGGCCCGATAAATTAATCTCTGCTGTCACGCTTACAACTGTTTCGATCCCCGAATTCCTGATCGGCTACCTGGTGATCTACTTCATCTCGGTGAAACTGGGCTGGTTTTCTTCGCTCGCTATGATCAATGATTCAATGTCTTTCGGAGAAAAGCTCTATACCATCGCCCTGCCCGCGTTCGTGCTGACACTGGTGGTTCTGGCGCAGATGATGCGGATGACCCGCGCCGCGATCCTGAACCTGATGCAGTCGGCCTATATCGAAACGGCCGAGCTGAAGGGCCTGTCGAACTTTCAGGTCATTGCACGCCATGCGTTTCCCAACGCAATCTCGCCCATCGTCAACGTCGTGATGCTGAACCTGGCCTATCTGGTCGTGGGCGTCGTCGTGGTTGAGGTGGTGTTCGTGTACCCCGGCATGGGGCAATATCTGGTGGACTCGGTGACGAAACGCGACGTGCCGGTTGTTCTGGCCTGCGGCGTCGTCTTTGCCGCCGTCTATATCGGGCTGAATATGGTTGCCGATATCGTGTCCATCCTTGCCAACCCAAGACTGAGGCATCCGAAATGATGAAGAATATTCCTATTTCGGCAATGATCGGTCTGTTTTTCACCGGGCTGTACTTTTTCATCGCGTTCGCGGCACCACTGATCGCCCCCTACGGTATGGCCGAAGTGGTCGGCGATGTGTGGGAACCGTCCAGCGCCGAGCATTTGCTGGGCACTGACAATATCGGGCGCGATCTGTTGACCCGTATGATCTATGGCGGCCGCACAACGATCTTCATCGCTGCAGCGGCCACGATCCTCAGCTTTGTCACCGGCACCTCGCTGGGCCTGCTGGCGGCTGTGCTTGGCGGTTGGGCCGATCAGGTTCTCAGCCGGGCGGTTGATCTGGTCATGTCGATCCCGACTCTGATCCTGGCGCTGGTTATCCTGGCGATTGTTCCGGTGACCGTTCCGATCCTGATCCTGGTGATGGGCCTGCTGGACGCCACGCGCCCCTACCGCCTGTCCCGGTCCGTCGCTGTGGACATCAACGTGATGGACTACGTTGAGGCCGCAAAGCTGCGTGGTGAAGGTCGGACATGGATCATCTTCCGCGAAATCCTACCCAACGCCCTGTCGCCTCTGGTAGCTGAGTTCGGTCTGCGGTTCATCTTCATGGTTCTGTTTATCTCGACCCTGTCCTTCCTGGGTCTGGGTGTTCAGCCGCCGCTGGCGGACTGGGGCGGCATCGTGAAGGAAAACAAGGACGGCATCGTCTATGGCATCGGCGCGGCGCTGTACCCCGCTGTGGCCATTGCGACGCTGGCCATCTCGGTCAACCTTGTAGCTGACTGGGTCCTGAACCGTACCACATCGCTGAAAGGAGGCCGGGGATGAGTGATACCCTTCTCAAGGTCCGCGACCTCAAGATCGGCGCGACCGTCTATCCGCCGGGCGAAAAGCCCCATGACATCGAAATCGTGCACGGGGTCAGCTTTGACCTCGAGCGCGGCAAGGTGCTGGGTCTGATCGGCGAATCCGGCGCCGGTAAATCCACCATCGGTCTGGCCTCAATGGCCTATGGCCGGGGTGGTGTAAAAATCACCGGCGGCGAGGTTTGGGTAAACGGGCGCGATATCCTCAAGACGTCTCATGGGGATATCCGCAAGCTGCGCGGGGGAGAGGTCACTTATGTGTCCCAATCCGCTGCCGCTTCGTTCAACCCCGCCAAGAAGATCATGGATCAGGTGGTCGAAGCGGCTGTCGAACAGAAGAAATTCACCCGCAAAGAGGCCGAAGCCCGCGCGCGTGAACTGTTCGCCAAGCTGGGTCTGCCCGACCCGGACAATATCGGCAGCCGCTACCCGCACCAGGTTTCCGGCGGTCAGCTACAGCGTTGCATGACGGCGCTGGCGCTGTGCCCCGAGCCTGATCTGGTGGTGTTTGACGAACCCACGACGGCCTTGGACGTGACCACTCAGATCGACGTTCTGATGGCCATCAAGGAAGCCATCGCAGACACCGGCGTTGCCGCGCTCTACATCACCCATGACCTGGCGGTTGTGGCGCAGGTGAGCGACGACATCATGGTTCTGCGGATGGGCAATACGGTCGAATACGGCAACACCGATCAGATCATCAACAACCCGCAGGAAGACTACACCAAGGCGCTGGTCTCGGTACGGTCGATCGAGCACGAAGAGAAGAAGCCCACACCAGAACCGGTGCTGAGCGTTGACGGTATCACCGCGCGCTACAAGGGTCTGAATTTCGACGTGCTGCACAACGTCAATGTCGAGCTTCATCCGGGGCAGACGCTGGCGGTTGTGGGCGAATCCGGCTCGGGCAAGTCGACGCTGGCACGGGTGATCACCGGCCTGCTGCCGCCGCGCGATGGTGAGATCACCTTTAACGGGCGCAAGCTGAGCCCCGATCTGAAGGGCCGTTCGCTGGAAGACCTGCGCGAGCTGCAGATGATCTATCAGATGGCTGACACCGCGATGAACCCGCGTCAGACTGTCGGCACGATCATCGGTCGCCCGTTGGAGTTTTACTTCAACATGCGCGGGTCCGAAAAACGCAAACGTGTCATCGAGCTGCTGGATGAGATCGAGCTGGGCGAAAAGTTCATCGATCGCTATCCTGCGGAACTGTCCGGTGGCCAGAAACAGCGTGTCTGTATTGCGCGGTCGCTGGCGGCAAAGCCCAAGATGATCATCTGTGATGAGGTCACCTCGGCGCTGGACCCGCTGGTTGCGGACGGCATTCTGAAACTGCTGCTGGATCTGCAGCAGATCGAGGACGTGGCCTATCTGTTCATCACCCACGATCTGGCGACTGTCCGCGCGATCAGCGACAGCATCGCGGTGATGTATCAGGGCCGTGTGGCGCGGTACGGGTCGAAGAGCGAGGTGCTGAGCCCACCGTTCGACGACTATACCGACCTGCTGCTCAGCTCGGTGCCCGAGATGCATCTGGGTTGGCTGGAAGAGGTTGTCGCCCATCGCAAAATGGAAAGCGCGGGGAACTGATCCCTGCCAAAAGAAACTTCGAAATCCCGGCGCTTGTCACAAACAGGTGTCGGGATTTTGCTATTCGGGGCGCGAATGGGCAGCCCGTGCACGGCGAATCCCCTAGGCTCGCCTGAAGTGTTAAAGAAAAGGGTCAGACTATGGACCGCAAAATCCTTCTCATCATTCTGGACGGCGTCCCGTGGCGCAACTTTCGCCGGTTGTTCGGCAACCTCGAAGGCTGGGTCGACAGTGGCGAGGCGCAGGTTTGGAAGCTGCGCTCGGTGCTGCCATCGATCTCGGCCAGTTGCTATGCCTCGATCCATACCGGCGTCACACCGCAGGAACATGGCTGCACCGGCAATGGCAATGTCTTCCGCCTGAGCCACAAGGACGTGTTCAGCCAGATACGTGAGGCAGGCGGCGTAACCGGCGCGGTCACCCACAGCTATTGGTCGCAGTTCTTCAACCGCCACCCGTTCGATTACGTCCGCGATGTCGAATATGACGAGCCCGACAGCAAGACGATCAACCACGGTCGCTTTCACACCATGACCGGCTATAGCAAAGCCAACCAGATGACGCCGTGTGACGTGGACCTGTTTGCCTCGCTGACGAATCTGTGCCTGCGGTTCGGGCTGGATTACGGCATCCTTCACACCTGCACGCTGGACAGTATGGGCCATCGGTTTTTTCACGATTGTCAGGAAATGGACCACGCCTGTTTCGTGATGGACGAGATGCTGGCACCCTTCATCCCCCGCTGGCGGCAGTTGGGCTACGAGGTTATCGTCACCGCCGACCACGGCCAGGATGAGCGCGGGCACCATGGCGGTCGCAGCCCGTTACAGCAGGAAACCGCGCTGTATTATTTCGGCGACGCCAAAGGCCCCGAGGCGGACGCTGTGATCGACCAGCTACAGCTGGCCCCCACGATCCTGAACCGCATGGGCGCACCGGTTGCGGAAACGATGAAGGCCGCGCCGTTCCTGAAATAAGGGATCAGTCGTAGGGCCAAACCTCCTGGCCCAGTGCCTCGATGGCGATCGAAATCCGCTCGAAACTGTCTGCGGCGCGCTTTACCGAGGTTCGCGCCCGCAGATAGCCATGCACAAGGCCGGGTTCGTTGATCCAATACGCCCGCCCGCCGGCTGCAGCGATCTGCTCGCAATAGATCGCCCCATCATCGCGCAACGGATCGCAATCCGCCGTCACGACCACGGTCGGCGGCAAGCCCGAGAAATCGGTATCGTGCAGAGGCGCAAATGTCGGGTCGTTTTGCGGAACCGTGCCGCCACAGCGGACTTTCTCGTAGAACTTGATTTCGTCCAGCGTCAAAAGCGGCGCGTGTGCGTGTTCGATGTAGGAGCCAACTGATATGTCTCCGCCCAATCCGGGATAGACCAGGACCTGCCCCAGCACATCCGCAAGCCGCCCACGGCCATAATGCGCGACCGCGGCGGCGAGGTTCCCCCCCGCGCTGTCCCCGGCCAGAACCAGTGGGTCGCTGAATTCTGTTGCTGCCCAGTTGGTGGTAGTCCAGCTGTCCTCGAACTGCGCGGGATGCACTTTCTCAGGACACAGGCGGTAATCCACGGCAACCACCCGATACCCGGTCTGTGCGCAAATCTCGGCGCAGACGTCGTCGTGGCTGTCCAGCCCGCCAACAACAAAACCGCCGCCGTGAAAATAGACGACGGTTCGCGTTGGATCACCGGCTGTGTAGATCCGGACAGGCACGCCATCGGCGGACCTGTCCTGCACATCCAGGCCCACAGGCCGGGGTTGGCGAAAGTCCTGACACATCTCGTTGTAGACGCGACGCTGATCCTCGATTGTCAGATCGACCGCGTCGTCAGGATAGCTTTCAGCCGTTCGTCTTATGAACGCCCAGGTTTCTTCATCGATCAGACGTTCATAATCCATTGTCCCTCCGCAGTCAGGCAGCCCACTCCCATGGCCGGGTAAACGATCCCAGCACCTTACCGACATCGTCCTCCGAGGAGCCGTTGGCGTCAAGTTGCGCGACAAGTCCGCGCTTCTTGTCGTCGATCACCGAGACGACGCGTGCATCCAACCCGGCCTTTTCAAGCGCGCCGTTATAGATGCGGGTGATCGCCTGTTTGCGAAGCTCGGGTTTGAACACCTTGCCCACGGCGGTTTTCGGTAGCTCATCCAGAATGGTCATGTGCTTGGGCTGTGCTGCGCGCTCATGAACATGCACACCGCAATACTCCATCAGCTCTTTCTCGGTCACGCTGGCGCCATCGACCAGTTCGACAAAGGCACAAGGCACCTCGCCCGAATAGGCATCGGGCTGACCAATAGCACCGGCAAAAGCGACGGCATCGTGCCCCAGCAGAGCCTCTTCAATCTCGGCCGGGTCGATATTGTGACCGCCGCGAATGATCAGGTCCTTGGCGCGGCCTGTGATCCACAGATAGCCATCCTCGTCAAACCGCCCCAGATCGCCGGTGCGCAGGTATTTATCGAAGTGGTAAAGGTCGACGTTCTTATCGGCCTCGGTATAGGTGTTGCCCGCATAGACACCGGGGTTCGAGATACAGATTTCGCCGATCTCATCCGCGCCGCATTCCTTGGGGCCATCCGGTCCGCCCTGCAGGATTTTCACATCCGTATAGGGGAACGGAATCCCGATCGAGCCGATTTTCTTTTCGCCATCCACCGGGTTGCACGAGACCAGACAGGTCGCTTCGGTCAGGCCATAGCCTTCAACGATGGTCACGCCGGTCGCTTCTTCAAAACGGCGGAACAGTTCAACCGGCAGAGGGGCCGAGCCGGAAAACGCTGTTTTCACTGTCGAGATGTCCGCGTCCACCGGGCGCTGCATCTTGGCGGCAATCGCGGTGGGCACGGTGATGATGAAGGACACTTTCCAGCGTTCGATCAGCTTCCAGAAATTGTCGAACACGCCGTCGCCGCGATACCCCGCAGGCGTCGGGAACACCACATGCGCGCCCGAGGACACGGCAGCCATCACGATCACATGCACAGCGAATACGTGGAACATCGGCAGCGGGCACATGATGACGTCTTCATCCGAGAACAGCAGCGTATTGCCCAGCCAGCCGTTGTAGATCAGGCCGGAATACTTGTGCTGTGCCACCTTGGGCATACCCGTGGTGCCGCCGGTATGGAAATAGCAGGCGACGCGATCTTCCTTGCTGTCCTGGAAGGTCAGGGTTGCGGGCTGCTTGGCCAGTTCCTGATTGAAGTTCTTGTAGTCTGCGTGGGCCAGATGCTCCTTGTCGCCCATCTTTGGGCGCAGGAATGGCACCAGCCAGGATTTCGGAGGTGTCAGGTATCGGTTGAGGTCAATCTCAAGAATGGTGTTGACTTTGGGCGCGTGGCGCACCGCCTCTTCGACCTTTTGCGCAACGTCGGTCTTGGGGAAGGACTTCAGCGTCACCACCACCTTGGCCCCGGTCTCGCGCAGGATCGCGGCGATCTGTTCGGGCTCCAGCAACGGGTTGATCGGGTTGACGATCCCGGCCACCGCGCCGCCCATCATGGTGATCAGCGTTTCGTTACAATTCGGCAGCACATAGGCCACCACGTCTTTTTCGCCGATGCCCAGCGACCGGAACAGGTTGGCGGCCTGATTGACCTTGCCCAACAGTTCGGACCAGGTCAGCGTCTCGGCCTTGTCGGTCGGGCCGGACAACAGCTGAAAGCTGATCGCATTGCTGTTGGGGAATTTCTCTGCAGTACGTGACAGCAACTGGTGAAAGGTGACCGGAACATCGCGGTCCTCCCACGACATTTCCTGCTCCATCCTTGCCTTGTCTTCCAAACCCACAAAGGCCATGTGGTTCCTCCCTTATCTCTCCCGTGTCCGGCACGGGTTTTGTATCCACCGCCAAGATGGAAGCAAAACCGCGCAGGTTCAAGAAAGGCCTTAGCTGTGAAGGCATCAAAGGGGTAGAATGACGCTGCGGACTTAGTTGTATTGCCCCAGCGTCACCTTATTCGGCGGCCATACCGTCGGTGAATTGCAGGCGCGCCAGACGGGCATACAGGCCGTCCTGCGCCACCAGATCGTCATGGGTGCCCTGCGCCACGATGCGTCCGGCCTCCATCACCACGATCCGGTCGGCCTTTTTTACCGTCGCCAAACGGTGCGCCACGATCAGCGTGGTACGGCCAGCGCGCATCTGATCAACAGCGCCCTGCACCGCCCGTTCGCTTTCCGCATCCAGCGCCGAGGTCGCCTCGTCCAGCAGCAGAACCGGCGCGTCGCGCAGGATCGCGCGGGCGATGGCGATGCGCTGTTTCTGGCCGCCCGACAGCATCACGCCGCGTTCGCCGACAAAACTGTCATAGCCTTCGGGCAGCGCAGAGATGAAGTCATGCGCGGCGGCGGCGTGGGCAGCGGCTTCGACCTCAGCATCCGAGGCGTCCAAACGGCCAAAGCGGATGTTCTCACGGGCCGAGGTGGCAAAGATGATCGGATCCTGCGGCACCAACGCCATGTGGCGGCGGAAGTCGGCCCGGTCGATGTCACGCAAATCAACGCCGTCCAACATGACCTGCCCCGAGGCCGGGTCATAGAACCGCTGGATCATCTGGATGACGGTTGTCTTGCCCGCCCCAGAAGGACCGACAAAAGCCACCGTCTCACCCGGATTGACCTGCAGCGACAGGTGTTCCAGCGCCACCACATCAGGGCGCGAGGGATAGCGGAAGGTCACGTCGTCAAAACGAATCTCACCGCGCACAGGTGATGGCAGCGCGATCGGTTTGGCCGGATCGTTGACTGTGTCCTGCGCGTTCAGCAGCTCGACCAGACGCTCGGTCGCGCCAGCGGCGCGCTGCAGCTCGCTCCAGATTTCCGACAGGGCCGCGACCGATCCCGCCATGATGATCGAATAGATCACGAACTGGATCAGCACACCTTCGGTCATCACGCCGTTGCGGACGTCATTCGCGCCCATCCACAGCACGCCGACAATGCCGGTGAACACCAGGAAAATCACGATGACTGTCAGAACCGCACGGGTCTGGATGCGGCGCAGCGATACGACATAAGAGGTCTCGGTCATGTCATCGAACTGCTTGCGGCTGGCCTGTTCGTGGGTGAAGGCCTGCACGGTCTGCACCGCACTCAGCGCCTCTCCTGCGTTGCCGGACGACGCCGCGATCCAATCCTGATTTTCACGGCTGATCACACGCAGACGGCGCCCCAATAGCAGAATCGGCACCACCACGATCGGGATCAGCAGCATCACCATCCCGGTCAGCTTGGCCGAGGTCAGCAGCATCAATACCAAACCGCCAAGGAACAACAGCATGTTGCGCAGGGCGATAGAGACGGACGAGCCCAGCACCGACTGGATCAATGTCGTGTCGGTGGTGATCCGGCTCAGGACCTCTCCGGTCATGATGCGTTCGTAAAACTCGGGGCTCATGCCGATGACGCGATCGAACACGGCCTTGCGGATATCAGCCACCACGCGTTCGCCCAGACGGGTCACCAGCGCATAGCGCAGGCCGGTGCCCACGGCCAAAACCGCGGCAATGCCCAGTGCGGCCAGAAAGTACCAATCCAGCAACTCGCCATCTTCGATACGGAAATTGTCGACCACGCGGCGCACGGCCAGCGGCAGCGTCAGGGTCATGCTGGCGGTCAGGACCAGCGCCAGCGTCGCACCGATCATCAGCAACCGGTACGGCAGCATGAACGGCCAGAGTGACGCCAGAACGCCAATCTTCCTGGAACCGGCGCGCTCTTCGCTGGCGCCTGGCGCGGATTGCTGTGCCGGACTGGCTGAGGCTCTTCTTGCCATGCTTGGTCCTTAACTCATGTTCGCATTCATTCGCCCGCTTCTTGGCGGCAGTGCACCGCCGGGTCAAGCTTCGCAACGCGAATTGATCCCTTCTCAGGGCCATTTGACGCAGAAATTCGGGGCTGACTTGGAGCGGGCGGCGGGAATCGAACCCGCTTCATCAGCTTGGAAGGCTGAGGTAATAGCCAGTATACGACGCCCGCTCAGCGCAGGTCGGTTTAAGCGATGCGCCTGACGCCGTCAAGCGCCGTTCGACGGTAGATTCCGATTTCTGCCGACGACCACAAGTGACCGCTCCGCTAGCCTTGCGCGGGAAGCCAATTACATGAGTCGAGACCGGACGAAATCCGGATCGTCGACGCATATTGCAAAGGCTGCGCGGTTGTTTGGCCGATCAAGGACGCCGGATAGGTTGTCGCGGCTGCCAGCGCCTCGTGCAACGGCACACCGACCTGAGTGACCAGATTGTGGATGGCCGTGGTCAGGTCCAGATCAGCCCCGGCCAGGGTTCCATCCGCAAGCGTCAGACGCCCGTCGGTGCGCGCGATCCGGCGGCCCTCCAACTCGAACGCAGTCTGGTCGGTTCCTGCGACGGCCATGGCATCGCTAACCAGAAAGACCTGACCGGGCGCGGTTTTGGCGGCCCATGCGGCGCGCATCACCTCGGGGTGAACATGGATACCATCGGCGATCAGCCCCGCTGACAAACCACCATTGGCCAACGCCGCCCCAACCAGACCCGGCTCGCGGCTGCCCAACTGGCTCATGGCGTTGAACAAGTGCGTCACACAGCGCGCACCCGCGGCGGCATAGCGCTGGCACGTCGCAAAATCCGCATTGGTATGGCCCAGTGACACCAGAATACCAGCCTCGAACAAAGCCTTCACTTGTTGCTCGGAAACAGATTCGGGCGCGAGGGTCACCTTTAGGCACGGCAATTCACTCGCCGCCGCGATCAGAGCCGTCAGATCAGCCTCCTCCATCGGGCGGACCAACGCCGCGTCATGGGCCCCCTTGCGTGCAACGGACAGGTGCGGCCCCTCTAGATGCAGCCCGGCCACGCCCGGAACACCGGCGCGTACGGCCTGTATTGTGGCCTCGATGGCGGCCTGCGTTTTCTCGGGCGTGTCGGTGATCAGGGTCGGCAGCAAAGATGCCACGCCCAAACGGCGATGCGCATCGGCAATTCGTCGGATCGTTTCAACCGACGGGTCATCGTTGAACATCACCCCATCGCCGCCATTGACCTGCAGATCAACATATCCGGGGCACAGGATATCTCCGTTCAGGTCGATGACCTGACCTTGGTTTTTCGCCTGCTCTTCAGACTCAAGCGCCGCCAGCGCGCCATCATGAAAAACCACCGCCTGACCGAAATGCAGGCGCCCGCCATCGAACAGCGCCCCGTTGCGAAATGTCACTGAACCTGCGGTCATACCGTCTCTGTCACCTTTCTCAGATGGCGCGGTGCGTCCGGGTCGATTCCGCGGGCACAGGCCAGAGCTTCGACCATACTGTAGAATGAGGTGATGGTGGCAATAGGGTCGGTCAGCCAGTGATCGGTTCTTGTCACCGGCAGGCTCTGTGCGCGGGTTACCCTATCGGTCGCCGCGAACACCGCAGCCCCTTTGACGGCCAGAGCATCGGCGGCTTCGGCTGTTGTCTTTTCCGCCGCGTCCGCTGCGGCGAAGACGATGGTGGGGAAGCCCTCTTCCACAATCGAGACCGGCCCATGCAGAACCTCGGCCGCCGAATAGCTTTCGGCGTGGATCTGACAGGTTTCCTTGATCTTCAGCGCGGCCTCATTGGACATGGCAAAGGACGGGCCGCGGCCCAGCGTGAACAGCGACCGTCCGGTGATCGCCTCGGCCACTGCCGACCAGTCGCACTGCGCGGCCTGCGCCAAATGGCCCGGCAGGGATCGGATCGCGCCGGACAACTCGCTGTCGCCCTTGATCTCTGCCAGCAGCCACAACCCGGTTACAAGCGAAGTGACAAAGGTCTTGGTCGCTGCCACACTCAGTTCCGGCCCGGCGTGAAGGGGCAGCACCGCATCCGTGACCCCGGCCAATCGCGAGCTTTCGTCATTGGTGATGGCCACAGTCACCCCACCCCCGGATTTCAGCGACCGTGTCATTCCGACGATATCCGGGCTTTGACCGGACTGCGACACCGACACGCACAACGCCCCCCTGGCCCGCAGATCCACACCATAGATCGAACTGACCGACGGCCCGACCGACGCCGCAGGCAGGTTCAGCAGCAATTCGGCGGCGTATTTCAGATACAGGCAGGCATGATCGGACGACCCCCGCGCCACCGTGATCAGGAACCGGGGATCGGCGTCTCTGACCAACGCAGCCGCGCCCTTGATGTTGGTCGCGCCCTGGCTCAGCAGCCGGTCAACCGCATCGGGGATTTCCAGAATCTCCTGACGCATTTTCGAGCTGTGTTCAGACATGTTTTTCCGGCCTTTCCAACTATAACCGCAACTCGGCGACAAAGTCATAGGCGTCACCGCGATAAAGCGACCGGGTCAATTCCGCGACCCGACCATTCTTGAGGAATGAAATGCGTTCGATATTCAACCCGGCAGCCCCTTCGGGCACGTCCAGCAACTCGGCCTCACGCGCCGCCAGATTGAGCGCCGAGATTTTCTGCACCGCACGCACCGGCCGCCGGCCCAGACTGTCCAGCACTTCATAGAGTGAGGTCGTCACCTCGATCGGGTTCGGCAGGATATCCAGCGGCAATGCGGCGCGTTCCAGCGCCAGCGGGCGACCATCCGCCTCGCGCAGGCGGTAGATGCGGGAAATCTGTTCTCCGTCTTTCAGGCTCAGCGCCTCGACCTCTTCCGGGGTTGGCGCAAAAACGCCGCGCTCCAGCCATTTCGAGGTCGTCCGCATTCCCCGGCTGGACATGTCCTCGGTGAAGGATGTCAGATGCGTCAGCGATTGCTCAACCCGCGGCACACGTTCGCGAATGAACGAACCCGATCCCTGCCGCTGTTCGATCACGCCCTCCTGAACCAGTTCCTGAATCGCCTTGCGCACGGTGACCCGCGACAGATCGGTGATCTCGACCAGTTCCCGTTCCGAGGGCAGTGACGCGTTCGGGGCCAGCACGCCAGTATCGATCCCCTCTTGCAGCCTGCGCCGCAATTGGACATAGCGCGGCCCTTTTTCGGGGCTCAGCCAACGGTCGGCGCGCAGAAAGTCAGAGATGCTCATGGCGTATCTCCTTCGCCATGGCCAATGCGCCGGCCAGGGGCTCGCCTTGCGGGGCGCGAATGGCGGATTGCATCGCTTTCGGCAGGTAGGCCGCATACTGCCCTGCGATCCCGCCAGTCAGGCAGATTGCCCTGCCCGATTGCCAGCCCAGCCGCTTTGCGGTTTCAGCGATGTAGCCCGCCCCGGCCCGCAGGATTTGCGCGGCAACAGAGTCGCCCGCCTGCGCGGCAGACGTCACCGCAGGTGCAAGCGCGCCAAACTGCGCGGGCGTCGCAGCCCCGGCGAAAGCCACGATACCCGCCGGACCGTTCAGATCGGCCAGCAGCTTTTGCGTCAAGCCGGTCTGAACCTGTGTACCGTCAAACGCGCACAGTGCCTCAGACAAGGCCCGGCGCCCGACCCACTGGGCCGAGGCCTCATCCCCCAGAACCGCGCCCCAGCCCCCGGCAAACCGCATCGCACCTTCCAACTGAACCGCAAGAAAGGACCCGGTGCCGCAATGCACGATCAACCCATCCTGCGCGCCCAACGCACCACGCACGGCGGCGGGGCGGTCATCCTCGATTCGCGCGCAGGTCAAACCCAGCGCATCGCGCAAGCGCCCCGCAATCACGGCATCGGTAACGCCCGCAAGACCGATGAATGCAGGCCAGTCGCGCAGGTCCGCGACCTCCACGCAGGCCCGCCGGGACAAGGCTTCAAGCCCAGCCCGAATCTGGGCCAGCGCCGCGTCAAAATTGGTCGAAACATTGGCGGAACCCGTTTCAACGCAATGCATCACGCCATTGACCTCACAGGCCACACGACAACGCGTTCCGCCACCATCCACCGCCAACACGGCGCTATTTCGAGACTCGGTCATGACAATACCATTATAATACCTTTTGAAATTGGAAAAGCCTAAATTCCGCAGCAATCTTGAATTCACGCCCTGTTTTTGTTGAAAGCACCCAATTTTCCTCACGACAAAAGAAAAATATGGACAGGTGGTATTAGATAGGTATCGTATAGCGAACACACGAGGGGATTCTCTTGACGCTGCCGCCGACCGAACAATTGCACCCTGACGCCTTACAGCTGACCCAAGGCAACCTGGTCAGTGCCGCACGCGCACTGGCCGAGGGGCAGATCGCGGCGGCCACCGCCGTCCGGGGCGCACTGGACAACATCGCCCGCGGCGCCGAGGCCATGGCGGCAACGATCCGCGCCGACGGGGTGCTGCATTTCGTGGCCGCCGGATCGTCAGGCCTGATGGCTGCGGCCGACGCGCAAGAGTTGGGCGGTACATTCTCAATCCCCCCTGCCCGCCTGCGCATTCACATGGCCGGAGGCTTGCCGACCGGCGTCCAGATGCCGGGCGGAGCCGAAGACGCCACAGACGGTCTGGAGAAGGCGATGGGAGAAGTGACCGCTCGCGACACGGTGATCGCGGTGTCGGCCAGCGGCTCCACGCCTTACACGGTGGCAGCCGTGAAGGTCGCCCGCGTGCGCAACGCCACGGTGATCGGCATCGCCAACAACGCAGGTAGTCCACTGTTGCAGGATGCAAACATTCCGATCCTTCTGGCCACACCGCCCGAGCTGATCTCGGGCTCGACCCGCATGGGTGCGGGAACGGCTCAGAAGATCGCGCTGAACATGCTTTCGTCGCTGATGGCGGTCGAGTTAGGCCATGTGCACGCCGGGATGATGGTCAATCTGCACGCCGATAACGACAAGCTGCGGGCGCGTGCAACGGGGATCGTCGCCCGGATCGCGGATGTGGATGCCATTACTGCACAGCAGGCGCTGGATGCAGCAAACGGCGAGGTAAAACCCGCCATCCTGATCGCCGCGCAGGGCCTGGCTCTGACGCAGGCCCACACGCGGTTGCAGGCCTGCAAGGGGATTCTGACCGCCGCACTGGCGCAAAACTGACAACGACAAACAAACGGGAGAAAACAATGACACACAAAAGCCTGAAGCTGGCCTTGCTGGGTACGACCCTGATGGCCACAAGCGCCCTTGCCGAGGACGTGACGCTGACCATCGAAAGCTGGCGCAATGATGACCTGACCCTGTGGCAGGACCAGATCATCCCCGCTTTCGAGGCAAAGCACCCCGGCATCAAACTGGTGTTCTCTCCGTTTGCTCCAACAGAATACGACGCGGCACTGAACGCCAAGCTCGAAGCTGGCTCGGCAGGGGACATCATCACATGCCGGCCCTTTGATCGCTCACTTGGGCTCTATGACGCCGGGCATTTGTCCGACTTGTCCGGCCTGGGGGCCATGTCGAACTTCTCGGACGTCGCCAAATCGGCCTGGCAGACGGATGATGGATCCGCTACGTTCTGCGTTCCGATGGCGTCGGTGATCCACGGGTTCATCTACAACAAAGACGCCTTCGATGAGCTGGGAGTTGCCGTCCCAACGACCGAGGACGAATTCTTTGCCGCGCTCGATGCGTTCAAGGAAGACGGAACTTACATTCCCATGGCGATGGGCACCACCGATCAGTGGGAAGCGGCTACCATGGGATATAACAATATCGGCCCGAACTACTGGAAAGGCGAAGAAGGTCGTCTTGCGCTGATCGAGGGCTCGCAAAAATTGACCGACCCTCAATGGGTTGAACCCTATGAGACGCTGGGCAGGTGGAAAGACTATTTGGGCGATGGTTTCGAGGCGCAGACCTATCCTGACAGTCAGAACCTGTTCACCCTTGGCCGTGCGGCCATCTACCCTGCGGGCAGTTGGGAGATCTCAGGATTTAACAACTTGGCCGACTTTGAAATGGGCGCTTTCAAGCCTCCGGTCCGCAACGCGGGTGACACCTGCTATATCTCGGACCACACCGATATAGGAATCGGCATGAACGCCGCAACAGCTCACCCAGACGCCGCAGCCACATTCCTCTCATGGGTCGCAAGCCCTGAATTTGCCGAAATTTTCGGCAATGCTCTGCCCGGCTTCTTCCCGCTGTCAAATGCGCCGGTCGAATTGCAGGACCCGCTGGCGAAGGAATTTGTAGGTTGGCGGGACGATTGTGAATCGACCATCCGCTCGACCTACCAAATCCTGTCGCGCGGCGAGCCCAATCTGGAACTTGAGACGTGGAACGCTTCGGCCAATGTGGTTCGGGGCGCCGAGAGCCCTGCCGACGCCGGTCAGCGCCTGCAGGAAGGTCTGTCCAGCTGGTACGCTCCGCACCAGTAACCTGATCCCTACCCGGGCGGAGATGCCCGCCCGGGTACACCCGACACCCCTTTGAAAGCAGTCCAATGAACCGCCTCCGCTTCCGCTGGCATATCGTCGTGTTTCTGGCCCCGGCCGTGCTGGTTTATACGGCAGTGATGATCTTTCCGCTGTTCAATACACTGCGTCTGGCACTGTATTCCGAGGTGGATCAAAGCCGCGTGTTCGTCGGGTTGCAGAACTTTCGAACCCTGTTTTTCGACCCCATCTGGTCCGAGCAGTTCTGGAACGCCCTGGGCAACAACTTCTGGTTCTTCCTGATTCACATGCTGGTGCAGAACCCCATCGGCATTGCCTTGGCCGCGCTACTGAGCCATCCGCGCCTTCGCTTCGCTGCGCTGTATCGCTCGGCGATTTTCATTCCAACGATCCTAAGCTTTGTGATCGTGGGTTTCGCGTGGAAGCTGATCCTGTCGCCGATATGGGGCATCGCGCCTTCGATGCTGGACGCCATCGGATTGAAATCCCTGTTCGCACCGTGGCTGGGGAAAGAGGAATACGCGCTCACCACGCTGGCGCTGATTTCGGTCTGGCAGTTCGTGGGCATCCCGATGATGCTGATCTATGCCGCCCTGCTGACCATCCCCGAGGAAATCCTTGAGGCCGGAGAGATTGACGGCATCACTGGGGCCTCGGCCTTCTGGAAGATCAAGCTGCCGCTGATCCTGCCCTCGATCGGCATCATCTCGATCCTGACCTTCGTGGGCAACTTCAACGCCTTCGACCTGATCTATGCCGCGCAAGGCGCGCTGGCGGGGCCGGATTTCTCAACCGATATTCTGGGCACCTTCATGTACCGCACGTTCTTTGGCTTCCAGCTGCAACTGGGCGACCCGCATATGGGATCGGCCATCGCCGGGGCCATGTTCGCGATTATCCTTGTGGGCGTCTGTATTTACCTGTTCGGCATCCAGACCCGGATGCGCCGGTATCAACTGTGAGGGGCCAGCGATGAACAAGGCACGCCGAAACCCGCTGAATACCGCCGCGATGCACGGGGCGCTGATCCTTTACACGCTGATCGCCCTGTTCCCGGTCTTTGTGATCCTGATCAACAGTTTCAAATCCCGCAGGGCGATCTTTCGCGAGCCACTGGCCCTGCCAAATGCCGACAGTTTCTCCATGATTGGCTACGAGACGGTGATGAAGCAGGGGGATTTCTTCCTCTACTTCCAGAACTCGATGATCGTCACCGTGGCGTCGCTGTTCTTTATCCTGCTGTTCGGGGCCATGGCGGCCTATGCGCTGTCGGAGTACCAGTTCAAAGGCAACCTGCTGATGGGTCTGTATCTGGCGCTGGGGATTATGATCCCGATCCGCATCGGCACCGTAGCGATCCTTGAGATGATGGTGGCCACCGGGTTGGTGAACACGCTCTGGGCATTGATCCTTGTTTATACGGCGCAGGGGCTGCCGCTGGCGGTGTTTATCCTGTCCGAGTTTATGCGGCAGGTCAGTGACGATCTGAAGAACGCAGGCCGCATCGACGGGCTGTCGGAATACACGATCTTTTTCCGGCTGGTGCTGCCTCTGGTCCGGCCCGCGATGGCGACCGTGGCCGTGTTCAACATGATCCCGATCTGGAATGACCTCTGGTTCCCGCTGATCCTTGCGCCCGCCGAAGAAACCAAAACGCTGACACTGGGCAGTCAGGTCTTTATCGGTCAATTCGTCACCGACTGGAACGCTGTTCTGTCGGCGCTGTCGATGGCGATCCTGCCGGTGCTGGTGCTCTATGTCATATTCTCGCGCCAGCTGATCCGCGGTATCACATCCGGAGCTGTCAAATGACCCGTGTTCTGATCGCTGGCCTTGGCAATATGGGGCTCAGCCACGCGCTGGCCCATCACCACCACCCCGACGCGCAGATCGTGGGGCTGGTGAATCGGTCCGGCCGCGTGGATCACCCCGAACTGGGCCAATACCCTGCCTATTCGGATTTTCACACCGCACTGGCGGAGACCAATCCCGATCTGGTGGTCATCGCCACCTATTCCGACAGCCACGCCGACTATGCCTGCGCCGCGATGGAGGCCGGCGCGCATGTTTTCGTGGAAAAACCGCTGGCCACCAACGTGGCCGATGCGCGGCGGGTGGTTGAAACCGCCTCAAGGCTGAACCGCAAACTGGTCGTAGGCTATATCCTGCGTCACCATCCTTCATGGGTGCGCCTGATCGCCGAAGCGCGCGATCTGGGCGGGCCTTATGTGTTCCGCCTGAACCTGAACCAGCAATCCTCGGGGGCGGAGTGGGAGACGCATAAGGCGCTGATGCAGACGACTTCGCCCATCGTCGATTGCGGCGTGCATTATGTGGATGTGATGTGTCAGATCACCGATGCGCAGCCAGTCCGCGTGCACGGCATGGGCCTGCGCCTGTCCGATGAGATCGCCGAGGACATGTATAATTACGGCCAGTTTCAGGTGATCTTCGACGATGGCTCGGTCGGCTGGTACGAGGCCGGATGGGGCCCGATGATGTCCGAAACCGCGTTTTTCGTGAAAGACATCGTCTCGCCCAACGGATCGGTCTCGATCACTGACGGCAACAAGGGCGCGTCAGCGGATATCGACGGCCACACAAAGGTCGGCGGGCTGCTGATTCACACCCCCGACGGCGACCGCACGGTCGAGATGCCCGATGAGCCCGGCCATCAGGAACTGTGTGACGCCGAACAAGCCTATATGCTGCGCGCCATCGTGGACGATATCGACCTGACGCGTCATATGAATGACGCTGTTCAATCCCTTGCCATTTGTCTGGCCGCCGATGAAAGCATCCGCTCCGGCCAGCCCGTTTCCCTGCAGGAACCCGCATCATGACCGCTCTGACCCTGACCAATGTGAACAAGTCCTTTGGCGATGTGCATGTCCTGAAAGACATCACGCTTGAAGTTGAAGAAGGTGAGTTCGTCGTCTTCGTCGGCCCCTCGGGCTGTGGCAAGTCCACCCTGCTGCGCGTGATTGCGGGGTTGGAGGATGCGTCCTCGGGCGAGATCAATATCGACGGCCAACAGGTCAATCTGGTGCCGCCGTCGAAACGCGGGATCGCGATGGTGTTTCAAAGCTACGCGCTTTACCCCCACTTGAACGTGCGCGGGAACATGACGCTTGCACTGAAACAGGAAAAGCAACCCAAGGCGGTGATCGAGGAGCGGGTTGCCACCGCCAGCCGGATGTTAAACCTTGAGGACTATCTGGACCGCTACCCCTCCGAGCTGTCCGGCGGCCAGCGCCAGCGCGTTGCCATCGGTCGGGCCATCGTGCGCGAGCCGAAACTGTTCCTGTTTGACGAGCCTCTCTCGAACCTCGACGCCGCCTTGCGGATGAACACGCGGATCGAAATCGCCAACCTGCACCGCGCGCTGGATGCCTCAATGATCTATGTCACCCATGACCAGACCGAGGCGATGACGCTGGCCGACAAGATCGTGGTTCTGCGCGACGGGCGGGTGGAGCAGACCGGCACCCCGATGGAGTTGTATAACAACCCCGTCAACCAGTTCGTTGCGGGCTTCCTTGGATCGCCGTCGATGAATTTCCTGCCCGAAAAATTGCTGGGGGATGGTCAGAACACGATCGGCATCCGCCCCGAAGACCTGTTCCTGTCCGATGACGGCCCACTGGCCGCACGGGTCAGTCACGTGGAAAAACTGGGCGGAGATACCAATGTCATCGCAAAAATACACGACCACGCGGTAACGGCACGGCTGTTCGGCCAGCACGCGATTTCCGAGGGGCAGGAGCTGCGCTTTGCCTATGCCACTGACAAGGCCTATCGGTTCGACCCGGCGGGTCGGCGTTTGCGTTAAAGGTCGCGGGCGTCCGGGTTTTTGCCCGCGTCACTTTGAATCGCTGTACGGATTTCCCTACTTTCTGACCGTGGGGCCTTTCACCTCGTCCAAAACCGTGAAATTTCGGAAATCGGGCTTATCTTCGTTGTTAGCACCCTGTCACAATGAAGCTCTAAATGCGTTTCACCCACTTTTTCAGACGGCCAGGAGCTATTCATGAAAAACGCTGACCCTACCACTCTGTCCGCCGACGACTGGGACGAGTTGCACTTCCCCCGCCCCGAGGAAAACGATTTTGACCGCATTGTCGAACGCGCCATTTCACGGCGTGGTTTCATGGGCGGTGTGCTGGCTTTTGGTTCGGGCGCTGCGGCCATGGGCGCGGGCCTGATGGGGTCCACTTCGGCGCAGGCACAAACCACCTCGCGCTTTGTGTTCACTCCGATAGCCGCGCAGACCGATGGCACCGTGCACGTACCGGAAGGGTATGAATGGAAAATGCTGATGCGCTGGGGCGACCCGCTGTTTTCCGACGCGGACGGTTATGATCTGACCGACGGTGGAGCGGTCGAGAAATCTGACCGCGTGTTTGGTGAAAACACCGACGGGATGGAGATCTTTTCGTTCCAGGGTCACGAGCTGATCGCGATCAACCACGAATTCCCGAACCGAAATATCAACCTGCCCGCCGCGCAGAACGGCGTTCCGGTCAATGCCGGCGACGTTCTGAAGATGCAGAACCTGCAGGGCGTCACCGTGATGGAAATCACCGAAGGTCCGGACGGCTGGTCAGTTGTCAAAGACAGCCCCTTCAACCGCCGCATCCACCACAATACGCCCATGAAGATCGTCGGCCCCGCAGCCGGTCATGACCTCCTGAAGACCGGGGCCGACCCGACCGGCACCGCCTCGCTGGGGACCATGAACAACTGTGGTGCGGGCAAGACGCCGTGGGGCACTTACCTGACCTGCGAGGAAAACTTTAACGGTTATTTCGGCTCGTCCGACGAAAACGCGACCTATGACCAGAAGGTCGCGGATGGCATGGCCCGGTATGGCATCTCGACCGCAAGCTGGAACGGATACGAATTCTTCGACCCGCGGTTCGACACCTCGAAAAACCCGAACGAGCCGCACCGCGCCGGTTGGATTGTGGAAATCGACCCGACCAAGCCCGACAGCACACCGGTCAAGCACACCGGCCTGGGCCGCTTCAAGCACGAAAACGCCGAGGTGGCGCTGGCCGCCGATGGTCGCGTGGTCGTCTATATGGGCGATGATGAGCGGGGCGAGTACCTGTACAAGTTCGTTTCGGACGGCACCTATCAGCCGGGCGGCGAGACCGAGAGCCTGTTGAATGACGGCACGCTTTTTGTGGCCAAGTTCAACGAGGACACAACCGGTGAATGGCTGCCGCTGACGCCGGAAACCACCGGCATGGACAAGGCCGAAATCTGCATCTTCACCCGTATGGCGGCGTCCAAGGCGGGCGGCACCACCATGGATCGTCCGGAATGGGTTGCCTCCAGCCCGGTCGCGGTCGAGGCCTATTGCTGCCTGACCAACAACAAGAACCGCGGCGTCAAGCCGAATGCCGGTGGTGACGATACTTCGGTCAACGGACCAAACCCGCGCGAGGCCAACAAATACGGCCAGATCGTGCGCTGGCGTCCGGCCAATGACGATCACGCAGCCGAAGCCTTCGACTGGGATTTGTATGTCATGGCCGGGAACCCGACCGTGCATACGGACGCTTATGCAGGTTCGCCGAATGTGAACGCGGGTAACCTGTTCAACTCGCCCGACGGCATGGTCATCGACTCGACCGGTCTGATCTGGATCCAAACCGACGGCAATGACAACAACGAGGAAGATTTCGCAGGTCACGGCAACAACCAGATGTTGGTTGGTGACCCGGCTACTGGTGAAATAGCACGCTTCATGACCGGCCCAAACGGCTGTGAGGTCACCGGTCTGGCCTGGTCCAGCGACCTGCGCACCATGTTTGTCGGCATTCAGCATCCGGGCAGAAACTGGCCTGATGGCGGAACGCCACGGTCTTCGGTGATTACGATCAAGCGCGCCGACAACGGGCTGATTGGTTAAGTCATAAGCCCCCCGGTCTTGCCGGTGCGGGGGGCGCTTTCCGTCAGATATCCTGACCCGGCGGCTCCAGTGGCCCTCCCGGAGCCAATAGATGGCGTTCCGAAAGCCAAGGGTTCAGGTCCAGCGCGTGGTTTAAAGCCTCCCGCGCCTCATCCAATCTTTGCAATCCCAACAACGTCAATGCGCGCCCGCTGATCGCGGCCACATGGTTTGGCGACAGCTCTATCGCCCTGTCCAGATCGGGCAAGGCGGCTTCGAAATCCTGCCCAAGATAAAACGCAAAGGCGCGCTGGTTGTACCCTTCGGCGTAAGACGGGCAGTAAGCGATCAACTTGTCAAACTCCTCAATCGCACCCAACAAATCCGAGGCCCTGAGACGCGCCATTCCCCGATCCAGCGTGGCTTGCGCGCTTTGGTCCGGCGCGTCTGTCCAGAACTCCCACAACTGGCCTGACAAGGCACGGGCGGCCTGTTCGGTCTCGGCCTGCTGGATTTGCGCAATCACCCCGCTGACATCGGCGCTGTGATCCGGCGCAACGGGGCAGTCCGCCGCCTGAACGGCCGTGGACGTGAATAGTACGAGGCAAGCAACAGAGATCTGGTTCATGATCCAATGGTGAGGCCACCGGACCGTTCGTCAACCCATCCCTTCGATGGCCCCGGAAACGCCGGTCTCTTTCACCGCCTCCATCGCAACGAAGGTCGAGGTATTCGCCACATGCGGCAGGGACGAGATTTTCTCGGCCAGAACCGCGCGGTATTCCGACATCGAGCCCGTACGGATTTTCAGCAGATAGTCGAAATTCGACGCGATCATATGGGCTTGTTCGATCTCGGCCACCTTGCGGACTGCCGCGTTGAACTCGGCCAGGGCCTTCTCACGGGTGTCGGTCAGACGCACCTCGACAAAGGCGACATGATCCAGCCCAAGGCGGATCGGATCCAGCAGGGCGCGGTATCCGGTGATGATCCCTTCGGCCTCAAGCCTTTTCACACGGGCTTGCGTCGGGGACTTTGACAGCCCGATGCGCCGCGCCAGATCAGCGACCGAGATACGCCCGTCCTCGGCCAGAATCGTCAGGATCGACCGGTCAAACCGGTCCAGATCAAGGCGGTTCGTTTGCATCGCAACTCCTCTGGAATTCAGATCATTTGCCCTCTGAAATCACAAATTAAGGCGATTGTCCCGAAAAATCGACGTTATACTCTCCAAAAGCCCGGAGGATACATGACACACAGCCTGCGCACCCATATTGACGGCCAGACCTATGCCGATCAGTCCGAAATACTGGATACCCTGATCGCACAGGCAAAGCTGAGCGAACCCGACCGCGCCGCGATCTGTGCCGCTGCGGCCCAGTTGGTGCGCGACATCCGGTCCAGCACCTCGCCCGGCATGATGGAAGTCTTCCTTGCCGAATACGGCCTGTCCACCGACGAAGGCGTCGCGCTGATGTGTCTGGCCGAGGCGCTGTTGCGGGTGCCCGACGCCGAAACCATCGACGCACTGATCGAGGACAAGATCGCACCGTCCGATTGGGGCAAACATCTGGGCCAGTCGTCCTCGTCGCTGGTCAATGCGTCGACCTGGGCGCTGATGCTGACGGGCAAGGTTCTGGACGAGGGCAAAACCTCTCCGGTCAGCGCCCTGCGTGGCGCGATCAAACGTCTGGGTGAACCGGTGATCCGCACCGCCGTGGGCCGCGCTATGAAAGAGATGGGGCGGCAATTCGTTCTGGGCGAAACCATCCAATCCGCCATGGACCGCGCCCGCGGGATGGAGGACAAGGGCTACACCTATTCCTACGATATGCTGGGTGAGGCCGCCCGAACCGAAGCCGATGCCGCGCGCTATCACCTGTCCTATTCCCGCGCCATTGCAGCCATTGCGGACGCCTGCCCTCATGACGACATCCGCGCGAATCCCGGAATTTCCGTGAAATTGTCGGCGCTTCATCCGCGCTATGAAATCGCGCAGGAACAGCGGGTGATGGAGGAACTTACGCCCCGCTTGCGCGCCCTGTGCCTGCTGGCCAAGGCCGCCGGAATGGGGCTGAACGTGGACGCCGAAGAAGCCGACCGTCTGTCGCTGTCCCTGCAGGTGATCGAAGAAGTGATGGCCGAGCCCGCTCTGGCCGGGTGGGACGGGTTCGGGATCGTGGTGCAGGCTTACGGCCCGCGCGCCGGGATCGTGCTGGATACGCTCTATGAGATGGCCGAACGCCACGATCGGAAGCTGATGGTGCGGCTGGTCAAGGGGGCCTATTGGGATACCGAAATCAAGCGCGCGCAGGTCGAGGGCGTCGATGGCTTTCCCGTGTTCACCCGCAAGGCGGCAACCGATATTTCGTACATCGCCAATGCCCGCAAACTGCTCGGCATGACCGACCGGATTTACCCGCAATTCGCCACCCACAACGCCCATACGGTCAGTGCGATCCTGCATATGGCCGAGGATCAGCCGTTCGAATTCCAACGCCTGCACGGCATGGGCGAAACCCTGCACCAGATCGTCAAGGATCAAAGCAAGACGCGCTGCCGGATTTACGCACCGGTGGGCGCACACCGGGACCTTCTGGCCTATCTCGTACGGCGCCTGCTGGAAAACGGCGCGAACTCCTCGTTCGTGAACCAGATCGTGGATGAAGCCGTGCCACCGGAAGAGGTGGCCGCTGACCCCTTCGCCACCATTCACGAGCCGAAATCCCCTCTGCCAACCGGCCCCGAGCTGTTTCAGCCGGAGCGTCCGAATTCGAAAGGATTCGATCTGCAGCACACGCCGACGCTCGACCAGATCGACGCGGCCCGGGACGCATTCCGCGCCCATCACTGGTATGCGCAACCGCTGTTGTCCGAAGAGGCACAGCCGGATGAGGATCAGCCCGTCATCAACCCCGCCCAACCACAAGACCGGCCCGGTTTGGTTGCCCCAGCAAGCGCGCGGGATGTGGAACTGGCCTTGGCCTCGGCCTGCCCGTGGCAGGCAAACGCTGAAGATCGGGCACGCATCCTGAACGCCGCCGCTGATTTGTATGAAGTGCATTTTGGCGAACTGTTCGCCCTGTTGGCCCGCGAGGCTGGCAAGTCCATACCCGACGCAGTGGCCGAGCTGCGCGAGGCGGTGGATTTCCTGCGCTACTATGCGGCCAACATCCCGCAGGCGGAACCTGCGGGGACATTCACCTGCATCAGCCCGTGGAACTTTCCGCTGGCAATCTTCACCGGCCAGATTTCCGCGGCCCTGGCCACCGGCAACGCCGTTCTGGCCAAGCCCGCGCCACAGACCCCTCTGATCGCGCATCGGGCCGTGCAATTGCTGCACGAGGCTGGCGTACCCCGCGACGTGCTGCAATTGCTACCGGGCGGTCCATCCGTTGGGGCCGCGCTGACCTCGGACCCGCGCGTGTCGGGGGTGGCGTTCACCGGCTCGACCGCGACAGCGTTGAAAATCCGTGCAGCCATGGCAGACAACCTGCGGCCGGGCACGCCCCTGATCGCGGAAACCGGCGGGCTGAATGCGATGATCGTGGACAGCACCGCTCTGCCCGAACAGGCCGTTCAATCCATTATCGAAAGCGCGTTTCAGTCGGCGGGGCAGCGGTGTTCTGCCCTGCGCTGCCTATACGTGCAGGAAGATATTGCCGACGATCTGCTGACCATGCTGACCGGCGCGATGGAGGCGTTGCAGGTCGGGGACCCATGGATGCTGACCACCGATTGCGGCCCGGTGATTGATCAGGACGCGTGGCAGGGCATTGCGGATCACGTCGCGCAGGCGCGCAGCGAGGGGCGGGTTCTGAAGGAACTGGCCACACCGCCCGAGGGCACCTTCATTGCCCCCACCCTGATCGAACTGCCAGGCATTGCGGCGCTGGAACGCGAGGTCTTTGGCCCCGTGCTGCATGTGGCCCGCTTCAAAGCATCCGAGATTGATCAGGTCATCGCCGATATCAACGCCACCGGCTATGGGCTGACCTTTGGCCTGCACACCCGTATCGACGACCGCGTGCAGCACATCACCGAGGCCATCCATGCGGGCAACATCTACGTCAACCGCAACCAGATCGGAGCCATCGTCGGCTCTCAGCCCTTTGGCGGCGAAGGTTTGTCGGGCACCGGACCCAAAGCGGGCGGGTCGAACTATATGGCACGTTTCTGCGCGCCGGATCGTCAGACCAGCAAGGCCGAATGGGAAACCACCATGGGTGACCTGCCCGCCCCGCAGGGCCGGCCCGCCGCCACCCGCACCCAATCCCTGCCCGGCCCGACCGGAGAATCCAACCGGCTGAGCGAAACCCCTCGTGCGCCCCTGCTGTGCATGGGGCCGGGGGCGGAGGCGGCGCAAGCACAGGCCGAGGCTGTCAAAGCTCTAGGTGGCACGGCGATCCGCGCAACCGGAATGGTTGACCTGCACCGGCTGGAAAATGCTGCCGGATTCTCGGGCGTGCTCTGGTGGGGGAACGATGACACCGCACGCGAGATCGAACGCCACCTGGCCCGCCGCGATGGCCCGATTCTGCCGCTGATCCCCGGCCAGCCAGACCGCGCGCGCGTGTTGGGCGAGCGTCACGTCTGCGTCGACACCACCGCTGCGGGCGGCAACGCGGCGTTGTTGGGAGGTGCGGCGTAACCGGACCTTGACGCTGGGCCGGGAAAAGCCCAGCGTCGCCACATGTTTCCGATCCGCGACCATAACCCTTCGGGGCGCACGCCATATGTCGTCTACCTTCTGATGGCGGCCAATATCCTGATTTTCCTCAGCTATGTGGGGATCATGAGCAACGATCAGCTCATGAACCGGTTCTATTTCGACTACGCGGTCATCCCGACGCGGATCACCGACGGGTTTGCGCTGGAAACGCTTGTAACCTCGATGTTCCTGCACGGCGGCTGGATGCATCTGGCGGGCAACATGCTGTTTCTGTGGATCTTCGGGGACAACCTCGAAGACGAGATGGGTCACCTGCCCTTCCTGCTGTTCTATCTGGTCGCCGGCGTGGGCGCGGGCCTGATTCATGTCGTCACGGCCCCGGACTCGGTTGTGCCGACCATCGGTGCATCCGGTGCAATCGCCGGGGTCATGGGGGGCTACCTTCTGCTGTTCCCCAAGGCCCGTGTGGATGTCCTGCTGATCCTGATCGTCTATTTTCGGGTCTTCACGATTCCGGCCTTCATCATGCTGGGCATCTGGCTGGGCCTTCAGTTCATGGGCAGCCTCGCCAGCAACCCGGACGAAGGCGGCGTTGCCTATTGGGCGCATACGGGCGGGTTCCTTGTCGGCCTGATCCTGTGCATCCCGCTTTGGCTGAAACGCGGCGGGACAGCATATTGGAACCGCACCCACGGCCATCCGCCCCATCCCGAGCACAAATACAAGCTGTCGCAATCCCGCATTCCACGCGTCCCGCGCAAATAGAGGTCAACCCTCAGTCTGATCCGGCATCCGACCGCCACTGAGGCGCGTGATTTCCTGCGCGGCATCTCTGACCAGAGCACCAAGCTCCGGTGCCCTGTGCGCGTGGAAACGGACAGACGGCCCCGAGACGGAAACCCCCGCACAAGGTTCGGCGCGGTCGTTGTAGATGGCGGCGCCTATGCAGGACATGCCTTCGTACCGTTCCTCGTGGTCATACGACCACCCCCGGGCGCGGGTCTTGTCCAAATCCGCCATCAGGTCCGATCCGGGCGTCAGCGTGTGGTCCGTAAAACGTTCCGGATCGACAGAACCGAGGGCTTTGCTGGCCGCATCCGGGTTCATCGCAGCCAGTATCGCCTTGCCCGTGCCCGACGCATACATCGGCGTGCGCGCACCGGGCGGAAAGAAGGCCCGGATCGGGTTCAGCGTTTCGACCTGACCGACAAAAACCACCTCGGCGCCATCCGGCACCGCCAGATTGGCGGTCTCGCCACTCTCCTGCATCAGACGCCGCAGGATCGGACGACCGATCTCAATCACACTGTTACGACGCAGGAAAGAGGCTCCGGTCCGGTAGGCCTCGATCCCGATCATCCATTCCTGCCGCTCGTCATCGAAGGTGGCGAACCCGTGCTTCTGCAAGGTGGCCAGAATTCGGTGCGTGGTCGCCGTCGGCACGCCCACTTCGCGCGCCAGATCGCTGAGCGCGGCGCGTTCCATCCGCGCCACGGTGGTCAGAACGCCAAGCGCCCGATCCAGTGACTGCATGGTCCCGGCCGAGCTTTCCTTGAACAGCGATTTCGGCCGACCGCGCTGCCTTTTCTGAGTCTCCATCTTGGGCGCTCTCCTCTGCTCTCAACGTTTTTTTCGAAATCTCCATTTTCAACCTCGGAAATTGAAAAACGGAAAAGCCATCTAATTCATGTGCTTATCAATTTAATTGCAAAAATGAAAATATTTTTCAAGAAAATTGCACGCGCGGGCAGTTTCCCCGACACTGATTTCCATCTTGGAGGAATTTAGTGATGTCCACTCAGAACCCCGTTTTCATACCCGGCCCGACAAACATCCCGGATCGCCTGCGACTGGCGATGCAGGTTCAGACACAGGACCACCGCGCGCCGGATTTTGTCGAGACTTTTGCCCCGGTACTCGACGAGTCCAAAAAGGTGTTCGGGACAGCATCGGGTCAGGTGATCACCTTTCCCGCCAGTGGAACCGGCGGGTGGGAAGCGGCAGTGACCAATACGCTCAGCCCCGGTGATGCGGTTCTGGTGGCCCGCTATGGCATGTTCAGCCATCGCTGGATCGACCTGTGTCAGCGGCATGGGCTGGACGTGCGTATCATCGAATGCCCGTGGGGCAGCGGAGCACCGGCGGACAAGTTCGCCGAAGCGTTGGACGCTGACAAAAACCACGAGATCAAGGCGGTTCTGGTGACACATAACGAGACCGCCACCGGGGTGCGCTCAGACATTGCGGCGGTGCGCAAAGCTATGGATGCCAGCGCCCACCGGGCGATGCTGTTCGTGGATTGCGTCAGCTCTCTGGCCTCGATGCCGTTTGAGTTCGATGCCTGGGGCGTTGATATCGCCGTGTCGGGTTCGCAAAAGGGCTTCATGCTGGCGACCGGCATGGCGATCCTGTGCGTCAGTCCCAAGGCGCTGGCGGCGATGGAGGCGGCCAAACTGCCGCGCACTTTCTTCGACTTCCGCGACATGACGGATGCCAACGCCTCGGGCGGCTTTCCCTATACCCCGCCGCTGCAACTGATCTACGGGATGCGCGAAGCCCTGAAGATGCTGTTCGAGGAAGGGCTGGACGATGTTTATGCCCGCCATTTCCGGCTGGCCGAAGGCGTGCGTAAGGCCACCGCCGCCTGGGGGCTGGATCTGGTGGCACAGTCGCCCGATCTCTACTCGGACACGGTCAGCGCGATCTATGTGCCCGAGGGCTTCGACAGCAATGCCCTGACCGATCATGCCTTCAACGCCTATGGCGTCAGCTTTGGCATCGGGCTGGGTGAGATGAACGGCAAGGCCTTCCGCATCGGCCATCTGGGCAGCCTGACGGATGTGATGGTGCTGTCCGGCCTCGCCACGATCGAAATGGCAATGGCCGATTTGGATTACCCGATCGAGCTGGGCAGCGGTGTCGCGGCGGCGCAGGAGTTCTTTCGCGCAGGCCACGCCAACCCGATGCAATCCGCGGCGTAAGGGGGTCAATATGCTTGACGACATGATCACAGCCGATTGCCTGACCCTTGCCGACATGCACGAGGCGCATGAGCGGATCAAACCGCATATCAACCGTACCCCGGTGCTGCGGTCGGATTATCTGGATGATCTGACCGGCGCGCAGCTTTTCTTCAAATGCGAGAACTTTCAGGAGGCCGGAGCTTTCAAGGTGCGCGGCGCCTGCAACGCGGTCTTCGGCCTGAATGACGAGGCCGCCGAGCGCGGGGTCTGCACTCATTCTTCTGGCAACCACGCGCTGAGCCTGTCGTATGCCGCCGGTCGCCGGGGCATTCCCTGCAACGTGGTGATGCCGCGCACGGCGCCACAAGCCAAAAAGGACGCGGTGCGCCGCTATGGCGGGATCATCACAGAATGCGAGCCCTCGACCACCTCGCGCGAGGCGGTTTTTGCCGAGGTGCAGGAAAGCACGGGCGGCGAGTTCGTGCATCCCTATAACGACCCGCGCGTGATCGCGGGGCAAGCGACTTGCTCGGCGGAACTGTTGGAACAGACCAGCGGGTTGGACGCGGTGGTCGCCCCTATCGGCGGCGGCGGCATGATCTCGGGCACCTGCCTGACCCTGTCGAATCTGGCGCCCGAGGTGCAGATCCATGCCGCCGAACCGGAACAGGCCGACGATGCCTATCGCAGCTTCAAGGCCGGTCATATCATCGCCGATGACGCGCCGGTCACCATCGCCGACGGGCTGAAAGTGCCGCTGAAAGAGAACACCTGGCACTTTGTCTCGAACTTCGTGACCGACATCCACACCGCCGGCGAAGACGAGATCATCGCCGCGATGAAGACCATCTGGAAGCACCTGCGCATCGTGATGGAACCCAGCAGCGCGGTGCCGCTGGCGACGATCCTGAAGCACCCCGAGGTGTTCAGTGGAAAGCGCGTCGGCGTGATCATCACCGGCGGCAATTTGGATCTGGACAAACTGCCCTGGACTTTGGGTTGAGGAGGAAAACATGAACAAGCCCGCAAACATCAACCAACTTGAGGTCGGCTTCGACATCCCCGCCGCCATCGGCATGGACGCGTCCGAGATACAGACACCGGCTCTGGTGCTGGATCTGGATGCGCTGGAGCGCAACATCAAGAAGATGGGCGATTACGCCAAGGCCCACGGCATGCGCCACCGGGTGCATGGCAAGATGCACAAATCCGTCGATGTGGCCAAGCTGCAGGTCGAACTGGGTGGAGCATGCGGCATCTGCTGCCAGAAAGTCTCTGAGGCCGAGGTCTTTGCGCGTGGCGGCATCAAGGATGTGCTTGTATCCAATCAGGTGCGCGATCCCGCCAAGATAGACCGGCTGGCGCGCATGCCCAAGCTGGGCGCACGGACGATCTGCTGTGTCGATGACATCGACAATGTGGCCGATCTGTCCGAGACCGCACAACGCCACGGCACCCAGATCGAATGTCTGGTCGAAATCGATTGTGGTGCGGGCCGCTGCGGCGTGACCACCACCCCCGAAGTGATCGCCATCTCCAAGGCCATCGACGCGGCTCCGGGGCTGAAGTTTGCGGGCATCCAGGCCTATCAGGGCGCGATGCAGCACATGGACCTGTACGAGGATCGAAAGGCCAAGATCGACATCGCTGTGGCGCAGGTGAAAGACGCTGTGGACGGTTTGAAGGCTGAAGGGCTGGTCTGTGATATTGTCGGCGGTGGCGGCACCGGGTCTTATTACTTCGAGAGCACCTCGGGCGTGTATAACGAACTGCAATGCGGCTCTTACGCCTTCATGGATGCCGATTATGGCCGCATCCTTGATGAAAACGGCAACCGTATCGACCGGGGGGAATGGGAGAACGCCTTTTTCATCCTCACCAGCGTCATGAGTCACGCTAAAGCCGACAAGGCCATTGTAGACGCAGGTCTCAAGGCCCAATCCGTAGACAGCGGCTTGCCAGTGGTCTTTGGCCGCACGGATGTGGAATACGTCAAATGTTCGGATTAGCATGGCGTCGTGGCCGACCCGGATGGCGCTCTCAAGGTCAATGACAAGCTGCATCTGGTGCCCGGCCACTGTGACCCGACCGCCAATGTGCATGACTGGTATGTAGGCGTGCGCAACGGCAAGGTTGAAACTCTCTGGCCCGTCTCCGCGCGCGGCAAGGCGTTCTGAGCGGGGGAAAGGATCATGAAAGATATGACGGACAAACCTTTGCTGATCGTCGGAGAGGAGCTGTGCCAGAAACTGGTCGGCCGTGCCGAAGCATTCGACGCGGTACAGGACGTCTTTGCCGCCATGGCGCGCGGCGACGCCTATAACTTCCCGGTCATCCGCGAAGCCATTGGCTATGCTGATGCGCTTTACGGCTTCAAGTCCGGCTTTGACCGCGCGGGTCAGGTGCTGGGCGTCAAGTCCGGCGGCTACTGGCCGGGGAACACAGAGAAAGGGCTGACCAATCACCAATCCACCGTTTTTCTGTTCGACCCCGATACCGGGCGGCTGTCGGCGCTTGTCGGCGGCAACTACCTGACCGCCGTGCGCACGGCTGCGTCCTCGGCGGTGTCGATCGCCCATCTGGCGCGCAAGGACGCCAAGGTGCTGGGCATGGTCGGCGCGGGTCATCAATCCACTTTCCAGCTGCGCGCCGCTGCCGAGCAGCGCGACTTCGAGAAGGTGGTAGCCTGGAACCCCCACCCCGAGATGCTGCCCCGTCTGGGCGCGGTCGCGGCCGAGCTGGGCCTGGACTTCGAGGCCGTCACACAGGAGGAACTGGGCGCACAGGCGGACGTTATCATCACCATCACCTCAGCCTTCGAACCGCTGCTGATGAGGGATTGGATCAGACCCGGCACCCATCTGGCCTGCATGGGTACCGACACCAAGGGCAAGCAAGAGGTCGAGGCGGCACTGGTGGCCCACGCGACTGTCTTCACCGACGAGGTCGCCCAGTCCATCTCTCTCGGCGAGGCGCAGCACGCGGTTGCTGACGGGAGGTTGACCGAAGATCAGATCACCCCCATCGGCGCCGTCATCAACCGCGACCATCCGGGGCGGAGATCAGACGAAGAAATCACCCTCTTCGACGGAACGGGCGTTGGCCTGCAAGACCTCGCCGTGGCATCTGTCGCCGCGAAACTCGCGGACGAGGCCGGCCTGGCTGAACGCGCGGTCCTGTAAAACGAAAAAGCGCGCCTCGAACGGGGCGCGCTTGCTTAATCGGTATATCAGGTGATTAGCCCCGGATCACCTTGGCAAACTGGTCAAAGATCGGTTCGTTCGAACAGATCACCTCACCATCCTCCAGCACGCTGCCTTCGGGATTCAGGGCCTGCACAAAGCCACCCGCCTCTTTCACGATGATAATCCCGGCAGCCACATCCCAGGCGTTCAAACGACGTTCCCAGAACCCTTCGTAGCGGCCAGCAGCCACATAAGCCATGTCCAGCGCTGCTGCGCCCCAGCGGCGCACGCCAGCGCAGGCAGGCATCAGACGGGCCAAATCCTGCAGCGTTGCAGGCAGATCAGAACGGCCACCAAAGGGCAGCCCGGTCGAAAAGATCGACTCGATCATGCGGTGACGGCCCGAGACACGGATGCGGGTATCGTTCATCCACGCGCCTTCACCCTTTTCGGCAAAGAACATCTCGTCCTTGGCGGCGTCATAGATAACACCGGCGACGATCTTGCCCTTGTGCTCCAGCGCGATCGAGATTGCCCAGTGCGGCAGGCCGTGCAGGAAGTTGGTGGTACCGTCCAGCGGGTCCACGATCCAGCGGCGGGTCGGGTCCTCGCCGGCGATGGTGCCGCCCTCTTCGGCCAACCAGCCATAGGTCGGACGCGCGCCCAGCAGCTCCTCTTTCAGGATCTCCTCGGCTGCAATATCGGCCTTGGAGACAAAGTCGCCCGCGCCTTTCATCGACACCTGAAGGTTCTCGACTTCACGAAAATCCTTGACCAATGAACGCCCCGCTTTGCGCGCGGCCTTGATCATGATGTTGAGGTTTGCACTGCCAACCATTGTCCAAAGGCTCCTGTCCGGTCAAACCGCGCGTATACTGGGGCAACGCGCCCTTGCCAAGAGGAATGATGCGCATAACAGACCCGCGTTTCGCGCTTATTGTGACTGCAGCTTGCGCGCCTCGGTTCCGGCCAGTTCGATCAGTTCCTGCACATAGGGTTTTTCCAGGTCTTCGGTGCGGACCGCAGCGTAAAGCCTGCGGGTGATCCCATCCTTGGTCAGCGGGCGGGTGACGTAGTCCGAGTTATACTTCACCTCACGCACGACCCAATCGGGCAACACAGACACACCGCGGTTCGACGCCACCAACAGAAGGATCACAGCGGTCAGTTCGACCTGTCGGATCACAGCCGGTTCGACCCGCGCAGGGATCAGCAACTGGCTGAAGATGTCCAGACGTGTACGTTCGACCGGATAAGTAATCAGGGTCTGCCCCCGGAAATCCTCGGCCTCGATGTAATCCTTCTGCGCCAGCGGGTGTGACGACGCCGCCACGAAAACCGCGTCATAGTCGAACAGCTCGATGAACTCGACGCCCGGCAGGTCTTCGGGGTCGGATGAGACAACCAGATCGACCTCTTCCTTCTGCAACGCGGGCAAGGCGTCGAACGCCAGACCCGGACGAATATCGACATCCACATCGCCCCAGGATTTGCGGAACGATTCCAACACCGGGAACAGCCACTCGAAACAGGCATGGCATTCGATGGCGATATGCATCCGGCCCGTGCGCCCGTCACGCAGGGATGAAAACTCCTGTTGCGTCGCCTCGACCTGCGGCAGGATCTGTTCCGCCAGCCGCAACAGGCGCAGCCCTGCTGCCGACAGCTTCATCGGCTTGGACCGGCGCAGGAACAGTTCGACCCCGGCCTGATCCTCCAAACCCTTGATCTGATGGCTTAAGGCCGACTGCGTGATGTTCAGCTGGTCCGCCGCACGGGCCAGCCCGCCGCATTCATGGATGGCCTTGATCGTACGCAGGTGCCGGAATTCGATGTGCATTGAAATGAGACTCATGTTGTTCTTGAGTAATATGAGTTTGTCTCACAATGCGGGAACTGGCACAAGGGGCTCAGATTGGACCTGTGAGGCAGATATGACGACACCTGAGATTTCATTCGAGTTCTTCCCGCCGCAAACGCTCGAGGCGTCGTTCCGCCTTTGGGATACGGTTCAAACCTTGGCACCGCTTGAGCCACGCTTTGTCTCGGTCACCTATGGCGCTGGCGGCACCACGCGCGAGTTGACGCGCGATGCGGTGACGACGCTGCACAAATCGTCCGGCCTGCCGGTCGCCGCGCATCTGACCTGCGTTGATGCCTCGCGTCAGGAAACGCTGGAAATCGCCGACACTTTCGCACGTGCCGGGGTTGAAAACATCGTCGCCTTGCGTGGCGACCCGCCCAAAGGTCACGACCGCTTCACGCCCCACCCCGACGGGTTTGCCAATTCAGTCGAACTGATCGAAGCCTTGTCCGAAACCGAAATGTTCAGCATCCGCGTCGGCGCTTATCCCGACAAGCACCCAGAAGCACAGGATTTCTCGGCGGATGTGGACTGGCTCAAGGCCAAGCTGGACGCCGGCGCGGACGAAGCGCTGACCCAGTTCTTCTTTGAGGCCGAAACGTTTTTCCGCTTCCGCGATGCTTGTGAAAAGGCCGGTATCGACAAGCCCATCGTGCCCGGCATCCTGCCGATCGAGAACTGGAAAGGCGCCCGCAAATTCGCCCGCCGCTGCGGGACACATATCCCTGACTGGATCGAACACGCCTTTGAAAAGGCGATTCGCGATGATCGGGAGGATCTGCTGGCCACCGCTCTGTGCACCGAACTGTGTTCCGACCTGATTGAGGGCGGCGTGGACAAGCTGCATTTCTACACGCTGAACCGGCCCGAACTGACCCGCGATGTGTGCTTTGCACTGGGCATCACACCGCGGGCCGAGCTGCAGAACGTCGCCTGAACCTTCCCGTTGGTCACTTTCGCCCGAAGCCTGCAAAGGCTCCGGGCTTTTTCGTTTGTTTGACGCGTGTTTTGGTGGCTACAGCATATGCGTGGACAATAATCTTCCCTTGGGTCAACTGTCCCCTGATATGCAATAAATTTCCGCTAAAATTTGACAAAACCCCGCGCCTCTTCAAACTGAGGTTGTTGTGTTTGTTTAATGAGTTGATTTGGGAATGGAGCCTGTCGAAAAGATAAATGCACGCGCTGACGCGCTGGCGGCTCTGGGATTAGACCAGACAGCAAGGTCCGACGATATTCGGGATGCCTGGCGCCACATTGCATTTCATGCTCACCCCGATCACAGAAACGGCGACTGTACCCATTTCGCCCGTGCCAAAGAGGCATACGACTTTTTGCGCCGCGAGGGTCTGACCACCAAAGGGAAAACTGCCGGCACGCCCCGACGACCGAAGCTGCGCAAACGTGTGATCGAACTGGAAACCACCGATATCGACGCCTGCCGCATGTTGCTGAACACCGCACTGGCGCACAGCCCGGACGGTGACGGACCAAACCCGGATTCTCAGGGCAATTCCGATGCGGACCATGTCCCCGATGCGGTTGGGTTCTATGGCCGCCACCTGACCTATTTCGTTCCGACCCCGGTTCAGGAAGGATCGAACCGTGTGGCGCTGCCGACCTCGTTCCTGGCTTCGGCCCGACGAATGGAAACCGAAGTGCTGAGCTTTCAATCCAAGGATACCGGTGCAGGCGAGGTTATGATCCCGGAAACGATCACGGCTCGCAAATTCCCCGGCGCCAAAAGCGTACGCATCAAGTTCGACGCAGATCAGCAGATGCGCGACGATTTCTGGCTGGCGGGCTGACAGTGAAAAAACCCGGCCTGGTAAGAGCCGGGTTTGTTCTTGCCGCGTAGCGGTTTAGTTCGCGACCGGGCCTTCCGAGGTAAATTTGGGGATCACGCTGGTCGATGCGGCATCAGCCTCGATTCCCGGCCAGTTACCTTCGGCCAGATTGATGTTGCCGGGGATATCCTCTTCGAAGAAACCAACAACAACATCGGTGATGTTCAGATACAGCTTGTCGTCAACGATGCGCCACAGGTTCGGGTTCGCCGGAACCTTGCCGCCCCGCGACACACCGTAGGCGCAGTGCCCGTCATAGGCAGGGGCGTAGTAAGCCGGGTTTTCAAGGAACTTGTCGCGGTTTTCTTCGGTCGAGAACGCCCAGGTCGCGCCGTTATAGTCCGCCGTGATATCCGCATGACCCCGCACCGCCTCGGGCTGGGACTGGCCGACCGGTGCCTGATCCAGATTGCGGTAGGCAACCACGTCATAACCCGACACGGCAAACCCAGTGCCGTCCACATACTGATCCCCGGCAAAAGCGGGAACGGCAAGGGTCAGAGCAGTCACAAGAGTCAGGGCAAAGCGTTTCATATGGTCAATCCTTTTGTCCTTTGGGTTTGGCGTTGCTGAAAGAATAGGTATTTTCGCCCCGATGGGCAGTCCCGCTCGCGCCGCTGTGAGGTCGGATGAAGAAACGTGAGAGGTTCGACCCCGTTTGTTACAAAACCTCTTTGACATCCGGGGTTGGACTCGGGGCTTTGCAACATTAGCTGTTGTGGCGGACGGACAATTCACCCGAACTTTGCTGAGAAAGACAACAGATGACCGAGCAATCCCCATATACGCCCCCCAAAGTCTGGACCTGGGACAGCGAAAGCGGCGGCCAGTTTGCCAATATCAACCGCCCCATCGCCGGTGCCACCCACGACAAGGACCTGCCGGTCGGGCGCCATCCCCTGCAGCTCTACTCCTTGGCGACCCCCAATGGCGTCAAAGTCACCGTGATGCTCGAGGAACTGCTGGCGCTGGGTCACGAAGGCGCCGAGTATAATGCCTGGCTGATCAATATCGGCGACGGTGACCAGTTCGGCTCGGGCTTTGTCGAGGCGAACCCGAACTCGAAAATCCCCGCGCTTTGGGATCGCTCGGGCGGCGCGCCTGTGCGCGTGTTCGAAAGCGCCTCGATCCTGTTCCATTTGGCCGAGAAGTTCGACGCCTTCCTACCGCAATCCGGCCCCGAGCGTACCGAGGTGATGAACTGGGTCTTTTGGCAGATGGGCAGCGCGCCGTATCTGGGCGGCGGGTTCGGTCATTTCTACGCCTACGCGCCCGAGAAATGGGAATACCCGATCAACCGTTTCGCCATGGAGGCCAAGCGCCAGCTGGACGTTCTGGACCGTCAACTGGCCGAGAGCACCTATGTCGCAGGCGAAGACTATACCATCGCCGACATGGCAATCTGGCCCTGGTACGGTCAGTTGGTTCTGGGGCGTCTCTACAGCGCGGCCGAGTTCCTGGATGTCGAATCCTATAAAAACGTGATGCGTTGGGCCAAGGCCGTCGATGCGCGCCCTGCCGTTCAGCGCGGCCGCATGGTCAACCGCGCGTTTGGTGAGCCGCATACGCAGCTGCACGAGCGCCACGACGCCAGCGACTTTGAAACCCGCACGCAGGACAAGTTGGAAGCTGCAGCGGAATAGCAACGCATGGCCCCGCGACCTGACGGTTCGCGGGGTCTGCTTATTTCAGCACTGGCGGCTTATCCGGGTCACTGCCCGGTGTGATGTGTTGAACAACCCTTTGTTCGGGCTGCGGCAGATCGAACTTCAGACCAACCCGCGCCAAGGCGGCTGCAGCAGCGTCATGTGGGCTGAAAAACCCGACATCCATCGCCCCAGCCTCAATCCCGGAAAAAGTCAGCGCCTCAGAAGCCGCTTTGGCCAGTGCAGGCTCAGCCCCCTCAACCGCGCCGACAAAGCCCAGCAGATGCCCCGCGCCCCCATCCTCTGATTTGGTTCCGACCAGAAACGCGGCCTCGGCTAGGCCTGCGGCTGTGGCCAGCTTTGCGTCCAACGCTTTCAACAAGTCATCCGGCAGGCCGGTCGGAGGCAGGAACTCGGCCAAGCGTTGCTGCACCTCTTCCGGTGCGTGTTCCAAAGTGGTGGCCAACCAGCCCAGCGCCTCGGCCGGGATCAGCATCGAGGACGGCGCGACCTCAAGGTTCAGCCCCAGACCGATCCCCTGCCCCGCCAGCATCCCGGACAAAACCCGCCCCGAAAGCGCGACATAGGGTACCGGGCGCTCTGCGAAACGGGCCAGCCGGTCCTCGCGGTCGAAGGCCAGAACGAACCGGCCATCGGCCACGTCGAACAGCTCCGGCGTGATATTTTCATCCTGCGCTTCTTCAGCCAAAAGCAGGAACAACTCGCTGTCGGCAAGCCGTTCAAAGAAACGCAGCCGCGCCGCGTCGTCCTGCGGGTTGGCCTCCATCGCGGCGTGTGCGGCATCAAGGGCGGTCGTGTCAGTCATTCAGAACCTCTTGCACCCGTGCGCGCAGAACCGGCAGCAGCTCGGCCTCGAACCACGGGTTTTTCTTCAACCATGCCGTATTGCGCCAGGACGGATGAGGCAAGGGAAAGACCTGCGGCGCATGGTCTTGCCAGCCCCGTACCGTGTCCGTCACCGAACCGCGCGCGCCAAGGTGGTACTTATGCGCATGTCCGCCCACCAGAACGGTCAGCGGCACTTGCCCCAGTTCGTCCATCACCCGATTGTGCCATGTCCGCCCGCAGATCGGCGGTGGCGGCAGATCGGCCTTGCGCGCGTTGTATCCCGGAAAACAGAACGCCATCGGAACGATCGACACGCGGGCGCGGTCGTAGAAAACGGCCTCATCAATCCCCAGCCAGTCGCGCAGGCGATCACCCGACGGGTCGGTGAACGGACGACCCGAGGCATGAACCCGCGCACCCGGCGCCTGCCCCGCGACCAGCAACGGCGTGCCGTTCCGAAACCAGACCACCGGGCGCGGTTCATGCGCCGTCTGCGTGGCCCGAAATCTGTCTGCGCAGATACGGCAGGCTTCAATCTCTTTCTGCAGTGAATTCATCGGATCGCAAGTTTTCCTGCATCAAACTGGTTGACGGTCGAAGTGAAAGATAGTCAACGCGTTGCGGCAGTCCAACCGATGCATTAGTCACAGTACCGAATGGTCGCTTTCACGCGCATTGATCATTTGTTTCATATTTCGACATAATGTAGCCAATAAGGAGCGGTAAATTTTCCGTTCCCTCACCGGCCCGATCGGTGCAACAAACGCAAGAGCAGCAGGCCTTGAATGCTTGAGTTCGAGAATGTCAGCAAGTCCTTCTGGACCGGGACGCGCCGCAAGGTGATCCTGGACCGGGTCTCGTTCCGGATCGAGCTTGGGCGCTCGATCGGCATTCTGGCCCCCAACGGCACCGGCAAGACGACCCTGATCAACATGATGGCCGGGCTGGAAAAACCAGACGAAGGCGTGATCCGCAAATCCTGCCGGATCTCGTTTCCGATGGGGTTCTCGGGCGGTGTGGCCAAGAAGCTCTCTGCGTTGGAGAATGCCCGCTACATCGCGAAAATCTATGGCATGGACCCCGATTACATCGAGGCGTACTGCAAGTGGCTATGCGGTCTGGGTGAATATTTCGACCAACCGCTTGGAACCTATTCGTCCGGTATGCGGGCGCGCTTTACCTTTGCTCTGATGTTGGCGCTGGACTTCGACATGTACCTGATTGACGAAGGGATGCCGGCGACAACGGATGTAGAGTTCAATAGAAAGGCAGGCGACATCCTGAAAGAAAGGTTGCGCACGACAACTTTGGTGATCGTATCGCACAGCCCTTCTGTTCTTGAGAAGTTTGCACAGCAGGCCGCCGTACTTCTGGACGGTCAGCTTTACATGTTCGAAACCTTGGAAGAGGCACGACAGCTATATGACTACCAAACCCAAGGCTAAGAAATACCGCTGGCGGCGCAATCGTCAGGGCGCAGACGCGGCGGACGCACGGGCCGATGCCATTTCGCGCATCAGAAAGGCAACGCAACCGTCCGAGGCCGCAAATGACGCGCAGCCCGCGACCGATATCGATGCGATCAAACGCGAAGGTCTGACCGGGCGGCAATTGCGCGTAGCCCGGCGTCTGGCGCAGAAAAACGATCTGGCGGCAACGTCGGATTACGATGCGGTGCGCCTGCTGCGCCAAAAGGGCATTGACCCGTTTGAGCGGGCCAATCTGCTGGATCTGGCGGCCGAAAAGAAAGACGCGGAAGATCAGGCCAAGGACAAAATCACCATCCAGTTGCCGCAGACGGTCAAGGAAACACCGCAAACCCTGCCCGGACCCGAACTAAGCCCCGCAGAGCGGCGCAATCTGGAAATCGGCGAAATTCAAAAGGACATCGCCCGGCGTCGCAGACGCAAGCTGTTTGCGCTGTTCGCACGGTTGGCAGTGTTTGTTCTGCTGCCGACCGCGATTGTCGGCGTTTATTTCTATCGGGTCGCGACACCGATGTACGCAAGCGACTCGGCCTTTTCGATCCTGCAGGCAGATGGGGGTGGTGCGTCCTTTGGCGGGTTCCTGGCGGGCACTCAATACGCCACTGCGCAGGATTCGGTCGCCACGCAGGAATTTCTGGAATCAAAAGACGCGCTGGTTCGGCTTGAGGACGACACCAATTTCTCGGAAATCTTCAAGCAGGAGTGGATAGACCCGATCCAGCGCCTGCCTCAGGACGCGACCCTTGAGGATACCTATAAGCTGTTCAAGCGGATGATCACCATCGGGTATGACCCAAGTGATGGGATCATTCGTATGGAAGTTGCGGCCCCAAGCCCGGAAATATCGGTCGAGCTGTCGACCCTTCTGCTTTCCTATGCCGAGGAAACAATCAACGGTCTGACGGAACTGAAGCGCGAAGACCAGATGCGCGATGCCCGGGCCGGGTTTGAACTGGCGCAGGAAGAACGCAGAAAAGCGCAGGAAGAACTGATCGAACTGCAACTGCAGGGCGCGGTACTGGACCCCGAGAACGTCCTTGCCGGTCTGCGGGCGCGGATCAACGCAATCGAAATCGAGCTGCAGGAAAAGGAACTGCAACTGGCTGCGCTGTTGGACAACCTGCGCCCGAACCAGGCCAAGGTGGACGGTGTGCGCGCTGATATCCAAAGACTCGAAGTCGTACTGGCAGAGCTGAACGAAGAAATGCTGGACGTCTCAGCGGGCGAAAACTCGCTGGCAAGGTTGAGCGTGCGGATTCAGATGGCGCAGGCCGACCTGGTGGCGCGGGATTTGATGCTGCAAACCGCGATGGAGCAGATGGAAACCACGCGGACCGAGGCCAACCGCAAAGTGCGGTATCTGACGGTATCGGTGAACCCGGTCGCCAGCGAAGATCCGACCTATCCGCGCAAGTTCGAAAATACGATTTTGGCTTTCCTGTTGTTTGCTGGTATCTACCTGATGATCTCGCTTACCGCGTCGGTCCTTCGTGAACAGGTATCCTCGTAAGACACATGAAACATGTAAAAATCTCCGATCTCACGGTCGGCAATGATCTGCCTCTGACGATCATTGCAGGCCCCTGCCAGCTTGAAACCGCAGATCATGCCCAGATGATCGCCGGAAAAATGAAAGAGGCCTGCGATGCCGCCGGTGCGCAGTATGTCTTCAAGGCCTCGTATGACAAGGCGAACCGGACGTCCCTGTCCGGCAAAAGGGGTATGGGGATCGACGCCGGGCTGAAGGTTCTGGACGACATCCGCAAGGCGATGGGCATTCCGGTTCTGACCGACGTCCACACCGAAGCGCAATGCGCCGTCGCCGCCGATGCGGTGGATGTACTGCAAATCCCGGCTTTCCTGTGCCGCCAGACCGACATGCTGCTGGCTGCGGGTAACACCGGTACAGCCGTCAACGTCAAGAAGGGCCAGTTTCTTGCCCCTTGGGAAATGGGCAATATCGTTGACAAAATCGAAAGCACCGGAAACCAGAACATCCTGCTGACCGAACGTGGAACATCCTTTGGTTACAATACGCTTGTGGCCGATATGCGCGGTCTGCCTCAAATGGCAAAAACGGGCTACCCTGTCGTGATGGACGCGACCCATTCGGTGCAGCAACCCGGGGGCAAAGGGGGCTCATCTGGTGGCCAGCGTGAGTTTGCTCCGGTCATGGCCCGTGCCGCAGTATCACTGGGTGTCGGCGCTGTATTCATCGAAACGCATCAGGACCCGGACTCGGCGCCATCTGACGGGCCAAACATGATCCCTCTCGATCAAATGTCTCAATTGATTGACACATTGATGCGCTTTGATGCATTGGCCAAAGCCAATCCCATCCAGATTTAGTCAAGAGCGATAGTATGACCAAACCCATCCCCGAGGTGACCCCGAACACCTGGAGCTTTCTGCGCGACGCGATGATCAAACCCACCGGGTTTCGCGAATACGACGCCCGCTGGAAATACCCCGAAGAGATCAACCTGCCCGGTATGACGGCTCTGGGTCTGGGTCTGGGCACCCAGATGCGCAAACGCGGGATCGAGCCTGTGATCGCGGTCGGCAACGACTATCGCGACTATTCGCTGGCGATCAAAAATGCGCTCATCCTGGGGCTGATGCAGGCAGGTATTCAGGTCAAGGATATCGGCCCGGCGCTCAGCCCGATGGCCTATTTCGCCCAGTTCCATCTGGACGTGCCTGCAGTGGCGATGGTCACGGCCAGCCACAACCCGAACGGCTGGACCGGCGTGAAGATGGGCTTTGACCGTCCGCTGACCCACGGCCCCGACGAGATGTCGGAGCTGCGCGATATCGTTCTGAACGGCGAAGGTGTTCCGCACGACGGCGGCTCGTACGAGTTCGTCGATGGTGTAAAAGAGGCCTATATCGACGATCTGGTCGGGGATTTCAAAATGTCCCGTCCGCTCAAGGTCGTCTGCGCCACCGGCAATGGCACAGCCTCGGCGTTCGCGCCGGAAATCTTCGAACGGATGGGCGTCGAAGCTGTGCCCAGCCACAACCGGCTGGACTACACCTTCCCCAACTACAACCCAAACCCCGAAGCCATGGAGATGTTGCACGACATGGCTGACACCGTGAAATCCAGCGGTGCGGATATGGCGCTGGGGTTTGATGGCGACGGCGACCGTTGCGGTGTTGTGGATGATGAGGGCGAGGAGATTTTCGCCGACAAGGTCGGTGTGATCATGGCCCGTGATCTGGCCAAGCTGTACCCCAACGCGACCTTCGTGGCCGACGTGAAATCGACCGGCCTGTTCGCCAGCGACCCCGAGTTGCAGGCCCACGGCGTCAAGGCGGATTACTGGAAAACCGGCCACAGCCACATGAAGCGCCGGGTCAAAGAGATCAACGCGCTGGCCGGGTTCGAAAAATCGGGCCATTACTTTCTGGCTGAACCGATTGGGCGCGGCTATGACTGCGGCATGCGGGTGGCGGTTGAAATCTGCAAGTTGATGGACCGCAATCCGGACCAAAGCATGTCGGACCTGCGCAAGGCTCTGCCGAAAACATGGTCGACCCCGACCATGTCGCCCTATGCCGCCGACACCGAGAAATACGACATTCTCAAACGTCTGGTCGACAAACTGGTCGCCAAGGCCGACGCGGGCGAGGAATTCGCCGGTCGTGCGATCAAAGAGGTGGTCACCGTCAACGGCGCGCGGGTCATTCTGGACAATGGCAGCTGGGGCCTGGTGCGTGCGTCCTCGAACACACCGAACCTTGTTGTGGTTTGCGAAAGCAGCGACAGCGAAGACGAAATGCGGGCCATTTTCGCAGATATCGACGCCGTGATCCGGACCGAACCCGGCGTTGGCGACTACGACCAGACCATCTGATCTGCCTAGAAATTGGGGCGCCTAAGGCGCCCGTTTCAGTCTGCGCCCAACAGTTTGAGCAGGCCTTTTTTGGCCTCTTCTTCCAGCTTGTTTTTCAAAGCGTCCTCAGCGCTTTCAGTGTCGGTTACCGCAGTTCCCAGCTCATCGCTGACCTTATCCAAAACCTTTTGCTTTGCGTCATCTTCCAGGTCTTTGAGTTTCCCTTCGGCAGCGGCCTCGATCACCTTACTCAGGTCTGGCTTGATAGACGGATCGCTCCACGGCCCGACAATCCGAACCGGCACCGACAGCCCCTGACCGGAATTGGCACGCAGAGCGACGGGCGTGAACAGATAGTCAATCGTTTGCGCCCCGATGTTGACCTGCCCGGTTCCGTCCGCACGGAAATTATCCAGCGACATCAGCAGGTCGTTATTGGTCAGAACCCCCTGGTCGATGTTGAAACTGGCCGTCAGACTGTTGAACACGGTCGTCCCTCCGGCGCCCTTGCCCCGCCCCATCAGACGGCCGAGGTCAAAGCCGGCGATGACGCCCTGCCCAACATTCAGATTACCCTTGCCACTTAGGGATCGCATGATCTGGTCCTCGGTCTGGCCGACGCCCAGAAACTCGAACTCTCCCGAAGCGGCACCTGTCAGGCGATTGATCCCGGCCATGGTGGATAGGGCTTGCTGCAGATCAATGCCCTGGGCGTTCAGCTTACCGCCAACGGACAGACCGTTTCTGTTATTGGCAACCACCTGCCCGGTCACCTGACCTGCAAACAATGTGGCGGGGTCCATCCGCAAAACGGCACGGGACCGGTCAAGGCTGAGCGTCAGATCGCTGGACCCCAGTGTCAGCTCGGGGACGGCAATGGACGAGGCCGTCAGACGAATCTCTCCGTTCGCCAATGCAAGGGCCGAAGCATCGATCGGATCTGTCGACCATCCGCTGTCAGGTGCCGACGCGGAGGCCGTGTCGGAACCACCCCCGGACGAAGCGGGCGCATCGTTGTAGCGGGACAGGTCGATATCTCCGCCCTTCAGCCGCGCGGTGATTTTGGGCGGGTCCGAAATCTCGATATCGGCCTCGCCGGTGAACCGGTTGTGATCCAGCTGCGCCACCAGATTGCGCAAAGATATCCGGCCCTCACTTGTATAGGTCATATGACCCGACACATCTGCGGCACGCCCCAGCCCCAGCGGGACCCCGACACCGGCCTGACCGAATGCGACCAGCATCTTTTCCGTGCTTTTGGTCTTAACCTCCAGATTGCCGTCCATCTCACCTGCAAGGTTGACGCGACCATCGAATCCGACCTCTCCGCCCGGCGCGGTCAGCGCCAGTTGCAGCGGCGTCACAGCGCCCGAGGCATAGGCAGACAGGTCTGGGATTTTCAGGTCCACGTTCACCTTGCCGCCCGGAACCGTCATCTGCGCCTGCATCACCATGGGCGAAGTCGGCCCAGGCCAACTGGCGGAAAGATCAACATCCGAGAAGTCGTAGGTCGTTGTGCCATTCTCGATATAGATCAGCCGCGCGTTGGTCAGCTCCAGACGATCCAGTGTCACCGCCCCCTGCGACGACGCCTCGGCAGGTGTGCCGCCGCCAGAGGTCGGCTGAGGGCCAGCGGCGCTCGATTCCCAGTTCCCGCGCCCGTCTGACAGCTCCAGCCGCAAGACCGGCTTTTCAGCGACCACGCGTCGTATCCGAAAATCGCCATTCCACAAAGCTGCGGCATCCACCCCAACGGCCAGGCTTTCGGCACTCAGCATCGGTTCCGAGCCCGCCCAAGATGCATTGCCAAAGGTGACCGGACCGGTCTCGACCCCCAGAACAGGCCAGAAGGACAGGTTCACGTCTCCGGACAAGGTCAGCTCACGGCCGGTCTCACTTTTGACCTGTTCGGCCAGGATCGCGGCCAGCTTGTCGCCCGGCATCAGCAACAACGCGCCGATGACAAGGCCGAATGCGACCACGAAAAGGAAGAGTATGCGCAACAGCCACTTCATTTTTCTGCTCTCCGCTTATTGGGCATGCGTTAAAAAGATCATTCAAAGCCTGACCGCCATTTGCAAGGGGAAGCGTTCCCCACTATATGCCGCGCCATGACCACGAACCCGCCAAACCTCCGCCCCGACCTGGCACCCGCTGCCCGGATCACCGACACGCCGCGTCAGAACCAGCCCACCATTGGGATGGTGTCCTTGGGCTGCCCGAAGGCGCTGGTTGACAGCGAACGGATTCTGACCCGCCTGCGGGCTGAAGGGTACGGCATTTCACCGGACTATTCCGGGGCCGATGCCGTGATTGTGAACACCTGCGGGTTCCTCGACAGTGCCAAGGCTGAATCTTTGGATGCCATCGGAGAGGCGCTGGTGGAAAACGGCAAGGTCATCGTGACCGGCTGTTTGGGGGCGGAACCGGATTACATTCGCGAGCATCATCCGCGCATCATGGCGGTCACGGGTCCACATCAGTACGAACAGGTGCTGGATGCGGTACACACCGCCGTTCCCCCCGACCCGGACCCGTTTGTGGACTTGCTACCTGCGGCCAGCGTGCAGCTGACCCCGCGTCACTACAGTTACCTCAAGATTTCCGAGGGCTGTAACCACAAGTGCAAGTTCTGCATCATCCCTGACATGCGCGGAAAACTGGCCAGCCGTCCGGCCCATGCCGTCCTGCGTGAAGCCGAAAAGCTGGTCGACAATGGCGTGCGCGAATTGCTGGTGATCTCGCAGGACACCTCGGCCTATGGGCTGGATCGCAAATACGACCTGAACCCGTGGAAAGACCGCGAGGTGCGCAGCCATATCACCGATCTGGCGCGCGAGTTGGGGCAGCTCGATGCCTGGGTGCGCCTGCACTACGTCTATCCCTATCCGCATGTGCGTGAGTTAATCCCGCTGATGGCAGATGCGGGCTGCAATGTGCTGCCCTATCTGGACATCCCGTTCCAGCACGCCCACCCGGACGTTCTGAAACGCATGGCCCGCCCGGCCGCGGCCGCCAAAACGCTGGACGAGATTGCCGCGTGGCGTGCGACCTGCCCCGACATCACCCTACGGTCGACCTTCATCGTCGGCTATCCCGGCGAGACCGAGGCTGAATTCCAGACCCTGCTGGATTGGATGGACGAGGCGCGGCTGGATCGCGTCGGCTGCTTCCAATACGAAAACGTGGATGGTGCGCGGTCGAACGACCTGCCGGATCACGTTCCTGCGGAAGTGAAACAAGAGCGCTGGGAACGGTTCATGGAAAAGGCGCAGGCGATCTCCGAGGCCAAACTGGCCGCCAAGGTCGGCCAGACGATCGACGTGATCGTGGACGAGGTCGATGACGAGGCCGCCACCTGCCGTACCAAGGCGGACGCCCCCGAGATCGACGGCAACCTGTTCATCGACGAAGGTTTTGAGGCCCTCAATCCCGGCGACATCGTCCGGGTCGAGGTCGACGAGGCTGGCGAATACGATCTGTGGGGCAAGCTGGTCTGACCCGGTCACCCGATCTCGGCAAAGCGTGAGCCGAGTTTATTGGCCTTTGCCGCGCGATTCGTGGATCATGACAGGACATTCCGCCTTGAGTGAAGGAGGGTTCAATGTCCTGTCCGCGCCCCTTTGGCCTGAAATGTATCGCCCTGATCCTGGCCACCCAGCTTTATGCCGTGCCTGCTGTTGCCGAAAGCATCAGCTCGGGCGGGTTCATTGCAATTGGCTCAAAATCGCTGAGCCTGCATCTGCGCAGCAAGCACCATGTTCACCGGTATTACGGCGCGCCCAATGTTTATTACCCCAAGGCCAAGGCTCATCATCACAAGACGAAACCCAAGGCCTACTATCAAAAGACCAGGCCCAAAGTGTATTACCTGAAACCGAAAAAACGGCACCACCGTAGGGCGCGCGGGTTCTCCAATAAGCACGCCACGCCATACCACATTCCGCGAAACTACGGCATTCAGCGCAAAGGTTACCGCTTTGGCTGGTAGGAATGCTACGGTTTGCCTCAGAGCAGGCTGACAATCCCGACAACCCAGGCCACCCCGGTGGCCACGGCCGTCAACGCAACGGCTGCGCTGGCCGCATCCTTGGCCTGACCGGCAAGTTCACTGTGATCGGTCGAGGTGTGGTCAACGGCACGCTCAATCGCGGTGTTCAGCAACTCGGCCACCAAGACAAGCAGCCCCAGGACCAATATCAACGCACGAATTCCGTCGTCGAGCGGCACCCAAAGCGCCAATGCAGCGGACAAGAGGTTCGCCCACACCCACGAGCGGAACGAGTATTCTGTGTGCCATGTGGCGACGACGCCCTGCCAGCTCCAGCGGGTGCGGTCCTTGAGGCGGGTAAAAAAGGTTTTCATCTGCCCTCGATTTTTGGTCGCTGAAACTGAAACCGGAATAGTGACCGGCAGACAAGAAAAAACCGCCCCGGAGGCGGCCATGACGGTGATATTTTTGCGGGCGGCTTCGCAGAAAAGCCGCCCGCGGAATTCTTACTGAGCGACCGGGTTACAGACGGTCTGACCCGCTTCGGTCGTGGCCAGCTCGGTTCCTGCCGGGCAGCTCGGCGTACCGAATTTGTCATACTCAGGCGTGATGTAAACCGGCGCCGGCTCTTCCTGCTGAGAGCAAGCAGCCAAAACAAGGGCAAATGCACCAACGGCAGCAAATTTAAGTTTCATGTCCGTCATTCCTCTATTAATTTCCTGATATTGCCCAAGAATTCGGGGCCAAGCATAGGATAGGACCTTGATGGTATTTTTGCAACGAAATCAATCACGCATTCGTGAGTAAAGGCGGAACCACGCTGGTAACCCCCTCAGAAACAGCGGATTTATGAGCAAAAGCTACCGTTTCCCCCGTTTCGGCCTACACTGTTCAGGTGACAACAGCCAAAGACGGAGTAGCCCCATGTCAGATAGCCCCACCATCGCGCAAAAAGGTCCCTTCCCGGTCGAGGTAACCGAAGGGAAAAGCTATTTCTGGTGTGCATGCGGCCTATCCAAACGGCAACCGTTTTGCGACGGCTCACACAAGGGCACCCGGTTCGAACCGGTCAAATACACTGCAGACAGCAGCAAGAAGGTCTTTTTCTGTGGGTGCAAACACAGCGCAAAATCGCCGCTGTGTGACGGGACTCATTCGAAGGTCTGATCAGGCCTTCAGTGCGTTCATCTGTTCGGCATTGGCGCAGAATTCCGGGGCCGCGTGGGCCTCGGACTGTTGTTCAGACAGCCAGATTGCGCATTGACCACTGCAATGCGATGCCCGGCAGCGGGTCACCATTTCGGCATAGCGATCCGGCGTCAGCCGACCTTCGGCCATTGCTTCGGTCAGTGAGATATTCATGCATCGCGCAACAGATCGGGTGAGCCAAAAATGTGTCTCGACATCCCCCAAAGCTGACCGTGTCATGCGTTTTCCTTCTCTAGCCTTGTTTTCAGCGCTGCAAACCGCTGCCGGTTTTTGCAGGTATGCGGAGCACCGGTCACAGCTTCCTGTTGATCCAGCCAGTCGGGGCACCGGTTGGCCCAGCCGCAGCCCCGGCAATATTGAATCATCTCGGCCCAGTCCTGTTGGGTCAGGTGCCCTGTATGGTGCGCCGTGACCATGTCCGCTCCGGTTGCCTGTCCCATACGCAGGACAAGGCGCAAATGGGTCATGATCTCTCCGAGATGCAGCATCGAACTCTCCGGTCGCTAAGGGGCAAGTCTGCAAAGCAAGTCCTGGTTGCGGCAATATTCCGGCGTCCGGGCCACCGCGGTGGGCTGGTCCAGAAAACGCTGGCAATGGCCGGGATTCGGGCAGTCCGTGCAGTTCAAAACAGCGTCGGACAACTGGTCGATCGACACTTCACCGCCGATCGCCGCCTCTTGCAAATCGACCCCCAGTTTGGACGCCATCCGGTCCACCAGACCGGCATGGAGTTTCAGAACTTCTTGGCTGGGCATCAAAGACCCCTTCCTGTTTCGCGTCCAGAACAGGATAGCGCAACGCCCCAAATTGGCCTTTGACTCAGGTCAAGACCCAATCCCGATGTGATCCAGATAGGCACGGGTGGCGTCCTGTACGCGGCGGAATCGGTCCCCGCCCAGCTTTTTTCCGCCGTACCAGCGGGTTACGATCACCACGTGGTTTTCCATCCCGGCGCGTTCCAGCATACGCAGGATTACCATGCCCGCACCACTTTCGCCGTCATCCGCCTTAAGCGCACCCGTGGGCAAAACAGCCGCCCAGGTATTGTGCGTGGCCTTGGCATAGGCCTTGTCCGACTTGAGCTCCTGCAGCACCGCGTCCACACCCGCACGTGTGCTGACAGTCGCGCCCGAGACGGCGTATTTCGACCCCCGATCCGTCAGGATCACGCCCAGCCGTGTCAGTGGTGTCATGGGGTCAAACCCAATTGCCGCGCGGTATCCAGCACGATCTGCACCCGATCCGCATTGGGCGGATGGGTGCCCAGAAACTGATCCCCCGGATCGGGAAGGCGGTCAAAGTACTTTGCGCCGATCAGTGGGTTGTACCCTGCATTATGGGTGATGATCGTTCCCAACTGATCCGCTTCCAACTCGAACTCTTTGACATATACCTGAATCGCAACCTCAGCGCCCATTTTCTGTGATCGCTCAAGCTGTTTTCCCTTTTCACCATACAGCTTGCCAAGCCTGTCGAAAGCCGCAGCACCGTCCCGCGCATTTTGCGATTGCCGGTCGATGTGGCCCAACACGTGATGCGCCGCCTCGTGCCCCATCACAAAGGCCAGTTCGTCAGCGTTTTCCGCGGATTGGATCATCGCGCGGGTAAAGATAATCACCGGCTGATCCTTGTCGTCCCGGGTCTGAAACGCGTTTGCCGGTGCGCGCGGGTTCAGGTCGACCAGAATCGTGAAATCACAGTTGCTGACCCTGGCCTGACGCAAGCATTCGGCGCGGGCCTCTTTGCCAACTGCGCGGCTGATCTGCTGGAAAGTTGCCGCGTCGACCTGAAACTCACCCGAATCCTGCGACCATTCCGCCGCCGGTTGCACACGCAGAGCACCGGCGCTGCACGCCGCCAGCACCAGAGGAAACAGCAAATAGGTCAGACGGCGCATTCATATTCCTTTGAAACGGAAATCCCGTTTGAAAAACCATAGCGCGGCCCGCACGGGACTGCCACCGCGCGATTGCAAGGGAACGGGTTGCATTGCCGCGCAACGCCCTGCACTCTCGCCACATGTTTTCGATTGAGCATGAATTCGACTCGACAGTCATTACTCTGGTGGACGAAGGCGAAAAGCCTTTGCAAGAGGATGTCGTCATCAACAGCTTCGCCGAATGTGTGACGCTTGAGCAATTGGACCCTCGTACGGACCAAATTCAAAGGATAACGCTGTCGCCCGAACAGGTACGCGATCTGGCCGCCGCGCTGGACCTGCCCGAGGGCGTGTATCAGATCCACGAAAAACCGGATCAGGACGCATAGACAAACAGCTTATCCCGCGTGGACTGCCCCTGTTTCAGGGTCAGCTCGGATGGGGCCACGCCCATAGCGACGGCCAGTATCCGGCGCACCGCGTCATTTGCTTTGCCGTTTTCGGGCGGAGCGGTCACGGTTATGCGGATTGTGCCGTTATCCACCACAATACTGTCCTTCGCCGCTTTGGGCGTCACCCGGACCGGAATCGCCGCGCCGGGGGTGGCAAGGCCGCTTAAATCCGGCACGTCGCGCAGTTTTGGTTTCGCCATCTTATTCCTCTTGCTCGCAAACACTCTTGCACGAGCGTTCGGGGAATGAAATTGATCCCGCATCTCCAGCTTTTTGCACTTGAAACGCGCCAGAGGCTCAACCAGATACAGACTGCCCATGTAAAGGAAGTTAACATATGTCCTTGAAGAACCCGGCCGCCCTGGAATTTCTGCAATCGCGCCGGTCGCGCCCCGCGAAGACACTGGTTGCTCCGGCGCCGACACGTGAAGAACTGCTGCCCCTGTTGACCGCAGCCGCCCGCAGCCCGGATCACGGCAAGTTGGAGCCGTGGCGTTTTATCGTTCTCGAGAAGGGCGCTATGGACCGTCTGTCATCGCTGACACAGGACTGCGGCGAGAGATTGGGCAAAGCCCCCGAGGACATCGCGAAGGCCCGCAGCCAGTTCGACATGGGCCATCTGGCCGTGGCAGTGATCGAGGTCCAGACGCCGTCGGACAAAGTCCCGGCCATCGAACAGACGTATTCCGCAGGGGCCGTATGTCTGGCGCTTCTGAATGCGGCCCTTGCGGCCGGTTGGGGCGCGAACTGGCTATCCGGCTGGCAGGTTCATGACGCCGCGTTCTGCCGTCAGGCGTTTGGGCTGCAGGACAACGAACGCGTGGCCGGCCTGATCCATATCGCCACCGAAGGCAAAACCCCACCTGAACGCCCCCGTCCCGATGTCGCGGCGCTGACCGAGTGGGTTTCGGAGTGATGATCCTCAACGCGTTCTTCGCAGCATTAGGTCAGATCGGAGACCCCAGGTTCCGCTCCGTTCTGCTGCGCGGCGTTGGTCTGACAATTGTGCTACTGATCGCAGCCAGTGCCGGAGCAATCTGGCTGATCAACTGGCTGTCCGGGGACGAGATTTCGCTGCCCTGGATCGGTGCCGTGCCGTGGCTGAACGACCTATTGAATTATTCCGGCATCTTTTTGGTGCTGATCCTGCCGGTGTTCCTGATGATGCCCGTCGCCTCGGCCATTATCTCGATGTTTCTGGAAGAGGTCGCGCAGGCGGTCGAGGACAAACACTATCCCACCCTGCCCGCCGTTCCCGGCATCCCCTTCAGCGAGGGAATGCGTGATGCGGCAGAGTTCATGAGCGTGCTGATCGTCGCCAACCTGCTGGCGCTGATCCTCTATGTGATTTTCACGCCATTGGCTCCGTTTATTTTCTGGGCAATGAACGGGTTTCTGCTGGGCCGGGAATATTTCACACTGGCCGCGATGCGGCGTGTGGGGCGGGACGGCGCGCGCAAACTGCGCGCCAAGCATATGCCGACAATCTGGCTGGCTGGCACCCTGATGGCCATCCCGTTGTCAGTGCCGCTGGTGAATCTGGTGATCCCGATCCTCGGGGCGGCCACCTTCACCCATCTCTACCACAAGCTGTCGGGGCGGACGCCCTGACGCTTACTGGCGCGGCTCAAGCTGGTTCAGCCAGTCGAAGTCGCGCACCGAAATCACGCCCGAAATGATGATCCCTGCGATGATCGCCCAGAGCACCACCGAAATCCCGGTGGTGATCCAGAGCTTTTTCTTCATGTGATGCACTTCCGGCGCACCCGCATGGGTGCCCGGAACAATGTCGCCCAGATCACCCTGCGTCTTGATGCGGATCGGCAGCACGACCAACAGCGTCATGAACCAGATGACGGCAAACAGGACCAGTGCAGCGGTAATCGTCATGACAGCCTCGCTTGGGTCAGACCTGTTCCAGTTCGACCAGGCAGCCGTTGAAATCCTTCGGGTGCAGGAACAGCACCGGCTTGCCATGTGCGCCAATTTTGGGGTCGCCCGATCCCAGAACGCGGGCACCGGTTTCTTTCAGGTGGTCGCGGGCGGCGATGATGTCGTCGACCTCATAGCAGACATGGTGAATGCCACCAGCCGGGTTCTTTTCCAGAAATCCGTTGATCGGACTGTCATCGCCCAACGGATACAGCAGTTCGATCTTGGTGTTAGGCAGTTCGATGAACACCACGGTCACGCCATGATCCGGTTCGTCCTGCGGCGCACCAACCTTGGCACCCAGCGCACTGCGGTACTGCTCGGATGCGGCCTCAAGGTCAGGCACGGCAATGGCGACATGGTTCAGACGACCAATCATGGAACTCTCCTCCGTTCTGCGTTGCAGCGGTTATGGGGGCTGTTTGGGCAAAGAACAAGTGCGCCAAATTGCCGTTAACGTCGTGTTAGCCAGAACTTCCTAGCGTGGGGCATCTGCTGATTAGGAGTTCTGCCATGGACGATTCGAGCCCCTTCGCCTCTCCCGCGCAGCCGACGGCCACGCGGCCTCTGCTGGGCCAAACCATTCTGGTTGTCGAAGACAGCCGCTATGCCTGTGACGCAATCCGGCTGATGTGCCTGCACAGCGGCGCCCGCATCCGGCGCGCGGATTGTTTGACCTCGGCACGGCGTCACCTGCAGATCTATCGCCCTTCGGTCATTCTGGTGGATATCGGCCTGCCGGACGGGTCGGGCGCAGAACTGATCGCCGAACTGACCGAAGCCAGCCCGCGCATCGGTGCCATTCTGGGGATGTCCGGCGATGACGATGCACAGGACTCTGCGCTGCAGGCAGGGGCCGACGGCTTTTTGCACAAGCCGCTGAAATCACTTTCATACTTTCAGAAGTTCATTCTGGAAAGCCTGCCCGAAGATCGCCGCCCCAACAGCCTGCACGCGGTCCGGGATGAGGTCATTCGCCCTGACCCGATGGCCTATCAGGACGACATGGCACATATCGCGGATGTTCTGGCCGGGCCGAACGATCACCGCACATTGGACTATGCGGCGCAATTCCTGCGCGGTGTGGCCCGCGATGCCGAAGACACCATTCTGGCCGATGCGGCGCAAAAGCTGGCGGAATCGCGTGCAGGCGGCACGCCAGTTACCGCTCTGGCCGCACAAGTTGCCGGCATCGTTCAGGCGCGGCTTGAACAGCGCGAGGCGATCTGAGATGGCAGCCGCATATTTTCTGACGGCCACGATCCTGTTCATCTGGGCCTATTACCAGACCAGAACAACGGCTCGGAACATTCGCTTGGCGCGTGACGCACGCCCCTGCCCTTTGTGCTTGAACGGGAATTCGGGCTTGGTGCTCTCAGCAAAAGAAAAACCCGCCGCATAGTCTGCGGCGGGCTGTTGATCAATCCTGCGGGATGATGCGCAATCCCAGCTCCATCAACTGATCCGAGGTCGGATCGGATGGCGCGTCCATCATCAGGTCCTCGGCGCGTTGGTTCATCGGGAACATCATGACTTCGCGGATGTTGGCCTCATCAGCCAGCAGCATCACGATCCGGTCGATCCCGGCAGCACAACCACCGTGCGGTGGGGCGCCATAGTGGAAGGCGTTGAACAGGGCACCAAAGCGGGATTTCACTTCATCCTCGCCATAGCCGGCCAGTTCGAAGGCCTTCAACATGATCTCGGGCTTGTGGTTCCGGATCGCGCCCGAAACCAGCTCATACCCGTTGCAAGCCAGGTCATACTGATAGCCGCGCACGTCCAGCGGATTGCCGTTCAGGGCGTCCAAACCACCCTGCGGCATTGAGAACGGGTTGTGTTCAAAGTCGATTGCGCCGGTCTCTTCGTCTTGCTCGTAAATCGGGAAATCCACGATCCAAGCAAAGGCAAAACGGTCTTTCTCGGTCAGGTTCAGCTCGTCGCCGATAACATCACGGGCCTTGCCTGCGACCTTTTCAAAGGCTTTCGGCTTGCCACCCAGGAAGAATGCCGCATCGCCCACACCCAGACCCAGCTGTTGGCGGATCGCTTCGGTGCGCTCGGGGCCAATGTTCTTGGCCAGCGGGCCTGCAGCTTCCATGCCTTCGCCCTGATCGCGCCAGAAGATATAACCCATGCCGGGCAGACCCTCTTTCTGCGCAAAAGCGTTCATGCGATCACAGAACTTGCGGCTCCCACCGGTGGGCGCCGGGATGGCGCGGATTTCCGTGCCTTCCTGCTCCAACAGCTTCGCGAAGATCGCGAAGCCAGACCCGCGGAAGTGGTCGGAGACCACTTGCATTTTAATAGGATTGCGCAGGTCGGGCTTGTCGGTGCCGTACCACAGGGCCGCGTCCTTGTAGGAAATCTGCGGCCACACCTGATCGACCTTGCGGCCACCGCCGAACTCTTCGAACACGCCGGTCAGAACAGGCTGGATCGTGTCGAATACGTCCTGCTGTTCGACGAACGACATCTCGAGGTCAAGCTGGTAGAAATCGGTGGGCGAGCGGTCGGCACGCGGGTCTTCGTCGCGGAAGCACGGCGCGATCTGGAAATACTTGTCGAAGCCCGACACCATGATCAGCTGTTTGAACAGCTGCGGGGCTTGGGGCAGCGCGTAGAACTTGCCCGGATGCAGACGTGAGGGCACCAGAAAGTCGCGCGCACCTTCGGGCGAAGACGCGGTGATGATCGGCGTCTGATACTCGCGGAAGCCCTGATCCCACATGCGTTTGCGCATCGAAGCCACAACGTCCGAACGCAGTGTCATGTTCTGCTGCATCGCATCGCGGCGCAGATCCAGATAGCGATAGCGCAGGCGGGTTTCCTCGGGGTATTCCTGATCACCGAACACCATCAACGGCAGTTCGTCAGCGGCTCCCAGAACCTCAATCTCGCGCACGTAAACCTCGATCTCGCCGGTTGGCAGCTTGGGGTTCACCAATTCGGGATCACGCGCTTTGACGTTGCCATCAATGCGGATACACCATTCAGAGCGGACCTTCTCAAGCTCGGCAAAGGCCGCGCTGTCACCGTCGCACAGAACCTGTGTCACGCCGAAATGGTCGCGCAGATCGATGAACAGCACGCCGCCGTGATCTCGGACACGATGCACCCAACCGGACAGGCGGACGGTTTCACCGACATTGGCGGCAGTCAGAGCGGCGCAGGTGTGGCTGCGATAGGCGTGCATGGAATATCCCTTCGGGCGCAGAATTCGTCGCGCCGATACACCCCGTCAGGCTTGGAAAGTCAAGGCAGGTATACCGCTCAAAACGGCCTTTGCACGTTGCCCGAGTAGAAATAGATGCCCAGACCCGCGGCAAAGATGATGTTCCCCGCAATCGCGTGCAGCAGGACAGCGTAGAAAAACGATCCGCGCTGGCGATAGGCCCAGGTGAACAGAAGCCCCCCGGCAAAGGTCATGATGGCGACGATCCAACTCCAATACATAAGATGCGCCAGCGAAAACAGCGCCGCATTCAGCAGATAGGCCGCCCGCCCGTTCGGGAGGATCGCATGGTAGCGGCGGAAGAACAGGGACCGGAACAGCAGTTCTTGCGGCAGGGCCGACAGCAGCGGATAGCCAAGCCAGATAACCAGCAGAAATTCGGGCCGGTTGCGCAGCAGAAAAAACGCCGCTTCTGGCCGGGTGGCCATCACCAGAGCGGTGCAGAAAGAGGTCATCGCAACCGCAAACAGAGCGACTTCGCGCCAGGACCAGTTGCGCCAGTTGTATCGCAGCTCGGCCCAGGCAAAACCCGGCGTGAAATGCAAAAGCACGATGCCGATGGCCGTGAAGGCGAACAACGACGGAAACATCCAGTTCGGAGGGAAAAACACCGCGATCAGCACCGGTACAGCCATGAAGAACAGCCCGAATTCCAGTCGCAATCGCAGATGTGGGACTGCGCTGTCCGCCCATTCGGTTTGTTTGCTCACTGTACTGCCAACTCCGCCCGGATCAGACCACGCAATGAATTTCCCATATAGATTTTTGATGCGTTTTTCAGGTCGGTCAAGGTCAGGGTGGCCTCGGTAACCTGTTTATTATCCAGCAGTTCTTCGCGCAGGATGCCCGGCAGGACGCCGCAGGACAAAGCGGGCGTAAGGTGGCGGCCATCGGGCATGTGCAGAAACAGGTTGGTGATGGTGCCTTCGCACAACTCATCGCGTTCGTTCAGGAACAGAACCTCGTCGATCCCTTTCGGCAAGGACGCACGGGCGTTGTCATAAAGCGCACGTTGGGTCGTCTTGTGCCGCAGCCAGGTGTCATCAGCGGTCAGCCGCGTCTGAGAAAGCGCCACCCGCCAGATCGGAGGGTTGTCGGCCAGCGCCCCTGTCGTCACGTCCAGTTGTCCTTCTGCAGCCAGCGTCAGACGGCAGCGCAGCGGCGAGGTGCCGACGACCGCGTCCAGTTTGTCAGCGGCCACCCCGTCATCGAACGGAAACCCAAACGCTCTGGCCGAGCGCGCCATGCGGGCCAGATGCCGGTCCCGCCGCACAAATCCCTGCCCCGGCCGAAAAGCCAGCGTTTCAATCAGGCGGAAGTCAGGGTCAGTTGGTGCGCAAAGCGGGCTTTCCATAGCGCTTCCTCATATTCCGAAGGGGCCGTGCTGTCCCAGACCACACCGCCGCCCACGTTCAGCGTGGCTTTGCCATCCTCGACCATCAGCGTGCGGATTGCCACGTTGAACTCGGACCGTCCGTCGGGCGCGGCCCAACCGATGGCGCCGCAATAGATATCGCGGGGCCAGGGTTCGAGGTCCGACAGGATCTCCATCGCGCGGATCTTCGGCGCGCCGGTGATCGAGCCACAGGGGAACAGCGCCATCAGGATATCAGATAGCTCGGCCCCCAGATGAAGCTGCGCCTGCACCAGCGAAATCATCTGATGCACGGTGGCGTAGGTCTCGACCTTGAACAGCTCGGGCACCTTGACCGATCCGGGCAGCGCAACGCGGCTGATATCGTTGCGCAGCAGGTCGACGATCATCAGGTTCTCGGCCCGGTTCTTTTCATCGATGGACAGGAAGGCGCGGCGGCGCGCGTCTTCGGCCATATCCTCACTGCGGGGCTGGGTGCCCTTCATCGGGCGGGTTTCGATCATCCGGTCCGCATCGGTGCGAAAGAACAACTCGGGCGAGCGGCTGAGCAAGTCGGGCAGGTCATCCTGCTGAACCAGTGCGCCATGACCTACCGGCTGTCCGCTGGCCAAAGCGGCATAAAGCGCAGCGCTGTCCCCCTCGACAGTCAGGTCGATGGGAAAGGTCAGGTTGGCCTGATAGATATCCCCGGCCCCGATGGCATCGTGAACCTGCTGAAAGGCGCGTGTATAGCGCACCTCGTCCCAGCGTGGCTCAAAACCGGTAATACCGCCCGCTGTCCGGGGAAGATCACATTGAACAGGCGCATCATAGACGCCGAAACACAGCAGAGGCAGGCGGCGGTCCTGTGGCAGGCGGTCGGTCAGGCGGGGTTCCAGCACATAGCCCAGCTCATAACTGGCATAGCCCGCCAGCCACGCACCCTCGGCGCGCGCCTCATCCAGCGCCGCCAACGCGTGGGGCACGTCCTCCGCGTTGTCTGCGCGGATCACCTTGGCTGGCCGGTCGAAACTGGTTCCGGGCCCGGCTGGCCCCTGATCAAACCGAATACGCAATTGCATCCTCATTTGCCGTGTTGCGCGGTATAGAGAATACGGCGGCAAGGGAAAGAGGGGAAAGCGGCAATTTCACACCCAATTCCGATACCCCTTGAACCTTTTCGCGCGGTCCCTATAACGCAGGACAATTTGGGCGCTTGGGGGCGCCCTGACTCGCGAACAATCGAAGGAACGTGGCCATGCCGAGAAGAACCGACATCAAGTCGATCATGATCATCGGGGCGGGCCCCATCGTTATTGGTCAGGCCTGCGAGTTCGACTATTCCGGTGCTCAGGCCTGTAAGGCGCTGCGTGAGGAAGGATACCGGGTCATTCTGGTGAACTCAAACCCGGCGACGATCATGACCGATCCCGGACTGGCGGACGCGACTTATATCGAGCCGATCACCCCCGAAGTTGTCGCCAAGATCATCGAGAAGGAACGCCCCGACGCCCTGCTGCCCACAATGGGCGGGCAGACCGGCCTGAACACCTCGCTGGCGCTGGAAGAGATGGGCGTGCTGGACAAGTTCGAGGTCGAAATGATCGGCGCCAAGCGCGACGCCATCGAGATGGCCGAAGACCGCGCCCTGTTCCGTGAGGCAATGGATCGGCTGGGCCTTGAAAACCCAAAGGCAACCATCGTGACCGCGCCCAAGCGCGAGGATGGCTCGACCGATCTGGATGCGGGCGTACAGATGGCTCTGGATGAGCTTGAGGAAATCGGCCTGCCCGCCATCATCCGTCCTGCCTTTACCTTGGGCGGCACCGGCGGCGGTGTGGCCTATAACCGCGAAGATTACATCCACTTCTGCCGCTCGGGCATGGATGCCTCGCCGGTGAACCAGATCCTCGTCGATGAAAGCCTGCTGGGCTGGAAAGAATACGAGATGGAGGTGGTGCGCGACACTGCTGACAACGCCATTATCGTCTGTTCGATTGAAAACGTCGATCCGATGGGCGTGCATACCGGCGACTCGATCACCGTGGCCCCTGCGCTGACGCTGACTGACAAGGAATATCAGATCATGCGCAACGGCTCGATTGCCGTGCTGCGCGAGATCGGTGTCGAGACCGGCGGGTCGAACGTGCAGTGGGCGATCAACCCCGATGATGGCCGCATGGTCGTGATCGAGATGAACCCGCGCGTGTCGCGATCGTCCGCTCTGGCCTCCAAAGCAACCGGTTTCCCGATTGCCAAGATCGCCGCGAAACTGGCCGTGGGCTATACGCTGGATGAGCTGGACAATGACATCACCAAGGTCACGCCCGCCTCGTTCGAGCCGACCATCGACTATGTCGTCACCAAGATCCCGAAATTCGCATTCGAGAAATTCCCCGGTTCCGAACCCTACCTGACCACCGCAATGAAGTCGGTGGGTGAGGCGATGTCCATCGGCCGCACCATCCACGAATCGATGCAAAAGGCGCTGGCCTCGATGGAATCGGGCCTGACCGGGTTTGATGAGATCGAAATCCCCGGCCTGAACGTTGGTGTTTGGGACGAGGCCGACGACAAGGCCGCTGTGATCAAGGCGATCAGCCAGCAGACCCCCGACCGTCTGCGCACCATCGCACAGGCGATGCGTCACGGGCTGAGCGACGACGAGATTTTCGGTGTCACCAAGTTCGATCCGTGGTTCCTGGCCCGTATCCGTGAAATCATCGAAGCCGAGCGCCAGGTGCGCAAGAACGGCCTGCCGGTGACCGAGGAAGGCATCCGCAAGCTGAAAATGCTGGGCTTCACCGACGCGCGTCTGGGCAACCTGACCGGTCGTGACGAAGACAACGTCCGTCGCGCTCGCCGCAATCTGGGCGTGAAGGCCGTATTCAAACGCATCGACACCTGCGCGGCTGAGTTCGAAGCGCAGACGCCCTATATGTATTCGACCTACGAGGCCCCGATGATGGGTGAGGTTGAGTGCGAGGCACGTCCGAGCGACCGTAAGAAAGTTGTAATCCTCGGCGGTGGCCCGAACCGGATCGGTCAGGGGATCGAGTTCGACTATTGCTGCTGTCACGCCTGCTTCGCACTGACAGAGGCGGGCTACGAGACCATCATGGTCAACTGCAACCCCGAGACGGTGTCCACCGACTATGACACCTCGGACCGTCTGTATTTCGAACCGCTGACCTTCGAACACGTCATGGAAATCCTGACGAAGGAGCAGGAAAACGGCACGCTGCACGGTGTGATCGTTCAGTTCGGCGGTCAGACCCCGCTGAAACTGGCGAACGCGCTGGAGGCCGAAGGCATTCCGATCCTCGGCACCACACCGGACGCGATCGACCTTGCCGAAGACCGCGAACGGTTCCAGGCGCTGGTCAACGATCTGGGCCTGAAACAGCCCAAAAACGGCATCGCCTCGACCGACGAACAGGCGCTGGAGATTGCCGAAGAGATCGGTTTTCCGTTGGTGATCCGCCCCTCTTACGTTCTGGGTGGCCGCGCGATGGAAATCGTCCGCGATATGGAGCAGCTGAAACGCTATATCAACGAGGCCGTCGTGGTCTCGGGCGACAGCCCCGTGCTGCTGGACAGCTATCTGGCCGGTGCGGTCGAGCTGGACGTGGACGCGCTGTGCGACGGCACCGACGTGCACGTCGCCGGCATCATGCAGCATATCGAAGAGGCGGGCGTTCACTCAGGCGACTCGGCCTGTTCACTGCCGCCCTACTCGCTTTCGAAAGAGATCATCGGCCAGATCAAGGATCAGGCGTTCAAACTGGCCAAGGCGCTGAACGTTGTTGGCCTGATGAACGTGCAGTTTGCGATCAAGGATGATGAGATCTACCTGATCGAAGTGAACCCCCGCGCCTCGCGCACCGTGCCGTTTGTTGCCAAGGCGACCGACAGCGCGATTGCGTCGATCGCAGCCCGCGTCATGGCCGGCGAAAAGCTGTCGAACTTCCCGATGCGCCCGCCGTATCAGGAAGGTCAGGACACCAAGATCGCCGACCAGATGACGCTGGCCGACCCGGACATGCCTTGGTTCTCGGTGAAAGAGGCGGTGCTGCCCTTCGCGCGTTTCCCCGGCGTCGACACGATTCTGGGCCCGGAGATGCGTTCGACCGGTGAGGTCATGGGCTGGGACCGTGACTTCCCGCGCGCCTTCCTCAAGGCGCAGATGGGGGCGGGTATGGTGCTACCCTCCTCGGGCCGCGCGTTTATCTCGATCAAGGATGCCGACAAGACCGCAGCGATGCTTGAGGCCGCGCAGGTGCTGATCGAGCAGGGGTTCAAGCTGATTGCGACCCGCGGCACCCAAAGCTGGCTGTCCAACCACGGCGTCGACTGTGACGTGGTGAACAAGGTCTATGAAGGCCGTCCGGACGTCGTCGACATGCTGAAGGACGGTCAGGTCCAACTGTTGATGAACACCACCGAAGGCGCGCAGGCGGTCGAGGACAGCAAGTCCATCCGCTCGATCGCGCTCTATGACAAGATCCCCTATTTCACCACGGCTGCCGCCAGCCATGCAGCCGCGCTGGCAATCAAGGCGCAGGCCGAAGGGGATGTCGAGGTGAAATCGCTGCAGGGCTGACCGGCTCGAACCCGCTTAAATGCAACACATTTTAAGCGCCCGTTGACCCCATGTCTTCGGGCGCGCATCTTTTCTGCAAACGAGCAGAAGGATAACAGAAATGCGCAGGTTTATGGTTTTCGCCGCTCTGATGACGCTGGCCGCGTGTGACGTACCGCTGGTTCCGCTGATCTGACACGGCCTTCAAAGCTGTTTTCACTGTCCCTGTGCGCGCGCGGGCTGCATGATGCTGTCTTGAAACCAGCAGGAGAGCCATGCGCCTTTACACCACATACGGCACCAACGACCTGAAGCAGGCCATCCGGTTTTATGACGCGATCTTTGCTGTTCTGGAGCAGCCGCGCCTGCCGGGATGGACCGAAGATCGCGCGGGATGGGGAGCCGAACCTGACGCAGGTGTCGGGTTTTGGATATGCTCACCCTTTGACGGCCAGACGGCCAGCGTCGGCAACGGCACGATGATGGCCTTCCCTGCCGACAGCGCCGAGCAGGTCAGGCGGTTTCACGCAGCGGGGCTGGAATATGGTGGCTTCGACGAAGGGGCGCCGGGCACACGGAATTACTATTCCCCCGAATTCTATGTCGCCTATCTGCGCGATCCGGATGGCAACAAGCTGTCTTGTTTTTACTACCATTACGACCCCGTAGGGGACCCGGGCGACTGAAAACAGCCGCCCGGTATTCGTCAGGCTGCTGCGGCCTCGCGTTTTTCATCCCGCGCGAAGAACACGAGGTAGAAAACCGGCGCCGCAACCATCGTCAGGATCGTGGCAAAGGCCAGACCTCCCATGATCGTCACCGCCATGGACCGGAAGAACGCATCCGTCAGCAGTGGTGCCATCCCCAGAATGGTGGTGATCGCCGCCAGCATCACGGGGCGCAGACGCGAGACCGAGGCCTCGACAATCGCCTCGCGCAGCGGTTTGCCGGTGGCGCGGACCAGATCGATCTCCTCGACCAGAACGATGCCGTTCTTGATCAGCATCCCCGACAGGCTGAGCAGGCCCAGCAACGCGGTAAAGGTGAACGGCAGGCCGGTGCCCAGCAAACCGATGACGACCCCGTTCACCGACATCGGCACCAGCAGCCAGATGATGATCGGCTGCCGGATGGCGTTGAAAATCAGCACCGAGATCAGCACCATGATCAGCAGGCTCAGCGGCAGCTGACGCCCAAGGCTTTCATTGGCTTCACCTGCGTTTTCAAACTCACCGCCCCATTCCATCCGGTAGCCCGGCGGCAGGTCCATGCCCTCGATGGCGGCGCGGACTTCCGAGTGGACCTGAGCCGCCGTCATGTCGGGTGGGATGTCGGCCCCCACGGTGATCGTCAGAACCCGGTCGCGGCGATGGACCAGCGTGTTGAGCGGTTTGTATTCGAACCCGTCGACCATTTGCTCAATCGGAACAAACCTTTCGGATTGATCCGAGTACACGACCTGATCGACGATCGAATAATCCCCGTCCGCAGGGCGGCGCAGGATGATGGGGATCAGGCGGTCCCGCTCGCGGAAACCGCCAGCGGTGATCCCGTCTGTCGAAAACTGCAGCGTTGCAGCAATGTCTTCGCGCGAAACACCGGCGGTCTGCGCCCGCTCGGTCGCGTAGATCGGCTGCACTGCCAGTTCCTGCTCGCGCCAGTCGTGATAGACGTTCAGCGCGTTGGGCGAGGCCTCGCGCATTTTCAGCACCGCCGCCTCGGCCAGTTCACGCAAAACCGCCGGATCACTGCCCGAGAACCGCGCCTGAACCGGATCACCGCCGCCCGGACCAAAGATCAGCCGCTTGGTGCGGAACTGCCCTTCGGGGAATTGGGCCTGACCAAACGCCTCAAGATCCGCCTGCAACGCCGGAATGTCCTCCAGCGAGTTGGTACGGATGATCATGTGACCATAGCTGGGGTTCGGTTTTTCCGCCGAATAGGTCAACAGGAACCGGGTCGCGCCCTGCCCGACAAAGGTGGTGACCGACACCACGTCGTCACGTTCGGCCAGCCAGTCTTCGAACACGGTCATGTCTTCGGCGGTGCGGGCAATCGGCGTGCCTTGCGGCAGGTTGTAATGCACGAAGAACAGCGGCGTGTTCGAGTCCGGGAAGAACTGCTGCTTTACCAGACCAAAGCCCGCGAAACAGGCCACCGTGACCCCGACCAAGGCGGCAATCACCAGCCAGCGCATCCGCAGCGACCAGCGCAAGATCGCCCCATAGACGCGGAACATGATGCCACCGTAAGCATCGACCGCGCCCTCTTTGCCCTGCTGGAAGAAGTAATGCCCCAGTAAAGGCGTCACGGTCAGCGCCAGCACCCAGCTGAGCATCAGCGAGATACCGATCACCGCAAACAGCGAGAACAGGAACTCGCCGGTCGCATCGGGGCTGAGACCGATCCCGGCAAAGGCCATGATGCCAATCACCGTTGCCCCCAGCAGCGGGATTTGTGTTTTCGAGGCCGCTTCATCCGCCGCGTCACGCGAATTCTTGCCGCGCAGCATTGCGATCTGCATCCCCTCGGCCACCACGATGGCGTTGTCCACCAGCATCCCCATAGCGATGATCAGGGCACCCAGCGAAATCCGCTCCATCTCGATCGAGAAGATCGACATGAACAGCAGAGTTCCCACAACGGTCAGCAGCAGGGTCGAACCCACAACCACCGCCGCGCGCCAGCCCATGAAGATGCCCAGCACCGCAACCACGATACTGACGGACATCGCCAGGTTTTTCAGGAAATCGTTCGAGGCCTGCTCGACCACCACATGCTGCTGATAGATCGGCAGGATTTCCACGCCAAAGGGGATTTGGGCGTCCAACTCGGCAAACTTGGCATCGGCGCGCTGGCCGACCTCAACAATATTCTCGGTCGACAGGCCCGCGATACCCAGCGTGAATGCCTCCGCGCCATTGAACCGGATCATCACGTCCGGGTCAGTCTGACGGCCCCGGAACACGTGGGACATATCGAACAGGTTGATCACCTGCCCCTGCGAGCCTACGGACAGTCCGGCAATGGCCGAGACGGAATCCGACCCTTCGGCCGTCAGGATCGTGGTGCGGTCATTACCGGACCGGACGGATCCCGACGCGTTGACGGAATCCGCGTTGGCGATGGCGTCGTTGATGGTCTGGATCGGCACGTTCTGATTCACGGAAATGGCCAGATCGGGTTCGACAAAGATCGCCTCTTGCGGCAGGCCCATCACCTCGACGTCGGCGACACCGGAAACGGTCAGCAACTCGCGCCGCAGAAAGGTTGCCAATTCGTGTTTCTCGGCGTCTGAAAAGCCCTCGGCGGTGACGGCATAGAACAGGCCGAACACATCGCCGAACCCGTCATTGACCAAAGGTGCGCCAACACCCGGAGGCAAGCTCCGCGCCGCGTCGCGCGTCTTGGCGCGCAGTTCGGTCCAGATACGCGGCAGTTCCGTGCCGTCATAGGTCGACTTGATCTCGACCTCGATCAGCGAGAAACCGGGTTGGTTGACCGACGTAATTGTATCGACCTCACCCATTTGTTGAATGGCGGATTCCAGCGGCTCCGAAACCTCCAACGCCACCTGTTCCGCCGTAGCCCCCGGGTACTGGGTTGCGATAACGGCGTTTTTGATGGTGAAAGCCGGGTCTTCCAGGCGGCCCAGCGACAGGAACCCCCAGACCCCACCAAACAGGGCAAACAGGATGATCAGCCAAGTATAAAGCGGCCGGTCGATTGAGGCGCGTGCGATGTTCATTTGCCCACCCTCAGTTCGCAAAACCGGTAAAGCGGCGCACGGCCTGACCATCGGTCAGCGCACCGCCTCCGGCGACGACAATCTCGTCACCATCCGACAGGCCGGTCAGCACCCGAACATCACCCGTCTGGGTCGGCTCGATGGTGACGGGCACGTGACGGATGGTTCCTTCATCGGCACCAACCGGTGAAAACACCATCACACCCAACGCACCGTCAGCATCGGCAACGATGGCCGAGGCCGGAATGATGATGCCTGTGCGGGCATCCTGAACCTGAACATTCACCGTCACGGACGAGCCGGGCAGGATTTGCAGCCCCTCGGGCGGGGTCAGGCCAAACTGGATGCGAAACGTCTGCCCGACGGTCGAGCTTTCGGCATCGAACTCGCGAATCTGAAGGGGAAACACTTCGTCGCTGGCTGGGAATTTCGCAGTGATCGTAAGGTCATCTTCCTGCGAGGACCGCTGGAATAGTATCTCGGGTACGTCGACCTCGATCCGCAGCTCGGACATGTCATGAATGCGCACGATGGGCGTCCCCGCTGACACGGTCGTGAAAGCCTCGACCGCCCGGCTTGAGACCAGCGCATCAAACGGTGCGGACAGCGTGGCGTGTTCCAGATCGTATTCCGCATCCCGCACCGCGATCTCGGCCAGTTGCGCGGCGGTTTCCGCATCGTCTACCGCCACCTGACTGGCCGTCGTCCCACGCAGACGCGACAGGCGGGCCAGGGTTCGATCGGCCTGGTCCTTTTGCAGCACGGCCCGGTCATAACGGCGCTGGAACGGGGCCTGATCCAGTTGCGCAATCAACTCGCCCTTGGGGATCACAAAGCCTTCGTTTACCGGCATTTCCACGATCTGACCGGACACCTGAAAGGCGAGGTCAACAGTCTGCCGGGCGGCCACCCGCCCAAAAAACTGCCGCGAAAACCCGGGCGAGGTTTCCCGCACCTGCATCAGTTTGACCGGCTTGGCCGTATCTTGCGCCACAACCGTGGCCGCCAGCGCGATCAGGGTCGCGCTCAGAACAGAGAGGAGTTTCATTTCGTCAGTCCCTCGGGAATTCCCGTTTTAAGAATGTTGTCTCGGATTTTGCGCGCCAAACGCGCGAATTGGGCCGTTTCTTCCGCATCCAGGCCAGAGGCGCGGTGGAACAGGTCTCCGGCCACGGACACCAGCATGTTACGCATCTCTTGTCCCTGCTCTGTCAGAACCAACAGCCAGGCCCGGCGGTCCTCAGGATCGCGTTCGCGGGTCAGCAGACCCGCCTTTTCCAAACCGTCCGCCGTTGCGGTGATGGTCGATGGAACGGTCAGCATGTCGGCGGCCAGAACGCCCATGCGCTTGGGCTGATCCAGCTTGATCAGCATGTGGCACTCAAGATGGCTGAGATCGGTTTCGACGCAGTCAAAGGCCTCTTCCAGTTTCCAATACAGCGCATACACCCCCATGATGGCCTGAATTTCGGGGCTGAGCCGGCCTAGCCTGGTGCTGATATCGTCTGACATACGAACCCTCCGGATGAGTCAGGCTGGTCATATACTTCGAATTTCGAACTATTCAAGATATGAAGCTGAATTAGATTAACCCCCGTGCATTCCGTTAGGTCACCATACCTTGATCATACCCGGCTGTGACTGCATTTTAGGCCAACTCGAAACGTCCAGGACCCGCCATGTATACCCCTGCAATCACCGGCACCGGTGTTTTCACCCCCGAAAACGTTATCACCAACGCCGAGCTTGTCGCCGCCTTCAACGCCTATGCCGACAAGCAGAACGCCGCGAATGCCGACGCAATAGCAGCGGGCGAGATAGAGCCGATGCAGCACTCATCGGAAGAGTTCATCCTAAAAGCGTCGGGTATCGAGAACCGCTATGTGATGGACAAATCGGGCGTTCTGGACCCGGACGTGATGCACCCCCTGCTGCGCCAGCGCAGTGATGATGAGCCGGGTATCATGACCGAGATGGCGGTGGACGCCTGCAACAAAGCGCTGGCTCAGGCCGGGCGCAGCGCCGAGGATGTCGATCTGGTGATCTGCGCCGCCTCGAACCACGAACGCGCCTACCCGGCGATTGCGATCGAGATCCAGCAGGCACTGGGGATCAATGGCTTTGGCTTCGACATGAACGTCGCTTGTTCCTCGGCCACATTCGGCATTCAGGCGGCGGCGGACATGATCCGCTCGGGCTCGGTGCGGTCGGCTCTGGTGGTGAACCCCGAGATTTGTTCGGGCCATCTGGAGTGGCGCGACCGCGACTGCCACTTTATCTTTGGAGACGTGGCCACGGCCACGCTGATCGAACGGGTCGAAGACGCGACGGGCCCGCATTTCGAAATCCTCTCGACCCGCTGCGCCACGTCGTTCTCGAACAACATCCGCAACAATAACGGCTTCCTGCGCCGCTCGCGCCCCGCCGGGGTGGTTGATCGCCGTGACATGCAGTTCATGCAGAACGGCCGCAAGGTGTTCAAGGAAGTGCTGCCGATGGTCAGCAAACACATCTCGGACCACATGGAGTCCGAAGGGGTGGCCAGTGGTGACCTGAAACGCATATGGCTGCATCAGGCCAACAAGACGATGAACGATTTCATCGGAAAAAAGGTGCTGGGCCGCGAACCAGAAGCAGGCGAGCAACCCAACATCCTGCAGGACTATGCCAACACGTCCTCAGCCGGGTCCATCATCGCGTTTTCCAAGTATTCCGACGACCTGACGGACGGGGATGTCGGCCTGATCTGTTCCTTCGGCGCCGGATATTCGGTGGGATCGGTGATCGTGAAGCGGCGCGGGTAAAAAACGACATTAAACTGCGTTGCAATCGAACGCCGCCGAGCTTGCATTGTCTGGATTTGAGCCTTCATTTATGGCAAGCCATTCCTGATGGCGCATCCAACCGCAGAAACTACGCCTCGCTATGACGCCGCCGCGCCGCGGTGGCGGGACAAGATGCGCGCATTGGGATACTATGACGCGTACCTCGGCTTTCTATCCTCGCCACGGTCAAGTCCGGTTGCCGGGTTGAGCGTCATTGATATCGGAGCGGGGACAGCTGCTTTTGCCGAGGCGTGGGTCGCAATCTACGGACCTCCTGAAGAAATGACCCTGCTTGACCCAAGCAGCGCAATGCTAAAGCGAGGTCAGGCCGCGCTGCGCGCGCGCAGCGTAGAGCCCACGTTAATTCAGAACGCACTAGGGAGCACAGCCCAGAATTCAGCAGATGTTGCCTTGGCCGCGCACGTCCTTGAGCATTGTGACGATCCTCTGACAGCGCTTGAGCAAATGCGCAATCACTTGCGCCCACGTGGCCGCCTGTACCTTGTCGTTTCGAAACCGCATTGGTGTAATGTCATAATCTGGCTTCAATGGCGGCATCGAACGTTTTCCGAGGACGAAATCACGGGTTTGTTGCAGACAGCGGGGTTCGAGATTGAACGGCTATATTCCTTCCCCTCGGGCCCGCCATCGCGAACAAGCAGAGGCATCGTCGCAATTCGACCTGACTGAACACTTTTGAAGGAACAACCAGGACCAAAGCAAGCAAGCTTCAGCTCACGCTTTCCTCTTCCAGATGCAGTTTCATCTCGATCAGCACCTGTTGCAGCAGGCTGGTTTCTTTCAGCAGCCGCTTGGCTTCGTTCACGGTGATGATGCCGTCTTCGATGGCGGCCTGGTATTCGGTCATCAGCATCGCGAACCGCTGACTCAGGGCGATGACGTCCGAATTCACCCCGCCAGTGCGCGGTTTTTCCGAATTGCGACACTCATAGGACAAGGTGATGTTCTTCAGATCCGCCAGCGCCGAAGTGACGTGCGGATAGGTCGATACGGCCTCAAGCCGGGCCACTGCGTCCACCGGCATGAACCGATCAACATGTTCGGCGTTGTCTGAGTAATACCGGCCCAGAGTCGCCTTGGATTTGCCGGTGATCTCACATGCGGATTCAATGCCGACATCTTTGACCAATGCTTCTGTGTGCTTTTTCAGATAGGCCCCGATATCTGCCATGTTTTTACCTTTTCTGCCTGTCTCCCCCACAACATCTGCCACTGTGGGGGAAAGGGAAAAGAAATTTCCCATACTCGATTCATAATTGAAATGTCATACATTGGCTATCCCTCAGATATTCGGGGGTTTTGTGAGTGAGTGACGGCAGTTCCAGCCGGTGATGAGTAATTGTGGGGCAGAATTTTAGCCCCGCTCTGTATTGGCCGCCTGTCGGCCATCGGCGTCGTTGTTGTTGACGCGGGGGATCCATCCCCCTTGAGCTTTACGCTCGGCCCCTGCAACAACAATGACGACGTCGCTTCTTTGCCCCGATTTTGGCATCTTGCCCAAGGGGGTCAGGCGTTTTAGACCCGGGCGCATGGCAAAGCTGTACTTCAATTATTCGACCATGAACGCGGGCAAATCGACCGTGTTGCTGCAGGCCTCGCACAATTATCGCGAAAGGGGCATGGACACCTATCTTATGACCGCCGCGCTGGATGGGCGGGCCGGGGTGGGGAAGATCGCCTCGCGGATCGGAATTTCCGCCGATGCCGATACATTCTCGGTCGGCGATGATGTGTTTGCGATGATCGAAGCACGCTTGAGCCGGGGTGAGATCGCCTGCGTCTTTGTCGACGAGGCGCAGTTTCTGACCGAAGACCAGGTCTGGCAACTGGCGCGCGCCGTGGATGATCTGCGCGTTCCGGTTTTGGCCTATGGGTTGCGGGTGGATTTTCAGGGGCACCTGTTCCCCGGCTCGGCAGCCCTGCTGGCGCTGGCCGACGAGATGCGCGAGGTCCGCACGATCTGCAAATGCGGGCGCAAGGCGACGATGGTGATTCGTCAGGACGAGAACGGCAATACCATCACCGAAGGCGCGCAGGTGCAGATTGGCGGGAACGAGACCTATGTCTCGCTCTGCCGCAAACATTGGCGCGAGGCGGTGGGCTCCTAGACCGGATTCGGCAGCGCCCGACCCGCGACAAAAGCCGCAACGTTGTCCAGCGCCATATGGCCCATATCGGTGCGCACTTCCTCGGTCGCGGTACCAAGATGGGGCAGCAGGGTCACGTTCTGCATGTCGCGCAGAGCCTGCGGGACGGCAGGTTCGAATTCGTAAACGTCCAGACCTGCACCCGCGATCTCGCCGGCTTGCAGCGCCGCAATCAAGGCGGACTCGTCCACGACCTCTCCGCGCGCGATGTTGATCAGGATGGCCGAGGGGTTCATCGCCCCAAGCACCAAAGCGCCGATCAGATGACGGGTGTCTGCGCCACCGGGAACCGCCAGAATCAAGAAATCGACAGAACCAGCCAGCGCTTTGAGATCGCTGGTGTACACGGCCGGAAAGTCCAAATCTTTCGGACTGCGCGACTGATAGGCGACCTGCATTCCGAACCCGAAATGGCAACGGCGGGCGATAGCCTGACCGATGCGCCCCATGCCGACGATACCGACCCGTTTGCCGGTGACGTGATGGCCCAGCATCTGCGTCGGGTGCCAGCCCTGCCAGTCACCTGCACGGACCAGCCGTTCGCCTTCACCCGCGCGGCGGGCGGTGGACAGCAGCAGGGTCATGGCGATGTCCGCAGTGGCATCGGTCACCGCGCCGGGTGTGTTGGTGACGGCAACGCCAGCGGCACGAGCCGCGTCCACATCGATGTGATTGTAACCGACGCCGAAATTCGCCAGCAGTTTGCAGCGGGGACTAGGCGCTTCGGCGAAAACCTGGGCGGAGAACTGGTCGCCCAGCGTAGGGACGACCACGTCAAACTCTGTCAGCGCTCGCAGCATCTCATCATGGGTCATCGGCAGCGTTTCACTGCGGAGCTCGGCATTGAACTCGGCGTGAGCACGCGCTTCGACGGCAGCCGTCATCGGACGAGCGATAAACAGTTTCATCAGTGCATCCGCCCGCCGACAGGAACCTCGCCATCCGGGCCGATCAGAACGATTTCACCGTTTTCATCGGGCAGACCCAGCACCAGAACCTCGGACATGAAGCGTCCGATCTGGCGCGGAGGGAAGTTGACAACGGCCATCACCTGTTTGCCCACCAGTGTCGTCGGGTCGTAATGCGCGGTGACCTGGGCCGAGGTTTTCCGCTCACCAATCTCATCGCCGAAGTCGATCCACATCTTGATCGCAGGCTTGCGGGCCTCAGGGTACGGTTCGGCGCGGGTCACCTCACCCACACGGATATCGACCTTGAGGAAGTCATCGAAGGTAATCTCACTCACGGGACAGCTCCTTGGATCGGTCGGTGGCGGCTTTGACGGCGCGGTGCAACAGGTCGGGGAAGCCTTCTTCCTCGTGCATAAGCACCTCAAGCGCGGCCTGCGTGGTGCCGTTGGGCGAGGTCACGTTGATGCGCAACTGCGACGGGTCTTCCTCGGCCGCCAAAGCCAAAGCCCCTGCCCCGGCGACGGTGGACTTGGCCAGCTTCATCGCCAGTTCGTGCGGTAATCCCTGCGCCTGACCGGCGGCGGCCAGCGTTTCGATCAAGTGGAAGACATAGGCCGGGCCCGAACCGCTGAGGCCGGTAACGGCGTCCATCTGCGCCTCATCCTGCAACAGCACCGTTTCGCCAATGGCCGACAGCAGATCTTGGGCCAGCGCGACATCCGTATCCGAGGCAACCGAATTGCCGATCAGCGCCGTGATTCCCTGCCGGATCGCGGCAGGCGTGTTCGGCATGGCGCGGACAATCGGCGTTCCCTCACCCAATACGGTTTCAAAGGTGGCAATCGAGGTGCCCGCCGCGACCGACACAAACAAGCTGCCCCCGCCGCCCAGCGCTTTGATCGCGGGCAAAGCCTCACCCATCATCTGTGGCTTGACGGCCACCAGCACCACCGCGGGCGCTTCGGGCAAAGGTGTGTTGATGTTGACGCCCTGCGCCTTCAACCAGTCCGAGGGGTTCGGGTCGATCACCCAGACCGCTGACGCAGGAAGGCCATGCTCCAACCATCCGGCGAGCATGGCCGATCCCATCTTGCCGCACCCCAGAAGCACCAGCCCCCGCTCGGCGACGCGTGACATGTCCATGATTGCCCCTCCCCTTTGTCGGCTTGGGGCAAAGCTTTACGCGCGGCCGTAGGCCTCTGCAATGGCGACTTGCATCGCCTCTTCGGGGGTGCGGTTGCCCCATGTGACCAGTTGGATGGCAGGGTAGAACCGCTCGGCGCTCAGTACCGCTGCGTTGATCAGCGTGTCGATCTGCTCGGGGCTGGCCATCTGGCCGCCGGACAGAACCAGACCGTACCGATAGACCATCAGCTTCTGTTTGGCCCAATAGGTAAACGCCCCGGCCCAGCACTGATCGTTCATCTTGTTCAGCAGCTCATACAGCTCGCTCTCACGCTCGGACGGTGGCTCCATTTCAAAGGAGCAAACCATCCGCAGGGTTTCGTCATAGTGCGACCAGGCCAAAGTGATCGAATATGTGCGCCACTGCCCTTCGACAGCCATGGCGATCTGATCATCCCCGATCCGGTCAAAGTCCCAGTCGTGGTGTTCAGCCAAATGTTCAACAATATCGATCGGATGAAGGTCTTCTTCGAGAAACTGCTCGGAAAGGGCCATAATGCCACCTCACTAATCTCTAGCATTTCGGGGCTGGCAGCGCCCCAGCGCTAGTTGCCTGCTCTACAAGCCGGGCTTCCCCCATAGGCCTGTACTAAATATGGTGCGATGCAAGATGGGTTCTGGCAACCCTATTTATTGGGGATAACAGCAATAAGTTGTGGACAGAAGGCAACGACGATCAAAATATTGGCGCATCACGCAGCTTTGTCTTGATTAAATTCCGCAAGGCGGCATGATACACAGCGCCGCACAACCCAGGCTCGGATTGCGCGACGGATGCCTTTTTTCTCGAAAATTTCTGAGTTGGACGTTACTTGTCCAGTTTCGCCTCAAGCGCGGCGATGCGTGCCTCAAGCGCTGCGTTCTCTTCGCGCGCCTTCTGGGCCATCGCGCGGACGGCATCGAATTCCTCACGCGTGACGAAATCACGGTCGGCCAGCCAACGGTCGATCATCGACTTCATCGCGTTCTCGGCCTCTTCCCGCGCGCCCTGCGCCACACCCATGGCGTTGGTCATCAGCTGGGATACGTCGTCGAGGATCTTGTTGCGGGTTTGCATGGCTTTACTCCGAAATCGCGGTTGGTCTCTATATGGGGAATGATTGGCGCGGGCTCAAGGTTGACTTGCCCCGCAAACCCCGGGCAATGAGACGCACATGCAGGCTGTTCTGAATTTCCCCGATCTGTCGCCCGAATTATTCTCGATCTCGCTGTTCGGGATGGAGTTCGCGCTGCGGTGGTACGCGCTGGCCTATATCGCCGGTATCCTGATTGCATGGCGGATGGGGGTTATGGCGCTGAAGCGCCCGGCCCTGTGGCCCGGCAAGACGCCACCGATGAAGCCCGAACAGCTTGAGGACCTGATCACCTGGATCATCCTCGGCGTGATTCTCGGAGGGCGTCTGGGGTTCGTGCTGTTCTATCAGCCTTCCTATTACCTTTCGAACCCTCTGGAGATTCTGAAAGTCTGGCAAGGTGGCATGGCGTTTCACGGCGGGCTGCTGGGCGTTGTGATTGCATCTTACCTCTATGCGCGGCGTCATCAGATTCCGGTGCTGTCGATGGCGGATCTGATCGCCCACACGGTGCCGCCGGGATTGCTGCTGGGGCGGCTGGCGAATTTCATCAATGCCGAACTCTGGGGTCGACCCAGCGAGTTGCCCTGGGCCGTCATCTTTCCGGGCGCAGCCGCACAGGACTGTCCCGGCGTGGTCGCGGGCATGTGCGCCCGGCATCCGTCACAACTGTATGAAGCCGCCCTGGAAGGGCTGCTGTTGGGTACCCTGCTGCTGTGGCTGGCTTATCGGCGCGGAGCCTTCCACAAGCCCGGCCTGATCATGGGCCTGTTCATGGCGGGCTATGGCGCCTCGCGATTCATTGTCGAATTCTTCCGGCAGCCCGACGCACAGTTCATCTCGCCCGGTAACCCGCTGGGGCTGGCCCTGCAGATCGGCGGGTACGGCCTGACGATGGGTCAATTGTTGTCACTGCCGATGATCGCGCTTGGCTTGTGGTTCGCCTTACGTGCAAGATCGACGGTATGAGTCTGAAAGATCATCTGCTGGCGCGGATCGCGCAGGACGGCCCGATGAGCGTGGCCGACTATATGACGGACTGCCTGCTGCACCCGACGCATGGCTATTACACCACCCGTGATCCGCTGGGCGCGCAGGGGGATTTCATCACCGCCCCGGAAATCAGCCAGATGTTCGGAGAGCTGATCGGCCTGTCGCTGGCGCAGAGCTGGCTGGATCAGGGGCATCCGGATCATTTCATACTGGCCGAGCTTGGGCCGGGGCGCGGCACGCTGATGGCAGATATGCTGCGTGCCACGGCGCGCGTGCCGGGTTTCAATGACGCCGCCGAGGTTGTACTCGTCGAGGCGTCGCCCATCCTGCGGGACATGCAGGCGCAGGCGTTGAAGGACCATGACCCGCGTTGGATCGATTCGGTTGCCGACCTACCCGAAGCACCCCTGTTTCTGGTCGCGAACGAGTTTTTCGACGCCCTGCCCATCCGCCAGTTCCTGCGTGACGGCGATGGCTGGCGCGAACGGCTGATCGGTCTGGATGGCGATGCGTTGGCCTGGGGGCTGGGACCGCAGGGCGAACAGGTTGCGCTGAAAGATCGGCTGGATGACACCAAGGACGGCGATCTGGTGGAGCTGTGCCCAGCAGCGATTCCCATCATCACCGTGATCGCCGGGCGGATCGGCACCCATGGCGGCGCCGGGCTGATCGTGGATTACGGCGACTGGCATTCGCAAGGCGATACATTTCAGGCGTTGCAGGCGCATGAACGTACAGATCCTCTGGCCCTACCCGGTCAGGCCGACCTGACCGCGCATGTGGATTTCGAACCGCTGGCCCTGGCGACCCGCGCGGCGGGATGCGCCCATTCACGCCTGACACCGCAGGGCGTGTTCCTTGAACGGCTGGGAATCACCACCCGCGCGCAAGCATTGGCGGCACCGCTCGGCGGGTCTGAGCTTGAAGTGCTGGTTGCCGCACATCGCCGGTTGACCCACCCCGAGGAAATGGGAAACCTGTTCAAGGTGCTGGGCCTCTACCCCACCCCTTCCTCGCCGCCACCGGGACTGGAGCCATGACCCTGGAGATTCTGACCTCAGATTTGCTGTCGCCCATGCGCCACGGGTTCTTTAGCCGGCGCGGCGGAGCCTCGTCAGGCGTGTTTGCCGGCCTCAACTGCGGCTATGGCTCGTCTGACCAGACCGAGGCCGTCGCGGTTAATCGCAAGCGGGTGGCGCAGGCGATGGACGTCACACCCGAGGCGCTGATCGGCGTTCATCAGGTGCATTCGCCAACCGTTCTGACCGTCGATGCCCCCATCAACGGCGAAAAACCCAAGGCCGATTCGGTGGTCACGGCGACACCCGGCCTGGCGCTGACGATCCTCACCGCTGATTGCCAGCCGGTCCTGTTCGCCGATTCTGACGCAAATGTGATCGGTGCCGCCCATGCCGGTTGGCGGGGTGCTCTGGACGGCGTGCTTGAGGCAACGCTGGACGCCATGGAAGCCCTGGGCGCGAAACGGGAAAACACCGTGGCCGTGATCGGCCCGTCGATCTCACAACGCGCCTATGAGGTAGGCCCCGAGTTTCTGGACGAGTTCGTCGCCGATTCTCCGGAAAACCTGCAATTCTTCGCAAATGGCACAGGCGACAGGCTGCAATTCGACCTGCCCGCCTTTGGCCTGCACCGATTGCGGCAGGCGGGGGTCGGTCAGGCCGAGTGGACGCTCCACTGCACCTATTCCGACCCGGACAGATTCTATTCCTACCGCCGGTCGACCCACGCGAAAGAGGCCGATTATGGCCGCCTGATTTCAGCCATAAAACTTTAAGAACGCGCCTGGATTGCGGCAGTTCCGCCGCTTTTTCGCCACAATCCTTTTGTCTATCTGAGTCGCAGCAATTCGATTTTTATCGTCCGCTCTCAGGTGGTTATCAACCAAAACTCCGGTCGAGCGTGACGTAACCCGAAAAGAGGTATCGCCAACCGTCCTTTGTCCTGAATTCATCCCGGATCAGCCTTATCGCCGCCGCATTGGTCCGGCACATTAAGGGCTCAGAGGAAAACGGGGCGACAGTCCCCAAAGTCGGGCAGGACAAAACATGAAGACGAAATCTCGCTTTCTCAGCGCCGTGGTTGCGGCCACCAGAGAGCACCAGCTGGAGATGCCGTGGAAACGGGTTTCCAGCCACTCGGTCAGAGTCGCACGCCGTCTGGCGGCACGTCGCTGATCACAAGGCTCCACGAACCAAGCTGCCGGTTCTTGGACAACCAAAGACGCACAGCGGAGGAAGGCTCCGATCCGGTGTGTGACCGAACGCCAATATTGCGAGCGGCTCAGGTTAGGGGCACGTGTGCGCAGGCAATTTCGCCCGCGTTTGTATGAGTTTGTCTGGGGGACAAGTGGTGACTAATAGCGTAGGGATTTTTGTTGCGACAAGCGCCGATCAAGCCCGCTGTTCTGCGGTCGTCAGCTTCTTTCTAGACAAGAGTAAAACCGATCAAGCGGGCCTGTACGGGGGTTCAGCCTGCCTGTGCGGTAGTCAGAGGGGACGGAATTGAAATGGATATTCCACGTTCGTTATCACGCGCTGCCAGAAATGCCGTTGAAACCTCGTCATTGCTGCGCGACGCACCAAGACCGACTACACAGAAAAAAGCGCAGTTGCGGCGCTTTGAGGTCAGTACACTGATGAAAAACGGGGATGTCGTGCAGACCCGTCACATCGCGCCTGCCCTGCCCATGTTCGAAGACGCGTTCTGCGCCTTTACCCGCGGATCTCTGGTTGAAACGGAATTCGGGCCGATGGCGATCGAAGACCTGATGCCTGGCGATACTGTCCTGACCCAAAGCGGCAGCTCGGAAACAGTGCTGTGGAAGGGATCGGTCACCCTGGTGCCCGGCCGCGAGGACGCCCGAGGCCGAACACGACCGTTGACGCGCATTATGGCCGACACGTTCGGTATGCAAAAACCGATGTCGGGCGTCATCACCGGCCCGTCCGCGCGGCTGCTGGGAACGCCTGCGCACCTGCGGCATCTGCATGGCGACGATCAGATTTTAACACCGGTTCACGAGTTCCAGGACGGCACAAGCATCATCGAAACACTGCCGCCGACGCCGGTCGAGCTGTTTCACATCTGCCTCAAGCGCCATGCGGTGATCGGGGTCGACGGGCTGCAGTTCGAATCCTATCACCCCGGCGTCAACACCATTCGCAAGGTCAGCCGGTCACTGAAGTCGATCTATCTGAACCTGTTCGCGCATATTGACACGCTGAACGACTTCGGACCGTTGGTTCTGCCGCGCGCCGGAGACGGAGAGGTCAATGCGATAAACGCCTGAATCCGGGCTTTTCTGCAATGTGGGGGCATTATGCAGTTATTATTAAGTTGGGTGTTTTACATGACGGTGGCAGCTTTTCTGCCACCGATGAAGCCGCATCCGAAGGGCGCAGCGCTTACGCCATCCGGCTCATTCGTTCTTCCAGAACATCGAAAGGCACACCGGGTTCGTCTTTTGCGCCGCGGATGACCAGCGAGGTCTTGACGCTGGCCACGTTAGGGGTGGTCAGCAGCTCGCCCGTCAGGAATTGCTGAAAACTGCTGAGATCCGGTGCGACGCATTTCAGGATAAAGTCGACTTCGCCGTTCAGCATGTGGCATTCCCGAACCAGAGGCCATTCGCGGCAGCGTTCCTCGAACGCGCTCAGCTCGGATTCGGCCTGGCTTTCCAGACCGACCATGGCAAAGACCTGAACCTCGAAGCCCAGTTCGCGCGAGTTCACTTCGGCATGGTAGCCGCGGATCAGGCCCGATTCTTCCAATGTCCGCACGCGCCGCAGGCAGGGAGGCGCTGAAATACCCACGCGCTTTGCCAGCTCGACATTGGTCATGCGACCGTCTGCCTGCAATTCCGCCAGAATTTTGCGGTCAATCTCATCCAGCCGTATCGCGACCATCAAATGCTCCTGATTTTTCGGTTGTTATATCAGCACCCGGAGGATGCGCAATAATCTTTCGTGGTCGCGCAATATTGTTTATTTTCAATGTCCTTATTTTGCGCGCCATTCACGCGGCACATAGCAGGTGTGAAACAGGAAGGGGCTTTAAGCGCGGCACAGGGGTCGCTATATCCATCGGCCAAGGGCCGCGCGCCCATATCAGGCATATCGAGTCGGGGGTACCATGTCCGAAACACGTCACACCAAGGTTCTGATCATCGGGTCGGGACCGGCCGGTTATACTGCGGGCGTCTACGCAAGCCGCGCGATGCTGGAGCCGATCCTGGTTCAGGGCATCGAACCCGGCGGTCAGCTGACCACCACTACGGATGTCGAGAACTATCCCGGCTTCACCGAAGTTCAGGGGCCTGATCTGATGATCAAGATGCAGGAACACGCTCAGGCCATGGGCTGCGAGGTGATCGGCGACTACATCAGCGATCTGGACCTTTCGAAACGCCCCTTCACCGCCAAGGGCGACAACGGCACCACCTATACCGCCGATGCGGTCATTCTGGCCACCGGCGCGCGCGCGAAATGGCTGGGCCTGCCGTCGGAAGAGAAATTCAAGGGCTTTGGCGTATCTGCCTGTGCCACCTGCGACGGCTTCTTCTATCGCGGGCAGGAGATTGTGGTGATCGGCGGCGGCAACACCGCCGTGGAAGAGGCACTGTTCCTGACCAACTTCGCCAGCAAGGTCACTCTGGTCCACCGCCGCGACGAGCTGCGGGCCGAGAAAATCCTGCAGGATCGGCTGCTGAAGCACGAAAAAATCGAACCGCTGTGGTTCCACGAGCTGGAAGAGGTGGTCGGCACCGATGCCCCGCTGGGCGTCGAAGGCGTGCGCGTCAAGAATGTGAAAACCGGCGAGATCACCGAGATCCCCTGCAAAGGCGTGTTTGTCGCCATCGGTCATGCCCCGTCCAACGAACTGGTCAAGGATACGCTGGAAACCCATATGGGCGGCTATGTCGTGACTAAGCCGGGCTCGACCGAGACCTCGGTCCCCGGTGTCTTCGCCGCCGGTGACCTGACCGACCACATCTATCGTCAGGCCGTCACCAGCGCCGGCATGGGCTGCATGGCCGCGCTGGATGCGGAACGCTTTCTGGCGGAGCAGGACTAACCCAATGCTGGAATTCTCCGGCCCGGTCTGGAGAATTCTGTTTCTGTCACAGATCGACGCCCCTCTGGCCCCCGCACAGGCGCCCGAGGGGCGTTTTCATTATTCCGGTCAGACAGCCCTTTATGCCTCTCTCAGCGCAGAGGGTGCCGGGGTCGCGATCCGGCGGTATGTGTCGGACGGTGACCCGCCAAGGGTCTTGCAACGCGCGCACATTACCAGCGCAAGGCTGGCGGACCTGCGCGGACACCCCGAGGCCTCGATTGTCTGGCAGGGCATCCACGACATTCAAGGACGCTCACCGACATGGCGGTTTTCCGATGATGCCCGTGCGATCGGCGCCGACGGGTTGTTGTACAGCTCACGCTCGCGACCTGAACTCAGCCATGTCGTGCTTTTCAACATCTCCCCTGTCCTGATCCGCACGGACGCTGCGGCAACCGAATGGGTTCCGTCTTATTCTTGACCCGTTCGCCCGCCCGTATCAGACTCGTTCTCAAACAACGCGAATGCAGGTGATCTGAGTGAACAGCGTTCTATGGCGAGGCGGGTGGGCAACCCGGCTGAGGATCGGCAGCGGCCTGATCCTGTTCACCTTTGCCTTCTTTCACTTCATCAATATCGGACTTGGGCTGTTTCACACCGACTACCTGCACGGAATGCAGGATGGCCGCAAAGCCGTTACCCGTCACGACGCCATGAGCGTGATCTTATACGCCGCCCTGCTGGTACATGCCGGGCTGGCGCTGCATTCGATCAGTCAACGCCGAACATTGCGGATGCCATTTGCAACCGGATTGCAGGTTGTTCTTGGCCTGCTGATCCCGCTGCAACTGATCTCTCATATCGTGCAAACGCGCTATGCGCATGAAATCTATGATGTAAATGACGAGATGGGCTATATCATCATCCTGATGTGGCCCGGCACCGTGATCTGGATGCAGAGCCTGCTGTTGCTGCTGGTCTGGGTGCACGGCTGCATCGGGCTGCACAGATGGCTGCGGCTGACCCGCTGGTGGTCGAAAACTGTGCCCTACCTGATCGGCGTTGCCGTGTTTATCCCATCCTTTGCGCTGGCCGGGCTGCTGACCGAAGGGCGGCGCATCTGGGCGGACTTCGCCGATCCTTTCCTGCGCGAACAATATATCGAGCATTACAACTGGCCCTCACCCGAGGCATTCGAGGCCATGTTCAGCGTCAAGGACAATGCGCTGATGGCGTTCTGGATCGCGCTGGGGGCGGCGCTGGCGGTATTTGCGATCCGCAAGCTCTGGCGGCGTCGGCATTCCGTGCGGGTGAAATATGTCGAAGGCCCCGAGGTTGTGGCCGAAAAGGGAATGACCCTGCTTGAGATTTCGCAGGCCAATGGCATTCCGCACACGGCCTTGTGTGGCGGCAAGGGGCGCTGCACCACCTGCCGGGTGATCGTCGAGGAAGGCGCTGACAGCCTTCCCGCCCCAAGCGAGATCGAGGCCCGCAGCCTTGCTGCTGTTGGTGCCCCCAACGAGGCGCGGCTGGCCTGTCAGATTTGCCCGATTGCGCCACTGACCGCGTTTCGCATGTTCCGTCCGGACGGCGGGCGGCACCGTGCGCATGCAAGCCAGGGGCAAGAGCGCAAACTGGCCGTTCTGTTTCTGGACATGCGCGGGTTCACCTCGCGCACCACCGGCCAGTTGCCCTATGACATCGTGTTCCTGCTGAACCGGTTCTTCGACGCCATTGTTCCAGCGATCACCACTGACGGCGGTGTGGTCGACAAATACATGGGCGATGGCCTGCTGGCGGTGTTCGAAACACCCGACACCGAAAGCTCGGCCCGGGCGGGATTGAAGGCAGCGGCCGATGTCAGCCGCGCCCTGGCGCAGTTCAATCAGCGGCTTGAGGCCGAGGGCAGCCCCCGCATACGCATCGGGATGGGGCTGCATCTGGGCGATCTGGTGCTGGGTGAAATCGGCGCTGCCGGCCATGCCGCGCGCACCATCATCGGTGACGCGGTCAACGTGGCCAGCCGGCTTGAGGGCGAAACCAAAGCGCTGGGGGTCGAGCTTCTGGTCTCGGCCGAATTGCTGCAGGCGGCAGGGTATGAGGGTGATCAGAATGGCATCAAACCCTTTGACCTGCGCGGCGTGACCCGCCCGATTCCCGCCCTGCCGGTGACCAGCGCCTCGGACTTGCTGCTGGCCACCGCAGGATAGGAACGGATGTGCTGAATTCGCACAGGCACCGCACGTCAGCGGGAATTAAATCGCAAAAAGACGCGCCCGTCGAAATTTCCTTCCAATCCGGGTAAAAACCGCGCATATCGTCCTTAATTTCGTGAATGTATATGGACTTCGACCATCAGTCGGGGCAAATGCCCCGCAAACATCCCTGAACCACCGGTAAAACCGCACTTCGACAAGAGTATTCCCATGACGATGTTAAGCAATCTGGCTCCGATCCCCGAGCTGTATGTATCTTATGAATCGGCCCAAAAGCTGAAAGTGGAAGCCGCCGACCTGACCAGCTGGGACCTGAGCCCGCGTCAGATCTGCGATCTGGAGCTTCTGATGAATGGCGGGTTCAACCCGCTCAAGGGTTTTCTGTCCGAGGCCGACTACGACAACGTCGTCGAAAACATGCGTCTGGCCGATGGCACTCTGTGGCCGATGCCGATCACGCTGGATGTCAGCGAAGATTTTGCCGAGACCATCGAACTGGGTCAGGACATCGCCCTGCGCGATCAGGAAGGTGTCATCCTCGGCACCATGACGGTCACCGACCGCTGGACCCCGGATAAGGCACGCGAGGCCGAAAAGGTCTTTGGCGCCGATGACGATGCGCACCCGGCGGTGAACTACCTGCACAACGTGGCGGGCAAAGTTTATCTGGGTGGCCCGGTGACCGGCATCCAACAGCCGGTTCACTATGACTTCCGCGGCCGCCGCGACACCCCGAACGAGCTGCGCGCCTATTTCCGCAAACTGGGCTGGCGCCGTATCGTTGCGTTCCAAACCCGCAACCCGCTGCACCGCGCGCACCAGGAACTGACCTTCCGTGCCGCCAAGGAAGCGCAGGCCAACCTGCTGATCCACCCGGTTGTCGGCATGACCAAGCCGGGTGACGTGGACCACTTCACCCGCGTGCGCTGCTATGAGGCGGTGCTGGACAAATACCCGGCCTCGACCACGTCGATGTCACTGCTGAACCTGGCCATGCGCATGGCTGGCCCCCGCGAGGCGGTCTGGCACGGCCTGATCCGCGCCAACCACGGCTGCACCCACTTCATCGTTGGCCGTGACCACGCAGGCCCCGGCAAAAATAGCCAGGGCGAAGACTTCTACGGCCCCTATGACGCACAGGACCTGTTCCGCCAGTTCCAGGATGAAATCGGCGTCGAGATGGTTGATTTCAAACACATGGTCTACGTGCAGGAACGCGCCCAGTACGAGCCCAACGACGAGATCGAAGACAAGGAAAACGTCACGATCTTGAACATCTCGGGCACCGAACTGCGCCGCCGTCTGGCCGAAGGCCTGGAAATCCCAGAATGGTTCAGCTTCCCCGAGGTTGTGGCCGAACTGCGCAAGACCAAACCGCCGCGCAGCCGGCAAGGCTTTACCGTGTTCTTCACCGGCTTGTCGGGCTCGGGCAAATCCACCATCGCCAACGCGCTTATGGTCAAGCTGATGGAAATGGGTGGCCGTCCTGTCACGCTGCTGGATGGCGACATCGTGCGTAAGAACCTCAGCTCGGAACTGGGCTTCTCGAAAGAGCACCGCGATCTGAACATCCGCCGCATCGGTTACGTGGCCAGCGAGATCACCAAGAATGGCGGTATCGCCATTTGTGCTCCGATCGCGCCCTACGCCACCACCCGCCGCGCCGTTCGGGAAGACATCGAACAGTTCGGCGCCTTCTGCGAAGTGCACGTTGCGACCTCGATCGAGGAATGCGAACGCCGCGACCGCAAGGGCCTGTACAAGCTGGCGCGTGAAGGCAAGATCAAGGAGTTCACCGGCATCTCGGACCCCTATGACGTGCCTCAGAACCCCGAGCTGAGCGTCGAGACCGAAAATGTGGACGTCGACAACTGCGCCCATCAGGTTCTGCTGAAGCTGGAAAGCATGGGTCTGATCGCCGCGTCGTAAACCGGTACCAGAAACATTCAAAGGCCCTCGCATCGCGGGGGCCTTTTTTGTGGTCAGAGCTCGGCGCGGATGGCCGCGACGGCGCGGGCTTCGAAATCACCGAACTCGGCCGCCTTGGGCTGGATCGCCTGCAGGTGCGGCAAGCGGGCGGCATAACCCTCGGCTGAGGCCGCCTGAATTGCGCGCTGAATATCGGCCTCGGTCTCACACAGGATCATGCCGGACGTATCGAAGAAATCCCCGATATTCGGACAGCCCCAATAGATCGGCACCGTCGAACACAGAATCGCATCCGTCAGCTTTTCCGAGAAATAATTCCGTTCCCGCACATTCTCGATCACCACGGAATAGCGGTATGGGGCCAACCCGTCGGATTTGCGGTCAAAGGGCGTATAGCCGCGCCCCATGATATCCACATCCGCACCGGTTTCCCGCACCCAGTCGATCACCGAATGGCGCAGCTGATGCCCTTCGAGGTCACGCTTGGCCGAGGCGATCAGTGAGCAGGATTTGGTCTTCGTGACATCAAGGTCCTGCCAGTCGGGCACCATGGTCACGCCATAGGGCAGGAATACTGAATTCGGAATGTTCTGCAGCAGCACGTCATGGAAGGTCAGAACCCGGAAGAACCGGCGCCACGTATATCGCAGCATACGGTCGTGTTTGCCGTGAATGGCCGAAGGTTCGCCCATCATCAGCGATATCCGCGCGCGGGTGCCCCGGCGCAGGCGCAGATGGACGGTTGAGTTCGGGTACATGATCAGGTGATCGGTGGGCTCAAGATCACCCACAGTCTTGCCGGACAGTCGGTCCGGGCAGCCCTCAGGCCAGATCAGCTCGGACAACGGGACCGAGGCCAGTTTCGGCCCCAGCCGGTGCCCATAGGGCAGGATCGCAATTGCGGGTTGGGTCATTGCACAACCTCAGGCAGATCGACCTGGCCGCGCATCAGAACGTGGCCGCGCCCCGCGACCTTGATGCCGGTCATCGCATCCACCGGGCCAACGCGGGTGACCGTCGCCTGACCCGGGCGCCCCATGTCGTGCCCCTGCTCGGCGATGAATGTATCTTTGGACATCAACCCGTGCTTCCACAGATAGGCTGCCATTGCACCGGTGGCCGATCCGGTGAACGGATCTTCGGGCGGGCTGGGCGGTGCCATCAACAGGCGTGAAAACGTGTCGCCCGCTTCGGTCGCACCTTTGAGGGTGACAAGGAAAGGCTCGGCCATATCCGACCCCGAAAACCCGGCCTTCTCAGATATTTGTGGCAGCATGCCGACGTCCAGCTTTGCGGCGCGCAAGGCCTCGTGATCGCGCAGAACGGTGACGCAGAAGGGCAGCCCGGTAGAGACAAACTGCGGCGGGGAAATGATAGCGTCTTCGGAAAGGCCGATGGCGGCGGCGACCATATCGACCGGTACGGCACTGCCAAATTGCGGCGCGACCTGTGTCATTTCGATTTCATCGCCGTTCAGGCGGATCGAGACGATCCCGGCCCCGGTCTCCAACGTCAGCGTATCGCCCTGAAACAGGTCGCGTGACCGCATTGCGGCAACGGTGGCGATGGTGGGATGCCCGGCAAAGGGAATCTCGCGGCTGGCCAGAAAATACCGCACCCGGATATCAGCCACATCGGACGGGCCGGTAAACGTGCATTCGACCAGAGAGGTTTCGCGCACATAGGCCATGCAGACCTCTTGCGACAGAACAGCGCCGCCATGAACCACAGCGCAGCCGTTGCCACCAAACGCACGGTCGCTGAAGGCGTCTACCCAGTCAAAGTCAAACCAGCTCATGTATTGCGCCCTTTCGATATGCGAACCGCTACAGGTCCGCATATCTCGCCCGCGGGGCGGCAGATGTCACGGGGAAATCGAGTGGCTCAGTGGACGGCCACCGGTGAAAAATCATGTTCGCGCGCCAGAACAAAAGCCAGCTTGCGGTCGGCGACCAGCGCCAGTTGCTGCCCGTCGGAATCGTGAACGGCGTAAAGCTGATCCAGATCGCCCGCCTGCTCGCGCACTTCCCGAGGCAGATCAGCGACGTCGACAGCTTTCACATAGACGATCCGGTCGCCTTCGGTATTCAGCTCAATCGGTGTATTCATTGCTCTTACCCCTTTCTTATGTTGATCGTTTGCACCACGGTTTCAGGTACGGCGCGGGTCAGATCCACATGCAGCAGACCGTTTTCCATGATCGCCTCGCCCACCTCGACACCATCAGCCAGCACGAACATACGCTGGAACTGACGCGCCGCGATGCCACGGTGCAGGAAAACTCGCCCCTCGCTGTCGTCACGTTGACGGCCCCGGATCACCAGCTGGCGATCCTCGATGGTGATCGACAGATCCTCTTCTGCGAACCCGGCCACAGCCAGAGTGATACGGTACGAAAAGTCCGAGGTCTGTTCGATGTTATAGGGTGGGTACCCTTCGTTGCCGGCCTTTGCAGACCGTTCCAGAAGGCGTTCCAACTGCTCGAACCCCAAAAGATGCGGGTATGAGCCAAGAGTAAGTTTCGACACGTATTTTCGTCCTTTATTGCCAAAGCGACGTGTGGTGCGGCCCCGTTCTGGCAACCGCGTAGAATAGAATATGGGAATATGCGGGGATGTCCACAAGGTCTGGCCGGATAAACCCTGACACACTATCTTGTGTGCTAAGCACCACAAAAGGCACTGAGTCGCACATGAACGCGCCCACCGATCTTTCGATGAAAACAGACGAGGTTTTGCGGGTTGAACTGGAGGTTTTCCGCCGCCAGCACCGTGATCTGGACCAGGCGATTGAGGCGCTGCAGTCCACCGGCACGGCCGATCAGCTGACGCTCAAGCGGCTGAAAAAGCAGAAACTGCGGCTGAAGGACATCATTCGCCTGATCGAAGACCGTTTGACCCCTGACATCATCGCCTGACGCATTGCCACGAAGTGGGATTTGGCTATAGTGCGCGCTCTTTCGAAAGGCAGGGACGCAAGCGGATGAGCGACGTGAAAGTGGGGATCATCATGGGCAGCCAGTCGGACTGGCCCACGATGAAAGAAGCCGCAGACATTCTGGATGAGCTGGGCATCGCGTATGAGAAACGCATCGTTTCGGCGCACCGGACCCCCGACCGGTTGTGGGATTACGGCAAGACCGCCGTTTCGCGAGGGCTGCATGTGATCATTGCCGGGGCCGGAGGGGCCGCGCATCTGCCAGGCATGATGGCCTCGAAAACCCGAGTGCCGGTGATTGGCGTTCCGGTGCAGACACGGGCGTTGTCGGGTGTCGATTCGCTGTATTCCATCGTGCAGATGCCCAAGGGTTTCCCGGTGGCGACCATGGCGATTGGCGCGGCTGGCGGCGCAAATGCGGGCCTGATGGCGGCTGGTATTCTGGCCCTGCAGGACGATGCTCTGGCCCAGCGATTGGATGACTGGCGCGCAGCATTGTCGGCATCAATCCCCGAGGAGCCACAGGGATGAGCCGGATCGGATTCATCGGAACCGGGCATATTGCGGCTCCGATGGTTCGGTTTTTGGCCTCGAAAGGGCATTCCATATCCGTTACCGAACGTAACACCGACGTTTCAGCGGCCCTCAGGACCGAACTGGGTGTGACGGTCACTGATGCGCAATCTGTAATCGACACCTCGGACATCGTGTTTCTGTGTCTGCGCCCGCAGATTGCACCGGACGCCCTTGAAACGCTGACGTTTCGCGCCGACCAGCAAATCATTTCGGTCATGGCGGCGGTATCGGCCCAGCAACTGGCGCAGCTTTGCGCCCCGGCCTCGGATTTCGTTCAGACGATCCCTCTGGGTTTTCTGCAACAGGGTGGGTGCCCCCTGGCAGCCTTTGGAAATGACACTCTGCTGGCGGATTTGTTCCAACCGGAAAACCCGGTCGTCAGTGTCTCGGACGAGGCGGCGCTGAATGCGCATTTCGCGATTTGCGCAATGGTCCCCGGGATGCTTGACCTGATGGCGACCGGTGCCGCGTGGCTGACCGAACAAACCGGCGACGCGGACGCCGCCGAATTCTATACCACTCAACTATTGTCAGGGTTCCTGTCCACAATGGAAACGGGTACGTCGGGGCGGTTGACCACTGAGCGCGACGCTCTGGCGACCGAGGGAACGCTGAGCCTGCAGATGACGGATGGATTGCAGTCCGGTCGCGCCCATGATGTGTTGCGCGCGACGCTGGCGGCGATTGGATCACGGTTGGAGACGAAAGAATGACCGACACACTAAAACCACGCGCGAAGATCGGTATCCTGGGCGGTGGTCAGCTGGGCCGGATGTTGTCCGTGGCGGCGGCGCGTTTGGGATTTGTAACCCACATCTTCGAACCCGGCGCCAACCCGCCCGCCGGGCAGGTGGCCGACCGGGTGACCACCGCGGCCTATAACGATGCAGACGCCTTGCGCGCCTTTGCCGAGTCGGTCGACGTCATCACCTATGAATTCGAGAACATCCCGACCGAGGCGCTGGACCTGCTGGAATCCCACCGCCCGATCCGCCCGGGGCGCGAGGCGCTGCGTGTCAGCCAGGACCGGCTGACCGAGAAGAACTTTCTGCAAGGTCTTGGCCTGCAAACCGCACCCTTTGCCGACATCACCGACCTGAACAGCCTGAACGCGGCGATCAACCAGATCGGCACGCCTGCCATTCTGAAGACCCGCCGCTTTGGCTATGACGGCAAGGGCCAGGCGCGGTTGCGTGGTCCCGAGGATGCCGAGGCTGCGCTGGCCGATATGGCGGGCGCTCCGGCGATCCTTGAAGGGTTCGTGGAGTTCAGCCACGAGGTTTCGATCATCGCCGCGCGCGGGGTGGACGGCCAGGTTGCCTGTTTCGATCCGGGCGAGAACGTGCACCGCGACGGCATCCTGCACACCACGACGGTCCCTGCCCGCCTGCGCCCGGCGCAGCGTACGGATGCCGTGCTTTTGGCAGCCAACATCCTCAACGCGTTGGACTATGTCGGTGTCATGGGTGTTGAGCTGTTTGTCACCCCCACCGGTCTGATCGTGAACGAGATTGCGCCGCGGGTGCATAACTCGGGGCATTGGACCCAGAACGGCTGTGCGGTGGACCAATTCGAGCAGCATATCCGCGCGGTGGCCGGGTGGCCGTTAGGGGACGGGCAACGGCATTCGGATGTGGTCATGGAGAACCTGATCGGTGCCGACATGGATCGCGTGCCAGAGCTGGCGCAGGAACGCGACGTGGCCCTGCATCTGTATGGCAAGGCCGAGGTAAAGGCCGGTCGCAAGATGGGTCATTTCAACCGCATCTCGCGCTAGGGGGTCGCGCTGCCGCGCGATGCCTCCGGCGGGAGTATTTGCGAAAAGATGAAGCGGGTTAGAGGACGAACCGGGCCGCGATATCTCCGGCCATGTAGCTAACTCGGCCAGCTGCCAGAGTGGCGGCAACGCGGCGGGTTTCGGCATCCAGAATGACCAGATCGGCACGCTGCCCCGAAGCCAGCGTGCCCCGGTCATGCAGTCCCAATACGCGCGCAGGCCCCGAAGACACCAGCGCCCATGCGCCTGCCATATCCACCAACCCGGATTTGGCCAGCATCAGCGCGGCCCGTCTGGGGCTGGGATAGTGGTAGTCCGAGGCCAGCGCGTCGCAATATCCCATCGTGATCAGGTCCAGCGCGCTGACATTGCCCTTGTGCGACCCCCCGCGCACAACATTGGGCGAACCCAGAATGATATAGTCGCCACAGGCACGGGCGGCCTCGGCGGCCTCGAGGGTTTCAGGGAATTCGGCAATCTGCGCCCCGCGCGCGCGCCAGTCGGCGCGGGTTTGCGCGGTGGCATCGTCATGGCTGCCCATGCGCACGCCCTGCTTGGCGAGGGCTGCACACAGAGCGTCCAGCGCCGCAGGCACCTCGGTCCGGCGGTCGTGCATGGACAGCAACAGTTCGAAGTGTTTCTCTGGGTTACGCCCGGCCTTGAGCGCCTGTCCGGTCAGGCGCGGTGGTTTGCGCCGCTCGGCCAGACGGTCATGTGGAAGGTGATCGTTGAATACCACATAGGGTACCTGCCATTCGGCAATGCGTTTGGGCAGTCCCGCATAGTCGTCCAGCATATGCGTCTCGAACCGAAGCTGAGGCATCAGATCGGTCACGACGCGATCCTTGACCGCAGCAATGGCCTCAAACACCTGCCCTGCGAATTCGGGGCCGCGCACGCCGCCCTCCCAGCTGTGGAACTGGGCCAGAACGGCGGTGGTGATGCCGTTGGCGGCCAGCTCAGCCTCGACCGAGAGGATGCCCTCGTCCATCTGCTTCATCGCCCCGCGACGCGGCGCGATATGGCGCTCGAACCCGTCCCCGTGCAGATCAATGATGCCGGGCAGCACGAGGTATCCTGACAGATCGATTTCACGCCCGGTGCGGTCCGGCTGAATGACACCGTCTGCCATGGCCAAGTCAGAATGCACAAGGCCTTGCTCCGGCAGCAGCACCTCTGCGCCGGTCAGGGTCAGATTCAATGCGGTCATTGCGATGGCTCCGAGGCAGGTTCCGAGCAATCCTGCCCGATGCAGATTTCGTCGATGATATCCATCACGCCGTCCAGCCAGGTGATTTGAGGATCAAACTGCCCGTACTCGATGAAATGCAGCGCCTGTGCCATGACGCGCGGGTTGTTCATCATGAAGGTGTGGGTCACCGGCAGGACGATGTGATCCTTCATCCCTTCAACTTTCGTCGTCTCGATCGACACTTTGCCGTCATCCCGGCCGTCGATCATGGACGAAAACACCGGGTTCAACGAGTTCTCACCGGCAATCACGCCCAGTTCGAAATCCACCGGAGGCAGTTGGCTTGGGATGCCCTCGGGGCCGGTACCCAGCGCCAGTCCGGCGGGTCCGTGCAACATGCCGAATACTTCATACGCGCCCAGTTCATCCACCAATTGACTGCCCTGATTGGGCGGGCCGAGCATGACCACGCGTCCCAAATTCTCGGGCTGATGATCCTGCAGCCAATAGCGCAACAGAATGCCGCCCATCGAATGCGCCACCACGTTTACCCTGTCGTTGCCACAGGCCGCAAAAGCACTCGGCAGGGTCTGTTCGGCCAGCTCGGATATCGGCAGGTCCGTTGACGGATATCCCGGACGCACAACGTTATAGTCATGCGCCTTGAACAACTGTTCCATCACGGTGAACGACGCCTCGGTCCGCGCAAGCCCATGCAACAGCACCACGCATTTCGCATGAGCCGCCATTGGGGCGAGCAACAGAAAGATGGCAAGCAGGTATCTCATAGCCGCCAGATAGAGCTTAACCCGAGTTGATTAAACCCCCTGACGGGGTTTCAGCCTCAGAACGGCCAGCGCGATTCCGCCCAGTACCAGCCCTGCGCCAAGGACCAGACGCAGGCTGGCCGTTTCGCCCAAAAGGACGACCCCTCCGATAATCGCAATAATCGGGACGCTCAGTTGCACGACCGCTGCAGTGGTGGGGGGCAGCTGAGGCAGAACGCGGTACCAAAGCGCATACCCCAGACCCGAGGTGACGCCTCCGGACAATGCCGCCAGCATGTAGCCCGTTGCGGACATTCGCCATTCCATTCCGGCGGTCAGCAAGGCCAGCGCAGTGAGCGGCAACGCGACCACGAAATTTGCAGCCGTACCCGCCAGCGCGTCCGGTTCTGACCGTCCAACCAGCGAATAGACTGCCCAGCCGATCCCCGCCGCCGTCATCAAAGCGGCGCCGACCGGATTGACCGGAACCGCGCCCGAAGGCCAAAGCACATAGGCCAATCCCGCAAGCGCAATCGCGGCACCGGCAACCTGCCGCATTTGCGGAGTGTTACCCGACATCGAGTTAACCGCGAACATGGTAATCTGCACGACCCCGAACAGGATCAAAGCCCCCAACCCGGCATCCAGGGTCAGATACGCCACGGAAAACCCGATCATATAGAGGGACAACGACCCCGCCCCCGCGATCCTGCGCCGGTTGCGCAGCGGCAGGTGCCCGGCTCTTACCCAGACCAGAACAGCCAGCACCACAGCCCCGGCCAGAACCCGAACGACCGCGAACCCGGCGGGGTCGCTGGCCCCGCTATCGATGGCCAAACGGTTCAGGATCGAGTTCGCCGCAAAAGCGCACATGGTCAGCGCGGTGAGGAGGAACAGTCTCATATCAACCGCATAGCGGTTCCGCAGGGATTTGCACACTCACTTTCCTGCAGAGGAACGCCCCGCTTCATCTTTTTAAAAATACTCCCGCCGGAGGCATGCACGCGCAGCGGGCATCCTGAATAAAAAACGGGGCCGCCCGAAGGCGACCCCGTCCATATTCCAGCGACTTTTTCCTCTCGGCAGCTTGGCCTTGCAGCCAAGCGCCTGTCGGGACCGTCAGAACTCGCCGAGGCGAATTCGACGTGCTTACATCATGCCGCCCATGCCGCCCATGTCGGGCATGCCGCCACCCGGGGCCGCGCCTTCTTTGGCGGGACGGTCGGCAACCATCGCTTCGGTGGTGACCAGCAGACCGGCAACCGATGCCGCGTCTTCCAGAGCGGTACGGACGACCTTGGCCGGGTCGATCACGCCGAACGAGAACATGTCGCCATATTCTTCGGTCTGTGCGTTGAAGCCAAATGCTGCGTCGCCGCTTTCGCGGACCTTGCCAGCAACAACCGCGCCGTCAACACCTGCGTTCTCAGCGATCTGGCGCAGCGGCGCTTCGATTGCCTTGCGAACGATGTTGATGCCAGCGTTCTGGTCAGCGTTTGCGCCTTCCAGAGCTTCCAGTGCTTTACCGGCCTGAACCAGAGCAACACCACCGCCGACAACGACGCCTTCCTGCACAGCAGCGCGGGTCGCGTTCAGAGCATCGTCCACACGGTCCTTACGCTCTTTCACTTCAACTTCGGTCATGCCGCCGACGCGGATCACGGCAACACCGCCTGCCAGTTTGGCAACGCGCTCTTGCAGCTTCTCACGGTCGTAGTCCGACGAGGTTTCTTCGATCTGGGTGCGGATCTGAGCAACACGTGCTTCGATCTCGGCTTTCTCGCCTGCACCGTCGACGATGGTGGTTTCGTCTTTGGTGATTTCGATTTTCTTGGCGGTGCCCAGCATGTCCATGGTGACGGACTCGAGCTTCATGCCCAGATCTTCGCTGATGACCTGACCGCCGGTCAGGATTGCGATGTCTTGCAGCATGGCTTTACGGCGATCGCCGAAGCCCGGTGCTTTGACAGCAGCAATTTTCAGGCCGCCGCGCAGTTTGTTGACCACGAGGGTGGCCAGCGCTTCGCCTTCAACATCTTCTGCGATGATCAGCAGCGGCTTTTGCGACTGGATCACTTGTTCCAGCAGCGGAACCATCGGCTGCAGCGAGGACAGTTTCTTTTCGTGCAGCAGGATCATGCAGTCATCGAGCTCTGCGATCATCTTGTCTGCGTTGGTGACGAAGTAAGGCGACAGATAGCCACGGTCGAACTGCATACCTTCAACAACATCGGTCTCGGTTTCCAGACCTTTGTTTTCTTCGACGGTGATAACACCTTCGTTGCCAACCTTCTGCATCGCGTCTGCGATCTGCTGGCCGATTTCGGCTTCGCCGTTGGCCGAGATGGTGCCAACCTGCGCAACTTCGGCCGAGTCCTTGACTTCGCGCGAAGCCGACTTGATGCCTTCGACAACCTTGGCGGTTGCCAGGTCGATGCCGCGCTTCAGGTCCATCGGGTTCAGGCCAGCAGCAACCTGCTTCAGACCTTCGCGAACGATGGCTTGTGCCAGAACGGTTGCAGTGGTGGTGCCGTCGCCGGCTTCGTCATTGGTGCGGCTGGCGACTTCTTTCACCATCTGCGCGCCCATGTTTTCGAACTTGTCTTCCAGTTCGATTTCCTTGGCAACCGAAACACCGTCTTTGGTGATGCGCGGTGCGCCGAAGGATTTGTCCAGAACCACGTTGCGGCCTTTGGGGCCCAGGGTCACTTTAACAGCATCGGCCAGGATGTTCACACCTGCCAGCATACGGTTACGGGCATCGGTGTCGAACTTGACGTCCTTTGCAGCCATGTCGTTTCTCCTTGAGAAATAAGTTGGGAATGAAGATCAGAGAAGCGCGCGGGCTTACTCGATGATCCCCATGATGTCGCTTTCTTTCATCATCAGCAGCTCTTCGCCGTTGACCTGAACCTCGGTGCCCGACCACTTGCCGAACAGGATCTTGTCGCCAGCTTTTACAGCCATTGCGATCAGTTCGCCGCTGTCCTTGCGTGCGCCTTCGCCGGTTGCAACGACTTCGCCTTCGCTGGGCTTTTCTTTTGCGCTGTCAGGAATGATCAGGCCGCCTGCGGTTTTTTCTTCGCTTTCGGTACGGCGAACCAGCACACGGTCATGAAGCGGTTTCAATGCCATCTTTGCAGCTCCTTGGGCTCAAAGTTTGTTTATCCTCCCCTCACCGGATGGCGAGGCGTTAGCACTCGGGGTGTATGAGTGCCAGCGACGCATAGCTAGGGAGTCCAAATCCCCGAGTCAACAAGCTGTGATGGATTTTTTGGCAAATGACCTCAGTCGGCGCTTTCCCAGCTATAGGCCCAGTGTTTCAGGCCCTCGCTGCCTGCGTCTGACAGCGCATAGACGCCCTTGTCGATCTTGTCGAACCAGCCATAGTGGTTTTCCCGCATCAGGCGAGTGGCCGTGGGTACTCCGGTCGCTTTTGCCACCTCAGCCCCCTTGGTCGCGCCGCATTCGGCCAGATGAGCCGCGCATTTCAACGCGTCCTGCCGATAGGCCGTGACGATCCCATGCCGGGTGGCGCCTCCGGCATTGGGATCACCTTCCAGCCGGTCGAATTCACGCAGCAGCCGCGTGACCTTGGCCTTGTTCTTGCGCGGCGCATAGGGGCCGGGGTCGCATTGTACCTCGACCGTACCATCGGCCCGCACGGTGATCAGCCCCAGACCCAGACGGCGACACAGGGCGAGATTGTCCTTCAACGCCCGCCGGGCCGTGCGCCCCTTGGGTTTGCACACCCCGATATAGACCTGATCAGTCACCTTCAGTCGCGTGATCGCCTGATGGAACAGTGCCAGTGAAAACCGCAGCTTCAGTTCCACGATCACAGGCTCATCCCCATCCCGAACAGCAACGATATCGGCCGCGCCGACCTCGCCTTTGACGGTATAACCCTGACGCTCCAGCAACGCCTTGATGGGGGGATAGAGATCCTGCTCGCGGTCCATAGCTACATGCTAGGCGAAATGCCACAGATTGCCAGAGGTCGTGTGCAAACCCTTGATCCGCCTTGCACACCGCCCGGCACCGGGGCAAGCTCGGCGCCGAACTGACACAACCGGGATGATACAAATGCGCCTGTTCCTGTTTCTGATCTGCCTGCTGCTGCCCGCCACAGTGCAAGCTGCCTGCGAAGGGCGTGATCTGAAGGCCGATCTGGCACCCGCGGCATGGGCGGAACTGGAACAGGCCCTTGAAGGCGTACCCTATCCCGAAGGCAACCACTGGATCGCAACAAAGGGCGACACAGTTCTGCATCTGATCGGCACGCTCCACCTGAGCGATCCGCGCATGGATACGATCGTCGAACGCCTGACACCAACACTCAGCCAGGCCGACGCCTTCTATTTCGAAGTGACTCAGGACGAGATGGACGCCTGGGAACAGGAACTGGCCCGTGACCCAAGCCCGATCCTGATCACCTCCGGCCCCACCCTGATTGACCTGCTGCCAGATGAGGCATGGGCGGCCCTATCGTCTGCAATGGCCGAGCGCGGCATACCCAGTTGGATGGGGGCAAAAATGCGCCCCTGGTTTCTGGGCATGACGCTTGCCATGCCTGCGTGTTTAATTGCGGACCCCGAGGCCAGTCGCGGGCTGGATGCACGCCTGACCGAATTGGCCGAAGAACGCGGCATCCCGCAATTCTCGTTGGAGAGCATCGAGGAACTGATGGCGATGTTCGAAATCCACACCATCGAAGAACAGGCGGAATCGCTGGCGCGGATGTCCAATGCCTATGGCAACAGCGACGACCAGATGGTCACTATGGCAAATGCTTATTTCGACGAAAATCACGCGCATTCCATCGAACTGGGTCGCATCATGGCGCGCAAGTATTCCGGCATGTCACCCGAAATCTTTGACGAGGAATGGGACGCGTTCGAACAGCACCTGTTGATCGAGCGGAACAACAACTGGATGCCGCATATTTTGAACATTCAGGATCAGACTGCCGTGATTGCCGTGGGCGCCGGGCATCTAGGCGGCACGCACGGCCTTTTGTACCAGTTGCAACAGGCCGGATACACCCTGACCCGCGCCCAGTTCTGAGTGGATACGGGCGAATTTCAGACCAACCGTCGCAGCGTAAACACTGCCGGGTGACAAGTCCGGCGGTCCGACCTATAAGGCGCGCAAATTTATCATCCTCAGGACGCTGACATGACAACCCTTGTATTTGGCCATAAATCCCCCGACACGGACTCCACAGGCTCGCCGATCCTGTGGTCGTGGTACCTGAACGAAGTCAAAGGCGAGCAGGCCGAGCCCGTTCTGCTGGGCGAGCCCAACACCGAAGCCGCGTTCATGCTGCAGCGCTGGGATCTGCCCAAGCCGCGCATTATCGAAGATGTGGACGCGGATGCTCCGGTTGTCATCGTCGACACCAACAACCCGGCCGAGCTGCCCGCCGGCGTCAACAGCGCCGACATCCGTGCCATCATCGACCACCACAAGCTGGTTGGCGGTCTGGAAACCAAAGGCCCGATCGACATCACCGTGCGCCCGCTGGCCTGCACCGCGACCATCATGGTCGACCTGATGGGCGACGCCGCCGCCAAGATGCCCGAAGCCATCAAAGGCGCGGCACTGACCTGCATCCTGTCGGACACGCTGGAATTCCGCTCGCCCACCACTACCGCGCATGACCGCGAAGTGGCCGAGAAACTGGCCGCCGATCTGGGTCTGGACGTCTCGACCTATGCCGCCGACATGTTCGCGGCGAAATCGGACGTGTCGTCCTTTTCAGACGCTGAACTGATCCGCATGGACAGCAAGGAATACGAAGTCGACGGCACCAAGTTCCGCGTCTCGGTTCTGGAAACCACCGCGCCGGGCGTAGTGCTGGACCGCAAGGCCAGCCTGGCGGACTCGATGGCAAACGTCGCCAAGGAAGATGGTGTTGATCAAGTTCTGCTGTTCGTGGTCGACATCCTGAACGAAGAAGCCACCCTGCTGGTGCCCAACGATGTGGTCAAAGGCGTGGCCGAAAAAAGCTTTGGCGCATCGGTCGATGGCGACGCCGTTGTTCTGCCCGGCATCATGAGCCGCAAAAAGCAGATCATTCCGAACCTCAAGGTCTGATCTAATCTGAACACCAGTTGCAGGGGCGCCTATTCCGGTGCCCCTGTTTCGTTTGGGGCACCCGCATTCGCGTGTTGGTGAAACAAAAGCCCCTCGCGGCGATACAAAATCAAGCCGTGATCCGTATACAGATCACGTAGGAAAACCCGCTCCCACTTTCCCTGATCTGCAGATTTGTCCAGACGCCAATACTGAACACACAGGTCTGCCAACTCGACTTCAAGAATATCCCCCAGGCACTGGGTATCCCCAGATGGGACAAACGTTTCCACCTTGAATTCATAGCACGTTCGGAACGGGGCAATCCCCCGACATCGCTCAACCGCATAAAACTCGATGCGGTAGGCAAAGAGATTGACGTTAAAGAGGTCGCCAAAGAAAAGCACCTCATTCGTCTGCATTTCATTCCGATCCAGCCAATAATCGGGTGAGAAGAACTCGAACGCCGTTGCGTACATGAACTCTCGCTCACCCCACTTTCCATCAAAGCGATAGGGTTTGTGCGAGGCCGAACTCCAGTAGTTTATGACCGGTTCCTCGCCTTCTTCGACCGGCAGGAAATGTTCTTCGCCGAACAGCGCCGTGGCAAAAATCAGGGTAAGTTCCTTATGGCCCGTGTTTCGCACGGTCGAAGAAATTTTGACCGGCACCATCCCCGTCTCGATTACCGGCTCTCCGACCGAGGTCGAAACATTCACCTCCAACACATAGCTCTTGCCAAATTCAAGCAAGCCGAACTGAAACACTGCCCACAAACCGGCGAGCGATATTGCGATGATCTGAAACCATCGGAAAACCGCTTCGGTCCTACCCTGAGAGCCGCCCTCTTTCTGCATCCTGCAATCGCAATAAACGTAACAAATCGGCACGTATCATAACACAAATCCGGCTCTGAGCCGAATGGCGCGCTGCCCGCTGACACCGTGCGGGATGGTCATTCTGCCCGCGCTTTGGCATAGCTAGCGCAAACCTGTTTTCTTACCCGAGGCCATTATGACCCAGATCATCCACGCCCTGTCCGACGTATCCGACCGCTATAAGGCGCTGTTCGTTGACCTCTGGGGCTGCGTTCACAATGGCATCACCGCCTTCCCCGAGGCCGTTGCCGCCCTGCAGGCCTATCGGGCAAAAGGCGGGATTGTGGTGTTGGTCACCAACTCTCCGAAACCCCGCGCGGGCGTGGCCGAGCAGCTGGCACAATTCAACGTGCCCGACAATGCCTATGACACCATCGCCACCAGCGGCGACTCGGCGCGTTCGGCGATGTTTCGGGGTGCGGTGGGCGAAAAGGTTTATTTCATGGGGGAATGGCAGCGCGATGCCGGGTTCTTTGAACCGCTGAAACTGCTGCACCACCCCATCCACATCGAACGTGTCCCTCTGGACGAGGCCGAAGGCATCGTCTGCTGCGGCCCGTTCGACCCGATGGCGGACCCGTCGGTGAACCGCCCAGATTTCCTCTATGCCAAGCAAAAGGGCATGAAGCTGCTCTGCGCCAACCCCGATATCGTGGTCGACCGGGGCGAGGTCCGGGAATGGTGCGCGGGCGCGCTGGCCAAACTTTATACCGAGATGGGCGGCGAGAGCCTCTATTTCGGCAAGCCGCATCCGCCGATCTACGATCTGGCCCGTCGTCGGCTGCAGGAATTGGGTCATGACATCCCTGATGGCGACATTCTTGTGATCGGTGACGGCCCGCATACCGACATTCTGGGCGGCATGGGAGAGGGGATTGATTCTCTGTTCATTTCCGGCGGATTGGCTGCGGCCGAAACAAAAACGTCGCACCATCCGCATCAAGAATCCCTAACTGATTATATCGCAAGGGAAAACATCAACCCCACCTATACAATCGGCCGTCTGAGATAATCAGAAAAGACTTGATTTTCTGCGACTGCGAAGTAATAAAGTTGCCGAACTAGGGCAGCTTTGGTTTTTTTGTTGCCCTGCGGATTCAAGTGAGGGCGACATGTTGGACAATCTTCCGCGCGGCACGATCTGTATCGAAGACATCGAAATGGGCATGACCCGTTACCTGCGCAAAGTGGTAACGGACGAAGATATCGAGATGTTCGCGCAGGTTTCGACTGACCGGAATCCGGTGCATCTGGACGACGATTACGCCCGCGACACGATCTTCGAGGGCCGCATCGCGCACGGGATGCTGACCGCCGGCCTGATCTCGGCCGTGATCGGGGAACAACTGCCCGGCCACGGCACCGTATACATGGGTCAGTCGCTGAAATTTCTGGCCCCGGTCCGCCCCGGCGACATGGTCTATGCCGAGGTCAAGGTGATCGACATCGACTTTTCAAAGCGCCGGGTCAAGTTGGACTGTCACTGCTCGGTCGACGGTAAGAAAGTGCTGATCGGTGAGGCCATGGTGCTGGCCCCGTCGCGCAAGTTCGACTGAGCCGAATCCAGGCTCTACCTGTCATGTTTCAGCCACCGGCCCGGTCTACCTCCGGGCCGTGAGCCATCTCGGCGCGCACGTCATCTGTGCAAACCCATGCAGAGGCAGCACGTTTCCGTGCAAACGGCTGACCGCAGCCGGATGCGCGGCCAAACCGGCATCCTACTTTCGCTGACCGCCTCTGATCGACTGGATGACGCATTCGATCAGGGTCAACACGCCTATCCGAACCCGTACGCCGTCCTGCGCATGGTCTTTGACAAGGCCCGCCGACGAGTGACTCAGTTGGGCATTGATCCTTCCCGTGCAGCCTAGGTCACACCTCAGACCGCCAGACCGGCGGATACGACAAATCAGAAATAGGTCCGACGACTTCAAGCCGGCAGGCCCACGGCAGGACGGCGAAATCAGGCGCTTGAACCCACCCCGCAGTCCCGCTAGGCAGGCACTATGCGCATTATCCGGGATTTTCAGTTTATCGAGCCTCAGGACCGTGGCGCCAGCGTGGCGATCGGGAACTTTGACGGCGTCCATATCGGCCACCAATCGGTGATCGAACTGGCGCGCAATGCTGCCCCGGATGCCCCTTTGGGTGTAATGACGTTTGAACCCCACCCGCGCGAGTATTTTGCACCCGACGCGCCCCCCTTTCGCCTGATGCGCGGCAATGCCCGCGCGCACCGGTTGGAAAAGCTGGGTGTGCGAAAGCTGTACGAATTGCCCTTCAACGCGGCCTTGGCCGGGCTGACTCCCGAGGAATTCGCCCGCAACGTGATCTGCGACGGGCTGGGCCTGTCACATGTGGTCGTAGGTGCCGATTTCTGTTTCGGCAAAGGCCGCAGCGGAACGGCGGATGACATGGCCCGCTTTGGGCAGGAAATGGGGTTCGGCGTCACCATTGCCCCGCTGATGGAGCGGTCCGAAAACGTGGTGTCCTCGACCGCAATCCGCACCGCCTTGTCCGAAGGCCGCCCGCGCGATGCTGCCGCCATGCTGGGCCATTGGCACCGGATCGAGGGCGAGGTGATCGGCGGCGAACAGCGGGGCCGCGAACTGGGCTTCCCAACGGCAAACATGTCCATCGAGGGGCTACACCCGCCGAAATTCGGCGTCTATGCGGTGCTGATCGATGTGCTGGACGGCCCCCATCAGGGCAGCTATCACGGCGCGGCCTCGGTGGGGATCAGGCCGATGTTCCACGGCGAAGTGCCCAATATCGAGACCTTTCTGTTCGACTTTTCGGGCGACCTTTATGGCGCGACCCTTTCGGTCGGGTTGATCGACTATCTGCGCCCCGAGATGACCTTTGGCGGGCTCGACGGTCTTATCACCCAGATGGATGCCGATTGCGCCAAGGCCCGCAGCATTCTGGCGGCGCTATGACCACCGATCCGATTGATCGCAAAGGCCTCAGCCCCCGTTTCTGGGAACGCAAACCACTGGCCAAGATGAACCAGCACGAGTGGGAGGCACTGTGCGACGGCTGTGGCAAATGCTGTCTGAACAAGCTGGAGGACGAGGATACCGGCGAGGTCGCCCTGACCTGCGTCGCCTGCCGCCTGCTGGATGATGAGACCTGTCGCTGCACCCAATACGACATCCGCCACCAGTTCGTGCCGGAATGTATCGTGATGAAGCCCGACAACATAGACGACCATGCCTATTGGCTACCGCAGACCTGCGCTTATCGGCTGCTGTGGGAAGGCAAACCTCTTTACGACTGGCACCCGTTGATATCTGGTACGCCGAACAGCGTGCACGCCGCCGGGATGTCGGTTCAGGGCCGCACGGTGTCCGAGTTCGAAACACCGCTTGAAGAGTGGGAAGACTATATCATCGAGGAGCCCAGCTGATGTATTTCGCCTCTGACAATTCCGGGCCGGTTCACCCGCAAGTCATGGCCGCTTTGAACGCGGCCAATGAGGGCTATCAGATGGCCTATGGCGCCGACACGCTGATGAACGAGGTGCGGGACCGCATTCGCGGCCTCTTCGAGGCTCCGGGCGCGGCGGTTTATCTGGTGGCCACCGGAACGGCAGCGAATTCGCTGGCGCTTGCGACGCTGGCAAACCCTTGGGATACGGTATTCTGCTCGCCGGTGGCGCATATCCACGAGGATGAGTGCAACGCGCCGGAGTTCTACAGCGGCGCCAAGCTGACGCTGGTGCCGGGCGGTGACAAGATGGAGCCCGAGGCGCTGCGCCGCTCGATTCTGGCGGAAGAGACGCGCGGTGTGCACGGCCCCCAACGCGGTCCGGTGTCGATCACGCAGGTCACGGAACGCGGTTCGGTCTATTCACTGGCCGAGTTGCAGGCGCTGTGCGGTGTAGCCAAGGAATACGGCCTGCCAGTGCATCTGGACGGCGCGCGGTTCACCAACGCGTTGGTTGCGCTGAACTGCTCTCCGGCCGAGATGACGTGGAAAGCGGGCGTGGACGCAGTCAGCTTTGGCGGCACCAAGAACGGGTTGATGGGGGTCGAGGCGGTTGTCTTCTTCGACGAATCCAAAGCCTGGGAATTCGAACTGCGCCGCAAGCGCGGGGCGCATCTGTTTTCCAAACACCGCTACCTGTCGGCGCAGATGGCGGCCTATCTGCAGGATGATCTGTGGCTGAAACTGGCACGTCAGGCCAATGACAACTGCGCCCGACTGGCCGAGGGGTTGCGCGCTAAAGGCGCCTCGTTCCTGCACGAACCGCAGGCGAACATGATTTTCGCGCAATTCTCGCGCGCGCGGCACAAACAGCTGCACGACGCAGGTGCCGTCTATCACCTGTGGGGGGCGGAGCTGGACGGCGACGATGACGCGGAAATCCTTGCCTGCCGCCTGGTCTGCGACTGGTCGATCAGCGCCGAGGAGATCGACCGGTTCCTCGCCCTGCTTTAACGGCTGCCGACGTCCTGCCAGAACTGCCGTACAAGGCGCGCAGTGTCTTGCGGATGCGAAATCGGTAACATATGCCCTGCCCCCTCGACCATGGCGCAGGATGCATTGGGCAGCCGCCTTTGCAGCCCCTGAGCAATCACAGGCATCACCGGATGCGTCCTTGACCCGCTGAGGATCAGAACCGGCATGGCCGCTCGGTCCAGAACGCCGGGGCTCAGCAGCCCTTTCCGGTCCTGAAACAGAACATCTTCGACCGCTGGAACAACGTGCACGCCCCGCACCATTGCGGCACGCGTCCGCTCCGGCAGGTCCGGCCAGCGGGGGCTGTCATCGGTGCTCCACATCCTGTTGAACAGGCGCGCGGCCAGCGCCATATCTCCGGCGGCCAGAGCATCCGTATAAGGCTGCGCCTCGTGGTCGTGCATCGCCATCAAATCGGGCGCGTCCTGTTTCGCGACCGCAAAGAACACAGGCTCGATCAACACCGCGCTGCGGATCAGTTCAGGGTGTTCGACCGCAAGATGCAGCGCAATCATGCCGCCAAATGAATGACCGATCACGTCCATCGGCTCGGTCAGCTGTGCGACCGCCGCTTCCGTCGCGAGGTCGAAGAAACACCCCTGTCCGTCCCAATCCGGGCTGCGGCCGTGAGACAGCATGTCGGGCGCAATCAGGGTCGCCTCGCCCTCCAGCGCCGCTGCCAGACCCGACCACGCACCGGAATGCGCAATCGTGCAATGAAGGGCCAGCACCTTGCGCGCGCCCTGCCCCAAGATTCTGACATGAACCGGCGGCAGGTTCGTCACTCTTTCATCTCGGTCAGGTGCCGATCCAGATCGTCCAGCCGATCCTGCCCCCAGAACCTCTGATCATCCTCGGTGATATAGAAGGGCGCACCAAAAACACCGCGATCCACAGCCTCTTCCAGATTGGCGGCGTATGTTTCGGCCCCCACCAGCAGGCCACTATCCGCAAGGTTCGGATCAAACCCGGCCAGTGACAGGCAATCGCGGATCACGTCATCCTGCGCGATGTCCTTTTCCTCGGCCCAGCAGGCGCGCAGGAAGGATTGGACCAGCTTGCCCACATCGCCAGAGCCGTCCTTGACCGCCGCGATCACCGCATAAGAGGACGGCGCCATATTGGTCGGCCAGTGCGCCGGTTGCAGATTGAACTCCACGCCCAAACTTCTGGACTGCCGCAGCAATTCCTGCGCCCGGTATTCGACGCGCGAGATATGCCGATCCTTCGGTGGCGTCCCCCCGGTGCGTGCGAACAGCGCCATGATATCCAGCGGTTTGTAATTGATCGTCGCGCCGTGCTTGGCCGCAATTTCTTCCAGCCGCGCGCCAGCCAGATAAGTGTATGGCGAGAGTGTCGCAAAAAAGTAGTCAATCCGGGACATGTTCACTTTCTCCGCAGCGTTATCTTTGCTGGACGGTAAGGCCATGCTAAGCGGTGTCAACATCACGAATCTGTCACATTTGCCATTGCTGCCCGGGGACCTCAGCCGATGCCGACACTCCACGAACCCAAGCTTATCGCTGGGAACGCCAATCTTCCGCTTGCCGAATCCATTGCCCGCCGCATGAGCCTGTACCGCGGAGTCGATCAGGGTCTGGTCGATGCGCGGGTCGAACGGTTCAACGATGGCGAGATTTTCGTCGAAGTGTTCGAAAACGTCCGTGGCGAGGATATGTTCATCGTCCAGCCGACCTCGAACCCGGCCAATGACAACCTGATGGAGCTGCTGATCATCGCCGACGCGCTGCGCCGCTCGTCCGCGCAGCGGATCACCGCCGTGATCCCCTATTTCGGCTATGCCCGTCAGGACCGCCGCACCAAGGCCCGCACGCCGATCAGCGCCAAGCTGGTGGCCAACATGCTAACCGGCGCCGGGATCGAGCGGGTTCTGACCATGGACCTACATGCCGCGCAGATTCAGGGGTTCTTTGATATCCCCGTGGACAACCTCTATGCCTCGCCGATCTTTGCGCTGGATGTGAAAAATCAGTTCAAGGACAATCTGGACGAGATCATGGTGGTCTCGCCCGACGTTGGCGGCGTGGCCCGCGCGCGTGAGCTGGCCAAGCGGATCAACGCCCCCCTGTCAATCGTGGACAAGCGCCGCGAAAAGGCCGGTGAAGTGGCCGAGATGACCGTGATCGGGGACGTGAAGGACAAGATCTGCCTGATCGTGGACGATATGTGCGACACCGCCGGAACGCTGTGCAAAGCGGCGCAGGTGTTGCTGGATAACGGCGCGAAAGAGGTCCACTCGTACATCACCCACGGCGTCATGAGCGGCCCGGCGGTCGAACGCGTGACGAACTCGGTGATGAAGTCGCTGGTGCTGACCGACACCATCCAGCCCACCAAAGAGATCGACAAAGCCAAGAACATCCGCATCGTGCCGACCGCGCCGATCTTTACCCAGGCGATCCTGAACATCTGGAACGGCACCAGCGTGTCGTCCCTGTTCGAGGACAAGACCCTGACGCCGATCTACGAATCCATGTACCACATGGACTGACAGAGACGGGCGGCCCAACAGCCGCCCTCTTTCGTTATAATACCAAATCAGGACGTTCCAGTGACCGCCTCAAAACGCATTGTTCTTTCCAGCGACCACGCAGCCATCGATCTGCGTCAGGCCGTTGCCAACCACATCGCAGCACAGGGCTGGGACGTGGTGGATATCGGACCGACCACACCCGAAAGCACGCATTACCCCAAACACGGAAAAGCCGCAGCGCAGGCCGTGGCCTCGGGGGAGTGCGAACTAGGGATCATTCTGTGCGGCACCGGACAGGGTATCATGATGGCGGCGAACAAAGTCCCCGGCATCCGCTGTGGCGTCTGCTCGGACGCGTTCTCGGCCCGGATGATCCGTCAGCACAACAACGCCAACATGCTGTCCATCGGCGCGCGCGTGGTGGGTGAAGGTCAGGCGCTGGACATCGTCGATGCGTTTCTGGAGGCCGAATTCGAAGGCGGACGTCACGCGACGCGTGTTGATATGATCGAGGAAGAATAAAGGGCCTAAAGTAGCCCTTTTTTCAAAGCACCACGAAACCTGACGCCACTCTCTTGCAGAGCTTGGTCGAAATGCGTCTGACACATGTTGGAGCACTCTGGCGGTGCAACTGCCTGAGCAACCTTTGCTCGAGCGCGACGAATACCGCAGGAATTAGGCAAATTCAGGCGCCTAAAGCGCAGTTTTACTGCATACACCTTTCCTTGTGCCGGTGCACTAAATCCGCCGACATTCGGCCAATTTTCACCACATTATCTGGGTAGGGATTTTCGAAACCTTAAGTTCAATTCTTGAGACATCGACCTATGTCCAGCGCAAGCTTTCAAGACCACATTCAACGCATCAACGCTAAAAACCCGCATGCGAATCCCCCCCTTTCGCAAGAGTTTACAAAAGCTTCATCGTTGCGTCCGACACACTGGAAGGTACTTGTCGGCATTCTGATTTTGAGTGTCGGCCAACAAGTATTAAGACAGGCCAACGAAAGCTACGAGACCATAAAGCAAAGCTATGGGATAGGTGCCGCAGCCGGGCTGGGTATCGGGGGCGCGTTGATGCTGGTGATTGGTTGCGTTCTTATGTTCCGCGGCCTTACTGCGGCAAACAAGCAGCAAAACAAGACAATCTCACACGGTTCAGGAACTGATGGGCGCCCTAAACGTAAAGCGTCAAACAGGGCGCGGACCATCAGTTCTGTTGTGGGCTTCACTTTTGGCGCGATCGCGTCATTTTACCTGATCGTCGGAAAAGTCGCCCACTCAATCGGCACCAATGTTGCGCGTGAGTTCGCCACTGAGGCAGGCGCGGTCATGATTGGGCTAGCTCTTCTTTCCGTGTTCATCGGAATTACCGGGCTTCGCCTACGTGGGTTTGCCTTGGGTCGGGTTCCTGTTTACTTTCTAATTGGAGCCTTAGTAACGATTTCCGCCATGAAACTGAGCGGCATTAACCCCTACGAATGGAGCTGGTTGCTTTCCAGACTGCGCTGATCAACGCGAAGAATGCACAGCGTGTCTTTCCAAGCTCAATCTTCACGATATCTCCCAGTCATCCTCGTGAGGCACTTCACCTATTGCCGTCCACGTCACCCGTATCCTGGCAATGCGTGTGTCTGACCATGTACGGAACACGGCGACAAAACCTTCGGGCGTTATGTCCGCAGCCGTCACTTCGGCACGCAGGGCCGAGGATGTGTCCACATCCCACAGCGACACGCCGATCTGAACCACCGGCACCGACCGGAAGGGCTGACTGAAGGTGATGGGTTTGCGCCGTTCGCGCGGCCCCTCGCCCGTCCACATATCGCCACCATCAGCGAATTCGGAAAACAGCACGGCCTCGCCTTGGTCGATGCCAATCGGGTGGGTTCGAAATGTCTTCATTACATCGTCTTTTTCTTTGAATTCCGACACCTTATCCCGAGGTTTCGTTAAAATCACCACAAAAAAACGGCCCCGCGCAAGCGAGGCCGTTTTCGACATTCTGAATGCAGTGAGCCTTACAGGCTCATATGCGTTCCAAGGGCTTCCATGTCGGCCAGCAGCTTGGCGGCGTCGTCGACGATGGATTGGTCATCGCCTTCCTTCGCTGCTTCGTGCGAAGCGCGGGCCTCGGCCACCAGATCGTCCAGATGCGACCGGGTCACCTCGGCAACCGGAATGGCCTTTTCGGCCAGAACCGACAGGCTATCGCCGTTGATCTGAGCAAACCCGCCGGTGACCAGATATTCACTGGAGCCTTCGGGTGAGTCGACCTTCAGGATGCCCGGGCGCAGAGTGGTGATGGTGGGGGCATGATCGGGCATCGCCGTCATGTCCCCGTCCGCGCCGGGAATCTGGACCGCCGTCGCGCTGAGCGAAGCTAGGCTCCGCTCGGGGCTGACGAGGTCGAATTGCATCGTGTTTGCCATCAGGGATACTCCTTAGGCGGCTTCTGCGGCCATCTTTTCCGCTTTGGCGATCACTTCTTCGATGCCGCCAACCATCAGGAAGGCCGCTTCGGGCAGGTGATCGTATTCGCCGGCCACAACGGCCTTGAACGACGCGATGGTCACATCCAGAGGAACCTGAACGCCCGGCGACCCGGTGAAGACCTCGGCCACATCGAACGGCTGCGACAGGAAGCGTTCGATCTTACGGGCACGGGCCACGGTCAGTTTGTCTTCTTCCGACAGTTCGTCCATGCCGAGGATGGCGATGATGTCCTGCAGCGACTTGTAGCGCTGGAGGATCTGCTGAACGTCGGTCGCAACCTTGTAGTGCTCTTCACCAACGATGGCCGGGTCGAGCAGGCGCGAGGTCGAGTCGAGCGGGTCAACCGCAGGGTAGATACCCTTTTCCGAGATCGCACGGTTCAGAACGGTGGTCGCGTCCAGGTGCGCAAACGAGGTTGCCGGCGCAGGGTCGGTCAGGTCGTCCGCAGGTACGTAGATGGCCTGCACCGAGGTGATCGAGCCCGACTTGGTCGAGGTGATGCGTTCCTGCAGGGCGCCCATGTCGGTGGCCAGCGTCGGCTGGTAGCCCACCGCCGAAGGGATACGACCCAGCAGAGCCGAAACCTCGGAGCCCGCCTGCGTGAAGCGGAAGATGTTGTCGACGAAGAACAGAACGTCGGTACCGGACTGGTCGCGGAACTGCTCGGCCAGGGTCAGACCGGTCAGAGCAACACGCGCACGCGCTCCCGGAGGTTCGTTCATCTGACCGTAAACCAGGGCCACCTGCGATTCCGACAGGTTGTCGGGCTTGATGACGTTCGATTCGATCATCTCGTGGTACAGGTCGTTGCCTTCACGGGTCCGTTCACCAACACCCGCGAACACCGAGAAGCCCGAGTGCACTTTTGCGATGTTGTTGATCAGTTCCATGATCAGAACGGTTTTACCAACGCCGGCGCCGCCGAACAGGCCGATCTTACCGCCTTTGGCGTAGGGGGCCAGCAGGTCAACAACCTTGATGCCGGTGACCAGAACTTCCGACTCGGTCGATTGTTCGTCGAAGGTCGGCGCGGGCTGGTGGATCGCGCGGGCCTCAGACGCTTCAACCGGGCCTTTTTCGTCGATCGGTTCACCAACCACGTTCAGGATGCGGCCCAGGGTGGCGTTGCCAACCGGAACCGAGATCGGTGCGCCGGTGTCAGTCACGGCTTCGCCGCGGACCAGACCTTCGGTCGCGTCCATCGCGATGGTGCGGACGGTGTTTTCACCCAGGTGCTGAGCAACTTCCAACACCAGGCGCTTGCCGTTGTTGGTGGTTTCCAGCGCGTTCAGAATTTCAGGCAGCTGATCTTCGAAGTGCACGTCGACGACGGCCCCGATGATCTGTGTGACTTTGCCTTTTGCATTCGCCATGTTTCGTCTCCGGTTTTCTTACAGCGCTTCGGCGCCGGAAATAATTTCAATCAGCTCGTTGGTGATCACGGCCTGACGCGAGCGGTTGAACTGGATCGTCAGCTTGTCGATCATCTCACCCGCGTTGCGCGTCGCGTTGTCCATCGCGGACATCCGTGCACCCTGTTCAGACGCTCCGTTTTCGAGCAGAGCCGAGAAGATCGCGGTCGCGACCCCCTTAGGCAGCAGGTCGGCCAGGATGGCCTCTTCGCTGGGCTCGTAGTCGAAGATGGCACCGCTGTCGCCACCCGCCGCTTCGTCTTCGAACGAGGCGGGGATGACCTGCTGTGCCGTCGGGATCTGGGTCACAACGTTGACAAACTTCGAGTAGAAGATCGTGGCAACATCGAACTCACCCCCGTCAAAGCGGGACAGGATGTCCTTCGCGATGTCCTGCGCGTTGGTGTAACCAATGCGTTTTGCTTCGCTCAGGTCGACATGCCCGACGAACAGATCGCCCAGATCACGCTTGAGCGCGTCGCGGCCTTTCTTGCCGACGGTCAGAACCTTGACCGTCTTGCCTTTGCCGCGCAGCTCTTCCGCCTTTTGGCGGGCCAGCTTGGCGATGTTCGAGTTGAAGCCGCCACACAGGCCACGTTCAGCTGTCATCACAACCAGCAGATGGACATCATCACTGCCCGTACCACGGAGCAGCTTGGGGGCGCTGTCGCTACCCCCGACCGACGCCGCCAGCCCCGCCATCACGGCATTGAACCGTTCGGCATAGGGGCGCGAGGCTTCGGCAGATTCCTGGGCGCGGCGCAGTTTTGCGGCCGCGACCATCTGCATGGCCTTGGTGATCTTGCGGGTCGATTTGACCGACTCGATCCTGTTTTTAAGGTCCTTCAGACTAGGCATCGGAACCTCCTCTTATGCGAAGGTCGCGGCGTATTCGTCGATCGCTGCCTTGATCTTGTCGGACGCATCACCTTTGATCTTCGGATCTTCGTCGGTGAGCCACTGAAGCAGGTCAGCGTGCTTGCCGCGCAGGTGCGCCAGCAGACCGGCCTCGTAGCGGCCAACGTCGGACACTTCGATCTTGTCGAGGTAACCGTTGGTGCCTGCGAAGATAACGCAGACGATTTCCGCGTTGGTCAGCGGCGAGTATTGCGGCTGTTTCATCAGCTCGGTCAGACGCGCACCACGGTTCAGCAGCTGCTGAGTTGCGGCGTCAAGGTCAGAACCAAACTGCGCAAAGGCAGCCATTTCGCGGTACTGCGCCAGTTCCAGTTTAACCGGACCCGCGACCGATTTCATCGCGTTGGTCTGAGCCGACGAGCCCACACGCGAAACCGACAGACCGGTGTTCACGGCAGGACGGATGCCCTGGTAGAACAGTTCGGTTTCCAGGAAGATCTGGCCGTCGGTGATCGAGATCACGTTGGTCGGAATAAACGCCGAAACGTCACCACCCTGGGTTTCGATAACCGGCAGAGCGGTCAGCGAACCAGCACCGAAATCTTCGTTCAGCTTCGCCGAACGTTCCAGCAGGCGCGAGTGGAGGTAGAAAACGTCACCCGGATAGGCTTCACGTCCGGGCGGACGGCGCAGCAGCAGGGACATCTGACGATAGGATACAGCCTGCTTCGACAGGTCATCATAGATGATCAGCGCGTGGCGGCCGTTGTCACGGAAGTACTCGGCCATCGCGGTCGCGGCGTAGGGTGCCAGGAACTGCATCGGCGCCGGGTCGGACGCGGTCGCGGCCACAACGATCGAGTAGTCAATCGCGCCGGACTCTTCCAGTTTCTTCACCAGCTGCGCAACGGTCGAACGCTTCTGACCAACCGCAACGTAAACGCAGTACAGCTTCTTCGACTCGTCGTCGCCTGCTGCGTCGTTGTAAACTTTCTGGTTCAGGATGGTGTCCAGAGCAACGGCGGTTTTACCGGTCTGACGGTCACCAATGATCAGTTCCCGCTGGCCACGGCCAATCGGGATCATCGCGTCAACCGATTTCAGGCCGGTTGCCATCGGCTCGTGCACCGATTTACGCGGAATGATGCCGGGGGCTTTGACGTCGGCAACGCCACGCTTCGACGCGTTGATCGGACCTTTGCCGTCCAGCGGGTTGCCCAAACCGTCAACAACGCGGCCCAGCAGTTCGTCACCGATCGGAACGTCCACGATCGAGTTGGTGCGCTTGACGGTGTCACCTTCTTTGATGTCACGGTCGGAGCCGAAGATAACGACACCCACGTTGTCGCTTTCCAGGTTCAGGGCCATGCCCATGATGCCACCGGGGAATTCGACCATCTCACCCGCTTGCACGTTGTCCAGGCCGTATACACGGGCAATCCCGTCACCGACGCTCAGCACGCGGCCGATCTCGGCCACTTCCGCTTCCTGACCAAAATTCTTGATCTGGTCCTTCAGGATTGCAGAAATCTCTGCAGCTTGGATTCCCATTTATCCGACCTCTTTCATTGCATTCTGTAGGGAGTTCAGCTTCGAACGGATCGAGCTATCGATCATTTTCGAGCCCACTTTAACGACAAGACCGCCGATGAGGCTTTCATCCACGGTCGCATTGATTGTCACGGTCTTGCCCACACGCTCGGACAGCGTTTTGGACAGTTTATCCAGTTGTGTCTTGGTCAGCGCCTTGGCCGAGGCGACATCGGCGGTCACTTCGCCGCGCTCTTCGGCCAGCATGTCGCGCAGAACCTGCACCAGCTGCGGCACCACGAACAGGCGGCGTTTCTGCGCCATCAGGCCCAGCGTATTGCGCAGGATGGCGTGCAGGCCCATTTTGTCGGCAACCGCGGTGATTGCGCCTTCCTGTTCGGCGCGCGAAACCAGCGGAGATGCGATCAGGTCGCGCAATTCAGCGCTTTCGCCCAAAGCTGCTGCCAGATCATTGATGCCGGATTCCAGACCTGCAAGGTCATTGTTCTCTTTTGCAATCTCAAAGATTGCAGTGGCATAGCGCTCGGCGATGCCAGTGGAAATCGAAGCTGGTTCGGACACGTCCACCCTTCCGATATTTGAGGCCCCGATTTTGAGTAGCGGCCGCTACCTTGGGGCGTGAGGAAACCCCGTCCATGTAGGGCGGGGATCAAAATCACCGGGGATGTAGCAGAGCAGAACCAACCAAGCAATATACTATAGCGGTAACAGAATTATCCACAAATCTATATTTTTCAAATGCTTACACCAAGTGCGACGGTTTGGACCCCCTAGGTCAGTTGAAAAATGTTACGAATATGCAGGTTTTTGCGATTCCTGTGACTTTTTTCCCGCGTTTTTTCCGACCGCATGGCGGCTCAGCGGTCACGCGGGCTTCAACAAACCGTCCAACGCTTTGATGGGGCGCCGCTCGGTATCTTTGGTGACGCTGCCGCTGGGGGGGCGGATATGTTTGGTCACCTCAACCATCAGAACACCACCGGCCATGACCGTAGGCAAGCGTTGTCCGGTTTTCTCGATCAGACTTCCCGATTTCAGCCAGAAGCGCCGAAAGGACGGCGGCATGTAGAGGGCGGAACAGTGACTTTCCGGGATGAAATGATGCCCCTTTAGCTGACTTTCCAGCTGCGACGCCGAATACGGCCGCCCGAACCCGAACGGCGTCCGGTCCGTTCGCGACCACAACCCGGCCCGGTTCGGCACCACGAACAAGGCCCGCCCACCCGGCCCCAGAACACGCCAGCATTCATCCAGCAGTTCACTGGGGCGGCTTGAGGTCTCAAGCCCGTGCATGACCACCAGCTTGTCCACATGGCCGGTTTCAACGGGCCACGAGGTTTCCTCGGTCAGAACCGACACGTTGGGCATACCCGCGGGCCACGGCATCACCCCCTGTGGCCCCGGCATCAGGCCGATCACACGGCGTGCATCGGCCAGATAGGGGCGCAGCAAGGGCACCGCAAAACCAAAGCCCACCACAGTCTGTCCCTTGGCTTCGGGCCATATCTCGGTCAGCCGGCCCCGAATAGCCGCCTGCGCCGCCCGGCCCAATGTGCTGCGGTAGTAGAAGTTCCTCAGATCCTGCACATCAAGATGCATTGCGGACACCCGGTCAATCGGCTTAGCTGAGCGCAGTCTAGCAACGAAAGGGCAAAAGGCCATGCCTCTTGAGATCGTAACCATCCCATGTCTCCGCGATAACTACGCTTTTCTGGCCCATGACGCCGTCAGTGGCCAGACCGCCCTTGTTGATGCGCCCGAATCCACCCCGATTTTGACCGAACTGGAAGCACGTGGCTGGAACCTCACCCATGTGCTGCTGACCCATCATCACTGGGACCATGTCGACGGTCTGCCGGGCATTCTTGAAAAGCACCCCGCCAAGGTCATTGGAGCTGCTGCCGACGCCCATCGCCTGCCCCCGCTGGATCAGCAGGTCGCGGACGGGGATACGTTCGAGGTTGGCGGCGAACCGGTTCAGGTGCTGGACGTCTCCGGCCACACGGTCGGGCATGTTGCTTATTACATGCCGCAAAGCTCTGTTGTGTTCACCGCCGACAGCCTGATGGCGCTTGGGTGTGGCCGCCTGTTTGAAGGCACCGCGCCGCAAATGTGGGCGTCCCTCAGCAAACTGGCCGCCCTGCCGGACGATACAATCGTTTGCTCGGGGCACGAATATACACAATCCAACGCCAAATTTGCGGTGACCGTCGATCCCGACAACGCCGCACTGCAGCAACGCATGATCGATATCGACCGCGCCCGCGCCGAGGGGCGGCCCACGGTGCCGTCGACACTGGCGCTGGAACAGGCCACAAACCCGTTTCTGCGCGCCGCCGATCCTGCGATTCAAGCGCATCTGGGGATGGAAAATGCTGACCCTGCGGCAGTTTTCGCCGAAATCCGGGCTAGAAAAGACCGCTTCTAGTGCCTATTTCGCTCTCTTCACGGCCACGGTCACGTTAAATGTGACTGTCAAGAGCAAGAAAACCCTTGAAGCCGGGCCACGATCAACCAAACTCTAATAGTATGAGGACATGGTTGGATTGGGGCCATAGCCGCCCCCCTTCGACCCAAGACAGAGGAGCACCCGCGTGCCTTCATTCTCGAGCACATTAGAACAAGCCATTCACGCGGCCCTGGCGGCTGCGAATGAGCGGCGACATGAATTCGCAACGCTGGAGCATCTGCTGTTGGCGCTGCTGGAGGAACCTGATGCCATCCGCGTCATGAAGGCCTGCAGCGTCGATCTGGAAGAATTGCGCAGCACTCTGGTTGAATTCATTGACGAAGACCTGTCCAATCTGGTCACCGATATCGACGGATCTGAGGCCGTACCGACCGCTGCCTTCCAGCGTGTAATCCAACGCGCCGCGATCCATGTCCAAAGCTCGGGCCGGACCGAAGTGACCGGCGCCAATGTCCTGGTTGCGATCTTTGCCGAACGCGAAAGCAACGCGGCCTATTTCCTGCAGGAACAGGACATGACCCGCTATGACGCTGTGAACTTCATCGCACATGGTGTGGCCAAGGATCCGGCCTATGGCGAAAACCGCTCGGTATCCGGCGCGGATCAGGTCGAGGAAGAGGTTCAGGCCACCGCTGGCGAGGGCGACCAGAAAGAAAGCGCGCTTGGGAAATACTGCATTGATCTGAACGCGAAATCGCGCGCAGGCGACGTTGACCCGCTGATCGGCCGCGCCGATGAGGTTGAGCGTTGCATTCAGGTTCTCTGCCGCCGCCGCAAGAACAACCCGCTGCTGGTGGGGGATCCGGGCGTGGGCAAAACTGCTATCGCTGAAGGTTTGGCGCACAAGATCGTGGGCGGCGAAGCACCTGATGTGCTGTCTAATACCACCATCTACTCGCTGGACATGGGCGCATTGCTGGCGGGCACCCGCTATCGTGGAGATTTCGAGGAACGGCTCAAGGCGGTCGTAACCGAATTGGAAGATCACCCCGACGCAGTTCTGTTCATCGACGAGATACACACCGTGATCGGCGCCGGTGCCACATCAGGTGGGGCGATGGATGCGTCCAACCTGCTGAAACCTGCCCTGCAGGGTGGCAAGCTGCGCACCATGGGCTCGACCACGTACAAAGAATTCCGTCAGCACTTTGAAAAGGACCGCGCGCTGAGCCGCCGGTTCCAGAAGATCGACGTGAACGAACCTTCGGTCGAGGACAGCGTGAAGATCCTGCGCGGTCTGAAGCCCTATTTCGAAGAGCATCACGAGATCAAGTACACTGCGGACGCGATCAAGACCGCCGTGGAACTCTCGGCGCGCTATATCAACGACCGCAAACTGCCGGACAAGGCCATCGACGTAATTGATGAGGCCGGAGCCGCGCAGCATCTGGTCGCGGAAAGCAAGCGCCGTAAAACCATCGGTGTGAAAGAGATTGAGGCGGTCGTCGCCAAGATCGCCCGCATCCCACCGAAGAACGTCACCAAGGACGATGCAGAGGTTCTGAAAGACCTCGAAGCTTCGCTGAAACGGGTGGTGTTCGGTCAGGATGACGCCATCGTGGCGCTGTCCAGCGCGATCAAGCTGGCCCGTGCCGGTCTGCGGGAGCCTGAAAAGCCCATCGGCAACTACCTGTTCGCGGGTCCGACCGGTGTGGGGAAAACCGAGGTGGCGAAACAGCTGGCCGATACGCTGGGTGTCGAACTGCTGCGCTTCGATATGTCCGAGTACATGGAGAAACATGCGGTCAGCCGTCTGATCGGCGCGCCACCGGGTTATGTCGGATTCGACCAGGGCGGTCTGCTGACTGACGGCGTTGACCAGCACCCGCACTGCGTGCTGCTGCTGGATGAGATCGAAAAGGCACATCCGGACGTGTTCAACATCCTGTTGCAGGTGATGGACCACGGTGAACTGACCGATCACAACGGCCGCACGGTGAACTTCCGCAATGTGGTTCTGATCATGACCTCGAATGCGGGCGCGCAGGAACAGGCCAAGGCCGCCATCGGCTTTGCCCGCGACCGTCGCGAGGGCGAGGATACCGCCGCGATCGAGCGCATGTTCACGCCCGAGTTCCGCAACCGTCTGGACGCCGTGATTTCCTTCGCGCCGCTGCCGAAAGAGGTCATCCTGCAAGTGGTCGAGAAATTCGTGCTGCAGCTGGAAGCACAGCTGCTGGACCGCAACGTGACCATCGACCTGACGCACAAAGCCGCCGAATGGCTGGCCGACAAGGGCTATGACGACAAGATGGGTGCCCGCCCGCTGGGCCGCGTCATTCAGGAGCACATCAAGAAACCCCTGGCCGAGGAGCTGCTGTTCGGCAAGCTGGCCAAGGGCGGTGTGGTTCGCGTCTCGGTCAGGAAAGGTGAGCTGAACCTGGAAATCTTCGGCCCCGATCAGCCGCGTATTCCGGGCGACAAGCCGCCGTTGTTGACTGCGGATTGACCCCGGTCCCACAACAAATCCATACGCCCGCCGACCTATGTTGGCGGGCTTTTTTTGTGACGGATACCCGTCTGCGGGAGGAGAGCCGGAATGCGTAAAATCGGGGCGTTGATCTTTCCGGGGTTCGAGTTGCTGGATGTATTTGGCCCGATGCAGATGTTCGGCCTGCTTACCGATGACTTCTCATTGGAGCTTGTGGCCGAAACCGCAGGCCCGGTCACAAGCAATCAAGGGCTGAAAGCCTTTGCCGAAAAATCGCTTGGGGATGGTGGTCGCTATGACGTCCTGTTTGTACCCGGCGGTGCGGGAACGCGCCGCGAGGTTGGAAACGCACGCCTGCTGGACTGGATCACGCACTGTTCGAACTCCGCAGAGTTCACCCTCAGCGTCTGCACCGGCAGCGCCCTGCTTGCCAAGGCGGGCCTGCTGGACAATCGGCGCGCCACAACCAACAAGGCCGCGTTTTCGTGGGTCCGCGAACAGGGGCCGCATGTCGACTGGATTCCGCAGGCGAGATGGGTGGAAGACGGGCCATTTCTGACCTCGTCCGGCGTGTCCGCCGGCATGGACATGGCGCTTGGCGCAATCGCCCTGATGCACGGAAAGGACGTGGCCGAAAAAATCGCTAAATGGTGCGAATACACGTGGCACGAAGACAAGACCAACGACCCGTTTGCCCGCATTCATGGGTTGGTCTGAACGCCCGGAAGTTAGCGCTCGGTCAGCTTCAGCTCGATCCGACGGTTCTGCGCGCGGGCTTCGGGTGTGTCGGCCGGGTCGACGGGCTGAAACTCGCCAAAGCCGTTGGCGGCCAGCCGGTTCGGCGGAATGCCCAGGGCGTCGACCATGTAGCGCACCACCGACAAGGCCCGCGCCTGGCTCAGTTCCCAATTGTCGCGATAGCGCCCCGTCCCAGCCAGAGGCACGTTGTCCGTGTGGCCGTCGACGCGGATCACCCAGTTCAGACCTTCGGGAATTTCCGCCGCCACGCTGCGCAGGATTGTGGCCACTTTGGCGACCTCTTGCTGACCGACCGGGGACAAGATGGCCGACCCGGTGTCGAACAGCACCTCGGAGGAAAACACGAAACGGTCCCCTTCGATCCGCACGCCCTCTTCATCGCCCAGTACGTCGCGCAGGCGGCCGAAGAATTCCGACCGATAGCGTTGCAGGTCCTCGGCCTGCGCGGCAAGGTCCTGCGCCTCGGCCTCAAGACGGATACGTTCTGCCTCTTCCAGCAGGCGGCGGCGGCGCTCTTCCGAGGCCGCACGCGCCAGCGCGGCGTTCAGGTCCTGCCCCAGCGACTGGATGCGGATGTCAGCGGCAGCGTTGCGCTCGGCATAGTCGTCCAGCAGCGCCTGCAACCCACCCAATTGCTCGCGCAGCGCGGCCATCTGCTGGTTTAACAGCGCGGTTTCACGTTGCGCCTTTTCGGAAATCGCCTGCTCGGCTGCCAGCGTGTCGCGCGCCACGGCCAGCAGGGCCGCGCGCTCCTCGGCCAATGTCCGTTGTTCCTGCGCCTCGGCCTGAGCCTCGGTCCGCGCAGCAAGGGCGGCGTCAAGCCGGGCCCGCAGGTCTTCGTTGTTCAGATCGCCAAACTGCTGTTCCAGTTCTGCCTTAGCGGCCTGCGCCGCGGCCAGCAGGGTCAGCGTTTCCTCAGCTTCCTTGCGCTGTGCCTCCAGCGCGAGGGTCATGGCGGTCAGTTCGGCATCTGCGTTCTGCAGACGGGTCCGCAGGTTTTCGGCAGCGGCGGCCTCGGCCAATCTGGCGGCTTCTTCCGTTGTCAGCTGTTCTTCCAGCTCGGATATCCGGGTGGTCTGCGCCGCATCCGCTTGTTCCAGATCGGCCACCAGCGCCTCAAGCGCCTCGCGTTGGGCGGCGGCCAGACGGGCGGCCTCGGTCTGTTCGTCGATCTCGGCCCGGCTTTGCGCCAGAGCCAGGTTCAACGCGTCCTGTTCACTCTGCAGTTCGGCGATTTCATCCTGTGACCGCGCCTGATCCAGTAACAGGGCCGCGACCTGATCCTCAAAGTCGGTGAGTTGTATCTGCGCCTGCACCAATTCGGTCTCGACCTGGTTCAGGGTCGAGCTCAACACCCCCAACCGTGCCTGCAACCGGCTGTTTTCCCGTTCTTCCAGACCCAGCGCCCCGGCCAGGGCCGCGACCTCGTCCGACAGGGCTGTCAATTCATCCTCTTGTCCGGAAATGGTTTCTCGCAGCACGAATTGCACCACCATGAAGATGGTCAGCACAAAGGTCAGCACCATCAAAAGCCCGGTGATCGCATCCACGAATCCGGGCCAGACCGAGCCCTGAAAACGCTGACCTGTGCGGCGGGACAGGGCCATGGGCTACTCGCCTTCCGGAGCAGTACGCACGGCGCCTCGGGGCAGTGTCAGGGCTTTGACCAGCAGTTCGATATCCTTGCGCAGCTCGCTCATGCTCTCTTGCCGGCCAGCCGAGATTTCTTCGAGAATGCGCAGCAACTGCACGTCCATTGACCGCAGGCGCATCCGGCTTTCGGCATCGATCCCATCGCCGGTGCCCTGCTCGCGCATGTGATCCAGAAGCGCGTCCTGACCCAGGGCCACACGTTCCAGGGCCGCCGTCACGTTGTCGTTGTTCGATTGCCGCGCGTTCATTTCGCCAATCGAGTCCGCCAGTTGGCCCAATTTGGTCGATACAGCCGCGCCATCCGCCCCTTGCGCGGAAAACAGATCCTGCAGCGCGTTCATCTGTTCGGACATGGCATCCAGCACAGGGGTCAGCACGGCCAGTTCGGCGTTGCCTTCGTCCCCGGCGGCAAAGCCGACGCGAGTGATCGAGGACAACCATTCCTCAAGCTCGCGGTAGAACCGGTTCTGCCCGTGACCCGCGAACAGTTCCAACAGGCCGACGATCAACGACCCCGCCAAGCCCAGCAGAGAGGACCCGAAGGCCACGCCCATGCCCTGCAGCTGCGATTCCAGCCCGACCATCAGGCGGTTGAACACGGCCAGCCCCTCTTCGCCCTGTTGCGGGTTGAGGCTGCGGATGGTGTCGACGATGGCCGGAACGGTGGTGGCCAGACCGAAGAACGTACCCAAAAGGCCAAGGTAAATCAGGACGTTGGTGATATAGCGGGTAATCTCGCGCTCTTCCTCGATCCGCTCGGCCACCGAATCCAGAATGGACCGGGTTGAGGTTGAACTGATCTGCGACCGCGCGCCCCGTTCGCGCAACAGCGACGCCAGCGGCGCCAGCAATTGCGGTGTGCGGGCGTCCTCACCAACAACACCGCCGACAAACGCCTCGATCCAGCGGACCGACCCAATCAGCTGTGTCACCTGATAGAAACAGGCGAACACACCGATGATGAAGACGAGTATGATGAAACCGTTCAGGTAGGGGTTGGCATAAAAGACCGGCAAAACGTAGGGCAGCGCCATGAAGACCCCAAGCCCCGCCAAGGCGATCGCGACCAGCATCGTAACGATCTGACGAATGGGTTGCGAGAAATGCGGTCTCGCGCCCTGCTGTGCCTGCGCCATGCGCGTGGTTCCCGGTTTTTTGCCTGCTCTGAGTTGAATCTAACGAAAATACACCGGTGACGCCAAGGGTTTATGCTGTGATGGTCCGCACCCGTTGCGCCAACCACTCAAGATCGGGATCGCGCAGGTCGATCTCGGCCAGATGTTCGGCTGTGTTATACAGGTATTCGGTGTTCGGCCCGCGCCCGCCGACCGCATGGGCGATGATCTGCGCCTGTTCCTCCAGCGGCATCCCCCCGCAATACTGCACATGGTCGGCGTCGATCACATATGTCACCGCTGTCACCACTTCGCCACTATCCAGATGCACATCCAGCATCTTCTCGACATAGGCCGATGAAATCAGCTCGCGTTCGCGCAATTCGTGCAGTGTGCGATCTTCGTGGCCGGCCTCGACCGCCAGCGCCAGGCCTTTGCAATGGGCATCGGCCTGCTCGTCCAGCGCCAGCACGAGGCCGGGATGATCCTCGGTGCCGCGATGGTGGATCGAGCTCATGCAGAAGGACCGGGCATAGCCGTTCAGCGTGGCGCGTTCGCTGCGGGCCACCGGAAAGCCCGGATTCCACAGCAGTGATCCATATCCGAAAACCCACATCGTCATAGCACTGGTCCTTGCCCGTTTGCGCCTATAAACATCAATTCCGAGGCGGGAAAAAGGGCCATCTGTCATGCGCGGTCTGATGCGGTTTATCATTTTCATCTTTGTCGCGTGGAGCGCCTATTGGTTCATCGCCGGTTTCGGGCTGCGCAATGCCATCACCACTTGGTTCGACAAACAGCAAGAAAGGGGCTGGCAGGCCGAGTTTGCAGATGTTGAGACCGCCGGATACCCGTTCCACCACTTGACCCGCCTGAACAGCCCGGCACTGGCCGATCCGGTCAACGGCACCGCATGGAGTGCCGACTGGATCGAGTTCCAGAGCCCCGCGATTTGGCCCGGCCGACAGGTGCTGCGGTTTGCCGACACGCCACAGCGGCTGTCCTACTACGATCAGACGGCCACAATCGAAGCCAGCGACCTTCAGGCCGAACTGCAATTGCAGCCCGGCGTCGCGCTGGTGTTGGAAAAGATGGCGCTGACCGCTGGTCCGTGGTTGATCACCGACGATGCCGAGGCGCTGGCCGGTGGTGATACTCTGGCCCTGGTGATGGAGCAGACGCCGACCCCCGAGGCCTATGTAATTGGTGCCCGGATTGATGGCTTCACCCCCGGCGACGACCTGCGCGAATTGATGCGCTCGGCCACGACCCTTCCGCAGGCGTTCGAGGCGCTGGAACTGGATATGATTGCCACCTTCGACAAGGCCTGGGATCGCTCGGCGCTGGAGGAAAGCAGGCCGCAGCCGGTGAAGATTGACCTGCGTCTGGCCGAGATGAAATGGGGCGCGCTGCGTCTGTTCGCAACCGGAGAGCTGGAGGTCGATCGACAGGGCATCCCCACCGGAGAGATTGCCGTAAAGGCCGAGAACTGGCGCGACATGATCGCCATGGCCAACGCGGCTGGCGCCCTGCCCGATCAGGCGGTTGATCCGGTGACCCGCGCGCTGAACTTCATGGCCGGGCTGGGCGGCAACCCCAACGCCTTGGACCTGCAACTGAATTTCCGCGATGGTTTCGTGGCGCTTGGCCCCCTGCCCCTTGGACCGGCGCCACGTCTGATCCTGCGCTAACGGCAGTACGGCCCCCGGCGGTGGCGCGCCGTGTCCAGATGGAAATGATCCCGGTGATACCGGTCCGAGTTTGGCCCCAACACAGTGCCAAACGGCCCACACGCCCCGCGCCAAACCTTGGTCAGCTGCCGCTTTGACGGGTTCTTGCGCCAGCCTTTGAGCACGGTCACAACCTCTCCGTCTGCCATCTTGAAACCCGAGATATCGATCGCCCGGCCCTTGCCGTGTTCCGAGATACGCGCACCTTTGCGATTGTTACGCGTCCTGCAGGCGTAATGCGCGGCGACCTGAAGCTCGACCACCGGACCGCGCCGCTTGAAGGTGGGCTTGACCGACTTGTCGACCCATTGGTTCAGCGCAATGGCCGTGCCGCAATCCATTGTCGACGGGCGGCTGAGCGCCACGCCCGAGACCGAGGTGACCTGAACGGCATCCTGGATGCCGCACGCTGTGATCCTGCCGGGGACGTTGCCGACCGGTTTGCCCTGAATGTCGATATCCCCGCACACCGAGGTTCTGCGCAGCTTGCGTTTCTTGAACAGCACCTCAAGCTCCAGCGCTTTTGGCCGCAAGAGCGGTCGGATGGGCACGCTTTGCTCCAACACAGACACATCCGCCGGGGCTGTCGCTGCGGCCAGAACGATTTGCGGTTCGGGCCGCAATTTGGGGCGAATCTCAACGGGGGCCGGGCTTGCAAAGGCCAGCACCCCTGCCTCAGAAGGGCGCGTGACGGGAACCAGTGACTGTTCCGGAGGCGCCGCGTAGGACCATGTGGCGCTGACCGCCACGCATCCAACCATCAGAAACCTCCAGCCGCGTCTCATGGGTTCGCTTTGCCTCGTCCAAAGTCCGGCGCGTCCGTGTCCTGCCCCGCGTCGATGATCCCGCGCCGGATCGCACGTGTGCGGGTGAAATAATCGAACAGTTGCTCGCCATCGCCGGTACGGATGGCGCGCTGCAGGGCGAACAGCTCTTCGGTAAAGCGTCCGAGGATTTCCAGCGTTGCATCCTTGTTGGTCAGGAACACATCGCGCCACATGGTCGGGTCCGAGGCCGCAATCCGCGTGAAATCCCGGAAACCGGCGGCGGAATACTTGATCACCTCGCTATCGGTCACCCGGCGCAAGTCATCGGCGACACCCACCATCGTATAGGCAATAAGGTGCGGCGCGTGAGACGTTACAGCCAGCACCAGATCGTGGTGATCCGCATCCATCTCATCCACATTCGCTCCCATGCCTTCCCACAGCGCCCGCAGACGGGCGATGGCGTCGGGGTCCGAGCCTTCGACCGGCACCAGCAGGCACCAGCGATTGTCATAAAGCTCGGCGAAACCGGATTCGGGGCCGGAATGCTCGGTCCCGGCCAGCGGGTGGGCGGGGACGAAATGCACGCCTTCGGGGATATGCGGGGACACAGCCTGAATCACGTGCCGTTTGACCGAGCCCACATCCGTCACCGTCGCACCCGGTTTCAGAACCGGGGCGATATCTGCGGCCACAGCCTCCATCGCGCCGACGGGGACGCACAGAACCACGAGGTCCGCGCCCTCAACCGCTTCGCGCGCGGTATCGCACACACGGTCGCACAGACCGATGCGGCGCGCCGTTTCGCGTGTCGCATCGGACCGGGCATAGCCAGTGACCTCACCGGCAAGACCTGCGCGCTTGATGGCCCAGAACATGGACGATGCGATCAGGCCCAACCCGATCAGCGCGACGCGGTCGTAAACCTGGCTCATGCCGCACCTCCTTTGAACGCGGTGATGGCCGCAACAACACGGCGGCAGGCTTCCTGGTCACCAACGGTGATCCGCAGGGCGTTGGGCAGGTTGTAGCCCGCTACGCGGCGCACGATCAGACCTTGGGTCTTGAGGTAATCGTCACAGGCCTCAGCCTCGGCCTGATCGGCAAACCGGACGAGGATGAAGTTGGTGCAAGACGCATCCGACGGAACTCCGATCTTGGCCAGCTCCTCGGACAGCCACACCCGCAGGCGCACATTTTCTGCCTGACAGAAAGACAGGAACTCTACATCCTTCACCGCAGCTTCGGCCGCCGCCAGTGCGGTCAGCGACAGGTTGAACGGCTGACGCACACGGTTCAGCACATCGATGATCGACTGCGCGGCATATCCCCAGCCAACACGCATGCCGCCCAGACCGTAAACCTTGGAAAAGGTCCGGGTCATGATCACGTTCTCGAACCGGTCGACCAGAGACGCACCACCGTCGAACCCATGGACGAATTCGGCATAGGCGCCGTCGATCACCATAAGACAAGTCAGCGGCAGCGCCTCGGCCAATCGCACCAGTTCAGCCTCGGGGATCATGGTCGAGGTCGGGTTACCCGGGTTGGTCACAAAGACGATCCGCGTTTGGTCCGTGACCGCCGCAAGGATGTTGTCCACGTCCACATGCCGGTCCCGCTCGGGCACCATCACAGGCGTCGCACCGGCCATGCGGGCAATGATCGGGTACATGGAAAACCCATGCTCGGTATAGATGACCTCATCCCCCGGTCCGGCATAGGCTTGCGCCACGAATTGCAGCACCTCGTCACTGCCCACGCCACAGATGATCCGCGCCGGGTCCAGCCCGTGCCGCTCAGCAATTGCCGCACGCAGGGGGGCGTGGTCGGTGCTGGGATAGCGATGCAGGGTCGCGGCACTGTCGCGCACCGCCTCAATCGCCCTGGGGCTGGGGCCAAACGGGTTTTCGTTCGAACTCAGCTTGATCACATGCTCGACCCCGGCCACATGCGACTGGCCGCCCTGATAGAGCGCGATGTCCATAATGCCGGGTTGAGGGGTGATCTTGTTCATAAGAGGCTCCGTTAATTGGAGCCCCTCATACCTGTCTCAACGCGTTGAGAAAAGCGGCAATTCCGTCACGCCGCTTTGAAGCGGGCGGTTGCCGGGTCAGCGCTGTAATAGGGCACAAATTCCTCGGTCCGGCGGGACAGGTCGTTGACGCTGTCGATGATGAACTGAACCGTCTCTTCGCTCATCAGATACGAGAAATTCAGGCGCACCCAGCCCGGTTTCTTCATCTCTTCCCCGGCCGACAATGCCGCGTGCAACTCATCCGAAGTTGCCCGGTCGATCCCCAGCAAACGGTGCGCATACGGCCCGGCACAGGCACAACCGCCCCGCGCCTGAATCCCATAGATATCGCTGAGCATCCGGGTGAACAGCTGCTGATGAACAGGCTGCCCCGAGTTGTCGTGCACCAGAAAAGAATAGATCGGCAGCCGATGCGGGTTGTCCGTGCCCAGCAAGGTCAGGTTCGGGTTGTCGCCCCACCCGTCCAACGCCATGCGGTTGTATTGCGCCTCGCGGCGGGCAATCTCATCGGTGCCGACCACATCCTTGACGATGAAGGCCAGCGCCGCGCGGATATCACCGATCACGTTGGGTGTTCCGGCCTCTTCGCGCGCGGCCAAATCCTCACTGTAGTCGTGCCGCCAAGGCGAGACGAAGCTGACCGTGCCGCCACCGGGCCAACTGGGACATGTGCGTTTCACAGCGCTTTGGTTGACGATCAGCACGCCCGACGCACCCGGTCCGCCCGGAAACTTGTGCGGAGAGACAACGATGGCATCCTTGCGCGCATCCTCAGGCCCCATGTCCATCGGCAAATACGGCCCGCCGCCCGCGTAATCCCAAACCGACACCGCCCCATGCGCCTTGAGCAACCGGGTGATCGGGTCCGGGTCGGTGATGATTCCGGTGACATTCGATGCGGCCGAGAACGAGCCGATGATCAGATCGGAACCGGCATTATCGACCAAGGCTTGTGCAAGCGCCGCCAGATCAACGCCGCCCCCTGCAGCCTCGGGGATCTCAATCACCTGCGCCTTGCTTTCGCGCCAAGGTAGAATGTTCGAATGATGCTCGTACGGCCCGATCAGAACGACCGGCCGGTCAGCCGCGTCCACACCCAACAAGCTGACCAGCCGGTTCAGACCCGCAGTGGCGCCGGACCCGGTGAAGATCACCGCGTCTTCGCCCCTCGCACCAACAATGCGGGCAATTTCTGCGCGTGCTTCACGGCGCAGACGGGTCATATAGGACCCGCAATAGGAGGCCTCGGTATGGCTGTTGGCATAGAAAGGCAGCACCTGTTCGGCGACAAAATCCTCAACCTGCCGCAGCGCACGGCCCGAAGCGACGTAATCCGCGTATACCAGCGGCACGTCCCCATGCAGACCCGGGATCAGAACGTTTTCTCCGATCAGCCCGTCGCGCAAGCTTGAATTGCGAGTGGTGGACTGGATGTCTGCGCGAAATTTGGACAGGGTCATGGCATAGGCTCCGTATTGCCCTTCCAATGTGATTGAATAGAAGCGAGGAAACTTCACCTTTCTTTTGATGGTTTTCTCATTTTTTGTGTCATATGATCAGTTATGCCAGAAAAAATAGATCAGATTGACAAACGCATACTGCGAGAGCTGCAAACCGACGCCACGCTGTCCCAACGTGAATTGGCGGATCGGGTCGGGTTGTCACAGAACGCCTGTTGGCGTCGCCTGAAGGCGCTGAATGAAAATGGGGTCATCACCGGCTCAACCGCCCGGATCGCACGCGAGAAACTGGGGCTGAGCCTTGTGGTCTTCGTCATGCTCCGCACGCGGCACCATTCGGCCGAATGGCTGCAGGCCTTTCGCAGCCACGTCCTGACCATTCCCGAAGTGGTGGATTTCCACCGCATCGGCGGCGACTATGACTATCAGCTGAAAGTCGTGACCGAGGATATGGCCTCGTATGACAAGGTCTATCAACGCCTGATCGAAAAGGTCGAACTGGACAGCGTGACCTCATATTTCGCGATGGAAGCGATCGCCGAGGGGCGACCGCTGCCGATCTGAGTGTCAGGCGAGCCCAAGCGTCGTTTTCATGCCACCGATGAAGGCCGCGTCATCCAGAGCCTTGCGGTTGTCCAGCAACTCAACCGCATCGGCCCCGGCGCGATAGCGCAGCGTATCCGTTCCGTCGGTTACCGCATCCCAGATCACTTCAGCCACAACACCGGGCGGCGAGGTGCGTTCAGCCATTTCCTCGGATCCCCAGGTGCTGAACAGGGCCTGCACCACCGGTTGGTATTCGGCCATGCTTTCGTCATTGACGAAATCGAAGGACCGGCCGCCGAAATCCGTGGCGATCAGGCCGGGCTCGACGATCTTGACCTTGATGCCGGCCGCGGCAAGTTCGTAATGCAGCGACTCCGACAGGCCTTCGACCGCGAATTTCGTGCCGTGATACAGCGCCCCAAGCGGGAAGGTGATCTGCCCGCCGATGGATGAGATATTCACGATACAGCCTGCCCCGTTGGCGCGCATATGCGGTAGAACGGCCTTAGTCACGGCCAGTAGACCGACCACGTTGGTATCGAATTGCCGCCGGATGCGATCCATTGGAAAGGCTTCCAACGGCCCATAGGCGCCGTAACCTGCGTTGTTCAGCAAAACATCAATCTGCCCGAACCGCGCAATCCCCTCGGCCACCGCCGCCGTGATCGAGGTCTCGTCGGTGACATCCAGCCGTGTCACCAGCACGTTTTCCAACTGCGTCAACTCAGTTTCCCTCTCGGGGCTGCGCATGGTAGCGATGACGTTCCAGCCTTGCTTCTGAAACAGCTCCGCCGTGACTTTGCCGATGCCCGAAGACGCGCCGGTAATGAGGATTGTCTGTGCCATAGTCTTTCTCCGCTGTGAAAAGCCTAACAGTCAGATAGCCCCCGGCGTCGTGACTTGCCTGCCGGATTCTCCGCAAGTTCTGCCTGATTCTCTGAACCTAGGGATTTTTACTGGCAGGTATACACCCTGCACAATATGCTCAACGGGACCAAGAGGCCCGATATGACAGAATTCGATCTGATTAGCGAAATCCGCGAAGCCGTGAGAAACGAGCCGGAAGACGCAGCATATTACCCTACTTTGATAGAGGACTTTGGCCTGCTGCACGACGTCAAGACCAAGTCCATCGAGGCACAGGTTTATGAACCCATCGTCTGCCTGGTTCTACAAGGTAAGAAAGAAACGCGTATCGGCGACCGCTTGGTCCATTTCGGAGCGGGTGACTCTTTGATCGTCAGCCATTCGGTTCCGGTGCTGGCTGCGGTCACTGAAGCGAGCCGCCAGAAACCCTATGTCGGCCTCGTCTTCTCACTCGATTTATCTATCCTTCGGGGTCTTAATGACGAGGTCGGATCCGCCACGGTCAACACAGAGGCGGCCCATAGCCTTGCGGCCTCCAAAGCCTCACCCGATCTGGTCGACGCCATGGCGCGCCTTTTCCGGGCCAGCCAGACCCCGACAGACGCGCAGGTTTTGGCACCGATGATCAGCCGCGAGATCCACTATCGGCTGCTACAGGCCGATCACGGTGGAATGCTGCGCCAGATGTTATGGCGCGACAGTACCGCCAGCCGGGTCGCGCGGGCGATAGACGTCATCCGGGCGGATTTCCGGACCCCTCTGCCCGTGCCCGACCTTGCGCGGACCGCTGGCATGAGCGTTTCGGCCTTTCACGCGCATTTCAAAGCGGTGACCGCCAAGTCACCGCTGCAATACCAAAAAGACCTCAGGTTACTTGAGGCGCGCCGATTATTGTCCCACGGCACGCTGAGCGTGTCGCAGGCGGCCTTTGACGTGGGGTATGAAAGCCCGACCCAGTTCAGCCGGGAATATTCGCGCAAATTCGGCGTGTCCCCGCGACAGGACATCGGAACGCAAAGCGCAGCCTGAACAAAAAAGGCCGCGCAGAACGCGCGGCCTCGGAAATCTGTATGTCGGCGAAGATTAGTTCTTCGCGTAGAATTCGACGACCAGGTTCGGTTCCATCATGACCGGGTAAGGCACATCGCTCAGGCCCGGTGCGCGCACGAAGGTCGCGGTCATTTTCGAGTGGTCGGCGTCGATGTAGTCAGGCACATCGCGCTCGGCCAGAGCAACAGCTTCCAGAACAACAGCCAGCTGCTTGGACTTATCGCGCACTTCGATGATGTCGCCTTCTTTGACACGGTAGCTGGGGATGTTGACCCGCTTGCCGTTCACTTTGACGTGGCCGTGGTTCACGAACTGACGTGCGGCAAAGACGGTCGCGACGAATTTGGCGCGGTAGACCACAGCGTCCAGACGGCGTTCCAGCAGGCCGATCAGGTTTTCACCGGTGTCGCCGTTCACACGCACGGCTTCGGCATAGATGCGGCGGAACTGCTTCTCGGTCAGGTCGCCGTAGTAGCCTTTCAGCTTCTGCTTGGCGCGCAGCTGCAGACCGAAGTCCGATAGTTTGCCCTTGCGGCGCTGACCGTGCTGGCCGGGGCCGTATTCACGACGGTTGATCGGGGATTTCGGACGACCCCAGATGTTCTCGCCCATCCGGCGGTCGATTTTGTACTTGGCAGACGTGCGTTTGGTCACGGCTGATCTCCTTCGTTTAGGTCGAAGGCGCTCCCCTGCTAAGGGAGTAGGTTAGCGCCTACTATGAAGGGCGTTGTCCTCTTGAGGTTTCCCCCATGACAGGCATCCCCTTGCGAGGGCCACCAACACCAATGAAGCCGCGCTTATATCCGCGAAACTGGCAGAGTCAACCGGCCGCACCATGCGACAACGGCTTTTCTGTCAAAAATTTGGGATTTATTCGGCCCTGCGCCCGGCGGTAACCGCAACCCGCAGGTCGGCCCCGCCCATGTCCTGCCTTGCTCGGGCCGGGAATGCGACGACGGTATTCACCAACTCCGAGGACGTGCCGTCTTGAAGTCCGCTTTCCGCAATTTCGCTGATCCAGAATTCCTGATCCCGTTCGGGGCAATCGCCTTCGAACACCAGCATCGGAACCGATTCACCGGCCACCAGGAACAAGGCCGCTGTGAAGGTTTGTGCGCCATTGGTCAAAACAAGCAGACCGCTTGCTTCTTCCGGTAGATTTTCAATTTGAGCGCAATGATCAAGAGTTGCAGCCTTGCTGCCGCCGGCATGTCCGGTCCATTCCACTGCGTGGGCGGCCGTCTCAACCAGATATCGCGCCTGTCCGCGCCAGGACCACGCTGCTCCGACGGACAGAAAGGACAAAGGCGCTGCCTCAAGCCCATCGATTTCCGTCTGACTCCAAAATACTGCCGTTCGACCGTTTTTTCCGGCTCTCATTGTACCCGCCTGCACCTTAAACATTTCACTACTGACTGGGCTTTTCTTATCAACGCAAAATGAGGCGGAAAAGAGACGTTAACGCAACATTAACGAAATTTTTACCTAAACGATTCGGCCATTGACCGTGGCTGCAAAGACACTTGCCAATCTGGTTTTATCTACCGTGTTAGCGGCTGGCGGTCGCAACGGCACCAACCTCAAGATGCTTTGGCTTCTCAAGCCATCCCAAGACCAGTCACAAGCTTACCCAAATAGGCCAGTTGGCCTATAGCAAAGAATGACTGAGAGGATCAAAAATAGAAGTCGCCCGATCCATAAACCGGGCGCCTGCAAGCGGTTGAAAAACCAAGGGGTCACGAGCTTTGAGCGTCACAGCCCCTTCGGGTGGAGGCCAGGTTCTACCGAGCCGCTTCGCGTCGCCTTGTATTTCATTGGCAGTTCTGGAACGATACATAAGGTGACACTTTTTGCGACTGGAGCCCCCTTGTTTTGTGGGGCTTCCTGATAACGCCGACATCTAACTTGCCATTTCCCGACACGTAACTTGCAACTCATCGAACAAATAAGTGCTGCAACACCCAACCCACGGCATTTCTCAATAAATCTCAACCAAATGACGCGTCTTCGCGCCCGAAAATTCCTCTCGGCATTGCCCGACACTGACTGCGTGTAGAATCCAAACCCTTTCGATCGATAGATGAGAAAATTCCGTCACTTACTAAAAGGCATACAGACTGAAATGAGCTTTGCTTGTCGCTAGGTTTCACTCGAAGCATCGTCAACAGCACAGATCGCGTCCAATACCTTCAATACCTCTCTGAGTTCCCGTCTCACGAGCTCGACGCGCTGCATTGCCAAAGTCTCATGACGTCCAGCTAGCTCCAAAACCACGTCCATCACACTATCCGAGTGCTTCATCAAACCAATCAAATGCTCACCACTTGGGCCGTATGAACCGGCTATCCAGTTCTTTGCGGTCCTTTCGCTGACACCTGTCCACTTTATCGTTGCTTTCGCCGCCCGGCCCGCGCCTCCCAGTTCATAGGTCAGCGCAGACCTAACTGCCTCTCGATATTCTACAGCCGAAACTAGATCCTGGCTGCCTCCATGAAAGATGTTGCCCTTTTTATGAAACATGTTTCCGTCTCCCTTCCGATAAGTTCGTGAAAGGAATCGCAGAACAGCTGCGCAAAATTACGAATTTGAATATGGAGGGCCACGTCATTGAGTTGGCCAAATAACAAATCAGACGGAGACAAACGCCGGAACGCAGCCCAGTACGTTCGTATGTCGACCGAGCACCAGCGATACTCAACCGAAAACCAGGCCGACGCCATCCAGCGATATGCGGAAGAACGCGGCTACAAGATAATCCAAACCTATTCTGATGCTGGCAAAAGCGGATTGAGCATTCAAGGACGCGCTGGTCTCTCGCAACTCATCTACGACATCGAAGCAGGTGAGACCGATTTCAAAACAGTTCTCGTCTATGATGTCAGTCGCTGGGGCCGTTTTCAGGATGCGGATGAAAGCGCCTATTATGAGTATATCTGCAAGCGCGCTGGCATTTCTGTTGAGTATTGCGCCGAGCAATTCGAAAACGACGGAAGCCCCGTTTCCACCATTGTGAAAGGCGTCAAGCGCGCGATGGCTGGCGAATACAGTCGCGAGCTGTCGCAAAAGGTCTTTGCAGGACAGCGCCGACTGATTGAGTTGGGCTATCGACAAGGCGGCGCACCTGGGTTCGGGCTGCGGCGCATGTTGATCGATGAAGCCGGTCGTACCAAGGGCATTCTGTCGCGAGGTGAGCACAAGAGTATTCAAACCGACCGGGTTACACTTGTTCCGGGTCCGGCTGATGAAGTCGCTATAGTAAACCAGATCTTCTTGAGGTTTGTGAATGATAGCTGGTCTGAAGCTGAGATTGCGTCAGACCTGAACCGACGCGGCATCCGAACTGATCTGGATCGGGACTGGTCACCAGCGGTTGTACGTCAAATTCTGACCAACGAAAAATACATCGGGAACAATCTCTGGAACCGCCACTCTTTCAAACTCAAGAAACGCCATGTCCAGAACGATCCGGAAAACTGGGTCCGCGCTGTTGGTGCCTTTGAAGCAATTGTTGACGCTAACCTGTTCAACGCTGCCGGAGCAATCATTGCAGCTCGTTCACACGTATTGTCCGACGATGAAATGCTGGATCGGCTAAAGGAGGTTTTGGAAGAAAACGGCTACCTCTCAGGCTTTGTCATCAATGAAGCGCCAAAGCTTCCATCAAGCGGCGCCTACCAGAACAGATTTGGCAGCTTGTTGCGCGCTTACAGCCTCGTCGGCTTCAAACCTGACAGAGATTACCGTTACATTGAGATCAACAGACGATTGCGCAGCCTGCATTCCGACTTCGTCCAGGACATCATCGCCGGGGTCGAAGCCGTTGGCGGAAACGTCGCTCAAAGCCACAATGCAGATACTCTCATCATCAATGACGAGTTCACCGTTTCCATTGTCATCGCACGCTGCATGCAAACAGGCGCGGGCGCGTATCGCTGGAACATTCGCCTGAGCACCGGCCAACTTCCGGACTTGTCCATCGTCGTCAGGATGGGACAGGCCAATACCGCGCCCCTCGACTACTACTTGCTGCCCACCTTTGACATGACCAAATCAAAGCTACGCTTGGCGGAAAACAACGGCTTGTCCCTGGATGCATTCCGCTTCGACAACCTGGCGCATTTCTTCGACATGGCTGCACGTGCGCCGATACTGGAGGTAGCGTGATGAACTACGCACCAGTCGAGCACACTGTTCTTGTTCCCGTCGATGCAATCACTGTGGTCAACCCAAGGCTCAGGAACAAAAAGGTATTCGATGAGATTACCGCGAACATCGCGGAGCTTGGGTTGAAAAGACCCATTACGGTTGCGGCGCGTGAGACTGAAGACGGAGACAAGCCGGTATACGAATTGGTCTGCGGCCAGGGCCGACTGGAAGCATTCAAGGTTCTTGGCCAATCTGAAATCCCGGCAATCGTCATCAATGCCAGCAGCGAAGACTGCCTTGTAATGAGCCTGGTAGAAAATCTGGCGCGCAGGCAGCATCATTCGCTGGATTTGCTCCGAGATATTGGGCGCCTCAAGGAAAAGGGATACTCTGAAGCTGAAATCGCCGCCAAGACCCAGCTGTCCAAGAAGTATGTCCACGGCGTTATTAAGCTTCTGGAAAGTCATGAACATCGCCTGCTGCGTGCAGTGGAGAGCGGTAAAATTCCGGTCAGTGTTGCCGTTGACATTGCGGACGCGGATGACGTCGGCGTGCAACGTGTTCTCCGGCAGGCTTATGAGAAAAAGCTCCTGCGCGGCGGAAGACTCCTTGCAGCCAAGCGTCTTGTTGAAGCGCGCCAGAAACACGGCAAGGGTCGCGCGAACACTGTCGAACGGCCACGCAAGAGTCTATCTGTCGAGACACTGCTTAAGACCTATGAAAACGATGTCGAGAAAAAGAAGGTGCTGCTGAGAAAGGCAGGCGCAACGCGGAGCGAATTGCTTTTTCTGACACAAGCGCTCAAGACGCTGATGGCTGACGAAAACTTCGTCACTTTGCTTCGCGCCGAAGGGTTGGCCAGTCTGCCAAAACAAGTTGCAGACCGCCTAACTCAGCCCGAGGAGGCGCCCGCATGTCGGTGACCCGGGAAGAACAGACGGTTGCAGCTGCTTTTGAGCAGGAGCTGGTAACGCTTCCATTCGAAGAGATCGCGCCACTCTATGTGGTCACCCCGCAAAAGAAGGCCAGCATTAAGTTCAAACAGATCGCTGCATCTGTTCTGGAAATTGGCCTTGTTGAACCTATTGTCGTGTCCCGCGACCCTTACAACGCTGGTCAATATACATTGCTTGATGGTCATCTGCGCCTTGAGGTTTTGAAGGACCAGGGCCAGACACATGCGCGATGTCTTGTCTCCACCGACGATGAAGCCTTCACCTACAACAAACGCATCTCTCGTCTCGCGACCATTCAAGAGCACAAGATGATCCTGAGAGCCCTCTCTCTTGGCGTGCCGGAGGCCCGTCTGGCGAGCGCGCTCAATGTCAACATCAAGACCCTGAAACAGAAGCGCCAGCTTCTGGATGGTATCTGCGACGAGGCGGCGGAACTGTTGAAAGATAAACAAGTGGCTTTGACCGGGTTTCAGATTCTCAAGAAAATGAAGCCGATCCGGCAGATTGAAGCGGCGCAACTCATGGTCGCCATGAACAAGTTCACGATCAACTATGCCCGATCGCTTCTGGCCGCGACGCCCGAAAACCAGTTGGTGTCGGCGGCAACGCCGAAAAAGATCAAGGGCATTTCGCGCGAGCAACTGGAGCTTATGGAGCGCGAGTCTGCCAATCTGGAACGCGAGGTCCGCCTTGTCGAGGACAGCTACGGAGCCGATCATCTCAATTTGGTCCTGACCCGTGGTTACATCGCGAAATTGATGCGCTGCGAGCGGATCACACGTTACATATCGCTGCACCATGACGCGTTCTTACCCGCATTTGAAAAGATCACCGAGAACGAAGCCTTCACATCATGATCTCTCGCGGCTGATTGAAACGGCTATTGGGGACCCGGACCCATCAAGCGCGGGGACCGCAGGAGACGCCGCACTGTGGGGCGGATCGAGTGCGGCGATGGGAAGGACGGCGACCCCGTCGGGGCCCATCATGCCGGGCCAGACGCCCGGCGAAGCGACATCAATCAGTCTGCGCGCGCTTTTTTGTATGGGCGCGCAGACAGCTTTTGGTTGAAGCACGACATCGTAACGAACCGGGAACGTCGCTGAACGGGTGTTATGTAAACCGCCTTCAGGTTGAGTTCAGCCGTTCAGATTTCAAAAATCAGATCTCTGATCCGCGCTGCAGGGTCCGCAATTTCGTCGGGATATCCGAGTGACACATTGATCAGCTGGGTATCGCCAACACTTGAATTTCTAACCCCGTGACAATGCCCGAAGAACCAGCGTTCGGGGCGATGCTTCAGAATAAGCTCACTTAGATCGCTGGCATAGGCGGCAGCAATGTTGCCGTCGTGCTTCTCAAGCACGGAAGGATGAGGCGCATGATGGGTTGCCACGAAGGTTTGGCCGTCAAAATCCTCTGCGAGAGCGCCACTCAGCCAATCGAGTTGATTGCGATGGGCAAATACTAGGTCGGACGGCCTCAGCTTTCGATATCCCTTGGAAGCGACGCGAATGTGCCTAAAGTCATTCATTCGCGCGGAGGCGTGACTTTCGTTGATGGTTCTACCTGCTCCCAACTCAAAGTCGGTCCAAAGTGTCGCACAAAGAACACGTGTGCTGCCAAATACGAGCTGCTTCTTTTGCACATACCCGACCCCAAATGCGGAGGCGATTTGTTCCAGACGGTCCTCGCCATCGAGGCGAAAATCATAGAAGTCGTGGTTGCCTGGGAAAACCGAAACTCTTTCAAGCGGCAGCAGCTTCGATAATCTCTCAAACGCGTACTTCCACCGCACCTTTGGCTTGTTGGTAAGATCGCCCGCAATCAGTAGGTGGTCGAGCCCGCCAATTTGATCCTCGATGCCTTCAAAGGGATCACGGTCGGCATCCACCCAGAAGTCATCGTGCAGGTCCGAAAGGAAAAGCAGTTTCAAAGGCTGCCTCCCGTGTTATTTGAGCTATTCAAGCCCGTTAATTCGTTTCCAGATAGCACGTCTTCACGCCGAAAAAATCTCCCTCGGCACTTTTCCGGCACTGGCAATTCATACAAGCCAGTCCCTTTGATCAGATAGCTGAGATTGCGTGCTGAAATTTGCATTTCCTGGGCCAGATTTCTGAGGCTGATGTAGGTTCCAGAAAACCGTTCAACGCTGGAAATAGTTATATATGAGCGCACCTTTCGAGACTGCCTGCATCGGGTTCGGAACTCATCAAAGTGACCTTCACGCAGCAGAAAGGCCAGTGTTTTCCCACAGACGCCGAAATGCTTCAGAAGCTCTTCCCGTGTCATTGCATCGGTCACTTCCCGATAAGCTGGCAGTGCCTCAAAAACCTCGGCGGGATCGACACGTATAGCATCAAAACCTTGCTCGCCTCCAACCAGACCGACATCCTGAAGTTTCCCGGAAGTCAGCAGTGTTACGACTTCACTGATACTGCAAACAGATTGATTTGCAGCCTTATAGACCGGCACCAGATCCGCGCTTTCTCCCGACAATACGCGAGCGTTTTTACACATCGCGTCCCGCAGGTGTTTCAGTTCATGAAGACAGTACATGTATTGCCCTCTACAGGCTGGATTAACCGGCGCAATCAATCCGGACTCCTGAAGGTTCATCAAGTGCCGCCATGGCAGCCCGAGGAAACTCAACGCATCCTTTGTGAGTACCGAGGAGGACAGCTTTCGAAGCATCTCTTCCGCTGGTTCTGCTTCGATCATGATGGGATCTGACGCTGATATCTCAGCCATAAGACCTGCCGACCTCAGCACATTTGCAAGCTTCACAGGATGTACACCGGTCAGATCGGAGGCGGACGTAAGGGTGTGAAACCTTCGTGTCGCACACACCTCGCCAAGTAGTTTGTCACCCGGGTGTATTACGAAATTCTCAAGAATAACGTCTCTGAGAACGGCCCTGACCATTGGGATTGCGTCACCCATTTTCCCATCCATAAGATGAAAAAACACGCCGAAAGTTTTGCGCAGGCTGGATCGACCGCGTTGCTCTATGAGTTCCTCCAACACGCGTTGCAGAGATTCCGGCCCATTTGAAAGCACTGCAAAGCCAACATCTGCCAGCCTGGCCAGTTCTTGACGACTTAACTGCCTGGCAGATCTGAATCCCTCAATTATGCAACCCAGTCTCTCGCTCGCACGGGACACTGCATAGGCACTGCTGCCCGCCAGCCAAGTACTGTCAGTGTTCCCGGAGAATGAAGCAATAGAGAATTCATCTACTCTGGTTGGAGCATGTGTCAATAGACCAATCAGGGTCTCTTTCCCAATCTGAGCCTGCGACAAACGGGCCGTAAAATCATATGGAAACCAGCCGACCTGCTGCTCTGGCATTGGGACCAGCAACAATCCGTGTTTCGGGCAGGTTCGCACAAAATCAAGATACCAAAACACATCGGGGGGAACATGATACCATTCGCGATCGTCGGCGGCTTCCAGAACGCATTTTGGGCAGATGTACTGGGTTTGAATCTTGATATCTTTGTTCGGAAATATTTGACCTCCAAGAGTACGTGGGGCGCGTGTATTCGTCCGAATGGAGAACCGCGCCAAATTCGCGACGACTATACCCGACAGATCAGAAAGGTGGCTCAGCTCCTCTGGGTCAGCGCGCGAGAGCTTCAAAGCGGAAAGACCCACCAGACTGCAGAATGCCCAGAGACTGGAGCAGCCATTTAAGGCAGCCAACCGAGAGGCGTAAGCCACTGCTGGTTCATTTCGCCCGATTGGAAGAGTTAACCCTAGTCTTGCTCGCCTCATGACAATGCCCAAGGCTTATTGTGCCCCCCCTTTCCTGACCAGCTTCCCTTCCAGAACGACTCGCGTATTGATGCTATTGAAATCGTCCGCAACAAACGGGTTAGCACCATCCACGGCTCCGGTACGATGTCGATAGACCTCTTTGAAATCACCTGTCTCTAGGGTTGTTCTACCGGCGTCGAAGACAAGCTGTATTGCCTCCAGAATAAACTCGAAAACCAGACCAAGCTGCCCCGAGGCAGAGACTATCAGCCTTGCCAAGAAGTCGCTCATCTCCGTGGGCGGCTTAAACTCCAGCTTCGCAGCACTAAGATATTGTGACAGGATGTGTTCAACATCATCCAGGTCGGCTTCTGGTGCCAGATTTTCAAAATGGACGGGCGGAAGCCGCCGTCCAAGCTGAAAGTCACTGTCCAGAATATCGGCCAGAACGGTATTACCTGACAATATAACCGAAACCGGCCAGGTCTCAGATTGGGTCAGGCTCTTGATCGTGTTGATCACGCTGCTCGCTTCACGGCCAGACTGGTTTAGAATGAAGTCCTGAGCCTCGTCAAAATGCAAAAAGAACACCTTGTGCTCGGCGAGATGATGGCGCACCAACTTCCAAAGTTCAGGCGCACTTAGTTTTCCCACAATATCAAACTGCAGGGCTTCCAGTGTTGCGATGCCGGTTGACTTCAGTGTTGCCGGTGAAGGTGTTTCGACCGTTACAAACTCACCGACACGTTCATCGGGCGCGTTTTTGCGCGGCACACAGTAGTTTTGACGAATTTTCTTAAGTGCTTCTGATTTTCCCGCACCAGACTCGCCGATCACTGAGAGTCCCTTCTGCCTCCTGATCTCCCCAAATTTGAGTTCAGCACGCCGCTGCCTGGCCAAGGCAGCAATACGCTGTTCAAGATCAACAAACCGATCATGGCGCACAAACAATTTGCCGAGCTGAACCATGCGATCAGCGCTGTTTGCCAGAGTTTCCTCTCTGCTCAAGTCGCTCATTCTCCGCCCTCCAGAGTCCATTTGGGTTTCAGGCCTGACGGCTTTGGAGCTTCGACGATCGGAGACTCTAGATCATTCTCACCCTGTTTGGGTTGACCGGTTGGCATACCGCCAGTGAAAACCTGAGCAACATCAGGAACTGGCTCCGGATCGCGCCATGGGATGACTTCTTCACCATTGAAGAGCTCCTCTTCCAACTGGTTTATGTAATCCGCAGTCAACCTCTTGGGAGTTAGACCCACCAGAGCTGCGGCATCCCCGTTGATCTTTCTGATGGCTGCAATTGCTTTTCGAATGGCTGGCAGGTCGCGTTCAAACTGCGCCTGCCCCTTTCGTTTTTTCGCGAGATTGGCCTCAGCCCATTCCTCGGATGTCACCCCTTCAAGATCAGGAATGGTAGAATATGCCGCAATCCAGTTGTCATCGACGCGCACAACAACCCAACTAATGTCGTAAGGATCAACACGAATATCGACGTCACACATATAGTTGTCGATGAAGAATTTTCTAAGCTTCGGACTTGTATACCGAATCCCATTCACAAGGACACCGGTACCGTCAACCTGACGGGTGATCATCTCTCCAAATGCCGCACGCATCCGGTAGCCGTCCGGCGGCGCAGATGTCCCGACCTCCTTGGTAAGCTCGGCCCATTTGACTGAGGGAGCTACGTACCCGATACCTGCGTGAGGGGTCCGGTGATAGATATCGACAACATACCAAATCAGAATCCGCAGAAGTTGTTCCGGCGTTAAGGCGGCGGTCGAAGCCGGATCAATATCGCCCCGTTCAAAGATATTTCCAAAGGTGCGGCCACTCATCATCGGGGTGATCTTGGTTGAAAAAATCCCAAAGAGCCTTTCATTGACACCCCTAAGAGATGGGGCGGCAGCAGGGTTTCTTTCGTACGCACCGAGCGCTGCAATTGCTGCCGTCTCGAATTGCTCATTAGCAAATTCGCTGCCCTGATCGGAAACGACCGTTGAGAATCCGCCTCCTTCAACCCAATTAAAAGTCGTGCCGACCGCATCAGATATCGTCGTCTTGTCGCGGGTTGCCATCTCAAGGGCACGGACTGTTTCATCTGCACTGCCATTCAGCACAACACGAAGCCCGACAACACAGCGTGTGGCATGATCAATGACAACATAAACCCAGACACGGCTTCTGGGAATTCTCTGTAAAACTTCGGGCGGCAGTTTACTTGATATTCCTGCATCATGAAGCAGAAGCATTACGTCGCCTTTCCAACCGTCCATCTCGAAACGCTCACATGGCAAGAGTGTTTCAAGGCCAGTCGACGAGCAGTTGAAAATGCCTCGTGCGCGATCTATGCCTTCGCGTTCGCATTTTACAAGGAAGGGTGGAAGCTCTGATATATACCGCTCGATCTGCCTGACGCAGGGCCGACCGAGTTGGTTTTGACCCGCCTCAAGACGCGCTTCGTTCATGTCATCGATTGCAAGCTGCGTCTCAAAGGCAACTTCATTTGCATAACGCCTTTCTGGAGACGCATATGCCAGAATCTGAGTATCTATGAACGCATATGTTTCATCACAGAACTTTCGGTTGTGATTGCCTGAATTGCATCTGCCATCCTTGAGACTGAGAGGGTTATAGCCCGACTTCTCATACTTCCTGACCCACCTCATCAGGGTATCAAAGGACGGGCCAAAGGTTACCTCTACAATTTGTCCGGTTTGCCGCTTCTTTTGCTGAAGCGTCCTTCCAATACATCTTTTCATCATTTCGATATCTAATGCAGTGATGAATGGTTTAGCGTTGAGCGGAGTGCGCTTCACTCTCCCCGCATCTTCTTCGGTGAACCATCTTTGAATACAAAACAGCCGGTCTCGGATTTTTTGCTGCTGCCAGAGAGGCTGATCAGCGATCAACTCCTCTGTTCCCAGTGCCCGAAGACGGGCCGAACTCTGGGAATAGTGCCCCGGCCAAATCTTAAAATGCGGAGCCTTTAACAGGTGCCGCAACTTTTCGTGGGATATGGTGTCAAACACCTCGGGATTGTCACTGCAGCGAAGTGTGACGCCGTTAGGACCGTGTGCGAACGCTCGCCACGTTGCTCCGTTGTAGTCCACCTTGTCATGCGGATAGATGCGGAAAATGGGTGCAACTTTCATGCTGCTTCCTCCGCTTTGAAAACAGAGCTGCTAGCGGTTAGCGATCCCGCATTTGCCCGTTGGATTTCACCCCGAAAAACGGCACGAAATGCTGCCCGGAAGCCTCGGCCAGCCAGGTCAGTCTTCCCAGCCAGTGCTCCCAAAGTGGTCGTACCACTCAGGCGATCGATTACTTCGCGGATCGCGTCATCCGCTTCAGGGTCAGGATGCTTTTGAAACTCATGTAGGCGACGTGCATCGGCGACGAGCCACTTCGGGCAGCTCTTTTCCGTGAACAGCGTAACTTGATTGGCAAAGTCAGCTGGCACAAATTCCGCAACCCGCGTTAGCTTGAGTTCCGTTTGTCGTTTAATCGCGATCGCAGACGGCTTGGTTTCAACCAGGACTTTGAAGCCGGATCGGTATTCGATCAGTGCATCGGCTGTGTATTCTGCTTGGCGACCATCCCATTCATAGTATTTCACCGATTTGGGCTGATCCCAGATGTGCACAACATTTGGATCCGCCATTGCGACATAGTGACAAGCCCCCTCTAGGTGGCTTTCAGTTTTTAGAGTCACATATTTTTGCAACTTTGGGCTAAAGTATGGGATACCTCCCCGGCTACTTTGACGTGACCTCTTGCTGAGCTTTCTGGTTCCGTCATTGCCCATTGGAACCCTCACGATTCCCTGAGAGCAATCGACATAGGATTGCCGTGCATCAAGTTCCGATTTCGGGCTAGATTCTTGTTGATCGTCGGCCACAGGGCCAGATTCTGGTGACGACATCATGCGCCTCCTTCATTTTACGTAAAAACAATAGCCAGCGCCGCCGCAGAGCGGCGTCGCAGCTTGACTTTTGGCGTATGAGAAGGGAAGTTCGTCAGAGGTGGCCTAGAAATCTACCTACTGAGAGCCCTCGATCGTCATTGACGAAAGAGGGTTTTCGTCTTCCCGGGGGTTGCTTATTTATTCATCCGGGTTCTCCTTTTTTGGTTTATCCGTGCCAAACAGTTCTTCGACTGACGTCCCGAGCTGTTTCGCAATGAATTCTTGAACCGGTTCTGAACTCCGGCTGCGATGGATCACTTTGCTTACGAGGCTACGTGAGACACCGACGCTCTCGGCCACATCAGCCAGCGCAAGTCCAGCCATCTTGAGCTGGTACTTCAGAGTTTCTGCATCCGTGCGCTGTTCATTCATTGAATCGCGTGCCTCAGAAATCAGCCGTCTTCCCGGTGCACCAGATCTGGTGTCACCTCGTGTACACAATACGATCCCAGGTGAGGCACACAAGATAAATCAAGTGCAAAACCGAAATTAATATTATTATTTCAATGGGTTAGTTAATATTCAAAACGATTATTAACTTATTGCATCTGCGCCTGCGACTTTTGCGACCCCTCGTAAATCCGCTTGGCTCTAATGCTCTGAAATTTGACCAAAGCCCAAATAGCGTGCAGGCACCGCATCGGTAAGCCAAACACCATTGTCGGCGCGGAAAAACTCAAACCCGTCGTCAAACATCCGCTGAGCTTCAACGCGCAACACAACCGGCCGACCATGGCGCTGCCCGACACGTTCAGCGGTATCCGGATCAAGAGACAGATGAACCTGCTGACGATTCCCTGGCAACAGACCATTTGAAAAGATCGCATCCAAGTTCGCGCTGGCCGTTCCATGATACAACTCGCATGGAGGCTGCTGAGGCTTCAAACCAAGATCTACCTCAATCGAATGACCTTGTGCCGCTCTGATACGTTTTCCGTCCTCAGACAGAGTAAAGCGTTTCTTGTCGCTGGTATCGACAATCTCAATAAGCTCATCATGGCTGAGTTTCCGACCGGATTTCTTAAGCTTTCGCAGCAACTCGTCAACGCGAGCCCATCCATGCGTATCGAGCTGAAGATCAATTTCTTCAGGTTTGTGCCGAAGCACCAGACTTAGAAATTTGCTCTCTTTACTCATGTTAAGCACAAATACACTTTTGTTTGTTGCCCTATACTAACGACTCAACCTCTTAGGAAGTACGCTGGCCAGTGATCAAGCTATATCTTCTCAAGAATTCAGTTCACTGAATTGCAACGTAAGGAATGTCTGAACTCGAAAAGCGCATAATATTTGAATTCAGTGCGGTCATCGGAGCCAGTGTGGAAACTAATCTGTGGAAGAAGGAAACCACTTTTTGAACGACCCATACCTGCCATTCATCTGGTTGGATCACCGCAACGCTGCAGCCTGTCGGACCGGACTTTCGCTGCGGAAAGGTATAAGTGAACTCACGGACTAGGGCAAAATCCGCCTTCGCCGCAAATTTGCCAATGTCCAGATCGGCGAACTCGCCCAAAATGATCTTTTTCGCAGTAAGGACGCCCCCCCCTCAAAGTACATGGTAAAAAGGGGGAAGAGCCCTAAATTCACTGTCGGCGTCGGAAAAATCGGTTAAACAACACCCAGAACAATATGGTTTGGAATTGCGATGCCCTCAGTTTTCTTCTCTTACAGCCATGCAGACGAGGCGCTTCGCGACCAGCTCGAAAAGCAACTGGCCATCTTGAAACGCCAAGGCTTGATAGAAACATGGCACGACCGGCGGATTGATCCTGGCCAAGAGTTTGGCGGCGAGATCAACACTCACGTTGAGAACGATGACATCATACTTCTTTTGATCAGTTCTGATTTTCTTGCATCTGAATATTGCTACGAAAAGGAGATGTTGCGGGCGATTGAGAGGCATGAACGTAAGGAAGCAATCGTCATTCCAGTTATCTTGCGTGATTGTCTTTGGCACGACACTCCGTTTGGCAAAATTCTCGGAGTTCCAACCGACGGAAAGCCAGTCACGCAGTGGCCTGATAGAGATCAAGCCTTTCGGGAGGTTGCTCAAGCTGTTCAGAAAGCTGCAAAGCGACTCGGTGGTTCAGCGCAATCCCAAGCTTTATCTGAAGCCACTCATCAGTTTTCAACTTCGACGACCGAGCCCAGAATTAGATCAAGCAATCTCAGAGTATCCAAATCGTTCACAGACCGTGATCGTGACGTCTTTCTGCATGAAGCGTTCAACTACATGGCCAAATATTTTGAGAATTCGTTGACCGAACTTGCATCTCGCAATCCAGAGATCGAAGGGACCTTTAGGCGTATCGACGCCAACAGGTTCACGGCAGTTTGTTATCGCGGCGGCGAAAAAGTCAGCGCTTGTACTATTTTTATGGGGTCAGGGCATTTTGGTGGAATTGCCTACTCAGGGAGCGAGAACGCTTCCACCAATGGCTATAACGAGCAGCTTACGGTAGAAGCTGACGATCAGGCCTTGTTTTTGAAAAGTCTTGGAATGGGGTTTGGTCGCCAAGAGGGTGTTAAGCTAACATTTGAAGGTGGAGCTTCACTTTACTGGGACTTGTTGATCGAACAACTGCAGTAGGATTCCTAGTTATGGCAATATTTCAATCAAGACTGCGAAACCTGCTTAGAGTGGTTGTGGCGGAAGATCACGGGAGCTAGGCCAGTCTCAGGATCAGTCTCGCCGAGGACAATTTTCCAAGATTTAAACACTGCTTCAACGGGCGATCTATTGGAAACGGTGCCAGTCAGTGGAATGTTGATCTTTCTCTTCATGGGGCTGTGAGACTGAGACGCGCACAAACCATAGACACCATTCCACATAACTATGTCGCCAATTTCGGGGGAGGCATAAACTCCCATTTGGATATCGCCAGTTGGGTCGATAACTAGTTTCCAGTCCTGACCATAAGAAAGGCAGAGGTCAGGTCTGTGTTCCACATAGTGAATACTGAACAGATCATTGCCCTGGTCATGCATTGTAGCGAATCCAAGATCCTCCTCGAGTTTGACAACAAGCATGGCCAATTCCGCCCCTCTGCCAAAGTTGCAGAAACCGATTTCTCCCACTTCAAAGTCGGCCATGGGTTTGAGGGTTGTTGAAAAGAGAACGTCCATTGGGTCACCTAAGTTGGCTGTATGTTGTATTAGAAATCTGCATCTTTTCACGAGGATGATGCTAAACGCCTGCTCGCGTCATCCTAGCGCACATTCAAAGCACTGAAACTTAGATTTATTGGGCAAGTATATCCGGTCTGAAACAGTCATGCATCCCGCCGTTCGCCGCCGCAGCGCAACTGCCGCATAGCGGACATTTACCACATCGGCCTATCCAGGACCTCTGAAACGCAGGATCTTGCCGGTTTACCCTGCGAGAATGGTTGCCTCAGGAACTCGATCCGGCTGGTGGCTCAGCAATCCCTGCATTACAGATAACGCGGGTAAAAATGCTTCTTTATAGCCCATAGAATGCCAGTCGATGTTTTCGCGAGCTCCCAGGCGGTCCTGGTGGAGCAAATCGCGAACGGACTTGGCGACTGCTATACTGGCTTCTAGTTCTAGGCTACCGTCTTCATCGAAGTGCTCGACCAATGCGGCAATCCATTGCTTTGTAGAAACGCGCTTTCCTGTGGATCCATCATCGCCCTGATCCGTTAGATAGTAAATTGAACCCAGCCCTTCACAAACTGAGAACGTGCCGACACAGAATTCGAAGGTCATGATTTGAGAATAGGGCTCGAACAAGACTGATCGCCCAGCGAGACGTTCGCCATGTGGAATGAGGAGCCCGGCTTTCATCTCGAGTCCAACTATGGTGCGTTTCAAGTTAGAACTAAGTCGGCGACAGACCTCTTCATGAGCTTCTTTGGGAATAACAGACAATAGCCAAGGCTCCCATTCCGAGGACGTCGAGTTTGCCGTGAATCCTGTCGCTTCGTCTGAAAAATCATCTAAATAAAACACTACTTTCTTTACCCTCACTTTCAATAGGATTTTCGTCGATCTCTCAAGTCCTTCCAAGACGATCTTGTGAGGCGCTCACGAGCCAATTCCAGCTCTCGGTAGTGGCAATTCCGTAGCCGCTGCCCGCTTCCACATGGGCATCGAGCGTGTCCCTTCATATTTCTTTGAGACAAGATGGCCAACGCTCGATCTACCTGAACATTTGGGATATCGCTCAGCATTTTCATCACTGCTTGATCTAGCCCTTTTTTGTCATGGTCACGCTGACCGAAAGGCCATTCCCCAGTCATCTCAAATATCGACTGGCTGACAAAGTATGAATGGAGCGGCCCGACAAGAAAGTCCTCGAAGCCAACGTTAGGTTTCCCGCAAAGCCATTCTTCCCAAACACACAAACAGCAATTGCCAGGCTTTGGATAGATGTGGCGGTCTGCAGTTCTGGGTATACGATCGCCGGTTTCCCAAACGAATGGCTCCGTCAGTGGAAAACCAACCGGTAGTACAGCGGAGATTTTGAAAAAATCAAACGGCCCGTCATCGCCTGTGCAAATAAGATTTCCACTGATGCAGATGCTTTCTTTGACGAGGCTTGAAGAAAGCTCTGGCTGAAGACGACGAAGCACAGCATCGACGTGCTCGCGATACTCATCACCGTTCTCAGGGGTCAGTGTTTTGTCGAAGCCCATGGACTTGTTCCACGCCCGCTAGATCGAATACCATCTACGGCCGAGGCCGCCCTGCGAATTTTCTCTTCGGCGGAAAGAGACTTTGTAGCAAGCGATGTATGCGCAGTTGCCGCTACCGTTGATGCACCGAGCAAAGCTGGAGCGGCGAGCGCTGATGCTTTCGATTTTTCGTTCTTGTACCGATCAGAGAAAAACGTTGTGTCAAAGACCTTGTCCCAACATTTTAGCGCCCTTTCGCGCGTGCAATCAGGTTCAAACAGCGGTTGCAGGTCGCCCAAAGCGCTCTCGAGTTTTTCGAGAAAAAACTTCGCCTTGGCGTCCTCGGGACCGTTTGTAAGCCAACCATTTGGCGTAACAGGATGTTTGATTTCCAGATCCCAAAGGAGACGAGAGCGAATAGCCCTCATGGTATTGTACATTGCAACGTCTTCGCGCGTCGAAGAGGCTGAGAATTTCTCAGTTGTCAGTACGGAAATAGCGAAACCGCTAAGTGTTCTGCTCCCCCAGCTCGCTCGACTTTTTGCAAATTTTTTCAAGTTGCGGTTGATGCGGCGCATTTGAGTACCGTCCAAGCTAAACTTGCGCTTGTCTTCATACCAATTGGTGACATCGCGCGCGTCAGAGCGAACCCAGGTTGAGCCTGAAGCGAGTTCATAGTAAACGATCTCGTTTCCAAAAATGTCTTCGTCGACTATCTTTCGATATACGGGTTGATCAACGTGGTACCCGGCATCGTAATAGACACGCACACAGTTTTGGCGCACTTCGGGTGCTGTCTTGAATGACCCATCATCGACAGCATCCCGCGCCATCTCTCGGGCTTGCCTTGGTGACATTTCGCCACCTCTAGGTCCGACCAAGTTTTCCTTACGGAAGTAGATGCCGTCGTCGATATCGTAGTCCAGGTCGGGATTCCAGACCATCGTTCTCATCGCGTAGCTACCTTGGCTCACGAACTCCAACGGAGCAGGTTTACCAGCGTCCTTGAGGCCTTTCTTGACGCGGTTTCGGTTGCTGTTGCGGCGGTCCCGCATCTTATCTTGGTCCTTTTGGGGGAGGGTCACTCGATCATTGTGAAAGGCTCGCACGTCTTTTGCGCAATCAAACATTTTCCACCTCACTTCTGACGCGCATAGACGCGAGCCAACTGTCTTCTGTTCTAAGTTCGGGCACATCCACAAAAATCTTTTTGATGCGTATGCCATCTGGGTTATTGTCATCGTCACACGCACTTTTTGTGAGATCCGCATCAATGTGTGCCTGCTGAATCAAGCGTTCTCTCGCAATTTTTCGTGTGTCATCGAGCCCCAAGAAATCCATCATGGATGCGGGAACTGGTTTTTGCGGGAAGCGGATGGTTTTTACCTCCCTCCCCAGCTCAGTGAATGAATTAGCGAGCATTCTCGCCATATCGTCGAACGCGCTTTCCTGAGCTGCTATGCCCAACGGAGCCACTTTAGCGCCCATCCACCATTCAAAAATGGTTCTGTGCGCTTCCTCGCCTTCTACGTGCTCTCCTTCTGGCCGAGGGCAAGTGCCTAGGGAAAAAAGTTCAATCGGCTGATCAGGTGCTGCGTTTCGAATTGCGTCAATTAACCCGACCAGAACGGGATTATTTGCCCAAAGCCCACCGTCGGCAAAGACCTCTTTTCCACCCGCGCCGCCGCTTGGGTTGTCAATTGCGGCCAGGGACCGGTAGATCGGTGCGGCACTAGTAGCAAGGCAAACATCGACCAGTGGATAGTTGTCGTCTCGAACGCCACTTTTGAGAGTCTTTTTGAACACCCAAGCTTTGTGAGTGTTCATTCGAATTGCGGGTACGGCTAGGGATATCCCCCTGCCGTTATAAACGTCAGACATAGTAATGTTGCCGAGCACTTCGGATAAAGCAAGCTTCAAGCGCGCCTCGCCATGTTCAAGCGACTTACGTCCCTTCAATCCGTGTTTGATCGCACTGAGAGGTCCAGTAATCCGGTTTTGAAATATGTCGCTGCCATGATTTGAGTAAAGCTCTATGACTTTGCTCATTGGTATACCCGCCGCGAGGCCGACACCGACAATGGCACCTGTGCTGGTCCCAACGATTAGATCGAAACCCAGACCAACATCGAGGGCTGAGAGACCGCGGAGACGAGCATACTGGTCAGACAAGCGCTCCAGGAACGCCGCAGTGTATATCCCGCGCATTCCTCCACCGTCCAAACACAATACACGATACGGTTTCACAGCCACCATTTCTTCGACCTTTGTGCGCACAAGTTGCTACTTCTCTCGTACCGTGGTTCCAGGGTGGGTTTTCCCGTATTTTGCGCTCACAAAACGGCCGCTTACGGCGCTTCTGTAGCTGCCGCCGGTCGATCCACTTTTGCCCGGTGCCTCTTTCACAGTCGTCCGCGGATGCGATTTTCCGTATGCCTTCGTGACGTACCGGCCCGATTTCGCGCTGCGGTATCCTCCCCCGCTTTTTCCCCTACCTGCCATCGGATGTCCCTTTCTGCTGAATTGCCCGATTCTTTAAGTATTGAGGTGATCATGATTGGGAATCATATTGTTGTCAATTCAAACAATATAATGTTTATATTACAAACAAATGTTTAATATATTGACAAAGCGATGTCGATATAAGTAACTAGAGGCATGTCAAAAGACGCTATTTATCAAGCGTTCGGACGCGCTGTTGCAATCCGAAGAAAACAGCAGGGCAAAATGACCCAGCTGGATCTCGCTCAAAAAACCGGACTGTCCCGCGCGTCTATCGCGAACATTGAGCGCGGGCAGCAGAATGTCGGCCTGCACCATCTTTATGCGATTGCGAGAGCCTTGGAGATGACCAAGGTCTCTGATCTGTTGCCGCCACTCGGCATCGGCCGTGAAAGGGAGGAAGAAACTACCATGGAAACCAACGAAATTTTGTCGGAGGCCAGCAAAGCAACTCTCGAACAAATGATCCGTAATGCGCGCCTGCACGTCAAGAAGCAGAGTAGCGACAGATGACTGGCCCTAAGCAACATGCAATTGAAGCTGCGAAAAAGGTTTTGGAAGAATGCGGCATTAAACGAGCCCCGATTCCAATAGAACGGATCATCAAGTCCAGAGGTATAGTGCTCGATTACGAGCCCCTAGATGAAGAATTGTCGGGAATGGCTTTTATCGAAGACGGCATATCTATCATTGGCGTGAATGCCCTGCATCACCCCAATCGACAAAGGTTCTCTGCGGCGCACGAGCTCGCCCATCATATCCTCCATGAAGAAGAACTTCGTGGAAAAATTCATGTATCAAAAGGGTTGCGAGCGCTAAAGAGAGACTCTGTGTCTTCGCAGGGCATCGATCCATTGGAAGTCCAAGCAAATGCATTCGCATCCGCACTTCTTATGCCAGAAGAGCTTCTGTTGGAGGCTTGTGATAGGGACGGTTTAGACCTCGACGACGAGGCCAGCGTTGAGAGACTGGCCAAAAAATTTCGTGTCAGCGTATCAGCGATGAATTACCGACTGGCCAGCCTCATGTGATAATGGTGACCTCTTGCCTTTTGTATTCTTTGACACCGAGACCACTGGACTTCACGCTGGTTTCGACCAAATCGTTCAGTTCGCCGCCATAAGAACCGACAACGACCTAAACGAAACTGATCGGTTAGAATTGAGGTCAAGGATCGACCCGAATGTTGTTCCAAGTGGCCAGGCGATAATCGCTAATGGCCTCTCCATTGATGAGCTGACAGACCAGAGGCTTCCTACTCACTATCAAATGATCTGCGAGTTAAATGCACGATTGGAGTCTTGGTCGCCTGCTATTTTTCTTGGATACAACTCCATAAGATTTGACGAAGAGTTCCTTCGTCAGGCGTTGTATCAAACTCTGCATCCGCCTTACCTTACGAGCTTTCACGGAAACGGGCGTAACGACGTAATGTCTTTGGCTTTGGCCTGCTCCGCTTCCGGTGATACCGCTCTAACCGTCCCGCTCAAAGAGACCGGAAGCGCAAGCTTCCGACTTCAGGACCTAGCCGCCGCCAACGGCATAATATCGACGAAAGCACACGATGCATTGTCCGACACCCAGACGGCGCTTGAACTCTGTAGGCTTGTGAAAAGACTGAGTCCTGACCTTTGGCGAAGGTTTGTGCGTTTCTCCAATAAAGCCTCGGTCGCAGACTTTATTTCATCGGATGAACCCTTCTTGCTTACTGAATTTTTTGCAAACCGAGCTTGCCACACTCCCGTAGTGTTCGTCGCAAATGAACCCGATCAGCCGAATACCATGCTTTGTTTGAGTCTGAATGCACCGATCCGCGATCTCGCATCAATGTCAGATGAACAGTTGGTGGCCAAACTATCAAACCAACCAAGCCCTATCCGAAGAATCCGAACGAACGCCGGCCCTACGATGGTGCCACTTTGGGAGGCCCCCGAAGAACTTTTTGAGGGCGTATCTTGTGAAGAGCTGGAAGATCGTGCGGCTCAAATAGTTGCAGACGAAAACCTTAAGTCCAGGCTCGCGGAATGCTATTTAGAAACTCGTCCAAAGTATCCTGAACCAACTCACGTTGAAGAGATGCTATACGCGAGGTTTTCAAGCTGGAACGACGTCGCGCTTTGTGATCAGTTTCACGCCGCGCCTTGGAAGGAAAGGCAGAAGATTGCACACAGTTTTGAAGACGACAGACTCAAAGAACTAGCCCTGCGGATAAACTATTTCGAATGCCGCTCCTCGTTGCCACCTGAAAAAGTTCAGAAAATGGATATCGATTTAGCGCGTCGCCTGATGTCTTCGGAATCTAAGCCGCTTTCCATTGAACAAGCTCTGAAGCAAGTCGAAGAGATTCAAGCAAAGTCCAAAACTGACCCGAACGCAACTGTGCTTTTGGAGGGGTATGCAATGTTCCTTGTCGAACGTCGCTCAAACATCTTGAAGTTTCTAGAGGCGCAACCAAGGTCCGCTTTAGTAAGTTGAGATAGCCGACCAGCCTATTGCGACGAAGGTTCGGATTCCGCCGCTAATTTATGGAACACGCAAAAATCTGCTATGAAAGTTGCAGGTTTGACGCCAAGAAATGGCAACTCGGCGTCAATAAATGTCACCTTATGTGTCGTTCCACAGCAGTTTACCCCCCAGGGTCAGCCACATTTGGAGTGCCCACAACTGCGGCAGGTCATGCAGCCTTCGATCATCACCATGTCGAACTGGCCGCAGGACGGGCATGCTTTGCCGCGGGGGGCATCCATGTTGACCACCTGCGCTTGCGGGTCGGACTTCAGGCCCATGCCTTCGCCCTCGAGGAAACCGATGTTGATCAGGTGTTGCTCAATCACCCCGCCGATCGCGGCCAGGATCGAGGGGATGTACTTGCCCTTCACCCAGGCGCCGCCGCGGGGATCGAAAACCGCCTTCAGCTCTTCGACCACGAACGACACATCCCCACCTCGCCGGAACACGGCCGAGATCATCCGGGTCAGGGCCAGCGTCCAGGCGTAATGCTCCATGTTCTTCGAGTTGATGAACACCTCGAACGGACGACGCCGCCCGCCGATGACGATATCATTGATGGTCAGGTAGATCGCGTGCTCGCTATCTGGCCATTTCAGCTTGTAGGTCGAGCCTTCCAGCGATTGCGGCCGATCCAGCGGTTCGGACATGTATACAACCTCGCCTCCATCGACCTCATGCGGGGCAGCCGCGCTTTCACCCGGTGCGGTGTCGGCGCTCTCGGATACTGTCAAAACCGACCCAGTCACGTCGTTCGGACGATAGGTCGTGCAGCCTTTGCAACCCTGATCCCAGGCTTGCATGTAGACATCCTTGAAAGCGTCAAAGCTGATGTCTTCGGGGCAGTTGATCGTCTTCGAGATCGAGCTGTCGATCCATTTCTGCGCCGCCGCCTGCATCTTGACGTGATCCGACGGAGACAGCGTCTGCGCGTTGACGAAATAGTCCGGCAGCTCCTTGTCACCGAACTTGTCCCGCCACATCTGCACGGCGTAGTCCACGACCTCTTCTTCGGTGCGCGAGCCGTCCTTCTGCAAAACCTTGCGGGTGTAGGCATAGGCAAAGACCGGCTCGATCCCCGAAGACACGTTGCCCGCATACAGGGAAATCGTGCCGGTCGGCGCGATCGAGGTCAGCAGAGCGTTGCGGATACCATGCTCGCGGATTGCGTCGCGTACATCCTCATCCATCTGCTGCATGGTGCCGCTGGCCAGATATTTCTCGGCATCGAACAGCGGGAACACCCCTTTTTCCTTGGCCAAATCCACCGACGCCAGATACGCGGCGCGGGCGATCGCCTGCAGCCAGCACTCGGTCTGACGCGCCGCCTCGTCGGACCCATAGCGCAGACCCAGCATCAGCAGCGCATCGGCCAGACCGGTCACACCCAGCCCGATCCGGCGCTTGGCCTGTGCCTCAGCGGCCTGTTCGGGCAGCGGGAATTTCGACGCGTCGACCACATTGTCCATCATCCGCACGGACGTCGCCACCAACTCCTGCAGCGCGGCTTCATCCAGATGCGCGGCGTCCTCGAAAGGCTCGGCCACCAGCCGCGCAAGGTTGATCGACCCCAGCAGGCAGGCGCCATAGGGTGGCAGGGGTTGTTCACCACACGGATTGGTCGCCGCGATGGTTTCCACATAGCTCAGATTGTTGGCCTGATTGATCCGGTCGATGAAGATCACGCCCGGCTCGGCATAGTCGTAGGTGGCCTGCATGATCTTGTTCCACAAGTCACGGGCTTGAACGGTGTGATAGACCTTGTCGCCGAACACCAGCTCCCACGGGCCATCGGCCTTGACCGCCTCCATGAACGGGTCGGTGACCAGCACCGACATGTTGAACATGCGCAGACGCGCCGGGTCGGATTTGGCGGTGATGAACTGTTCGATATCCGGATGGTCGCAACGCATGGTCGCCATCATCGCCCCACGGCGCGAGCCTGCGGACATGATCGTCCGGCACATGGCATCCCATACGTCCATGAAGCTCAACGGCCCCGAGGCATCGGCTGCCACGCCATGCACATCGGCGCCCCGCGGGCGAATGGTCGAGAAATCATAACCGATCCCCCCGCCCTGCTGCATGGTCAGCGCAGCCTCTTTCAGCATGTCGAAGATGCCGCCCATACTGTCGGGTACGGTGCCCATGACAAAGCAGTTAAAAAGCGTCACCTGCCGCGCAGTGCCTGCACCTGCGGTGATACGACCGGCGGGTAGGTATTTGAAATCCTCCAACGCCTCAAAAAACTTCTCTTCCCAGTGCGCGGGGTCTTTTTCCACCCGTGCCAGATCGCGGGCGATGCGTCGCCAGCTGTCCTCGACCGTCTGGTCGATGGGCGTGCCATCCGCCTGTTTGAAACGGTATTTCATGTCCCAGATCTGCTCGGCGATGGGGGCGGCAAAGCGGCTCATTGGCGATTCCCTGTATTAGAAGAGGGATACAGACTATCACCTACTAAACCTTGATGACAATCGCGCATGAGCTACAATGGATAGATAGTCGATGGACGACTCTGTGGGAAAGCTGTGGATAAGTACGTAAACCTCATAAAACTCTCGGTTGGCTCGGAAAGCGTCGACACGCTGATGGCGTGGCAGGACAGCCGCAAACCGCTGTATGAGGACGGCTGCCCGCGCCACGTCACCCGCATGTGGCCCAAGCGCGAGGCCGAGATTCTGAACGGCGGTTCGATCTATTGGGTGATCAAGGGCGTGATCCAGTGCCGCCAGCGTATCCTGCGGCTGGACGAGGTGCGGGGCGAGGATGGGATCCGCCGCTGTGCCATCGTGCTGGACCCCGAGGTGCACCGCACCCAGAACGCCCTTAAACGACCGTTTCAGGGCTGGCGCTATCTGAAACCCGAGGACACGCCTGCCGACCTGCCCAAGGGGCGCGAGCAGGACGACACCCTGCCCGATGACCTGAACCGCGCGCTGGCCGATATCGGCTTGCTTTAACGCAGCCGATCCATCAGTTCGGACAGAACCGCCTTTTCCGCTGCATCGCATTTCGCCACCCGGCTACGCCACAGCGTCGCCTGAGATTGCAGGATCAGCCCGTCCGACAGGATTTTCAGGTGGTTTGCCCGCAGGGTTTCCCCGGTCGAGGTGATGTCAGCAATCGCCTCGGCGGTTTCGTTCATCACCGTGCCCTCGGTCGCGCCCTGGCTGTCGACCAGAGTGTAGTCAGCCACGCCCGCATCCGTCAGGAACTCACGCACCAGCCGATGATATTTGGTGGCAATGCGCAGCCGGTGGCCATGGGTCTTGCGAAACGCCGCAGCAGCCGCGTCCATATCGTCCAGCGTGTCCACATCCACCCAGCAGGCGGGCGTGGCGATGATCAGATCAGCCTTGCCGAACCCAAGCTGCGAAACCTCTTCGACCTGCTGTTCCCAGCGCGGCAGTTTCTCGTGCACCAGATCGATCCCGGTGACGCCCAGGTGAATGCGCCCCGCGGCCAGTTCGCGCGGGATTTCCCCGGCGGACAACAGGACCAGCGAAACACCATCGATCCCCTCGACCTTGCCCGCATATTCCCGGTCCGATCCGCTGCGCGACAGGGTGATGCCGCGCTTCTCGAACCACGAGAAGGTCTTCTCCATCAACCGGCCCTTCGAGGGCACGCCCAGTTTCAGGCTCATTGCGCGTCCTCCTCAATCTCCAGCATCAGGTCGGGGCGGATGACGCCGCCGACAGCCGGAATTTCAGCGCCGTTGCCCAGTTGCCGGGTCAGCGCGTCATAGCGCCCGCCGGTTGCAATCGGAGGCAGGTCCGGGCGGCCCTCGGCGTAAAAGCCAAAGACAAACCCGTCGTAATACTCCATCGACGTCCTGCCATAGGCGGCCTCGAAATCCAGCCGGTCCACATCAACGCCGCGCGCCTGCAGCGATGCGACCCGCGCCTCAAGCCGATCCAGCGCTGGAGTGATTTGCGGCAGGTCCACCGCCACGTCACGCAGTTGCTCCAGCGCAAAGGGCATGGTCTCGCGTACGTTCAACAGCGTTTCCAGACCAGCCAGTTCACTGTCTGAAATCGGCGGCGTATCGCGATCTTCGCGCAGGGCTTCGATCCGTGCCTCTACCTCGGACGCGCGACGCTTGCCGATCATGGGGATGTCGTGGTCCAACGGGTTTTCCGCATTCAACAGAGCCTCGCGCCCTTCCGGGCCGGGTTTGCGGCCCGCGAAACGGTCCAGCAGAACCCGGAACCGGCGCGGACGCCACAGATGCCGCATCAGCGCGGCTTTGCGGCGGTCCGTCGTGCGCAAGCCCTGAACGGCTGCGGTCAGGATGCCGATATCCCCGGTCGCGGCACGCAAAGGCAGACCGCGCAGTTGCAGCGCGAACAGCGAAAACACCTCGGCATCGGCGCCCGAGGGATCGTCACGGTCGAACACCTCATAGCCGACCTGAATGTATTCGTTGGACCGATCCGGGTCGTGTTCCTGACGGCGGAACACCTCACCGGAATAGGTGTAACGCGCGGGCTCGGCCCCCTCGCTCATGTGCATCTGCACTACGGGCAGGGTGAAATCGGGGCGCATCATCTGCTCACCGCGCAGCGCATCCGAGGTCACGTAAGCGCGCGCGCGGATATCCTCGCCATAAAGGTCCAGCAGCGTTTCAGCCGGTTGCAGCAGCGGCGGGTCCACCACCTGCGCGCCTGCGGCCTCGAACCGGACGCGCATCATCGCGGCGCGGGCCTGTATCTGGGAACGGTTGGGCATGGCCTAGTCCTGACTGTCCAGAATTTCACGCACCTTGGCGACCAGATCGCTGCGCGGTACTTCGAACTGGCTGGGGCGTTCCTTCCATTCCTCAAGCGTGGCGCTTTCGGCGATCTTGGCGCCAAGGATCAGGTCCTTGATTTGCACGATGCCGTTGGCCTTTTCATCACCACCTTCGATCACCGCAATCGGCGAGTTGCGCTTGTCCGCATATTTCAGCTGATTGCCGAAATTCTTGGGGTTGCCCAGATAGACCTCGGCGCGGATACCTGCATTGCGCAGCTCGGCCACCATCGCCTGATAGTCGGCCATGCGGTCGCGATCCATGACGGTGACTACAACGGGACCAGTCGCCTTTGCGGCGATCCGGCCCTTTTCGCGCAAGGCAGCCAGCAGGCGGTCGACACCGATAGAGATGCCGGTTGCAGGCACTTCCTGCCCTGTGAACCGCTTGACCAGATCGTCATAGCGGCCACCGCCCGAAACCGATCCGAATTGCCGCTTGCGGCCCTTGTCGTCAAGGATGTCAAAGGTCAGTTCAGCTTCATAAACCGGCCCGGTATAATAGCCCAAGCCGCGCACCACCGAAGGATCGATCTCGATCCTGTCCGCGCCGTACCCACCAGCATCAAGAAGGGCGCCGATCTGTTCCAGCTCGGCAATGCCATCCGCACCGATCTTGCTATCGCCGACAGCGGCGCGCAGGTTCGCCAGCGTCCCGGCGGTATCCGCGGCTTTCGATGTCAGGAAGGCAATCACCGGCTCTGCCTGATCGTCGCTCAGGCCGACGCCATCGATGAACGCACCAGACGCATCCAGACGGCCCTTGGTCAGCAGCTCGCGCACACCGGCCTCGCCCACCTTATCAAACTTGTCGATGGTACGCAGGACGTTGTCACGGGCGGCGGCGTCTTCGCCCAGGCCCATCGCCTCGAGCACACCGTTCAGGACCTTGCGGTTATTGACCCGCACCAGATAGTCGCCACGGGGAATGCCGACGGTCTCCAGCGTATCCGACAGCATCGTGCAAATCTCGGCGTCCGCAGCCATCGAGGCCGTGCCCACCGTATCCGCATCACACTGATAGAACTGACGATAGCGCCCCGGCCCCGGCTTTTCGTTGCGCCAGACCGGACCCATCGCATAGCGGCGATAAGGCGTCGGCAGATCGTTGCGGTGCTGCGCATAGACGCGGGCCAGAGGCGCGGTCAGATCATAGCGCAGGGCCATCCAGTCGCCCTTGTCGTTTTCGTCAACCTCCTGCCACGCAAACACGCCCTCGTTCGGGCGATCCACATCCGGAAGGAACTTGCCCAGCGCCTCAACGGTTTCGACCGCGCTGCTTTCCAGGGCATCAAACCCGTACCGATGATAGACGTCCGCAATGGTCCGCAGCATCTCGGTGCGCTGCGAGACTTCCTGGCCGAAATAGTCGCGGAACCCTTTGGGCGTAATCGCCTTGGGGCGGGGCTGTTTCTTGGGCTTGGCCATGTGGGGCGTCCTTGGGATTTTCATGTTCCGCGCGCGGTCTATCCCATGGCCCGCATCTGGGCAAGGCGCGCTTTCGCTGGCCACGGCGTCACAGGGTCGCTATGACCGGCGCAGGAACAGGAGTCCCCCATGCAGCATCTGGAAGAACAGATCGCCCATCTGACCCGCACGGTCGAAGAGCTGAACACGGTCGTCACCCGCCAGCAATCCGAGATCGACCGCCTCACCCGCCGCGTCGAGATGCTGTTGCAGCGCGAGGCCGAACGGGCGCAGGAAGGATCGGGCGGAGTCGTCTTCGGAGACGAACGCCCGCCGCATTATTGACGGATCACAGACCCAGCGTCGTCTTCACCGCGTTGTCGACAACCCCACCCAAAAGGGCATCCTTATCCGCGGCGCAGCCTTCGGACAGCGCTGCAATGAAGGCTTCACGCAACTGAGTCTTTTCCTCGTCTGTGGTCGCGTGATCTTCGATATTGATCTGACGATTATAAAGCGACAGGGCCGTCATCTTGCCCACGACCTCGACAACAAAGGCTTCGTCCCCGTCAGCCTCTTCAGCAATCGAGGCGCAGGTGTAGTGCATCACAGGCAACGCGTCCTGTACCATCTGTTCAGCCGCGTCATCGGCAATCGCCACACACGGAACCATCAGGATTGCGGCGCAAACGGGCATTTTGAGTTTATCAGTCCGCATCGCCATCACTTCCAGTTGTGTCCAATAATGGCCCCGGCCACGCCACCAATCGCTGCGCCCTTGCCGTCACCGACAAGTGCCCCGACACCCGCGCCGATCAGCGCGCCTTCGATCGTCTTTTTCTTTTTGTCATCCTTGTCATCTGCCAGCCCCCCGGACGCCATCGCCAGAGACGCGGCGGCTGCCAATGCAAATGTTCTTAATCCCAAAGCTGAAAAGCGCATGAAAGTGCCCTCCTGTGACACGCCCCAAATGAAGCAATGATCACAGCCTAGCCGCGCAAAAACGCTGTGGCAACAAATGGCTGGCTCAGATTTCCTGAACGTCGGTGACACCGTCCAGAGACTTGATCGCGCCCTTGATCTGAGGGTTGATCGGGAAATCCTGCCCCAGATCCATCTCGACATCACCCGGCAGGCCCGGGTCCATCAGAAAGACATGGATCGGCCCTTTCGAGGCCCGCTTGGCCGCACCAGCGGCGTCCTCAAGCACCTTGGCGACGGTTGCCAGCACCGCCGGTTCGTCCACGAATATCCTTAGCCCCGTTGCCCCAGCCTCGGCCACGACCGTATCCACCGGCCCAACCGAGCGGCCCAGCAGTTTCAGCTGGTCCGCCTCCATCGTCGCCTCGGCGGTCAGCACCACCTGCGCGCCGGTTTCCAGATACTCGCGCGATTTCTCCAGCGTTTCCGAGAACAGGGTGACCTCATAGGCGCCCGTGGGGTCCGAGAGCTGGGCAAAGGCGAACCGGTTACCGCGCGCCGATTTCCGTTCCTGCCGCCCGGCCACGACACCCGCCATTTTCGCAATGAACGGCCCTGACCGCGCCTTTTCCGTCACTTCATCCAAGGTCAGCACCTGCTTGCGCTTCAACGCAGGCATATAGTCATCCAGCGGGTGGCCCGAAAGGTAGAAGCCGATGGCCCTGAACTCCTCGCTCAAGCGCTCGGCGGGCAACCAGTCGGGTGTCGGCGACAGACGCGGTTCCGGCAGGTCGTCGCCCGCCTCACCAAACAGCGACACCTGGTTCGAGTTCTTCTGATCATGGATTGCCGCAGAATACTGCACCAGAGGATCAAGGCTTTCGAACACGCGGCGGCGGTTATTATCGAGTTGATCGAAGGCCCCGGCCCGCGCCAGCATCTCCAACGGGCGTTTGCCGACCTTCTTCAGATCAACCCGGCGGGCAAAGTCGAACAGGTTGACGAACGGCTTGTTGCCACGCCCTTCCACAACCAGATTCATCGCCTCGACGCCGACGTTTTTCAACGCGCCCAGCGCATAGACCAGTTCGCCATTCACCACGTCGAAGGTCGCCAACGACCGGTTCACACAGGGCGGTACATAGGGCAGTTCCAGCCCCTTGCGGACCTCTTCGAAATAGACAGCCAGCTTGTCGGTCAGGTGGATATCGCAGTTCATGACCCCGGCCATGAACTCGACCGGGTGGTTCGCCTTCAGCCAGCCGGTCTGATAGCTGACCACCGCATAAGCCGCCGCGTGGGATTTGTTGAAGCCGTAGTTGGCGAATTTCTCCAGCAGGTCGAAGACTTCGCTGGCCTTTTTGGCGTCCACGCCATTCTCGCCCGCGCCCTTTTCGAATTTCGGGCGCTCGGCGTCCATCGCCTCTTTGATCTTTTTACCCATCGCGCGGCGCAGCAGGTCGGCACCGCCGAGACTGTACCCGGCCATGACCTGCGCAATCTGCATCACCTGTTCCTGATAAACGATGATGCCCTGCGTTTCCTCAAGGATATGGTCGATGAGGGGATGAACCGAGGTGATCTTGCGCAGCCCGTTCTTGACCTCGCAATAGGTCGGGATGTTCTCCATCGGACCGGGACGATACAGCGCCACAAGGGCCACGATGTCCTCGATACAGGTCGGCTTCATCCGCTTGAGCGCGTCCATCATGCCCGAGGATTCCACCTGGAACACCGCAACCGTTTTGGCCGCTGAATAGAGCTTGTAAGTCGCCTCATCATCCAGCGGGATGGCGTTGATCTGGTTCTCGGCCCCTTCTGCAGGTTCGTAAAGCTCGGTGCCGTCCGCCGCGACATGCAAGGGACGCCCGGACTTGAAAATGATGTCCATCGCGTTCTGGATCACGGTTAGCGTCTTCAGGCCCAGAAAGTCGAACTTGACCAGCCCGGCCTGTTCCACCCATTTCATATTGAACTGAGTTGCCGGCATGTCCGAGCGCGGGTCTTGGTATAGCGGCACCAGCGCGTCCAGCGGACGATCCCCGATCACAACCCCCGCCGCGTGGGTCGAGGCGTTTCGCAGCAGCCCTTCGACCTGCTGACCGTAGGTGAGCAGGCGGTCCACCACCTCTTCGTTGCGGGCCTCTTCGCGCAACCGTGGTTCGTCTTTCAGCGCCTTTTCGATCGAGACGGGTTTTACCCCCTCAACCGGGATCATCTTGGACAAGCGATCCACCTGCCCGTAAGGCATCTGCAACACCCGCCCGATATCGCGCACGGCAGCTTTCGACAGCAACGCGCCAAAGGTGATGATCTGCCCCACCTTGTCGCGCCCGTATTTCTGCTGCACGTAGCGGATCACCTCTTCGCGGCGGTCCATGCAGAAGTCGATATCGAAGTCGGGCATCGAAACCCGCTCGGGGTTCAGGAAGCGTTCGAACAGCAGGGAATAGCGCAGCGGGTCAAGGTCGGTGATCGTCAGCGCATAAGCCACCAAAGACCCCGCGCCCGAACCCCGCCCCGGCCCCACCGGAATGTCATGATCCTTGGCCCATTGGATAAAGTCCGCAACGATCAGGAAGTAGCCGGGAAAGCCCATACCTTCGATGATCCCAAGCTCGAAATCCAGCCGTTCCTGGTATTCTTCAGGTGTCACCGCATGGGGGATCACCGCCAGACGTTTTTGCAAGCCCTCATTCGCGATGCGGCGCAGTTCAGCGACCTCGTCATCGGCGAATTTTGGCAGGATCGGATCGCGGCGATAGGCCATGAAGGCGCAGCGTTTGGCGATCTCGGCCGTGTTCTCGATGGCTTCGGGGAGATCGGCGAACAGAGTCACCATTTCCTGCTGTGACTTGAAGTAGTGCTGAGCGGTCAGGCGACGGCGGCCCTCCTGCTGGTCGACATAGGCGCCCTCGGCGATACAGATCAGTGCGTCGTGGGCCTCATACATGTCTGTCGTCGGGAAATAGACGTCGTTGGTCGCGACCAGAGGCAGGTTCTTGGCATAAGCCATCTCGACATGGCCACGCTCGGTGAGGCGTTCGGCTTCGGGCTGGCCGTCTTCCCCCGGATGGCGCTGAAGTTCGATGTAAATGCGATCTGGGAACATCGCCGCCAACTGATCAACCAGCACCTCGGCCGCCGGGCGCTGACCCTGCTGCAGCAGCATCCCCACAGGCCCATCCGGCCCGCCGGTCAAACAGATCAAACCGTCCGACCGGTCCGCCAACTCTTCCAACGTGACCTGCGGCAACTGCCCGCCCTTATCCACGTAAAGGCAGGAACTGAGCTTCATCAGGTTCTCATACCCAACCTCGGATTGCGCCAGCAGTACCAGCGGCGCAGGCGCTTTGGGTTTCTCGCCGGGCTGCGCCTGCAGATAAGTCAGATCGACCTGACAGCCCATGATCGGCTGCACCCCGGCGCCACTGGCGGTCACTGAAAACTCCAGCGCCGAGAACATCGAATTGGTGTCTGTCACCGCGACGGCGGGCATCTCCATCTTCTCGCACAGGGCGGGCAGCTTTTTCAGCCGCACGGCGCCTTCCAGCAGGGAATATTCGGTGTGAACACGGAGGTGAATGAATCGAGGAGTACTGCTCATACCGCCTACGCTATCCCAGCCAGCTGCCCGGCAAAAGCGGGAACCGCAGCTTTGGAATGCCAAAAAAATCAGTGCGGATTATTCGGCTTTTGCAGAAGGTGCTTCGGGATTGACCGGGCGCCGCCCGCAAAAAGCGCTTTATTTACAAGCGACTGCCTTTTACACAAACGCGACATTCACAAGCTGTACCCGTCTAATGGTGCATAATATAGGCAGTTTTTCTTGCCAGAGAACCTGCCCTGTTTCTAACATCTGACGGCAAGCTATCCGCCCGCCACTCTTTCTACGTCGCATCGAAGGAGGGCACCCAAGGGCGCAACCGGGTAAGGCGACGGGTTTCTCGAATGAATATCACGTTTCTTCTGAACGGAGAGACAGTGGAGTTGGCGGATGTCGATCCGACAGCGACCCTGCTGGACTGGCTGCGCGAGGATCGCGGCCTGACCGGCACCAAGGAAGGCTGCAACGAGGGCGATTGCGGCGCCTGCACGGTCATGGTGACGGATGAAGGCGGCGCCAAAGCGCTGAACTCCTGCATCCTGTTTCTGCCGCAACTGCATGGCAAGGCTGTCCGCACTGTCGAAGGCGCCAGCGGCCCGAAGGGCGAGGCCCATCCGGTGCAACAGGCGATGGTCGATCTGCATGGGTCGCAATGCGGTTTCTGCACCCCCGGCTTTGTCATGTCGATGGTCGCCAGTCATGCGAACGGCGCGACGGATTACGACACCCAGCTTGCCGGAAACCTGTGCCGCTGTACCGGCTACGCCCCGATCATTCGCGCGGCTCAGGCCGCTGAGGATCAGCCTGTTCCCGTCTGGGTCAAAGACAAACCGGTCGCCGTGCAGGCATCGCCGATGGTGCCCGGCTCGTCCGACGAGTTGGCAGCAGTGTACGCCGAGAACCCGGATGCCACCCTTGTCGCTGGAGCGACCGATGTCGGGCTTTGGGTCACCAAGCAATTGCGCGATCCGGATCCGGTGATTTTCCTCAACCGCTGCGAGGATCTGAAACAGATCACGATCACCGAGGACGAAATCCGCTTTGGCGCGATGGTCGACATGAACCGTATGGGCGCGGCGCTGACTGATTTGCACCCCTCTTACGCTGAAATGATCCGCCGTTATGCCAGCGTTCAGGTGCGCCACGCGGCCACCGTGGGCGGCAATATCGCCAATGGGTCACCCATCGGAGACAACCCACCCGCCCTGATCGCGCTGGACGCCACCCTGCATCTGCGCAATGGCGATGCGCGGCGGTCGATGCCTCTGGAAGAGTTCTTCATCGATTACGGCAAGCAAGACCGCGCACCGGGTGAGTTCGTCGAAGCCGTCAGTTTCCCCCGTCAAGCGGATCGCTTGAAAGCCTACAAACTCAGCAAACGGTTCGATCAGGATATCTCGGCCGTCTGCGGGTGTTTCAACATCACCGTTTCGGACGGTACCGTCACGCAAGCGCGCATCGCGTTTGGCGGCATGGCGGGCATCCCGAAACGGGCATCCCATGTCGAGGCCGCACTGATCGACAAACCGTGGACGCGCGAAACCATTAACGCCGCGCTGCCCGCCTTTGCCAACGACTATTCACCACTCACGGACATGCGCGCCTCGGCCACCTATCGTCTGGAAACCGCCAAGGCGATGCTTGAGCGGTACTTCCTCGAGGATCAGGGCGAACTGACCAATGTGCTGGAGGTGTCGGCATGAGCGTGACCAAACCCCTCCCCCATGACGCGGCACCGCTGCATGTGTCCGGCTCGGCGCGATACGTGGATGACATTCCGACGCCAAAGGGTTCTCTGCATTTGGCATTTGGCCTGAGCCCGATTGCCAAAGGCAAGATCACCGCGATGGACCTGTCGACCGTGAAAGCTGCCGACGGGGTCGCGATGGTGATGACGGCGGATGACCTGCCGTTTGCCAACGACGTCTCACCCTCGATCCATGACGAACCGCTGCTCTCCGACGGAACAGTTCACTATATCGGCCAGCCGGTGTTTATGGTCGTCGCCACCAGCCATTTGGCCGCCCGCAAAGCCGCGCGGCTTGGTAAGATCGACTATGCCGAAGAAACTCCGATCCTGACGGTCGAAGACGCTCTGGCCGCTGACAGCCGGTTCGAGGACGGCCCGCGCATCTATGCCAAGGGTGACGCCGACGCGGCCATTGCGGGCGCGGCCCACGTGGTTGAAGGCTCCTTTGAACTCGGCGGGCAAGAGCATTTCTATCTGGAAGGTCAGGCTGCGCTGGCCGTGCCGAATGAAGGCGCGGATATGCTGGTGCATAGCTCGACCCAGCACCCGACCGAGATTCAGCACAAGGTGGCGGACGCTTTGGGCGTTCCGATGCATGCTGTCCGGGTCGAAACACGCCGGATGGGCGGCGGTTTTGGTGGTAAGGAAAGTCAGGGTAACGCTTTGGCCGTTGCCTGTGCAGTGGCCGCGCGGGCAACAGGCAAAGCCTGCAAGATGCGCTATGACCGGGACGATGACATGATCATCACCGGCAAGCGCCATGCGTTCCGCATCTCGTACAAGGCCGGATTTGATGAGCATGGCCATATTCAAGGCGTCTCGTTCCTGCACCACGCCATCTGCGGTTGGGCGCAGGACCTGTCCCTACCCGTAGCCGACCGCGCGATGCTGCATTCGGACAACGCTTATCTGCTGCCCAATGCGCGGATCGAGAGCCACCGGCTGAAGACGAACACCCAATCCGCCACCGCCTATCGTGGGTTCGGAGGCCCGCAGGGCATGGTCGGGATCGAACGGGTGATGGATCACGCAGCCTACGAATTGGGACTGGACCCGGCCGAGCTGCGCAGACGGAACTACTATGAACCCGCGCACAAGGTGGCGGAGGTAGAACCGACAGAGAAACCACTGAGTCACCCCGACCCGCATGAGGACCTGACCAGCCGAGGCGCGGTTGAAACCGGAAGCGCACCAGTGCGCCCTCTGCCCGCTGGCGGCAACACCACGCCCTATGGCATGGAGGTCAGCGATTTCGAGCTGCATGGCATGACCGAAGCGCTGCTGAAATCCAGCGACTATGCCGTGCGCAAAGCCGCAATCAAGAAATGGAACGCCGAGAACAGCGTGATCAAGAAGGGCATCGCCTTCTCTCCGGTCAAGTTCGGGATTTCCTTCACGCTGACCCACCTCAACCAGGCGGGTGCGCTGGTACATGTGTATCAGGACGGCTCGGTCCACCTGAACCATGGCGGCACCGAGATGGGACAGGGGCTGTTCCAGAAGGTCGCGCAGGTGGCTGCGTCCCGCTTTGGCATTCCGCTGGAAATGGTCAAGATCACCGCCACGGATACCGCCAAAGTGCCGAACACCTCGGCCACGGCAGCGTCTTCGGGCAGTGACCTCAACGGGATGGCCGTGAAAGCGGCCTGCGATACGATCCGCGACCGGATGGCCGAATATCTGGCCGAGCGGCATCAGGCCGATCCGTCGACAGTCACCTTCTCTGACAGCCAGGTTTCGGTTGGCGAGGAACGCTACACCTTCGCCGAAGCCGCCGCGCTGGCCTATCAGGGACGCATAAGTCTGTCGGCAACCGGCTTCTATAAAACGCCAAAAATTGAATGGGACCGGATCGCTGGACGTGGACGCCCATTCTTCTACTTCGCCTACGGAGCCTCGATCACCGAGGTTGCCGTGGACACTCTGACCGGTGAAAACCGCATCCTACGCACCGATATCCTGCATGACGCAGGCGCCTCGCTGAACCCGGCGCTGGACATCGGGCAGGTCGAAGGCGGCTATGTGCAGGGCGCCGGCTGGCTGACAACCGAGGAACTGGTCTGGGACGGCAAGGGCAACCTACGCACCCACGCGCCCTCGACATACAAGATCCCGGCCTGTTCGGACCGGCCCGACATCTTCAACGTCGCGCTCTGGGATGGTGAGAACCGCGAGGACACGATCTATCGCTCGAAGGCTGTGGGTGAGCCGCCGTTCATGCTGGGCATCTCGGCTTGGTTGGCGCTGTCGAATGCGGTGGCCGCCTGTGGCGACAGCTATCCGGCGCTGGATGCACCCGCCACAGCCGAAGAGATCTGGCGCGGCGTCCAACGGGTAAAAGGAGGAACCTGATGGGATTTGATCGAGAGGCTTTGAGGGAGGCGGTCAAAACCCACGGGAAAGTCACCCGGGTGGTCATCGCTGCGATCAAGGGGTCATCCCCGCGAGAAGTCGGTGCTGCAATGCTGGTTTGGGAGAACGGGCAAAGCGGAACCATCGGTGGTGGCACACTGGAGTTTCAAGCGGCTGTGGCCGCGCGGGCGCAGACGATGCAAGCCCGCCTGACACATCACGCGCTTGGCCCCGACATGGGCCAATGCTGCGGCGGTGCGGTGTCACTGCTGAGCGAGGTCTTTGACCATAAAGCGGTTGAAGCGCTCGACGACACGGTCATCGCGCGATCCGCATCCGAAGGCGACATGCCTCTGTCGGTCAAACGCCTGCTGGCGGCCGCGCGCGGACAGGGCGTCGCGCCCGAACCGCAACTGGTCGACGGCTGGATGGTTGAGCCGGTACACAAGCCAACACGGAACCTGTGGATCTGGGGCGCAGGCCATGTGGGCCGCGCGCTGGTGGATGTTCTGTCCCCCCTGCCCGATCTGGCGATCACATGGGTCGATACCGGCCCCGAACGGTTTCCGGATTCAATTCCGGCCGGAGTGGCGGTGGTTCCGGCCACCAAACCTGCGGAACTGGTGCGCCACGCACCACCCGATGCCGAGCATCTTGTGCTGACTTATTCACACAATCTGGATTTAGAGCTGTGCAACCGGCTGCTTTTGCATGATTTCCGCTTTGCGGGCCTGATCGGCTCGGCTACGAAATGGGCGCGATTCCGGTCGCGGCTGGCGGCCCTTGGGCATTCGCCCGAACGGATCAGCCGGATCACTTGCCCGATTGGGGACCCCGGCCTGGGCAAGCACCCGCAGATGATCGCCGTTGGCGTCGCCGCGCAGCTCTTGCGCCCGGCCCGACAGAACGAGTTGAAGAAGGACCTGAGCGCGTGACCACTCCACTCTTAAGCCTGCAAGGGCTGACCAAGGCCTATCCCGGCGTCGTGGCCAATGATCAGGTGTCCTTTGACATCGGTGAGGGCGAAGTTCACGCCTTGCTGGGCGAAAACGGCGCGGGTAAATCCACGCTGGTCAAAATGATCTACGGGTTGGTGAAACCCGACAGCGGCACAATGTTACTGCGGGGCCAGCCCTTTGCGCCACCTGAACCCCGCGCGGCGCGGGCCGACGGGATCGCAATGGTGTTCCAGCACTTTTCGCTGTTCGATGCATTGAACGTGGCCGAAAACATCGCGCTGGGGATGGAGAACCCGCCGCCGATGGGTGATCTGGCCTCGCGCATCCGCGAAGTGTCCGAGACCTACGGCCTGCCGCTGGACCCCTACCGCACCGTTGGCGACCTGTCCGCAGGCGAACGCCAGCGGGTCGAAATCATCCGCTGTCTGCTGCAAGACCCGAAGCTGCTGATCATGGACGAGCCGACCTCGGTTCTGACCCCTCAAGAGGTCGATATCCTGTTTGAAACGCTGAACAAGCTGCGGTCCGAGGGCACTTCGATCCTGTATATCTCGCACAAACTGGAAGAAATCCGGACCCTGTGCGACCACGCCACGATCCTGCGTCTGGGCAAGAATGTCGGCGAATGTGTCCCCTCTGAAACCTCGGCCCGCGACATGGCCGAGATGATGGTTGGATCGACCCTGCAGACACCCGAACGGTCGGGCCGCGAATTTGGCGATGTCGCGCTGGATGTCAGCGGGCTGTCGGTACCCTCGCCGTCGGAATTCGGCACGGCGTTGCGCAATGTCCACATGACGGTCCGCAAGGGCGAGGTTCTGGGCATCGGTGGCGTCGCCGGGAACGGGCAGGATGAATTGCTGGGCGTGCTGTCGGGCGAAATCCTGACAACCGCCGATGCGATCAAGTTCAACGGCCAGAAGATCGGCAAGCTCGGCCCCACCGCCCGGCGAAAGCTGGGTGTACTGACCGCTCCCGAGGAACGGCTGGGCCATGCGGCGGCTCCGGATATGAGCCTGACCGAAAACGCCCTGCTGACCGGATCGGTTCGAGAGGGGTTGGAAAGCAACGGGTTCCTCAAATGGGCCGAGACCAAAAGCTTTGCCGAAAAGATCATCAGCGCCTTCGACGTGCGCACGCCGGGGCCGGAGAACGCAGCGCGTTCGCTGTCGGGCGGAAACCTGCAGAAATTCGTGATCGGTCGCGAAGTTCTGCAGAACCCCGACGTGCTTGTGGTCAACCAGCCGACATGGGGTGTGGATGCAGCGGCGGCGGCCTCGATCCGGCAGGCCATTCTGGATCTGGCCGCAAAAGGTACGGCGGTGATCTGCATCAGCCAGGACCTCGACGAGCTGATGGAAATCTCGGACAGCTTCGCGGCCCTGAACGAAGGCCGCCTGAGCGCCCCGCGCCCGACCACGGGCCTGACGGTCGATGAGATCGGCCTGATGATGGGTGGGGCGCATGGCATGGAGGTGGCGCATGTATGAACGGTCGCGTCGCCTTCGGCGAGAGTATTTAAAAAAAGATGAAGATGGGTGGGGGATGAGCAGATGATTGTGTTGGAGAAACGGCCGCAGCCGTCCAAGGCGTGGTCTTATGCCACCCCTCTGGTCGCGGTGCTGGCGACGATGGTGTGCGGCGGCATTCTGTTCGCCATTCTGGGCAAGAACCCGGTTGAGGCCATCGGAACCATTTTCTGGGAGCCCCTTTTCGGTGAGTTCGCCTTTTACTACCGCCCGCAATTGCTGGTGAAAGGCGCGCCGTTGGTGTTGATTGCCATCGGCCTGTCGCTGGGCTTTCGGGCCGGTATCTGGAATATCGGGGCTGAGGGTCAGTACATCATGGGCGCCATCTTTGGCGCGGGGGCCGGTCTGGCTTTCTACCCTCTGGATGCGTGGTACATCTTTCCGATCATGGTGATTGCCGGAGCCTTTGGCGGCTGGCTGTGGGCGATGATCCCGGCCTTTCTGAAAGTGCGGTTCGGCACCAACGAAATCCTCGTGTCGCTGATGCTGGTCTATGTGGCCGAGCAGATGCTGGCCTCAGTCTCGTTGGGTTTGCTGAAAAACCCCGAGGGGTTCGGCTTTCCTGGCTCGCGCAACCTGCAATCCTATGACAGCGCGCATAACGCCGAGTTGATCACTGGATCGGGGATGCACTGGGGCGTGGTGACGGCATTGATCGCTGTGATCTTTGCCTATGTCCTGCTGAACCGTCACATGCTGGGCTTCCACATCCGACTAACGGGTGAAGCGCCAAGAGCTGCGAAATTCGCAGGTGTGAACCCTGCCCGTCTGATCCTGTTCTGTCTGGGTCTGTCCGGCGCATTGGCAGGTCTGGCGGGGATGTTCGAGGTCTCGGGGCCTTCGGGCGTGGTCAGCATCGACTTTAACGTCGGCTACGGCTTTACCGCGATCATCGTGGCCTTTCTGGGCCGCCTGCATCCGGTGGGCATCCTGCTCGCCGGCGGCCTGATGGCGCTGACCTATATCGGCGGTGAAATCGCCCAGTCTCAGCTGGGTCTGCCCGCCGCGGCCATTCAGGTGTTCCAGGGAATGCTGCTGTTCTTCCTTCTGGCCTTCGATCTTCTGACAAACTACCGCATCCGTGCGGCCCGTAGCGAGGTAGCGTAAATGGACCTTGGTGAAATCAATCCCGTCCTTCTGGTCGCCTCGCTGATGGTGGCCGCAACCCCCCTGCTGCTGGCCGCGATCGGAGAGTTGGTCGTCGAGAAAGCAGGTGTTCTGAACCTCGGCGTCGAGGGTATGATGATCGTCGGCGCAATCAGCGGCTTTGCGATCTCGGTCGAGACGGGCTCGCCCTGGCTGGGCTTTGTCGCGGCGGCCATAGGCGGCGCGGTACTATCGTTGTTGTTCGTGCTGCTGACGCAGTTTGCACTGGCCAATCAGGTCGCAAGTGGCCTTGCCCTGACCCTGTTCGGGCTCGGTTTCAGCGCGCTGATGGGTCAAAGCTATGTGGGCGTCAAGCCACCCGACATGGGTGAAATCCACATCCCCGTGATCAGCGATATCCCGGTGATTGGCCCGATCCTGTTCCAGCATGATCCGATCCTCTATGTCGGTATTGCTCTGACGGCCGCAGTCTGGGCCACACTGAAATACACCCGCGTCGGCCTGATCCTGCGCGCGGTGGGGGAAAACCACGATGCGGCGCATGCGCTTGGCTACAAGGTCATCAAGATCCGCATCATGGCGATCCTGTTCGGTGGAGCCTGCGCGGGCCTTGGTGGGGCTTACATCAGCCTGATCCGCGTGCCGCAATGGACCGAGGGCATGACCGCAGGTGTCGGCTGGATCGCGCTGGCTCTGGTGGTGTTTGCCAGCTGGAAGCCGTGGCGCGCGTTGCTGGGTGCCTATTTGTTCGGCGGAATCACGGTGTTGCAGCTGAATTTGCAGGCGGCGGGCGTTGCCATTCCCGTCGAGTATCTGGCAATGTCGCCCTATATCATCACGATCCTTGTGCTTGTGATCCTTTCGGCCGACAAGAGCAGCGCACCTGCCGCACTGGGCCGGACCTTCCATGCCTCGCACTAGGGGCCAACTGAACCAACTTGGGGAGTAACACATGAAATTCACTACACTTCTGACAAGTGCCGCCTTGGCGCTGGGTCTGGCCTCGGGGGCCATGGCCGAAGACAAGACCAAGGTCGGTTTCGTCTATGTCGGCCCGGTGGGCGACGGCGGCTGGACCTATGAACACAACAAGGGCCGTCTGGCAGTTGAAGAGCACTTTGGCGACAAGGTCGAAACCGTGTTCGTTGAATCGGTGCCGGAGGGCCCGGATGCCGAGCGTGTGATGACCCAGATGGCGCTGGAAGGGGCCGATCTGATCTTCACCACTTCGTTCGGCTATGGCCCGGCGACGCTGAACGTCGCCAAAAAATTTCCGAACATCAAGTTCGAACACGCGACTGGCATCAATACCGCCGACAACGTCTCGATCTATTCCGCTCGCTTCTACGAAGGCCGCGCTGTGCAGGGTCACATCGCCGGTAAAATGACCGAGTCAAACATCGTCGGTTATATCGGTTCTTTCCCAATTCCCGAAGTGGTCCGCGGCATCAACTCGGCCTATATCCACGCCAAGAAGGTGAACCCGGATGTCGAGTTCAAGATCGTCTGGGTCTACACTTGGTTCGATCCGGCGAAAGAGGCTGACGCCGCCACCGTTCTGATCGAACAGGGCGCGGACGTGATCCTGCAGCACACCGACTCGACCGCACCTCAGGCGGCTGCGCAAGAGGCAGGCAACGTGATCACCTTCGGCCAGGCCTCGGACATGAGCGAATACGCTCCGTTCCCGCGCGTGTCGTCGATCATCGACAACTGGGCGCCCTATTACATCGCACGCACCCAGGCCGTCATGGATGGGTCGTGGGCGACCGTGAACACCTGGGACGGCATCCGCGAAGGTATGGTTGAGATCGGTGAGATTTCCGACGCCGTACCGGCCGACGTGAAAGAAGAAGCCCTGGCGATGAAAGCCGCCATGGCCGCGGGTGAATACCACCCCTTCTCCGGTCCGCTGAAAAAGCAGGACGGCAGCGACTGGCTGGCCGAGGGCGAAACCGCTGATGACGGTACGCTGGCGGGCATGAACTTCTATGTCGAAGGGCTGGAAGGCGAAATTCCGCAGTAAGCTTAGATCACGCGATCACTGGAAAAGGCCCGCTTCACGCGGGCCTTTTTTAAGTTCTTCAGATCCGAGAAAAACACAAATATTCTGATTATTCCCGAGTATTCCAACGGGGGAGATTATTACGGCCGGACAGAGAGGCTACGACTGAATCGTGTTACAAAATAAAGGAGCACGACATGAAAAAGCCCAATCACAACGCCGACATAAAAAACCCCAACAAAGGCTCGCCCGGACAGAACAAAGCCCATGCGAATGCCCAAGGGCATCGCGGCGGGCAGCTGAACCCAAACCGCAAAACGACCAGCGCCAAGAAGTCATGACATACAGCCGGGCGCTTTCGAGCGCCCGGCCTATTTAAGGATAAGAAATGAGCGCCAAAAGAAGCACCGAATTCTATGGTGACACTGAAAAACTGATCCAAATTGCATCGAAACACGGGATGCGGCAGACGACTATTGCCTCGCTGTGTAACGTGAGCCAATCCACTGTCAGCAAGTGGAAAAGCGGGGAACTTCCTGCAAAACGCAAGGATATTGCGCCTTTGCTGAAGAAATTCGGTGAGCACCTACGGCGCACACCATTCAAACTCTATCAGACTACGGCCACGCAAGAAGAACCTAGAAAGTTCGTCCGCGTCGAGGGCAAGTTGATCCTGCGAGAGAAGTTCCGGGGCGTTCATAAGGAAAATGTAACGCCCACGCTCCGGGTATCGATCCATCGTCAGGGCGCTGATCAGTTTGCCTTTGTAATCGAGTCGACCATAGCCACTTACCCGGAACGCAACAAAACCACGGGCCCTATGCCCCTGATCACAGATCGGCTGGCTGCATGGTTTCTGGACGGCACCATTGATCAGGCCGTGTGGGTTGCGGATATGGATAAGCTACGAAACTTGGCACTGCGCCTAGCAAGCGGTGATAATGCCAAACTCTTCCCGTCTCTCGGACAATTACCATATCTCGTGGCCGAGGCACTGCTTAACCACGGGTACAAACTGGATGACCTTGTGGAGTTCAAACTCGCAGAGTAATCTGCACCTCCACAACCAAACCGCCCGAAGGGGCAAATTCTGGCAGCGCCTGAGACACAGGCCCTGTGTCAGGTTTGTGAGCTTTTTGCACGCCGCGTGATCCGGCCTTTTGCCGCCGCGCCGCGCACGAACCGTTAAGGTCCGAACGAGACGACCCGAGCCCGAGCCTAACACGCGACGGCAGGCTCCTCTCTAAGGGGTATGGGGTGGGTCGCCACCAAGCCGCAGGGTGACCTGCCGCTTGGTGGCTGTTTTCAACATCAGTGCCCGGTCAGAACCAGCGTGTTCACCGGCATCAGGATCAGGCGCAGGCGCAGGCCTGCGGCGTGGACCACACCGATCGTGTCGATCACGTGCAGGGCGGCAGATTGCCAAAAGCCCAGATTCTCGTGCTCCAGCCGTTCGTGATTGTCGGTATAGACATTGGCCAGACAATTGCTGCCCGGCGGGATGTCATCGGCCATGCCTTTATAGAGCGGCTCCATATACACCAGGATCGAACCCGGAGTGGTGTTGTTCTGCACATCCCGCAGTTCATCCGTGGGGCGGATTTGCCCGGATGGGATCACGTCCTGAACCTCGACCACCACCATCGGGATCACTGTAAAGGGCTTGGTCATGCACCCCAGTTCGCCGATCATACCGGGTTTGATAACCTGTGCTGACATCTGATTGAAGGCCGCCTGAAACCGGTTGTGGCCCGAACTTGACGGGACCAGAATACCAGCCGGGCGCAAAAGCGGGCTGACATAATCGCCAACCTGCAGGCCGAATTGCTCGACCCGGCCCGTCACTCCGGCGCTGATCACGGTCTTGTCCAGTTCGGTCAACGCGGCATCCAGCTGTGCGTTGGCGCTGGCCAGTTGGGCGGGGATCAGTTCCTCGATCTGTTGCACGACGGCTGCACGCTGCGACTCGGCAGCCCTCAGTTGCGCCTCACGTTCGGCCACCAGGTTCTCCAACCGATCAATCTCGGCCAGTCTTACAGCACTGGAGCCTTCGTCGCGCAGCGTGGTGTTGCGCTCAAGGTCCTCAAGCGACTGATCCAGCCCGGCGCGGGCACCGGCAATGCCGGCTTCGGCCTCGGCCAGATCGGTTTCCGCCACTTTCAACGAGGCCTGAACCTGCGCGATCTGGGCATGGGCGGCCTCAACCATGGCGGTCTGGGTGAAATCCTCGATCCGGAAGATCGGCTGGCCCGCCACGACCTGCTGGTTGTTGGAGACATACACCTCGGACACGCGGCCACCCAGCTGCGGCAGGATCGTCACCGTGCGGAAATAGGATGCCGCTGTCTTACTGGCCGGGTGGAAATAAAACAGCGTGGTAATCACCGTCAGCGCCAGAATGGCACAGGTGGTCAGGCCCCAGCGCAGCTCATACCACATGGTAAACAGCGTGATTTCATGACCGATCCGTTTGCCCTGAACAAACCGGCGGAACAGATAGTCGGGCAGCACCGTTATCAGCGCGCACATCAATGTCTCAAGCATGTCTTACTGCTCCTGCTGCGCGGCGGTTTCCGAGGGCTGGACCGGCGCCTGTTCGGGCGGGTCCTGTTTGCCCAAAGATCGGATCGCGTCGGCGATGGCCCTCAGCGGGGCGGCAACGTCGGGGAACTGGAACCCGGCCACCAGAACTGCGGCAACCCAGAACAGACCGTTATGGGTGAATAGCGCCAACAGGGCCAGTATGCCGACCAATTGGAACTGTGGGTGGTTGGATTCATGCGCGATCTTTTCGGGGATCGAGTGCAGGGTGAAATATCCCACGCCAATCAGAATGATGACGACAACGGTAAAAATGAACATGAACGTCAAAAGAAAATCACTGCCGTCCGCCTGGGTCACGTAGGACGGAATATGCCCCGTGGCCATCGGGTGTAGGTCTGCGGTACTCACCCTGCCCTCCTGTTTCTGCTTGGTTCTTGTTTGGATGGGTTGATGCGTAAATTCAAGCCTGCTTTAAGTTTTCAGACGTTTTCATGCACTGAACACGGCACGTGACCAAAGGGGACACATGATTGATTTTCTGATCATCGGCGGCGGCATTGCCGGCCTCAGCACCGGGGCGCGGCTGTCTCAGCACGGGAAAGTCACCGTGCTCGAGGCCGAGGAGGCCCTGGGCTATCATGCCTCGGGCCGTTCGGCCGCATTGTTCGAAGAAAGCTATGGGCCGTCGTCGGTTGTAGCACTGAACAAGGCCAGCGCCGAATTCATGCGCACCGGAAACGGTGGTTATCTGACGCCGCGCGGGTTGATGCTGGTTGGTGGAAAGGGTCAGGCCTCGGGGTTCGAACGGGACATGGTGGATCTGAACATGCAGGTCATCACCACGGGGGACGCGCGGGCTCGGGTACCGATCCTGAACCCTGATACGTTGGGCTTCGCCGCCGTCAGTACTGCGGCCTTCGACATCGACACGGACAGGTTGCTGCAAGATTTCGCCCGCATCATTCGCGGTAATGGTGGTGAGGTTCTGACCAAAGCCAAGGTCACCGCCATTCGCAAAGCCCGTCACTGGATAATCGAGGCCGGTGGCACCTACGAGGCCGATACCCTGATCAATGCTGCGGGCGCCTGGGTGGACGAGGTCGCAGCAATGGCCGGAATTGCCCCGATCGGGATCATTCCGAAACGCAGGTCGATGGCACGCCTGCCTGCGCCGGGCGGGCATGACGTGAAAGACTGGCCCATGATGCTGGGCGTGGGTGAGGCGTGGTATGCCAAACCCGATGCGGGCAAGCTGCTGGTTTCTCCGTCCGAGGCCGATCCGGTGCCGCCACATGATGCCTATGCCGACGATATGGTTCTGGCCGAAGGTCTGGCCCGGTACGAAGAGATGGTCACCGAGCCCGTCACGCGGGTTGAAACCAACTGGGCGGGGTTGCGCAGCTTTGCGCCCGATGGAACCCTTGTGCTGGGGCCGGAACCGGCTGACCCGTCGTTCATATGGGTGGCCGGTCAGGGCGGGTACGGGTTCCAAACCTCTCCGGCCGCGTCGCAGTTGGTTGCGGACCGCGTGATCGGTGCTGCGCCGGACCTGGATGCGGAAACGATTGCGGCCCTCAGCCCGGAAAGGTTACGCAGATGACCAAACGCCCTTTACCGTCCAATGCCAGTGTCGCCACTGAAGGGCAGGACGGGCGGCTGATTGCCCCCGCCGCAACCCGCAACGCCGAGGCGCTGTGTGACCTGCTGACGCAATGGGCCCCAACGACCGGACAGGCGCTGGAGATCGCCAGCGGCACAGGCCAGCATGTCAGCGCCTTTGCCCAAGCCTTGCCCGACCTGCATTGGCAACCGACCGAGGTTGAACCCGATCGGCGTGCCAGCATCGACGCTTATGCCACCGATCTGCCCAACGTCGCTGACGCCGTCGCACTGGATGCAACAACGCAAGGGTGGCATGAAGCGTTCGCCGATCAGAACCTGATCGTTCTGATCAATCTGGTGCATCTGATCAGTTGGCAGGAAACGCAAGTACTGATTGCCGAAACCGCACAGGCACTGGCCCCCGGGGGAAGGTTCATCCTCTACGGGCCGTTCAAACGCTCAGGCCAACTGACCAGCGACGGCGACCAGAGGTTCCATAGCGCGCTGGTCCAGCAAGACCCCGAGATTGGATATAAGGACGACAAGGACATTGTCGGTTGGATGGCAGGGCAGAACCTGATTGTCCTCGATATTGTCGAGATGCCTGCGAACAATCTGGCCTTTGTCGCGGAAAAGACCGTCACCTGATCAAGATCAAGGCCCGGTTTGACGCATCAAAACATATTCCGTTTGCCTGATATTAAATGGAATGATGACATGAGCTGGCAGGACAAGATCAAAGACACACGCAATGGTCTGCGCAACCTCAACGGCGCGATACCCGATGCCACCCGCGCATTCGGTGCGCTCAGCGCTGCGGTCAAACAAGGCGGAACACTGGATTACAAGACCAAAGAGTACATCGCCTTGGGCATGTCCATTGCGATCCGGTGCGAACCCTGCATCACGCTTCACACCGAAGCGCTGGTCAAAGCGGGCGCAACGCGAGAGGAGTTTTCCGATGTGTTGGCCATGGCCGTACAGATGGGCGGCGGGCCATCGATGATGTACGCCGCCAAGGCGCTGGAATGCTACGATGAACTGAGCGCCTGATCCCGAAAGCAAAAGGCCCCGGGCTTAGCCGGGGCCTTTGTGTGTTCAGCCGTCCTTGCGGATGGTTTCGTTCTTCGGATCGTAGGGGCTGTCGCAGGTGACGACCGCATCCCATAGCTTGTCCTGAATTTTGACTTGCAGCTTGGTGCCTTCGACCGCCATCTCGGGCTTTACGTAGCCCATGCCGATGGATTTCTCGAACGCCACCGAGTAGCCGCCCGAAGTCAGACGACCCACACGCTCACCTTCCGGCGTATACAGCGCCTCGCGGCCCCACGGATCGGCATCGTCCGGCCCGTCGATCAGCAGAGTGCAGCACTTCACGCGCACACCGGTCTCTTCCAGCTTGGCCTTGCCGTAGAAGTCTTTCGACAGATCGACAAAGCGCGGCAGGTCAGCTTCCAGCGGGGTCGCGTCGCGGCCCAGTTCGGTGCCGAAGGCGCGATAGGATTTCTCCTGACGCAGCCAGTTCTGGGCACGTGCACCGACCAGCTTCATACCGTGCTTCTCACCGGCTTTTTCCAGCAGGTCGAACAGGTAGTTCTGCATCTCGATCGGATGGTGCAGTTCCCAGCCCAGCTCGCCGGTATAGGCCACACGGATCGCGTTCACGGGGCACATGCCCAGTTCGATCTGGCGGGCCGACAGCCACGGGAAGCGCTTGTTGGACAGAGCAGTTTCCGGATCGGCGTCTTTAATGACCTCTTTCAGAACGTCACGCGACTTGGGTCCGGCGATGGCGAAGACGCCCCACTGAGTGGTCACGTCCTGGATCTCGATGTAGCCGAACTCCTCCATCTTGTCCTCGGCCGCCTTGCGCAGATAGTCGGCGTCGTACTCGGTCCAGGCACCGGCAGAGACGATGTAGTAGTTGTTCTCGCCATTGCGGACGATGGTGTATTCGGTGCGAGTGGTGCCGTTCGATGTCAGCGCGTAGGTCAGGTTGATACGACCGACCTTGGGCAGCTTGTTGCAGGTGAACCAATCCAGGAATTGGGTCGCACCGGGGCCTTTGACGACGTGCTTGGTGAAGGCCGACGCGTCGATCAGGCCAACGCCTTCGCGGATCGCTTTGGCTTCTTCGACGGCATATTGCCACCAGTTGCCACGGCGGAAGGAACGGCTTTCCTCGTCGAAGTTTTCAGGCGCATCGACGGGGCCAAAGTAGTTGGGGCGTTCCCAACCGTTTACCCAACCGAACTGGGCGCCACGCGCTTTCTGGCGGTCATAGGCCGGAACGGTCCGCAGCGGACGGCAAGCCGCGCGCTCTTCATCCGGGTGGTGCAGGATGTAGACGTGCTCATAGCACTCTTCGTTCTTGCGGGCCGCGAACTCGGTGGTCATCCAGTTGCTGCTGTAGCGTTTGGGGTCCAGCGAGGCCATGTCGATCTCGGCTTCGCCATCGACCATCATCTGCGCCAGATAATAGCCGGTGCCGCCTGCTGCGGTGATGCCGAAGCTGAAGCCTTCGGCCAGCCACATGTTGCGCAGACCCGGAGCAGGGCCAACCAGCGGGTTGCCATCGGGGGTGTAGCAGATCGGGCCGTTGAAATCGTCTTTCAGGCCGGACTCGGCACAGGACGGAACACGCTCGGCCATCGCCATATACTGTTCAGCGATCCGGTCCAGATCCAGCGGGAACAGGTCGGCACGGAAGCTGTCCGGTACGCCATGCTCGAACTGCGCGGGTGCGCCGTGTTCATAGATACCCAGAATCCAGCCGCCGCGTTCCTCACGCGCATAGGATTCGTTGTCGGCGTCACGCACAACGGGGTGTTCGGGGTTACCAGCTTCGCGCCATTTGACCAGCTCGGGGTCTTTATCCATGACGATGAAGGTATGCTCAACCGGGATCGCGGGCATTTTGATGCCCAGCATCTTGGCCGTACGCTGCGCGTGGTTGCCCGATGCGGTCACGACATGCTCGGCAGTGATCACCACCTGCTCATCTGACGGAATGAGGTTGCCGCCCTTTTCGACCATCTTGGTGCAGGTGACTTCCCAGTGAGTGCCGTTCCAGTGGAAGGCGTCGGCCTGCATCTTGCGGACGATGTCCACACCGCGTTGACGCGCACCCTTGGCCATCGCCTGGGTTACGTCGGCAGGGTTAATGTAGCCGTCTTCGGTGTGGTAGATCGCACCTTTCAGGTCCGAGGTCTCGATCAGCGGCCAGCGTTCCTTGATCTGATCAGGTGTCAGCCATTCATAAGCAACGTCACAGGTCTCGGCTGTGGACGCATACAGCATGTATTCGTCCATGCGTTCCTGCGTCTGCGCCATGCGCAGGTTGCCGACCACGGCGAAACCCGCGTTCAGGCCGGTTTCTTCCTCGAGCGTCTTGTAGAAATCGACCGAGTATTTGTGGATATGGGTCGTCGCATAGGACATGTTGAACAGCGGCAGCAGGCCCGCTGCGTGCCAGGTGGATCCGGACGTCAGCTCGTCCCGTTCGATCAACATCACATCGTCCCAGCCCGCTTTGGCCAGGTGATAGGCAATCGAGGTCCCGACGGCGCCGCCGCCAACGACCAGTGCTTTGACTTGGGTTTTCATAACCGGACGTCTCTCCTTGGAATCTGTTGGAACCATATGGCGCATTTGCAGGGCCAAACGCGACATTCATCCGACCAGTGAGAGAAGGAAAACGACCCCGCCGCTGCATATGAGCGGCGGAATCTGTCTATCTGAGCTTATTGCCCGGTGACTGAACACCGCTTGATGCTGCCGACCTTGGCACAGCCGCCACCCAACCCGCCCTTGTGCACACGCACCGGCTGGCTGGCCTTTGTGCGCGTTGCCGTGGCCTCTTTGGGTTCCGATTCCCCGAACGCCGGCAGCTTGTCTTTCAGGCGGCTGAAAAAGCCGGGCGCCTCTTGTTCGGCGGCGGCGTCCTTTGCTGCGGTATCCACTTCAGCGGCAATATCCGTTGCTGCGGTGTCCTGTTCAGCCGGGCCATCCAACGCGGCGTGACGTTCACCCGAATCCAGCAGCAATTTCTGCGCCCGCCCATAACCGATCTGCAGGACATCCTGATTTTCGAAGACCTCTCCGCCGGTGATGTCCATCAGACCTTCGCTGTTGAAACCCGACGCTGTCATCGTGTTCACCATAACCGCAGCAAAATCCAGATTCTCGAGCTTTTTGCTGGCTGTCTTCTCCTGAACCATCTTCATTTTGGAATACAGGCGGTCCATTTTCGTGGCGACCTCAGGCTGCCGGTCCATCGGCACCGAAAACCCCTGCCCCACTACAGGCGAAGGGAAGGTCAGCAAAGCATTCAGCGCCGCATAGTCAACCGCGCCCAAAAGCTCGCGGATCGAGGCATCGCTGGCATTGGTGTGCAACCGGATCACGACCTCTTCGTCAATTCCGATCCGCCCCGTGATCTTGCGATACGCAAGCGCCTCAGTCGGAGAGGTCATGTCCTGAGTAACTTCGATGAACGCGACACCACCGATAACGGCGAACCCTTTCTTGATCACGGCATGTGCCATGAAATTCTGCTGCCGGGACAGCGCGATTCCCGCCAATGTGTTGCGCACCGATTCCGGTTTCAGGCTGATGTCGAACCACGCGATTTCTTCACCTTGAACATAGACCGCACCTGTCTCGCTGAGCTTGCGCAGAATGCCATCTTTGCCCCCGCTGGACAGGCTCATCAGTTCCGCCGTGTTTGAAATGGAACTGATCAGCGGCGTCATACCATAGCTTGAGATCGCGGTCGCAACGGCCTTGTTATCCGCATCGGTCAGTTCGTATCGTGACCATCTTTTGGTGGATGCCGGTAGATGAGGTTTTGCACCCGCTTTCCACAGCTTCTTGCGTTCCCGCTCGGCCTCTTTGGCGTCACGTTCGACCTGTTGCTGCGCAAAGCGGTGCTTGATCGTGTCCACATAGCCATTGGCAGACAAGGTGCCTTCGTGCTTTTTGTCCTGTTGATAGTAATCCAGGCCAACGATGACCAAGACTATGATCATCACAAACCCAAAGATCCGCAAACCGTCCATCTGAATATCCGAAATCAATCGCTGCTCGTTTTCGCGAAAGATAAACCCAAATTGGGGCGGTCTTATGACTGCGACGCCGGAATTTCGGCGCGGATCAAAACTCTGCGGATGGTAGAATTTTACCCGGATTCATGATGTTATCCGGATCCAGTGCCGCCTTGATCGCCCCCATATAGGTGACCGCCGGGCCCAGTTCCTTGATCAGATAGGGCCGCTTGCCCTGCCCGATTCCGTGTTCACCGGTACAGGTCCCCTCCATCGAGATCGCCAGATCGTTCAGCCAGCCTACAAAGCCATCAGCTTTGGCCACCTCGTCCGCGTTCTCCATGTCGATCAGCAGCAGAGTGTGAAAGTTCCCATCGCCCACATGCCCGACAATCGGGGCCAGAAGGCCAAGGTCCTGCGCTTTGGCACGCGTCGCCGCGACGCATTCCGCAAGGCGCGAGATCGGGACGCAAACATCGGTGGAAATACCGCGCGCGCCGGGGCGCAGTTGCAGGCTGGCCCAATACATGTCGTGCCGGGCCTGCCACAGCTTGTTGCGCTCTTCGGTGGTTGAGGTCGCGGCGAAATCCGCGCCACCGAATTCCGCGGCGATCTGACCAAAGGTTTCAGCCTGCTCGACCGCACCAGCCTCGGACCCGTGGAATTCCAGCAGCAACAGCGGCGTTTCCGGCAGGTCCAGCCCGGAATAGGCGTTGGCGGCCCTGACCGACAATTCATCCAGCAGCTCGATCCGCGCGACCGGCACGCCATATTGGATCGTCATCATCACCGCCTGACAGGCAGCATCGACCGTTGGAAAGGAACACCGGGCCGAGGTGATTGCCTCGGGGATGCCCTGCAGGCGCAGTGTCAGTTCCGTGATGATACCCAACGTGCCCTCGGCCCCGATCAGCAACCGGGTCAGGTCGTACCCGGCCGAGGATTTCTTGGCCCGGTGTCCGGTGCGGATGATCTGCCCGTCCGGCATCACCGCTTCCAGACTGAGGATATTGTCCTTCATCGTGCCATAGCGCACCGCATTGGTGCCCGAGGCCCGCGTCGCCGCCATCCCGCCCAGCGAGGCATTGGCGCCCGGATCGATAGGAAAAAACAGACCCTGATCGCGCAGGTGGGTGTTCAGGTCTTCGCGCGTGACACCCGGCTGCACGACGCAATCCAGATCGCCCGCGTGGACAGCCAGAACCTTGTTCATCTGGGTCAGATCCACCGAGATACCACCAGCCGGGGCGTTTACATGCCCTTCCAGCGAGGTGCCGGTCCCGAAGGGGATCACAGGCACCTTGTGCCGGGCGCAGGTTTTAACGATCTCGGACACTTCTGCGGTCGAATGCGGGAACACCACCGCATCCGGCGACTGGTTTTCGATCCATGTGGTCGTGTGGCCGTGTTGCTCGCGGATCGCCTGACCGGTTTGCAGGCGATCGCCGAACTTCTGCTTCAGAATGCCGACAGCTGTTTCAATCCCGGCCTCGTTTCGGGGCAACGTCACTGCCTGCACCATGAAGAACCTCTCTTATTCGCCCAGCGCGATGCCTTCGCGGCGCGGGTCTGCGCCACCGATCAGAACATCCCCGATTTCAATCGCGTGCAGGCCCGAGGTCAGATTGCGCGGATTGACCTCGAACCCCAAGCCGATCAGCGCATCGGCATACCCCTCGGCGGCTGTACCCTGCTCCACATCATAGGTGCCAAAACGGTTGACCAGATGCGGCAAAGACAGCGCCTGTTGCACATCCATGTCCCAATCGGCCCAGGCGATAATCGACTTGGCCACGTAACCGATGATCCGGCTGCCGCCCGGAGAACCAATCGCCAGCACCGGTGCGCCGTCCTGCATCACGATGGTGGGGCTCATGGACGAGCGCGGACGCTTGCCCGGCTCCAACCGGTTGGCAATCGGCACACCATCGCTGTGGGTTTTGAACGAGAAATCGGTCAGTTCGTTGTTCAACAGGAAGCCATTGGTCATAAGCCGCGAACCGAACCCGTTCTCGATGGTCGTCGTCATCGACAACACGTTGCCATACTGATCGACAATCGAGATATGCGAGGTCGAGGGCAGTTCCAGCGACACGTCATCCGCCCAGTTCGACGCGTGGTCGAATTCGGGGTTGCCGGGCGCGACTTCGATCAACGCCCCCTCGCCGCTCAGCAGTTGCCCGCGTTCATTGAGGTAATCGGGGTCCACCAGACCTTGCGTCGGCATCGGGACAAAATCGTGATCGGCCATGTATCGACCGCGATCCGCAAAGGCCAAACGCGAAGCATCGCCGACCAGACGCCATGTATGCACGTCCTCGGGCCCCATCGTGGCCAGATCATACCCTTCGAGCATCCCCAGGATCTGCCCGACCGTCAGCGCCCCGGACGAAGGCGGTCCCATGCCGCAGACCTCATAGGCGCGATAGGCGGTGCAGACTGGCTCGCGCTCGATCACCTGATACAGTGCCAGATCGATGCCGGACAGCACCCCCGGATTGCCCGGCGCATTGCGGACGGTGTTGACGATTCCTGCCGCGATTTCACCACCGTAGAACCCGGCCGACCCTTCGCTGGCCAGAACCCGCAGCGTTTCGGCATATTCCGGGTTCATCAGCCGCTGCCCCTGCTGCAAAGGCTCTCCACCCGGCAGGAAATACTCAGCTGTCACGGGGAACCGCGACAGACGTTCAGCATCGGCTTCGACCAATGTGGCCAAGCGCGGCGAAACCAGAAACCCCTCGTCCGCCAGCGTGATGCCATCCTCAAACAGGCTGGGCCACGGGCTGCGGCCCCAACGCCGGTGCGCCTCGGCCAGCAAAGCGGGCGTTCCGGGCGTGCCGACCGAAAGACCGCCGACCACGGCATCGTAGAATTTCAGCGGCTCACCATTTTCATCGTGAAACAACCGGTGGTTCGCCTCAAGCGGAGCCGTCTCGCGCCCGTCCAGCGTGGTCAGCTTGCCGGTTGCGGCATCGTACCAGACCAGAAACGCGCCGCCGCCAAGGCCCGAGGATTGCGGCTCGACCAGCCCCAGCACGACCTGCACGGCGACCATTGCATCAGCCGCGGACCCTCCGGCCCGCAACACCTTGGCCCCGGCCTCGACGGCCAGAGGGTTCGCGGCAGCAACCATCCAGTTCTGTGAAGTAACCGGCTGACCGGCCATCTTGGCCTCAAGCGAGGCGATAATCTCGTCCGTAAGACCCTGAACCTGGCCGTCCGAGGCCCCCTCGGGGGCTACCGCATCCGCAGTTTCCTGCGCGAACGCCGCGCCACCCAGCGTCAACGCCGCGAAAAACAATCCCGAAATCAGATTTCGTTTCATCGTATCCTCCTGAAAATTCGTCTGTCGTCCCTGCGGCGCTAACGCGTCACAACATGGATGGCACAACCTGATCCGGCGGGCGGTGTCCGTCTTCGAAGGTCTTGATATTGATGATGACCTTCTCGCCCATCTCAATCCGCCCTTCCAGCGTGGCCGATCCCATATGAGGCAGCAATACGACGTTCGGCAATTGCCGCAGGCGCGGGTTCACATGTGTGCCGTGCTCGTACACATCCAGCCCCGCCCCGGCGATATCGCCCGAGCGGATTTGACGGGTCAGCGCGTTTTCATCGATCACCTCACCCCGCGACGTGTTCACGATAACGGCGGAAGGCTTCAACAGCTTCAGACGCCGCGCATTCATCAGGTGGAAGGTCGACGGCGTAGAGGGGCAGTGGACCGAGATGACATCCATCCGCGCCACCATCTGGTCGAGGCTTTCCCAATAGGTCGCCTCAAGCTCCTGTTCGATCTCGGGGCGCAACCGTCGGCGGTTGTGGTAATGCACCTGCATCCCGAAAGCCGAGGCACGGCGGGCCACAGCCTGACCGATCCGTCCCATGCCCAGAATACCAAGACGGCGCCCGCCGATCCGGCCACCCAGCAACGCGGTCGGGGCCCAGCCCGTCCAATCGCCTTTTTGCATGACCGACAGCCCCTCGGGAATCCGGCGAGTGACCGAGAGGATCAGCGCCATGGTCATGTCCGCAGTATCGTCGGTCAGCACGCCGGGCGTGTTCGACACAAGAATGCCCCGTTGCCGGGCCGTGGCCACATCGATATTGTCGACCCCCGCCCCATAATTGGCGATCAGCCGCAGCTTTTCCCCGGCCTGCCCCAACAACCCGCCATCAATGGCGTCGGTCACGGTGGGCACAAGGACATCCGCGCTTTGCACCGCTGCGACCAATTCTTCTCGTGTCATGGGCGTGTCATCGTCGCGCAACTGTACATCGAACAACTCGCTCAGCCTGGTTTCAACCGCCTCGGGCAACCGTCGCGTAACGACAACACTCAGACGTTCTCTTGGCACCTTCGTCCTCCCACCGCTTTGCAAACCTTCGCGCGCCATGGCATCGTGGCGCAGGATAAGGCGGGGCACAAGAACCCCATCGCATTGAGACGACCTTTTTTCGAAACCCGATCAACAGGCACAAGAGCAGACAGTCAGTGAGTGGTTTTCTACCAGTAAAACGCCGCCTTCTGGTGGTCACGTCCGCAATTCTGGTTGCACTGGGCACTCTGAGCGCCAGCGCACAGGACAAGCGTGGCCCTGTAACCAACCTGCCCCTGCCGCGATATGTTTCGATGAAAGCCGCCGAGGGCAACGTGCGCCGTGGACCCTCGCTGACTCATCGAATCGACTGGGTGTTCAAACGGCGCGGAATGCCGCTGCAGATCACGGCCGAATACGGCAACTGGCGCAGGGTTCAGGATCGCGACGGTGCCGGTGGTTGGGTTCACTACGCCTTGCTGTCCGGTGCCCGCACGGTGCTGATCGAATCCGAATTGCTGACCGTCTACACCAGCCCCGACCCCAATTCTCAGATCAGCGCGAAATTCGAATCCGGGGTGGTTGCGCGTCTTGGTAATTGCAGCCTGGACTGGTGCCACATCTCGGCTGGCGGTTATCGCGGCTGGGCGCAAAAATCGAACCTCTGGGGCGTCGACCCCGCCGAGATTCGCGAATAGCGGGGCGTTCCTGCCGCCCCGCGTGAAACGTGCAGCTGCTACGCGCTTTCGGCGGTACGTGTGCCCATTTCCTTATCCAGCAACAACAGGTTCCAACGATCCCCGTTGGCCGCTTTGGTCTGGTCGAGAATTTTTCCGAACAGGTCTTCTTCCTCGTTCTGCTCTGCCAGGAACCAGTTGAGCATGTTCTGAGTGCTGTATTCCTTGACCTCATGCGCCATCTCGAACAACGCATTGATCTGGCCGGTCACGGTTTCCTCGTTCGCCAGCGCGTATTCCAGCGCCTCAACCGGCGAGGCATAATCCGTTTTGGGTTTGGCGATCCCGTCGATTTCGATTCTCCCACCACGTTGGGCCAGAAAATCGAAGATGCGCATGGCATGTGTGCCCTCTTCTGCCGAATGGCCGCGAAACCATTGTGCAAATCCGGGCAGGTCCTCGGATTCGAAATACGCCGCCATAGCGAGGTAGGTATAGGATGCGTGAAGTTCGTTGTTGATCTGACGATTCAACGCTTCTGCGACCTTCGAGTTCAACTTCATCTTCATCTCCTGTGTCACGGTGTTCCGGGGCAATCATACAGCTATGTTTCCCAATGTTCTGGCGCAACCATTGCCTTTGGGATTTTTTTGATATTTTTCAGCATTTTGCCGGGAAAATTTGCAAGTGAAAAGCACTTGCAGCATCAAGGGTATTCCGCGATCCGATGCAGTCAGCGGCCAAACATCTTGCAGCCATAAAGAACACGCGGTTGGCACAGCGCCCTTCGTGGCCTGGAACCGGCCCAGCCGCGACCGCCCTTCCCCACGGAACGCTTCATCGTTCTATTGACTGGCAGGCGTAAATTCCAAGCCTCGCACCAACGGGAACAAGGGCAAAATAAATTTTACTCCAAGCCCAAGTTTTTCACTCAAAACCTCTTGAACCCGCCGATCAACAATCGTAGATAGCCGCTCACCGATGGGGTGTAGCCAAGTGGTAAGGCAGCGGTTTTTGGTACCGTGTATCGTAGGTTCGAATCCTACCACCCCAGCCAGCACAGCTAACATATTGTTATCGCTGGATAATTTCGGAATTTCGCCCGGAATTTCCGACTGGTTTTGAGGTTTATCGGCACTCCAGAATCCAGTGGCGGCGCAATTCTTGGGGTTTCTGCGAAAAGTCTGGAATCGCCATTTCCGCGGTAGCAGTTTGACTGTGAACGATGGCAGGTGCATCTCCAATGATGCGGCTTTGATGTACGGAGCCGGGGTGACCCGGCCGAGGGTTGGCCGGATCATCTTCATGTTTTTGGAAACGTGAAAGTATTAGCCCGTGGGCAAGTGTTCAAAGGGCAGCAAACTGTTCGCGCTGTTCTGCCCAGAGCGGCGAGAAGGCATGACGTTTTAGCCATTCGGAATTCAGGCCAATCGGCTGCCTGCCCTCAAGAACCGAACTAATGATATCCGGTGCCAGGAACGCCAGTTCGATCAGATGCTGAATACGGCGTTTTGAGACACCTTCAGCCTCAGAAATCTCGCCGAAGGTTTTTCCTGATCGCACAAGATCGAAGTACCGGTGGGCCCGGGCGATGTTGCGAAGCAGGGTTCATCAGGTTGCATCCGCCGGTTTTGCGATGATGCGGTATCGTGACGGCTGCCCGCCGCCTGATTTCTCGGTGGATATCTCAAATCCGGCCTTGCGCAAGCCGCTTAGCGCGGCGCGGGTTGTATGAGGTAGCCAGCCAAACTTTTGGCAGATACCCGGGACATCAGCGCCGTTCTTTCGGCTGAGCATCCGGATCAACTGAGTTTTCTTTGTAGCGGGTTTTAATCGCGTTGTTGGCATCTCTTCTCCTGTTCAGATCCGCAGGTCAGAATTGATCCTGCTACTGACCAGAGCCCGCTGGCCCGGGCGGAGAAGGCGTCTCTCTCTTTAATTGCGTCGCATAGATAGTACCGCTCCATTTGAAGCCGAAGTCCAGTGGAAAGCAGGGATAACGCACGTTCAGCTGTGGCAAATGGAGTGTTTAGTGGTCATTTAGACTCCACAAAGGTGCACCGGCACCTGTCGATTTTATCCCCGCACGCCTTTTGCTTAGCAACCGGCGTCTCAGGCAGATCGTTCACATGAGGAGTTCGATAACACCTTTTCACTGAACACTAAAAGGAAAACCAAATGGCAAAAGGTCATAACCAAAACAACAAAGGAGTTGCTGCTGTCAGTGTTCTTTCAGTGTGCCCCCAACTGAGCTGGCCAGACGGAGGCAAAGAGCCGGAATTGAGCGCCAATTTCGGCGCGCGCTCTGACCTCGGTTCCGAGGTTTCGGCATCTCTGGTGCACGAGCTCGCATCGCTTTAGTGTTCTGCCATGCCGCCCAGTATTCCACTGACCCGATCGGAAACGATGTCCCGGATTCGTTCGAAAAACACGAAACCGGAATTGTCGATCCGTTCGGCTTTGCATGCGAGGAGGTATCGGTTCCGGCCTCATCGACGGGATTTGCCTGGGACACCAGACCTTGTGCTGCCCAAGCATAGGGCGGTGATTGAGGTGAGGGGCCAGCACCCGCAGATAGGTGCGGAAGAGGCCGACGATCTGATACGGTCCATTCAGGCCCTGCTGAGCCACGCTGACGCCCGCATACAGGCCATTGAGCGACTGGCTGGCCAGTATCGCTGATACCCAGTCGTCCCCTGGGACTATGTTCGACAGGGGCGACAGGTATAACACCGCCGCCCCTGATCCAGGCCGTGTCTGGACGTTAAAATCAGTAGCGTAACTTTTCAGCTGGTATCAGCAGATGCGCGCCGTGCACCACTGACATCAACACCCATTTTTTCCAGCCTTGCGAGTATCTCTTCGCGGCGCTGTTTGTCCTGGTTTTCTCTAGCATCCATTTCTGGCTGCACCTCCAGCATTATGTTGATCGCTTTGATCAGAGACGGCACATGACTTTTGAGACCTTTTTTACAGAGCGCCAGGTAGGCAGCTTCATATCCGTCCAGCGACACAATCCGGCCGTCAGGCGTGCGGGCTGCAACAGGCTCCGACAGGATCGCTGCAGCGTCTTTAACCAGATCGGAACGGGTCTTCGGCCGACCTTTCGGGTTGCCGGACTGACCTTTCTTCCACTGGCCGGATTTTGGAGGTTTGCCATAGCCGATATCGTAAGTGTCAGTCATTTCCACCTCCATCGTCGATGACATTGACACCCATCTTCCGGAGCGCGTTCAGAATCCGCTGCTTTTTCTCCTTCGGATCAAACTCAGCAGCCTGAGCAGCACCGGCCTCTTCCAGGATACGCCGCTGCAGGTCCATGGCACGCCGGTCACCGGACAGAGCCAGCTCCCGCAATTTGCGGATCAGGGCTTCACTGATGGGCATCTGTTTCTCTGCACCCTTCGGCCTGACTTTGCGCTTCAACACTTTTTGCGTCAGAGACAGAATATCATCCTGTTTTTTGGGCCGGCCTTTTGGATTTCCGGATTTTCCCATTTTGAAACGGCTGTGTTCAGGCGGGCGCATATAGCCCACCTGAGTTTTGGTCTGATCACTCATTCTGCAGCCTCCGTCGCCGGAGCCATAGCCCCTACAGCGCGATGAGCGGCCATCTCAGCATATGTCTCACCAGTGGAGGCCAGAACAGCTTGCAGCCCTGTCTGCGCCATAAATCGACGGCAGATAACATCACAATAGATCGGGTCGAGCTCCACCAGGCGGGCTCTGCGGCCACAACGCTCCGCAGCTATCAGGGTCGTGCCGGATCCGCCAAAGCCATCCAGCACGATATCACCGCGCCGAGTGACATCTCTGATCGCATCCGCCACCAGCGCCACTGGCTTAACCGTCGGGTGCAGTTCCAGATCTTTCTGATTTCCACCAAAGCTGTTCACTCCGGGATAATCCCAGACATTCGTCCGGTATCTGCCTTTCTCACCAAGGCCAAAAGTATTGAGATGGGGAGCGGAACCGACTTTCCAGACATAGATAAGCTCATGTCTCGACCGGTAAAACGTACCCATGCCGCCATTGGTCTTGGCCCAGACAATCAGGTTTTTCAGCTCTGAATAGGTTTTGGAACCGGCTGACTGCAGCTCCGGCATGTGGCGCCAATCCATGCAGACAAAGTGAATGGCACCGTCGACGCTGACACCCGCCATGGCGCCGAGCGACGCTTCCAGGAAGGCTGTAAAGGCACTGGCATCCATCTCACCGGCAGCCATAGCAAACTCACGGTGTTTCACGGCACCAGAGCCGCAGACATGGCCATCTATTTTGACGTTGTAGGGTGGATCGGTAAACACAGCGCGCGCACGATCATCGCCCATCAGCCGTGCATATGTCTCGGGATCACGTGCATCGCCACAGATCAGCCTGTGCGTGCCAAGAATCCAGACATCACCGGGCTTCGTGACTGCTTGCTCTACAGCAGGTTCCGGCACCTCATCAGCCGGGTCTGCTGTTTCTTCATCATCGTCATCCAGCAGCAGATCCAGTTCGGCTGTTTCAAAGCCGGTGATTTCCAGATCGAAATCCAGCTCCAGCTCTTCCAGCGCCTGGAATTCGATTTTCAGGATATCACGATCCCAGCCGGCCAGCTCAGCCAGCCTGTTGTCAGCAATGACATAGGCACGTCGCTCTGCGTCCGACAAATGCGCCAGTTCAACTGTCGGCACCTCAGCGGTGCCAAGTCGCTTAGCTGCAGCGACGCGACCATGGCCGGCAATGATGCCGCCATTTTCGTCGATCAATACAGGATTGGTAAAGCCAAACTGTCGGATCGACGCTGCGATCTGATCAATCTGCTTGTCACTGTGTGTCCGGGCATTGCCGGCATAGGGGATCAGATCATCCGTTTTACGATAGACGATCTTCAGCCGGGTTTCTTCCGGCAGAGATTTAATGTCAGCCATTATGGGGCCTTTCAAATATGCGCAGCCGGCTCGCCCTGACAGAGATCAGGTCTCCGTTCGGAGAACCGGTCTGCGCTGTTTCAGGAAGAGGCCGGATCAACAGATCCCTGCGAAGGGCCGGAATCTCCCGGCACAAGATCGGCAGGCCCCCACCGATCACTTCGCTTCTTTTAGTTCATTCTATGCAGACAATGAATTTGCAGCGTTTTCGCCGCCATGAGCATCGGAATGCAAAAGGGCCTCCACCCTCATTTCATGTCGGTATGACAGCAGATCCTGCAAATCAATCTGCAGCATATTGCGTGACCAACCGGCAAAATCGCTGAACTGTTCCATGATTTTGAGGTAGTGCTCGATATCATCTTCTGACAACTCGCCTAACCGCAAGGCTGGGATTTCGTAAATGTTAAGCAACTGTGCGGCTCTGACACGACCCTGGCCAGCGACAATCTCGTAATAGCCATCTATAATGATCGGCTGTGCACCAACGTAATCGCAGATTGTCTGCTCGAAGCGCTCGATCTCCTCGTCAGTGTGATGCGACGCATAATCTGCAACATAGCAGAGCTGGTACGGATCGCACCAGATGGTCTTGGCGAGAGTTTCATCTCGCAGGTTGGGAATATCACTTCCCTCGGTTTTAATGGGCATGGATTTATCTCCCTACGCACCATAGGCCGCCGGACCATCCGGCGACTTCGAAATCTCGTGCGGTGATAGTCACCGCTTAACTCCGTTGATGCGTAAGCAGCCTCATAGTCGCTTACGGAATTGCCGGGTCTGAGCCCGACATCCGGCTGGTTCAGCAAACCAGCCAGCTTCCGTTGATAGGCAAGGACACCCGGTGGATGCGTCTTGCTAAACACCAGAAAGGAAAGTTCGGTGGGAATTTCAAGAAATTTTTTTGGTAGAGATGCCAGAATTATAAATGGCTTATACAAAAAATGACATTCAGGCCGGTTTTGCCGTGATTTCGCACCGGGCAAACGGTTCACTCGGGGCCCTACTGCGGCCTCTCAACCCTGACGTGATTCGGCTCAGTCCAGTAGCTCGCCGCATGGTACGCCCAGCGCAACAGCTATCTTGTCCACCACTTCTATCGTGGGATTTCTGGCGCCGCGTTCGAGATCACTGATGTAGGTTCTGTGGATGCTGGACTGATGCGCAAGCTCTTCCTGCGACCAGTCTTTCGACCGGCGCAGACGGCGCATGTTTCCACTGAGACGGTCACGAACATCCATGACCCCCAAAGGCACGGGATGTCGCCGATCCGTCTACAGACGATCAGTGACATTTTCTGTTGACTTCCATCTTGCAGCAAGCATTTCTCGATATCACTGATCGACGACAACGGAATTGATATGCTAATTTCAGAGACAACCGCGGGAAGACTTGACGCGACCATTGATAAACAGGCAAAGCAACTCGCTGATTACATCATCAAAACCGGGCTGAAGCCGCTGCCCCTGCCCGGGGAGTTCTTCTACGCCTCCCTGCCCCTTTGTGTAATCGATGCGGTGTTTTCGATTGGCGTCACATACACCTCCACCGCAAACACGGTGGCCCGGTTTTGCGAACGCGAGGGCTGGACAAAGTCGCTGGCGCCGGATGCACCTCGCTCAACCGGCGAGCACACCATCAGTGAGTTTCTGGCGCTGTTTGATGGCCTGACGCCGGACCAGATGGCTGATGACCTCTTCGGTAACCGACAGCGCACATCCACCTGCTCCGGAATTCTGAAAGCAGAAGCGGTTCGTCAGTTTGCTGCAGCGTTAAAAGAATGCGGGATCGAAGATTTCGGGGACATGACCGATACCCGGCTAACAACGGTCGAAAAGCAGGTCCTCTACATTCCGGGTCAGGGCAGCGGAATCTCATTCGACTATTTTCGGATGCTCGCTGGCGACGACAACCTGATTAAACCAGACCGGATGGTTCAGCGCTACATTGCTAAGGCAACAAACATGAGACCCGATCGAGTTACGCCGGAGTCTGTCAGATCAGTATTGCAGAATGCGATTACCCAACTGGCTGAGCGCGGTTTCGCTTGGTCTCCTCGGCAACTGGATTATGCGATCTGGACCTGGGAAAGAACGCGTTGACGCGACTGGCCCTGCTCGTCAGCCAACAATCCTCGAAACAGCGCCTAATATTTGGCTTCAGCGGCCACAAGTCAGTCGGCCATTATGCACTGCACCGACCGCCTTCATTGGAGCAAGAGGGCTTGGAAAAGTTGGGACGAGTCCCTCTAAGCTGCTGTTCGATCCAAATGCAGCAAAAGGCGGCTCCGAGCCCTTACCGGAATCTACCCCATATAACGCGCTGTGGGAACAAGCGTACATAGGCCGATACCAGCGCCTTCATTTTGTCCCACGGTACGACAGAGTTTTTCGGTGTGACTGTGGGAGAAAACTGGTGTTCTATCGCGCAATAATGGAGCAAATCATGAACGCCAAAAAAACGAAAAAACCTGAGCAGCCTCATCTGACTGGTCCAATTTGATTGTTAGTGCATCATCGGCCTGTAATCCATCGGGATGATTGTTTCGGGCGCTGGAGGGCGATAGCCCAGTGCACTGTGGGGGTGTTTTGTATTGTAGTGTCTCCTCCATTGTTCGATCAGAATTTGAGCTTCGCGCAGGCTGTAGAAGATCTCACCGTTGAGCAGCTCATCCCGCATCCGTCCATTGAAGCTTTCACAGTATCCGTTCTCCCAAGGGCTGCCAGGTTCGATGTAAGCCGTCTTGGCGCCAACGGCGGCGATCCAGTCTCGGACAGCCTGGGCGACAAATTCCGGTCCATTGTCAGAACGTATGAAACTCGGCGCGCCGCGAAGTATGAACAGATCAGTCAGGGCATCGATCACATCGACCGCGTTCAGCTTGCGCTTCACTCTAATCGCCAGGCACTCCCGGCTGTGCTCATCAAGGATGTTCAGCGTCCGGAAGGCTTTGCCATCGTCGGTTCGACAATGAACGAAGTCATACGACCACACGTGGTTGCGGTGATCCGGTCGAAGCCGGACACATGATCCATCATTCAGCCAGAGCCGTCCTTTCTTCGGTTGTTTCACTGGCACTTTCAGCCCCTCTCGTCGCCAAAGCCGTTCAACCCGCCCATCGCTGACAGACCAGCCAGCCTCTCTCAGCAGTGCAGCGATCCTGCGATACCCATATCGGCCGTATTGACGGGTCAGCTCAATCATGTCGGCCACCAGCCGGTCTTCGTCTGCGCGACCTCTTGGGATGCGCCGTTGCGTGGACCGGTGTTGTCCAAGCACGCGGCAGGCGCGTCGCTCAGATACTTTGAGCTGGCTGCGGACATGATCAATGCAGGCACGACAACGAGCGGGGCTCAGTAGTTTCCCTTTGTGGCTTCCGTTAGGATCAGTTTGTCCAACGTCAGGTCAGACACCGCGCGCCGCAATCGCTCGTTCTCTTTCTGAAGCCGTTTCAGTTCCTTCAACTGATCTATACCCATTCCGCCGTACTTCTTTCTCCAGCCGTAATAGGTTTGTTCAACAACGCAGATCTGCCTGATCGCATCAAGACGGGGCATGCCTTGCCCCATCAGCACTTCAACCTGCCGTAACTTCGACACAATCTCTTCGGGCTTTGGTCTCTTGTTTGCCATTCGTGGTCCTCCGTTTCCTAAGCATAACGGTGGACCAGTTCAGTCGGGGAGGCTCAGCTGGAACCAGCCCCCTGAAACGAAGCCACCTGTGAAAGGAACCCAAGCATTGTTAGATTTTCAGGCCCGCAATTAGTGTTGACAGTTTCCATGACGATATGCCCCGTCGTTTGGTCAAAAAATGGCCGAACCGAAAAGGTTGTGGCGGATCCATGGTGTCAGATTCTGAGATAAAAAGTCATCTCATCTGTCCATCAACGGCGAATGGTCCCGGCACTGCAATGATGTTTCAGCTTAATGAGATCGAGATGCAGGCATGACTTGAAACCGCACCCGCTCTTTCTATGCTTGCAACCGGCAGAGCCGGTACAACGCCTATCTACCTCAAACCAGAGATCAAATTCGCTCTGATCGCCTTAATCGCAAGATTGATATTCAAAGCGCTTCGCAACGAGTCAAACGTTCATCACTTCAGGAGGGACCAATATGAAGAGAATTTTCCAGACCGCCGCCCTGAGCGCGGCCGCTTTTGTTTCGGGAATCGCCTCAAGCAGCGCCGAGGAATGGCGTTTCAACAATTTCCTGCCAGAAACCCGGCCCGAAACAGCCGAACTGGAACGTTTTGTTGAAGACGTAAATGCGACACTGGGCGGTGAGAGTGAATTGAAGCTCTATAGCGGCGGATCATTGGGCCTGCCAAATACGGACACTCTGCGGTTCCTGCCCAAGGGCGCAGTCGAGATGAGCCTGATCTGGGCGAATTACCTGGGGCGCGATGCCCCGGCGCTCAGCTCTGTTGTTGTTCAGGGTACAATTGGCTCGATTGAAGAATTCGAGAAGGCAATTCCGACCGTTCGTGAAATCTACGAAGAAGAGTTTGCCGACTGGGGCGTGACCTCGGTGGGGTATGTCCCGATCCCGATGCTATCTGTTTCGGTCTTCTGCCGGGATGAACCTGTTCGCACCATCGACGCGCTAAAATCCAAGAAGCTGCGCGTCTGGGCGCGTGATCAGGTTGAAACCTTCACTCGTCTTGGCGTCGCCGCGCAGATCATCCCGCAGGAAGAAATGTATGTGGCCCTTAAAACCGGCGTGGTGGATTGTGCGCTCTACCCGGCGCTTTATGCACATACGGTTTCATTGCAGGAGGTCGCCAAATACGCGTCCTTCCTGTACCCGATGGCGTCCGGCCCTTATGTCATTGGCGTCGCCACCGATAAGTGGGACGCAACGGACGATGCCACCAAAGCGGCGATTGCCACCGCGGCAGATGCCTTGTGGGAGCGCACCAACCAATATGAGGATGATTTTGAGCGCGAACTGGCCGCGCGCGACAAGCTGGGCGAAGAGGGCGTGATCTGGGGCGAAGACTTCTCGCAGGAAGACCGCGACCTGTTTGTGTCCAACGTGACCGAAATCTGGGCAGAACTGGCGGATGAGGCCGGCGGCAATGCGCCTGAATATCGCCAGCGGGTTCTGACCGCATTGGGCCGCTGATCCTCGGATGGCGCACAGCGCGAAACACTTGATCGCGCGGGGGCTGGACCGTCTGGCCCTTGCGTGCGCTGCTGCGGCGGCGTTGGGGATGATTGCCATCGTCGGCCTCATCGTGACCAGCGTTCTGATGCGAAAATTCGCCAATACGCCGCTGCACATTACCGAAGAAGTCGTGGGACTTTTGCTGAGCGTCTCGTTGTTTCTCGGCCTGCCCATGGTGACGTTACGGGCCAAGCACGTGCGCGTCTCGCTGCTGGCGGACATACTGAAAGGTAAAGCGCATGTAGTCCTGCAGATCGCCGCCCTGCTGGTCGGCATCGTGTTCTTCTTATGGCTGATCGTCGAGACCATCCCTTGGTTCGAGTTTGCCTTCAAACGCAACCTCAAGACCGAGACCACCCGGATTTTGCTCTATCCGTGGATGGCACTGATGCCGCTCTCACTCACACTAACCATGTCCATCTTTGTGGCGCGCCTGGTCGGCATTCTGGACCGGGTCGACGACGCCGAAGCTGACATCGAATGAATCCCCATCAAAGAGGCCCCTGAATGTCGTTCTGGCTTACGTTGACAGGCGCGCTGGTCGCCACCGCCGGGACAGGCGTGGCGCTTGGGGCCGCGCTTGGCCTGACCGGGCTTCTGATCCTGCACTTTTTCTCGAACGGGGCCACGTCGCTGGCGGTGGATGCGATCTGGAGTGTCTTTAATTCCTTCACCCTCAGCGCTGTTCCGATGTTCATCCTTCTGGGCGAAGTGCTGCTGCGTAGCGGGATCAGCGAAAAGGCCTATTCCGCCTTCTCGCCGCTGTTTCGCCGCATACCGGGCGGGTTGCTGCACACCAACATCGCGGTTTGCACCCTGTTTGGCGCGGTCAGCGGCTCCAGCCTGTCGACGGCGGCGGCGGTGGGCTCGGTAGCTTACCCCGAGATGTCCAAACGCGGCTATGACAAGGATACAATCGTCGGCAGTCTGGCAGGTGGCGGCACACTGGGTCTGCTGATCCCGCCCAGCCTGTCCTTCCTGATTTACGGCGCACTCACGGAGACCTCGATCGGTCGCCTGTTTGCCGCCGGGATCATCCCCGGATTTCTGGTGGGTCTGATGTTCATGGCCTATCTGTTTGTAAAAAGCGCCAGCAACCCGGCCATAGCTCCCCGCGATGAAACCCCGCTCCCCTTGCGGGAAACTCTGGCGGGCTTCAAGCAAATATGGCCTCTGCTGGCCCTGATCATTGCGGTCATCGGCAGCATCGTCGGAGGGTTGGCTACACCCACTGAGGCCGCAGGCGTTGGCGTGGTTCTGGCCGTGATCATCTCGTCTATCTGGGGCGACCTCACCTGGAGAAAGCTGGTAGAGGCCGTATATCAGTCCGTCCTGCTGTTCGCCTCGGTCGGATTTCTGGTACTGGGTGCAACCATTCTGGCGAAATCGACCAGCATTCTGGGCGTGCCGCAACAGATCCTCGAGGTCGTGGCCGAAAGCGGGATGGGCACCTACAGCGTGTTGCTGATCGTGGTGCTGATCTATCTGGTGCTGGGCTGCTTCTTTGATGGCCTGTCCCTGATGATCATGACATTGCCGGTAGTGTTCCCGCTGCTAACCGGTCTGGGCTTTGATCCGATCTGGATTGGGGTCATTATCACCATCGTCATTGAGATCGGACAGGTCACACCTCCGGTCGGGCTGAACCTGTCAGTCCTGACCGCACTAACCAATAATGAGGTCAGCCTGGGCCGCGTGGCAGTTGCAACAGTTCCCTACTGGCTTATCCATCTGTTTGCCATCCTGATCCTGACGCTTTTCCCGGCACTGGCCCTGTTTCTGCCTGACCTGTTGTTCTGACAGAAGGGCTTCAACCGAGCGCACATATGATCGCTTTGCTCGCCCTCTGCGCATCCTGACTAGGGTCAGGATCCATTGATTTCCGGCTGGTGGCATGATTCACGGCTCGAAAAAATGAGCGGTAAACATGTCTGATCTTTTCTGGTTGAGCGACGCGCAGATGGCGCGCCTTGAGCCCTTCTTCCCCAAGTCCCATGGCAAGCCCCGCGTTGATGATCGACGGGTGCTGAGCGGCATTATCTTCATCAACCGCAACGGCTTACGTTGGCGCGACGCGCCCAAGGAATACGGGCCGCACAAGACGCTCTACAACCGGTGGAAGCGGTGGAGCGACAAAGGGATCTTCGCTTCGATGATGGTCGGTCTGGCCGCCAATCACGGTGAGGAAAAGACTGCGATGATCGACGCGACCTACCTCAAAGCGCACCGCACAGCATCCAGCTTGGGCGTCAAAAAAGGGGGCGAGGCCGCCTGATCGGCAGGACGAAGGGCGGTATGAACACCAAACTGCACGCCATCTGCGACAGCCAAGGCCGACCGCTCAACCTGTTTGTCACCGCCGGGCAGGTCAGTGACTACATTGGAGCGCGGGCATTGCTGAGCAGTATTCCGGATGTTGACTGGTTGCTCGGGGATCGCGGCTATGACGCGGATTGGTTCCGAGGAGCCTTGCAAGACAAGGGAATACGCGCCTGCATCCCTGGCCGGAAGCAACGAAAAAAGCCCGTCCGGTACGACAAGCGGCGCTACAAACGACGCAACCGCATCGAGATCATGTTCGGTAGGCTGAAAGATTGGCGACGCGTCGTAACCCGATACGACAGATGCCCAAAGGTCTTCCTGTCCGCCATCGCTCTCGCAGCTTTGGTCATCTATTGGCTATGAGTCCTGAGCCTAGACGAATGACCTCTGGGCTGGTCTTGAAATACTTGAAGGGCGATCATTTATGCATGGAACAAGGCTACAAAAGCCCCCTGCCCGCCTCAACCCAAGTTCTTCTGACAAGACCGCAGAAACAACGATGGGCAATGGAACACTCACCTAATTATAACTGCTCTACATTTCCCAGAAGGATAGAAGTTGTTTCAACTGAAAAATCCCCATTCAACGCAACTACTGAAATTTTAGGATCATAGTGCGTTGCGTCGGCGGTTACCTCCGAAATATCGGTTTTGGAATCTAAGAAGACCCACTCCGCATCACTTTCTACCGGCAACCCCACTGAGACGCGCAGAATATCCAATGCATCCAAAGCGTTAACTGACCCGTCCTTATTGATATCTGCCGCAATGTAGTTTTCTGGCTGAGCGGTTCCCCAAGTTGGCTCTAAGCCGACCGACATGCGTAGCACTTGTAGGGCGTCAAGTGCGTTGATTTCTTGGCTTCCAGTAGAGTAGGACTTTATGATTTTTATATGGCCTTGTTCCGAACCAACCGGTAGTTGCAGGTCAAAATAACCCTGACTATCAGCTTGCACGACAATGGGCGCACTTCCGTCTTGAATGAAATGAACTTCTGCATCCCGGATGCCTGGATTGTCTTCAGCGGTGCTGACCGTTACCGCTCCAGTTATTCCAGAAGAGCTCACTGTATCAGAAGAATTCTCGTTGGGGCCATTCGGCAATCGAACAGCTGCATCAAAAAAATCCCCAAGAACGTCAGATTGTGAAAGCGACCCGCCGTCTGCGCTTTGGAGAACTATCGTTTGACCAAGAAAGTCAATTTGGGCTCCGTCTTCCGTAGATGTGAAATCCAACTGGCTTGGAAAACGTAGCTGCCCGAAATCAGACAAATCTAACCTGTCGACCCCCACTTCAAAATCAGAGACAATGATAGTTCTACTGCCGTTTTGAACCACAAAAATGTCGGCCCCCTCACCGCCCGCCATGACCGTAGTCCCACTTCCAGCGACCAGCACATCATCCCCGCCCCCGGCGAGAAGTGTTGAACCACCCATACCAAGAAGTATGTCATCGCCGTTTGTCCCTGATTGAATACTGTCGCCTTCGATGACACTTCCCAAGTTGTCCAACGACACAGAGAATTGCGATACACCATCTTGTTGCTGATCGGCCGCAAACACTTGCAATTCATTGCCGACCTGAGCGACCGAGAGAGTATCGACACCTACCAACCCATTTTCAGCAGTGCCTTCCACTGTTTCCAAATGCACCAATTGACCACTCGGAACCAGCGCAAACAGGCTTATTCCGTCATCCTCACCCCCTGCGAAAACAAAAACTTGATCACCAACACTAGTCACGGCGATATCTTGAATAGAATTGAATTTCGTGCCGGAACTGTCGAGCACATGATCTGTAGGCAAAAGACTTCCATCGGAGCCCAATTCCATCACTGAAATGGAGTTGCTGCCCGATCCCGCCACAAGCACCCAAAAACTACCATACGCCTGAATTACTTCCATTGAAGTCGGAGTGTTCAGCGCCAAATGCGAAGTCGCATCGGAATTGTCTACTTGGGTCAGTTCTCCTGTTTCGGTGTCGGCTTGGAATGTGACCACTGAGTGCGTTGATGAATCCGCCGTTACAACCACCGTATTGGAGGCAGTTTCGACTGTATCCAAAAACGCCGGCCGTCCGATTTCAACGTCCACTTCCGTAAAGGTGCCGGTAGGTCCGACTTGGTACGCAGTAATTCGGCTTCCACCGTCTGTCGCTGCGACGATAAACTCGGTGTCATTAGAAGAGTAGCTAGCCAACAACGTGGTTCCACCGCCTTCTGACGGCAATTGAAACTGCTGCGTCTCACCGATCATTCCAGTCGGCTCTAAACTATATCCAAAAATTGACCCCGATGAGCTGATATCCAGAACAAGTAAGTCTTCACTACCCAAGTTCGCGAATTCTATTGTCAGGCCGCCATCTGGCGAAATACTTGAATCAAACACTTGGGAATCGAAGAAGGTGGGAACATCACCGTTATTCAGTTGCCAAACCACCAATCCACCGCCAGGACCGGAAGTGCTGTAAAGGTAAGTTCCCGCTCCAAACTCAATTGAGACCAAATCGCAAATTCCGTGATCAAAATTCACGAATCCAGTCGTCAATGTCCTTTCATATTCAATCATTAAAAGCCCCCCTAACCACACCGAAGCTGCAAATAAGATAGCGCGCAATAATTAACAGCCAGACAATGTAGCTGCAAAAGCTGGGGATTTAGAGTGTCATTTTTCTTAGATTTTTAGAGTTTATCTGGAATCGCTAACAACGCTCTACATCTGCGAACCAAAGCTAAATCCCGAACAGGAAACGACAGAGGAATTGAGCGGCCTCAGGCCTCAGCGTTTTCGGCGAATAACGTCCTGACGCATTTCCAGATCCAACTTCAGGTCCGCAACGACCTTCTACAGCAGGGTATTCTCGCCCTTAAGTGCCTTCAGTCGGCGCATTGCATCACACAGCGAACCTGCGTACTTCTTCTTACAATTTATATGCGCTGCCGGACTGATCCCTGCCTTGCGACAGATATCCGCGACCAGCGTGCCTTGTTCGCCTTACTTCAAGATGAACGCCCATTGCGCCGCCGTGAACTTCGATGCTTTCATGCGATTCCGCTCCTTTTCCAGCCAGGAAAACTTAGCGGAAAACTCCAGCTTCAAACGATGCAGTTTTCAGGGAGCAGAGCAATTGATCTTGTTCAAATGAACTGAAAATCATCAGAAACAAGAACGTCCGGTGACACTCCCAGGATTGCTATAGGAACATCATCCAGCTCGACGAGAGTGCTGTTGCCGTGTTCAGTTAGTGTTAAGTCCTCGTAACTCGCGCCCATGACTTCGATCCGAACAACATCCACGCCCTGCTCGAAGTCGTAGGCACTATCAAGGCCTTCGCCCGGTCGAAAAACAAAAACGTCTGCCCCTTCGCCACCGATAAGCAAATCATCACCCAGGCCTCCGTCGAGCATATCGTCACCAGCGCCGCCTTCCAAAATGTCATTGCCCTCCCCGCCCGCGACGGTGTCGTCCCCCACCCCTCCGAACAGCACATCATCATCCGCGCCCCCATTGATGTGATCGTTACCTTGACCGCCCATTATTACATCCCGGCCAACACCACCATCTAACCAATCGTCATCCGCGCCTCCATCAACGTAGTCGTCACCATTCTCTCCAAGAATTTCGTCTTCACCTACGCCGCCAAACAACCGGTCATTACCTTCACCGCCGTAAATTTCATCTGCCCCTTGACCTCCATTTACAATATCATTGCCAGCTCCACCCAATAGTGTGTCGCCAATGGTATCGCTGACTCCCCCAACGAGAATATCATTACCATCACCTCCCGAAACGTAGTCAGTTCCTCCGCCGCCGTCGATGTAGTCATTTCCATCATCCCCCTGAATTTCCTCGTGGGAATCCGATCCCGTTATTGCGTCACTATTCTCGGAACCAACTACTTGGTCATATGGGGTTATAGTGATCTCCACGACTTCATAAGGATCCAATTCAAGATCCACATCGCCCGCATCATCAAATGTGAATTGCTCGACTTCCACCGTAACGTCGGTCTCTCCAGCAAAGTAATAGTGGTCAAGACTGGTCGCCGTTTCGGGGGTGTATCCGGGCTTTAAAAGAATGGTGGACGGCGGCGGAAGATAGGTTCGATAAGTTCCTTCTTCATAAGAAGAAATTTTCCTGGGGCTGATCACCCCCAATGCAAACAAGTTTTGGAATTTCGCTTCCAAGGCTAGCTTTTCGGCTTCATCGATAACTCGGAGCTTATTGCGAGAATTAGGAACCAGCCTACCATTCTCGTCGTATTCGGCCCGGTCACTCATACCGTCAGCACTACCATCGAGAATTCCAATTTTTCGAACGGATACGATGTGTTTTCCTTCGACCAGTTCGTTCAGGTCCAAGTCAACTGACACCCCAAACTCTTCCGTTCTGTTAGACACGTAGAGAACGGTTTTCCCACCCCCGGTAAAGGCATTGATTTCAATTGGGCGGTGATTGTCAGGCAGCCCTCCCAATTCTAGCAGAGAGAGCCCGACACCATCCTCGTCAACCAAGCTCTCCCTCATCCAGGAAAATACCTGACCAGCAGGTGAAGGATGAACCCGGTTATCCTTTGTAATGCCACCAGCAAATGAATTATAGTTTCTATTCAGAACCGACCAGATTTCCGCTGCGTCCACCCCGGATTCCAGCATGGTCTCGAACATCTCAAGGATTACAGACGCCGCCTTCAGACCTTGCTGAGTAATATTGGCATTTTGAACATTCCATTCGGTAACGTGATAATCCAATTCTTGTTCAAAATACTTGTACCACATATCCGGCCGTGACCCGATTTCCCGGTTTTCGTAGTAACCGTCGGAAAAGGTATTATCCGCTCCGTAGGTTTCATAGAAATAGTAGTGGGAAACTACTCCGTCGACCGCTTCACTCGCGACCGTTGACTGAAATCCATCCGACAAATCTTTGTTGGCATCGAAATGCTCAATGATCTCTTTGTTCTTTTGGTCCATCGTGCTATCCGGCCCAACGTGCCACGGTGGCGCTGTTTGCACCAGGATCTTGGGATCATAATCGGATGTCGGGTTTTCGGCACTGTATGCCTCGTAAGCACTAGCGAGATACTGCGTCGCCTGTGCTGCATCTCTGCCATACTCGGATGCTTGTTGAAAACTCCAATACTCGTTGCCGATTTCTATTGTCGTCAAAAGATGCCCGTTTGGACCCAGTTGGTCATATACCGCTTTGACAAATTCCGTCATTTCAGACTGATTTGCCAATTTCTCCCCAACCGGAATGCTCAAAGTGAAGGTCGTCCCTCTATCGGCGACCCAATCTAAAAACTCAGTCAAATTATCGTTTAACTGACCGTCAACCAGATTTGTAATGTCTTCCTTTTGGGCGCTGCCTGAAGGATAGCGCAAATGTGTAACACCCAGCATATCGAAGGCTTCGCCGATATTCGGGAACATACCTCGAAAATTGGCACCAAAATGATCCTCGCTGACCGTTTCTGAAACTGCGCCCGGAGTTAATTCATAGCTGTAATTGACCATCTCACCCTCACAACACTACCCAGCCCCAGTTAGAATTTCTGAAGCCACCTTGCGAGAGTGAACCTAGTTTTTCAAAGAATCAGTTCAGAAAACTTACCTGTTAATCTTGGATAATAGTTTACTATTTTTAGTAAGTTTTTCTTCAGTGTTTTACTGACTGCAACTCTTGAGTATTAATTGCTTTCGAGAATATTTTGCGCCGCAGCACCAGTCTCCTAAAAAATTGGGGATGCATTCAGTGTACCTACTCGGCCTTACCCCAAACAGTAGCAAGCCCGCTTAAGTCATAGACTGTTCGCCGGAATTTCCAGATGACTATGCCGGATACCGAAGTACCGCGCGCAGTCTACGGCGAGTAGGGTCAGGATGCACCAGTTTTCACGGCGCTGCGTGATTCACGGCTTGAATAATGGTGTGGTGACATGGGCAATCTTTATTGACTGAACGACGCACAGATGGCCATGCTCTCCCTTTTTTTGGGCCAGACATGTCACAGTTCAAGACCAGGCTTGACTTCGCTTCTTGGTTGGCTCTTGTGCCCAAGCAATACTCGTCTGAAAGTAAAGAGCGCTTGGGGCGCATAAGCAAGTAAGGCCAAGCAGATACAGAAGTTCGCACTCGATCACATACCTTCAGAGTCAATACTGCTGGCACTTGGGGCGGCAAACGCAGAAGCGATTATCTCGGCGCAAGAGCGTTGCTTAGCAGTCTGCCAAACGTCATATGGCTGCTAGGGGATCGCGGCTACGATGCTGACTGGTTCAGAGACGCGTTAAAAGGCAAAGGGAGACGCGCCCGCACCCCCGGCCGCAAGCAACGCAAGATACCTGTCAAGTTTGACAAGCGACGATACGAGGGGCGAAACCACATCGAAATCATGTTTGGCAGGCTAAAGGACTGGAGGCGCATGAAAACACGCTATGATCTATGCCCCAAGATCTTCCTACCCGCCATCGCTCTCGCGGCAACCGTCATCTACTGCTTATGAACCCTGACCCTATTTCGAGGAAAGTTATCTGCTGTTTAGACCACTCAGTAATTTGGCAATTAAGCCTCCTTGGGCAATACGCAGTTGTCAGTGACAAAGGTGGCGACACTGCTCCCCTTGCCCGCTACTCAAGTAGATTTGCAAATCCATCCTGAACGGCCTTACGTATCTCGGCGGTATCTTCACACGCGCCGGTCGCGACTGCGCCTCGACGAGCCAGCTGATAAATATTCTCCGGTGTGCAATACGACCGTGTGCCCTCACGGTAAGCATCAAAATACGCATTCTTGTCAGGTTTTTTTGACCTGCGCGCACAAAGCTGCTCGTATACATTGAAATAGCTCGCCTCTACTCCCAGTCTGCCGTCAGACAATCCAACCTGAGACCAGTCTACTTTTCCGACACAGGCTTCCGGAGGAAATATTTTTGAGAATAGGCCGCTGGGCTTATCGCTGGCTGAAGCCGTGCCTCCAACGCAGGCAGCCACTGCCACATAGGCGCCATATAATAAAGGCTTCTTCAACTGCTTGCCAAAAGAGCCAGATCGCTTGCCGTTCACAGCCTGTTCCATCATTACTGTCGTCCTGTTGATAAAGAGTGTTGCGTTCATGAGTTTCGCGGGATCGGGATGAGAATAAGAAACGCTACCTAACGTTTCCTTAAGGACCAATTTCAGAAAGGGAATTCGAGAGATAAAACACCAATCGTTTGGCTTTCGACCTGTGACTCAAATTCTTTGCTGAGATAAGTAAATCCAAAGAAAGTTGAAACTTTGCGAATCCGAACCTGAACTCCTGCCCGCGCCCTAATACGTGAATTGGTCATTTCGACATTTGACCAATCCGGAAAGAATTCGCTATGAATGACATACGTGTAGTCGGCCCCCAACAGAAACGACATATCGTTCATCCTATGCACCCGCTCCGGAGAAGAAGGCTGAAGGAACCCAGAAACTGGGTCACGAACGTAACGTTGGGCATTGGCATAACCATCAATAAGCAGGTCGACTCCGACGCGTCCGAAAGTTTCGTATCCGGCCTGAGCCCCGACAAATGGCCTAACGGAAAAACTATCTGACAATGTGTAAGCTCTGGCGATTTCGGCCGACACCATGCTTGTTACCCTATCGCCCACATGCTCATGCGGCATATCCTCAGGCAAGTAACCAGCAATTCCTGTCAGGTCGTGAAAACCCTGTTGAAAGTCAGCTATGTTCGTCTGCTCGCCCGTAAAAAGCACTTCGACACCAGCGCTGTATTGCAGATCCCCGTAGCTGTCGTTGGCGAAAATCCCGAACCCCAGCATCCCAACGTAAGGTCGGTCGCCATTTGTCGGTTGATCTCTTGCCCCCCACGGAGAAATAATTTCCGCACGGGCGCGGAGGTCATGAGCGATTCCGCCTGTATTATCACCCTCAAAGCCAAAGAAAATTGTATAACTCGCGGATCGCCAGCGATCCCTGCCATCCCCAAAGAAATCGTTCGTAAAAAAGCTTGAATTAATGGATTCCGCCGAAGCCGAGGGAACCGTGAAAATCGTGCACAATGCCAGAAAACTCGCCTTCATACCTTCCGCCTCGTTGCAGCAAAGATTCGAAACTACAACCCAAGTAACGTTAGCGAGCGTTAAAATTATCCTAAAATGGTATGTTTACGTTTTGACCATGACCTTAAGCAGAAACCTTTCCAATGGCCAACCTTGCGCGCCACGTGAAATATTTTTTAAGCAAAAAGGTATGTTAATTTGTCGTTATTTTTTTGAGTTCATAAGTTGGTTGCGTTGAACGAAAGGTCGTGTAATTGTTTTGCCCTACAACAACCCCCTTTGATATCAAAGATATCGCTCCGGTGTTGTCAAAACCCCTTAAGGAGATCGAGACTGCTTGGAAAATTCTGCAACCGCACTTTGGCGCTCAATTGAACTTTGGTTGCCACAGGGTTGTGGTAGCGCCGAATTTCTTCGACGTCATCGCAATGAGCGTACTTATTGAAATTCTCAAGACACCTCAAACTGTTGAGAAATTGACGATAACTTCGATGGAAATCGCAGAGGATGTAGCAATCTTTCTGGACCAATCCGAATTCGAAAATCCTTTCGATCAGCAACAAAGAATCTTAGTTCTCTCTCATTTAGTTTCCTTGTTTAACAAGGGCGCCTTTCAAAATGGTGTCCAGCTTAGCTTTAACGAATTCTGGGCAGTTGCAGTAAGTATATTGGATGTATTCAAAAAAATTCAACTAACACTTGAAAGCAGCGCTTCCTCCGAATTCCATTCTAAGAAAGGAGCGCTACCGCAAATCCCCCAAACCGCTTGACACCGTGTGCGGATTGATTTTCCTACTTGCGATCAAATTATGTCGGCAAGGTTATCGGACCATGGAGCACTTAAAGAACACTAAAATTTGGGAGATACTAATGCACTCCCCCCAAAAAAATATTAGATTTGCCATTAACCATATTAGTCAAGCATTAAGGAGGCTTCAGTTCTAGTAATTACACTCTCTAGTTTTTTTGTATTCTCCTGCATCAAGGCACAAACAGCTTTTTTTTCTTCTTCAGTTAAACCAGATTCATCGCAGAATACAGATAGAGCCGTGCGCAGTCCACTTAAGACATTAAAAAGGTTGTCTCGCTTTGCGTCATCGACCATCTCCGATACCGCTGCGACGAACCAATGGTTAGTTTTCATGAAACACCTCAAGTTTTTTACAACTACAAGGTGTTTTGGTTAACGCTCGGTTAAATCTGACGGCTTCTCGGATGTTTTTCTACCATTCCACGTCATCGTGTACTCGGGATGCTCCAATACGTATGTATTAACAACTTGCCTGATCGCTTCGGCAGTGAGAAACATCCCCTCCGCCTCCAGCCTCAACTCTATGTCAGTGGCGCGATGCAAAAAACTTTCATCCATCACTAAAATCCCCATTGCCACAACTGTGTCCAATTTGAATCGATTCCATTAACAAATGGTAAATTGTCCAAGTTTTCGCGACCATTCCTATGTACTTCGGGATCAATAAGCACAATATATACGATTGCGCTCGCTCAAACTGGCTTATGCTACAGCTTTGTTTCCAAAACGTGCTCAACGCGGTCGTCGCGTTCCTCTTGAACGACCCACTGGCGTGGGCGTTAGTAACTTAGCATCGTTCGTGAGGCTCTTTCCAGTCATCAGAAGTAAACAAGACCCTACCTGTCTCACAGGTTACTGACGAACTTTTAACCACGATCCAGCACCACTTGTTTCCGTCACAGAATCAGGAGGTGAGTTTGATGCTCAGGTATGTTTATGCAGACGAGTTGCACAGGTATTCATTGCTGTCTGAGGGGATGTTCAAGGATAGAGCGGATCAATTCAAAACAAGGTTGGGTTGGGACGTTCAAGTTAATTCTCGGGGAGAAGAAAGAGACCAATACGATGAACTGAACCCGCTATACGTAATCTGGGAAGAGACTGATGGTAGCCATGGCGGATCAATGAGGGTTTTACCTACGACCGGTCCTGTAATGATAAATGATGTGTTTGGGCATCTTACCGGCGGCTCTCCGGTGTGCGACCCACGGATTTGGGAAGTAACCCGTTTCTGCCTGTCGCGCGCAGCGAGTCCACACACTGCAGGAGCCATAATGTTAGCCGGTGGAGAGTTGATGGAGAAATTCGGCCTCACTCATATCGCTGGCGTTTTCGACGCAAGAATGATCCGAATATATCGCATGATTGGGTCATCTCCGATCGTCTTAGGGTCGAAAGGACAAGGCCGTGAACAAGTCTCAGTGGGACTTTGGCCCTATTCTGCGGAAGATTGCAATCGGGTTGCGAGCAGAGCTGGTGTTTCCAGAGAACTTTCCAGGCTCTGGATTAACGCCGCATTTGGTCGTTTTGGGACCTCCACGACACCGTTTCCACGCTCGGCTTAATGAAAAATGCTCAAGTGGATCCAGTAACTAGCGCTCTGGTTCACTTGTGTAAGTACATCACATTATCCCGAATGCAGTAGATATAGATTTCGAGGATCGAATATCTGCTTGGAAAAATGGGCAATACAATCAGAAAGGCACCCACAATGCCCATGGCGGCAAGCGACCCGCCGTGGTTTAGTGGTTAGAGAAACAAGAAATCAACTAGATTACCAGGAGCAGAGAGTAGATTAACTTACACGGAAATCTATCCAAACATTGGGGAGTAGCTCAAATTGAGCAATCAAGTAGACAAGCGAAGGCCAGAAGGGTCTCCGGGCGGCCGTAGTTCACGACCGGAAAGCCGGTCAGATCGGGAAGCCGAAACCGAGCGTCCGGGTCATTCGTCGAGGTTTATTCTCCATTCGAAACCCGAGGCAGCCATAGAGCAGGTACAGGCGCAGATCGACAAGTGGTTCGAAGATAATGACCGGCTGCATGCCATGCGTGCGCAAGCGTGACCGAGAAATTCCAACCAACGCCTAGTGGACGGGGACATGATAGAGCGGAAGGTAGAAGTTACAGGGGCTGATGTGCCCGAAATTGATGGCATCACAAAACCGGACTATGAGATCAAATTTACCGTGATCTTCGGCGAAAGCTCTCTTGATGAGGTTGTCCAAGAGCGTGGCAAGGCTGAGTGGGCTAAGATGCACGGAGAGACACCAATACAGGTGTATTTTAAACAAACCCAATAGACGCGAGAGAGACCAGATTGTCCGGTTAAGAGCTTTGTTCTGGTCAAGGACTTCACGCTCAGCCCTATGAAAAAGCAGGAACTAGTTGAGTTTTCGAAGTCACCGAAGACCGATCAGCTCAACGTCGATGATCTCACAGCGGGCACCGTAAGAGTGGTATGACTACATTGGTGATCCTCTCTTGGCTGACGCGTTCATGGGTTGTGTTCGTAGCAGGACGCATTTTCTTCGCCTCGACGGAAGGTCCATGCGGTGAGTTTGAGCGCCCAATCCTATTTGGATTTGGCGCTCAATAAAATGGGATTCACATGCTCAAAGCTTTGGGATATTATATACAGCTTGGTGTAACTAAAAACAGACGCTAGGTCTGAACGACATTTCGTGAATCGCAGCAACAGCTGCACGGACGAACTACCTCGCCTCAATCGTCAACCGTTGCACCGCGTGTCAAGGCACCATACGTTGTCTCCCCCCTGAGTCGCCGAAATATGCGTCCCAGCGCCGTCCCAACGAGTACAGTGAAGCCCTATCCAATCGTTCACTGCCGAAACCCGAGAACTGGCAAGATATCGAGCACCACGCTTGGTTGCTTTTTAGGTCTGAGCTGCAAGACCCTGCGACAGAAAAGTGTGGACGGCAAACTAAGCCCTTAAAGACTGGCGGAAACGTCCGCTACCCTTTCCCTGCAGTACCGTGAGTTTTCATTGAAAAGGCACAAAAGATTCCCTGTTTAGATATCCCGGGAACTCGTCTACAAGTCACTGGTCTGTTTGCAGATTTCAGGTCTGCGGACGAAAAGTAACGCAAAATTTGAGCAAGCTCCCTGTAAAAATCCCTGTTTTCAGGGAATTTTGGGTGAGACTGGCTAGCTGCAAACTGCCTGCACAGCCATGATTTTCCCTTAGTATGTCGTCTGGCGTGAATCGGAACTTGTCCGGCTTGAAACGCAATTTTTGTCGGGTAAGAACGCAACTTTTACCAAATTTGGCGGTTATGCTGGTGGATTTAAACCAAGTTGGCTGTTTTTTAGTTTCCAAGAACTGCCATGGTGCACGAGGTCTGGAGGCTCTGGATTCGACCCCTAGTGCGGAAAGCGGGCGTTCGCTGTGCACGCGAGAGCAACTTGGACCCAGCGCAGAAGCGGACATTTAGCTTGTAGCTCGCCCCAGTAGTGACTACCCACCCGATCAGGGCGAGGGACGGTTTCCTATTTTCTTTCAACTACATTGAACCCACGTGTCTCGTGGTCAGGTAGTAGCCCGGAGATCACCGGTAAGTTCGTTCAGGATTGGATGGTAGTTGTCGGTACCAAGATGACATAGAAACAATTAGAAAACCCTCAGAGGAACTGGATATGGCGAAAGCTTCAACGCGCAACTCCGCAAGGAGTTCTTGAGTGGGGAGGTCTTCTGCAGCCTGCGTTAGGCGCAAGTCCTGATCGAACGATGGGTGAAATACTAAACCCGAAATGATCGCTTAGCGCTCAGGCCATCGTTCGCAAGGCCGGAAACCGTCGTCACGATGCATAAAAAGGGCCAGCAACATACCGACAATCAAGGTGAACTACTTTGGTGAGGCCGATCGAGTCATATCGTGTCTGTCTGCGGCTCATCGGTTCAATATGTTTCGCCTGCAGCGAACCCTTCAGCTTTGGCGGCCCACTTTACGCCGGGATCAATCGGGTGGATGGGGCGCGGTGTCTTCTTGAAGTCTATTCGGGACAACTCTGGAGATGTCAGGCCCGGACCGTCTATTTCCACAACGTGGCTAGGCGTGAAAAACTCGTCGAAACCGGCCCTGAAATGGCCGCGGGATTTGACGACGATAGTGTGGAAATCGGCGATGTTCAGCCCGAAACGCTCGACGAATGCGGGTTCACACAGTTGGCGGCGAATACTTGTGACGATGATGAGCACACCCTGGCACCTCAGAAGGGAGCATTGGCCAAGGTCTTGCCGCCCACCGGCATAGAGCCCGCGCCTGCAATTCACCGGGCCATCGGCCAGTTTCACGACCTCGACCTCCGCCGTTAGGCGACCGGATTGCACATCGGATTCGGAACGATTGAACCGGGCTTGAAATCTTGCGCCTTCGCCCTGCTCCGCTGCCTCAGCGGCGAGCTCAGGGTCAAAGAGCATTCCGACCAAAGCGTTTTCGACGCCTGCGTCGAGCATGGCCCGGAGAATGGCGAGCGTGTTGCCGCGGCCTCCACCGCCCGGGTTGTCGGCCACGTCCGCATAAATGCGAGAGGCTCCCAAATCGGACATCAGGCGGACCGCCTCGTCAACCGGGGTCAGGTTTATCCGGAACTCATGACGTGCGTCCCAAAGCGCCTGCCCGATCGCGCGCGCCGTTTCGAGAGCGATTGCAGAGTTGTCTGCCGTGACGGTGACATTTGCGCCGGCTTTCGACGAATCCCCGACGGAAAAGCCTGCACAAAGCGATACGTTCCAGATTGGGTCGACTGCCCGTGCCACCGCCTCTTTCATCAGCCGCCCATATGGCCCTCCTGTCGTGTCCTGCGTGGTCGACGGTGGAATAAAGGGCAGGCGGACCAATGCGCGTCCTGTCTTTTCTCCGTTCAGAAGCCTTTTCATCGCCCCGGCGGCGTCCTGCCCCCGTTCAAACTGATCCACATGAGGATTGGTTTGATACGCTGCGATAAAGTCTGCGCCTTCAATCATGTCCGGGCTGACATGGGCATGTAAGTCCAGCGTCACCGCCAGCGGAACACCCGGCCCGACGATCTCGCGGATCAGGGAAATCAATGTTCCATCGGGGTCTTCGTCATTGGTGGCGATGCAGGCCCCGTGCGCATCCAGATAGACGCCATCCACGTCAGCCGGAAGATGGTCTCGCACCGCTTGCAGGAGTTCGTCGAAAAACGGGCCGTCCATCATGCCGCCCGCACCCGCGAACGCGGCGAAAACCGGCACAGGGTCAAATGGCCCGAAGTCCTCCGAGAACCCTTTGATCCCCGCCGAGGCCAAGGCCGGCCTTTCCGCGAGGTCGCGGGCGAATTCTGTGCCGATGGCCAGGCGTTGGGCGGCAAAATCCGTGCGCGCGGTTATCGGCGCGGCACGGTTACTTTCCAGATGGAAATGGATCAGGGCAATCCGTGGCAGGGTCATGTTTTCGGTTTCACTTTATGTGGGGGTTGGGCAGTTCGGATCCAGAGCTAGCGACCTTCCAATGCAACAAGCAGATCGGTTCGAGATCTTGAGCGGTGCTTCTTCAATGCTTCCGCAGCTTCCTCGGCGCGGCGTTCCAGCGCGAGGCGCATGATCTGATCATGTTCTTCATCGACCACGCGCACGTAATCCGGCTCGAATATCCTCTTTGGCAGAAGAATACGGCGGTATCGCTCGGAATGCAGGCTCAGTGTCCGGATAAAGAACTGATGCCACTCGGATGTATGGGCTCCGATCAGGGCCAGATGAAATTCCCGATGGTAATATTCCCGTTCGATCAGTGAGGTTCCTTCACGCGCGCGTTCCCGTTCCAGCCTGTGAAACGCCAGAACCATACGTTCTTCCCACTCGGTATCCCCATGTTGGATCGCCTGAACGAAGGCTTGTGATTCCAACTGATCTCGCAAGTCGAGCACTTCGACCAGATCCTCGGAGGACAGATCGCGGACACTGAAGCCGGTCATGCCTTTGGTCTGAACGAATCGCTCGCCCGCAAGCCGGTTCAGGACTTCCCGGCAGGATCCGGTGCTGCCGCCATACTCGGATGTCAGCTCACGCACTTTCAGCTTTTGCCCGGGTTCAAGCTTTCCTGACCGGATGTCCTCGAGAATCGAATCATAGATCCGGTTCGTTATGGGCTCTTTGGCGGTCGAGGCCGTCGACGGGGGCAAAATATCAGTGCGCATTCCTCTTGTTTAACATGCGATCGGGCATCGGAAAATAGTCGAATTTGAAATTATTGACCGATAATCACAGTTCTGATACAAATCTTCAAATCATCGAAATAACAGAGATGTTCGAACATATGCCTGGACACTACGACATAGCCCCCATGCCTGACCAGATCGACGGCGAAATCTTGTCGATGCTGTCCGGTGTTTCGGTCGCAACGGTTGGCCATCTGACCTGGACCGGCTTTCTGGATCATCACCGCATCACGCCGCGTCAGGCGGACAAACGCATCATGGGAACAGCCATAACGCTGCGGCTGCCTACCCCGGATTCCACGCTTCTGCACTATGCGTCGGGACGAGTGCGCCCCGGTGATATCGTCGTGATCGACCGTGCCGGGGATACGCGTCTGGCCTGTCTTGGCGGCAATGTTGCCTATGGGCTGGTTCGGGCAGGCGCGGCGGGCGCTATTGTCGATGGCCCGATTTGCGACCCTGACGAAATCCGCGAACATGATCTGCCGGTGTGGTCCTACGGCGTTTCGCCCATCACCACGCGTCGGACCGGACCGGCTGGCAGCCTTAACCTGCCCGTCAACTGCGGCGGCGTTGTGGTTCATGCGGGCGATCTGATCATGGCCGACGACAGCGGAGTGATCTGCATTCCCCGCGCCGAAGCTGCCGAGCTCGCCAAAGCAGCGGCGGCAAAAGAGAACACAAGCACCCAACGTCGGGCGGACATGAAAGCCGGGGCCACCCTGGGCGCCTTGTCCGGTGCCGATGATCTGGTGGCGCAATACGCCGTGACCGTGGAGACAGCGCAATGACCGATCTTGCAGCAACCACCATTTTGAACGCGCGCGCGGCGGTTGCTGCCGACACGCCTTTTCTGATCCCGGTCGGATCGACCGAACCACACGGCTGCTATACGCCCATGGGGGATTACCGGCTGGTCGATGCGCTGGCAAAGCGTCTGGCTGAGGAAACAGGTTGCATCACCGTGCCAACGCTGCCTTTTGGCCATGCCACCTATTTTCAGAATGCGCCTGCGGGTATCGCCCTGTCGGCTGAGACATTTGCCGCAGTATTCTCGGAAATCCTGGATGGCCTCATTCGGGATGGCGTTCGGAATATCCTTGTCCTGAACGGGCATGGCGGCAATTCCGGGATCATCGCCAATCAGCTTCGTCTGGCACGCGCCAAGCACGGCATCATCATTCCGTCTGTCAATGTCTGGGGCAAGTTCGACGAGGACGTGTGGAACCACGCGCAGCCCGAGTTTGGCATTCGCGCCAAAGGCCACGGGACCGAACCGATGGGCTCGCTCAGCCGCTATCTGTTCCCCGATGACTGCCCCCAGCAGCAGGACGTGTATCGTGAGGGCAAAGGCGAAATGAACGGCATCCCTCTGGTTTCCCTGCATCAGGGCAAGTTCGAGGATCTGGATATCAACCTACCCGTTTATGCTGAAGACATCAGCGAAGACGCAAAAATCAACGGTGAAAACGTGCCGTTCAGTGCCGAGGCAGGCAAGATTTTCTTCGACGACATTCTGCTTAAGCTCACCCGCTTTGTAGGTGCTTACTTCAACCTCAAAACTGCGCATACCAATCAAGGGAGAACACCATGTACAGAACACTCAAAAGCGTAGCCGCAAGCGCGACGATCGCGCTGGCCGCTATGGCCGGAGCGGCAACGGCCGCCGACGACTTCCCGAACGGGCCGGTCACAATCGTTGTGGGTGCGAAACCCGGCGGCGGACTTGACACGCTGTCCCGCATTTTCGCTCCGGCTTTGACCGAAGCGCTGGATAACCAGCCCATCGTTGTGGCGAACCGTCCGGGCGCAGGCCAGCTGATTGGTCTGAAATTCACCAAACCTTCGAAGCCGGATGGCCAGACCATCGTGATGATCTCGGGCTCGGCCATGATTGCAACCATGGTCAAGGAAACCGGCGTTGACGTTCTGAACGATTTCAAACCGGTGGCGCATGTCGCCGTGGCGAACCTGGCTGTTGTTGCGCCCAAGGCGCGGAACCTGAACTCGGTCGCCGATCTGAAACAGGCCATTCTGGACGCGGATGCGGCGGGCGAGCAGCTCCGCTGGGCCCATACCGGCAAGGGGTCGATCACCGATGTCGCCATGACCAGCTGGCTGCTGGCCAACGATCTGCAGGACAAGGTGCAGGACGTACCGTTTGCAGGCGGTGCCCCGGCCCGTGCCGCAATCATTGGCGATCAGGTGGCCTTCGGCGTGGTTGGCACGCACCACTATCTGGCCAACCTCGACACCATGAGCGCCATCGGTGTCATGGCTGAAGAACGTGATGGTCTGGCCCCCGACATGCTGTCCTTCGCCGAACAGAACACCGAGTTCGTTGCGATGCCCGCGCCCTACCTTGTGCTGGCACCGAAGGACACGCCGGACGAGGTGATCGAGGAACTGACGGCTGCGTTCAAATTCGCCATCGAAGACCCGGCGACGCAGGAAAAAGTCAAGAACGCGAACCTGAATGTCGTGTTCATGGACGGTCCGCAAACTCATGAGCACATGAAAACGCTCATGGACGCATGGCGCCCGACGACCGACGCGGTCGCAGGCTCGCTCTAAGAGCGTCTTGGTCAAGGCCGGAGGCAGTACGCTGCCTTCGGTCAACGGAAATAGGGAGGGAAAGATGCCTAAGTGGCTTGACGGCGAGATCCTGTTCGGACTCTTCATGATCGTTGTTTTTCTGGCAGGCGCGTATGATCTGCTGTCGGTTGGTGGTTTGGCTGGCATTGCACAAGACAGCGGAGTTGCCTTCGCTTTGGCCATCATCGTGTTGTCGGTCATCTTGCTGGCCGTGGTCGTCCTGTCGCCCGCTGCGCGCGCCAGTCTCGAAGAGCGCGAGGACCCGGATGCCTATCTGCCCTTCATGACACGGCGCGGTATCCTGATTGCGCTGGTGGGCTGTGCCTACCCGATCATTTTCTGGGCCGCCGAATACATCATCGCCACGACCGTTGTGGGCTTTGTCGCGGTCAGCCTGTTTACCGGTGAATTCGGTCGCAAGCAGGCAACGATTGCGGTGTGTTTCACCCTGTTTTCCTACCTGCTGTTCTTCTTTTTCCTGGGCATCACCGAAGGCGACGGCGCGCTGATTTCGACCGGGTTGAACGACAAGGTGCCCACATGGCGCCGAGACTTCTTTGCCGCGTTCTGAACGCATCCGAAGACCGATCAAAAGGAACTAGAATATGTCTCCATTCCTGGAAGGTATGTCAGCGTTCATCACCAGCCCCAGCGCGGTGATTGTCGCCATCATCGGCTCGGTTGCGGGTATTCTCGTCGGTGCCGTCCCCGGGCTCAGCGGTACAACCGCAGTTGCTCTGCTTTTGCCCTTTTCGTTCTATCTGGACCCGCTGATCGCGTTGATCCTGATGTATACGATCTCTAAATCATCGGATTTCGGCGGCTCGATCCCCGGAATTCTGTTCAACACTCCCGGGACCCCTTCCGCGGCTGCGACCATGATCGAAGGTCATCCGCTGGCGCGGAAGGGCTACCCGGTAAAAGCGCTGCGCGCTGCCACGGCGGCGTCGGCAACGGGCGACTTCTTCTCGGAATGTCTGCTGATCTTTGGCGCGGCCTATCTTGCAGTTTACGCCGTGAAAATCGGCCCGCCCGAGCTGGTGACGATCTATATTCTGGCCTTTGTGGTGATCTCGTCGATCATCGGTGAATCGATGATCAAAGGCATCATCAGCACCTTGTTCGGCATCACTCTGGCCTTGGTCGGGTTCGACCCCATCTCGGGCAACTTGCGTATGACCTTTGACCAGTTGCCGCTGATGGATGGCTTACCACTGGTGCCAGCACTGATCGGCATCTTTGTGGTTGGTGAAGTGTTCCACCGTTTCGACGTCAAAGACTTTGGCGCGACCTCGCACAAGGATCAAGAGAACCAGAAAAACGAAGTCAGCAAACCCGACGACACTTTCGGCCTTGCGGATTATCTGCGGGTTCTGCCGACGATCATACGATCCATGTTCATCGGAGCCTCGGTCGGCATGTTCCCCGGCATCGGAGCCTCGGTCGCGTCGTTCCTGTCCTTCGGAGAGGCCAGACGGCAGGCCAAGCCCGATGACGAATGGGGTGATGGCGAGGTCAAAGGCGTTGCAGCGTCAGAGGCCGCCAACAACGCCACCTCGGGCGCGAACCTGATCCCGCTGCTGACCCTTGGTATTCCCGGATCGACGCAGGCGGCACTGCTGGCCGGTGCGATGCTGATCCATGGCATCACCGTCGGGCCGCAGGTCTTTACCGAAGACGCCAACCTGATCTATGCGCTGTTTAGTGCCGGTCTGTTCTGTATCGTCGCCTACTTCGTCGTGGGCTTCTGGTTCAGCCCCATGATCGGACGGATCATTCTGGCAGTGCCTGCGCGGATCACCTATTCGCTGATCCTGATGATCTCCGTCTCGTCGGCTTATGTGCTGCACTCGTCGTTGTTCGACGTGTGGATCATGGTTCTGTTCGGCGTCCTTGGCTATCTGTTCCGGCGCTATCACTACAACATCCCGGCCTTCATGATTGCCCTGCTTCTGGGTGGCGGCATGGAGCGCGCGGTGCGTCAGACCCAGCTACTTGCCAATGACGGCCTCTGGATCATCTTTCAGCGCCCGATTTCGCTGACGATCCTGATCCTGACGGTGATCATGATCATCATGCGGATCAGAAAAGCCCGGATGAACAAGGCGCTTGCCGCCATTCAGGACGACTGATCCCAAACACTGCATCTGCCCTCTGCTTTTGAACACAAGCAGAGGGTGGAGCCTTTTCAAAGCTTGAGGTTTTCTTATGGCCATTCCTGCCGAAATTGCCGCCTTTGCCAGCGAAATGACCGGTTGGCGCCGACATCTCCATGCCCACCCCGAGCTGGGGTACAAGGAATTCGAGACCTCGGATTTCGTCGCCCGGCACCTGACAGAATGGGGCATCCCGTTTGAACGCCTGACCGAGACCGGGATTGTCGCCACCCTGCGCGCAGGTGACGGCAACCGTGCCGTGGCCTTGCGCGCGGACATGGACGCGCTGCCGATGGAAGATCAGGGAGACGTGCCTTGGGCCTCGACCGTGCCGGGTGTCATGCATGGCTGCGGCCATGACGGGCATACGGCGACGCTGCTGGGCGCGATGAAATACCTGTCGCAGACGCGCCGGTTCTCGGGCACGGTTCACGCGATCTTTCAACCCGCCGAGGAAGGGCTGGCCGGGGCCAAAAGCCTGCTTGATGCCGGACTGTTCGAGAAGTTCCCCGCAGACATGGTGTTCGGCCAGCACAACGACCCATTATTGCCCGAAGGGGTGATGAGCGTGGTCAAAGGCCCGACTATGGCCGCGTCCGACCGGTTTTCGATCAAGGTCACAGGCAAGGGCGGACACGCCGCGCGCCCGCATCACACCGTCGACCCTCTGATCGCCGGGGCGCAAGTTGCTTTGTCTCTGCAGACCATCCTTTCGCGCCGGATCGATCCACTGGAAAACGGCGTGATCTCGGTGACGCAGTTTCACGCGGGCACAACAGGCAATGTGATCCCCGAAGTGGCCGAACTGCAAGGCACCGCCCGCAGCCTGACCCCCGAGGTTCAGGACGATTTCGAAAGGCTGATTTCCGAGGTCGCCCAAAATGCAGCGGCAACGATGGGGGCCGAGGTCGCCGTCGATTACCGGCGCGGTTATCCGCCCGTGATCAACGCGGACGCGCCGACTGATTTTGGCATGGATGCTGCGATTGCTGTTGTTGGCGGCGACAACGTGATGATGAAGCGCCCACCCGCGATGGGCGGCGAGGACTTTGCCTTCTTGGCGCAGGCGCGCCCCGGTTGCTTTGCCCGGATCGGCACCACCAAACCCGGAGAGCAGCCAGTGCCGCTGCACAACCCGCGTTACGACTTCAACGATGATGTCCTGCCTGTTGGCGCGGCCTGGTTTGCCGAGGTCGTCGAAAAAGTGCTGGCGCCGACCAGCATGCCCAACTGACATGGGCACCGTTCTTGAGCGCATCGCGGATTGGTGCATCGTATATCAATCGACTGAGCGTCAGCGCGCGCTTGCAGCCGACGCAATCACGGATACGGTTGCATGTATGTATCTGGGGCGCGACGATCCGGCGACGCTCAGCGTGCGACAGGCCTATTTGTCGGGGGCGACTCAGGATGGCCCCGCACGGCTCATTGGCGGCGGTCAGTCAGACGCTGCAATTGCCGCAGCGATCAACGGTACGGCAGCCCACGCGCTGGATTTCGACGATAATTTCCGCCCCGCGCTCAGCCACGCCTCGGCTGTTTCGGTCCCGGCTTTGCTGGCACTCAGTGATGAGCTGAACGCATCCGGCGCGCAGGTCGTCGAGGCCTATCTGGTCGCGTTGCAGGTCCAAGGCCTGATTGGCGCGGGTGTGGTGCCCTCTCACTACACCGCTGGCTGGCACAGCACGTCGACAATCGGCACCATCGGTACGGCGGCGGGTGTCGCGCATCTGATGGGGTTCGATCGCGCGCGGATTGTGCACGCAATGTCGCTGGCCGTCAGCTTCGCCTCGGGCAGCAAGGCCCAGTTCGGTGCGCCCGTTAAACCGTTCCACGCGGGAATGGGCGCAAAAAATGCCATAGAAGCCGCCCGCCTCGCGCGGGCAGGTCTTTCCGGACACGGCGACATCATTGAGCGCGGGCAGGGTTTTCTTGAGCTTTTCGGTGGCAAAGAGCCACGCGGATATGCCGATCTCAACATAACCCCCGACATGCCCCACTATATCGAAACCGCTGGTGTCATGCCAAAGCGGTTCGCCTGTTGCGGTTCAAGCCATATGGCCATCGACATGGCGCTGGATCTGCGGGACGAAGGGGTTATCAACCCCGGGAACATCGCAGACATCTCGGTCAAGGTGCGGATCGCGAACTATCGGAACATGCCGTTCACGCATCCCAAAAACGAAATGGAAGCCCGGTTCTCCATGTCCTATTGCATTGCGCGCGCGGTGCGGGC